>LJKL01000011.1 GCA_001421175.1 Methanomassiliicoccales archaeon RumEn M2 | reverse complement strand
CGGCGCGGGGGGTATCTCCTGTTGCTCCGTTGGCATTGAAGGTCACGGTGTATTGGTTGATGCCCCATACAGCATAGAGCGTCTTTCCGTTCAGAGGCATGCTGTACGGCAGGGTTACCGCCATTCCGTCCAACGTCTCAGACCATCCCCCGAAGGTAAATCCTGGCCTGTCGAGATCTCCGACGACGGGCAACGTCACCACAGAGCCGTAGTCTGCCGTGATCTCCGAGGGGATCGTGCCCGTGGCTCCGTTGACATCGAAGGTCAACGTGTACTGGTTTACACCCCATACAGCATAGAGGGTTGCATCACCCGTGATCATATAAGAGGACAGTGCGCTTCCGTTGAGATATTCAGACCATCCCCCGAAGGTATATCCGTCCTTTGTCAATCCACTGCCATCTGGCAGAACGAGAGATGTGCCTGTATCCTGTTCGATGCTCGAAACTGTGCCGGTCCCTCCATTAGAATCGAAGGCCACCGTAGCCTGGGAAGGAGGATTCCATATAGCGTATAGGGTGTCCCCGTCCAAAGGCATACGGTACGGCAAGGTTACCGCCGTTCCGTCCGCCGTCTCAGACCATCCGCCGAAGATATATCCTTCCTTGGACATGTCCCCAACACCAGGCAGGGATACCACGGAACCGTAGTCGGCTGTGATCGCATCAGGAGCCGTTCCAGTGGCTTCGTTGATACTGAAGGTCAGCGTGTACTGGTTCACATTCCATACGGCATAGAAGGTAACGTCCCCGGTCAGTATAAGGATCTTCTACCGCTATTCCTTCCGCAGAATCAGACCATCCGCCAAAGGTATGACCTATCTTTGTCAGTCCGTCACCCGACTGCGAAGGGACCACGGAACCATAGAAATTCGAGCCCCCGGATGGCGGTGTTCCGTCGCCTCCGTTCAGATCGTATCCGAAATTGTATGTCCTTAAGTTCGAATTAAAATTCGCAGTGTATGTCTCATCCTCTGTTACGGGGACTATCACCGGCGTCCATACTGTGAACACATAATCGTATTGCGCATCAGAGGGCTTGGACACAGTTTCGGGATAGCTGGGCGTTTCCCCATAGTCATATGTTTCTGAGATTGATCCTTCTCCGATGACCCAGGTTATCAGATATGTATCGATCTCCCACACAGCATAGAATGTCACATCACCCGTCAGAGAGTAGGGCTCTGCCATGGCTGCTCCATCCTGAATCAGAGACCATCCGACGAAGGTATGGCCTGTCTTCGTCAATCCCTCTCCGGATGCCAGATCAAGGATCGAGCCGTAATCTATCGAACCGCCTGACGGAGGTGTTCCGTCGCCTCCGTTCAGATCGTAATCATATTCGTAAGTTTGGAGGTGGGTCTCAAAGACCGCGGTATAGGTCGCATTATCCGCGACTGCGACTATGTCAGGCGTCCATCCATCAAACGAATACCAATATTGCTCATTATCTTCTTTAAATGGTTCAGAGTGGGTGGGCATAGTTCCGTAAAGATATGATGTCACCGTCGACTCACCTTCGATGACCCAGGTCACATTGTAGCTCCTCTGGATCTCTTTGAACTGCGCCGTGTATGTGATATTTCCAGTCACAGATACGAGGGACGGGGTCCAACCAGAGAATTCGAAATCGAACTCCAGCGTAGAGGCCTTTGTCGGCGTCCCGGAGTATACAGGGTTCGTTCCGTAGTTCAAATAGGTCACGGTCGTGTCGCCTTCAATGTTCCATGTGATCTCATACTGCCTTATCTGAGAAGCAAACATCGCGGTGTATGTGACGTCCCCCGTAACTGGTAATAAAGGCTTGTCCCATCCGGCAAATGTGTATGTGTATTCGTTGGTTGCCGCCTTTTCGGGCGTCGGCCAGGAATAAACAGGTTCCTCTCCCGCATTCAGGTACAGCTCGGTCAGAACACCTTCAACATTCCATGTTACGGTGTACGGCCCGGAATATACCGGATTCCAGACTGCATAAAGCGTCGCACTTTCAAATATCATGTAAGGCGAATCCAAAGGATATCCGTTGACGGTCGCAGACCATCCGATGAACTCGAAGCCGTCCTTGGTCAATCCCTCGCCCGATGGCAGAGCCTCCGTTGTGCCGGTGTACCCATTGATCGGCGAAACGGTTCCGGAGCCTCCGTTAAGATCGAAGGTCACCGTCGCCGGGGCCGGGTCATTCCATATCACCTTCAGCGTTACGTCTCCCTTCGGCACGTACCTGCCCTCTATGGCCGGCGATAATCCTGTTTCCGACCATCCTCCGAACACCTTCCCATCCTTGGAATAGCCTTCCCAGGAAGGAAGTTCTATCTCCTCGCCGTAGAAGGAGAACGAGGGTATCGAGCTACCTGTGCCTCCGTTGCTATCGTAGTGCACCACGAAGATACCCGCATCCCAGGCGGCGGAGAACGCAGTATCGCTCACGTATCCGTTCACAGCGGTGAGCGGAATGTCTACCGTCGCCGGGTTCAGGTTCCCGCAGACCGCGAAGGCGTATTCGCCTATTACCGCCGTGCCCTCATTCAGTTCCACATAGTAGAGGGAATTGCAGTGCCCGAATGCATAGTCGTCTATCTGCACCACGGTCCCCGGTACATTGACCGTTTGGAGGCCCATGCAGAATACGAATGCGTTCTCGCCGATATACAGCACACCAGGGGATATGGTCAGTGTCTCAAGCGAGATGCATGCGGTGAACGTGCCTTTCCCGATTGCCTTCACTCCCGCAGGTATCGTCACCGTCTGTAACGACAGGCATCCGTAGAATGCACCGTCCCCGATCTCCCTCACTCCCGAAGGTATATCCGCAGAGGTCATGGATGTGCACAGGTAGAATGCTTCTTCCCCTATGCGGAGGACGGAGGACGGCATGCTTACCGACGTTATTCTGTAGCATTCAGAGAAGGCTCTGTCACCTATTGCGACGGTGCCTTCATGCACCGAGACCGGCCCTCCTTTGCCCGGAGGGCACTTTATGAGCTCCCCGCCCTTGGAGTACAGCACCCCGTCATAGGAGACGAAGAAGCTGTTGCCTTCCGCCACGTTTATCGATGCCAGATTCCAACATCCGTCGAAGGCCCCGTACTCAATAGTCTTGACGGTGGCGGGGATCGTTATCGATGTCGCCATGCCCGGGCATTGCAGAAGCACCGTCATATCCTTCGAATAAAGAGCGTAACCTGTGGATTCGTCTCCCGAATAGCTGGTGTTGGCTGTGGAAACGGATATTCCGGACAGCGAATAGCATTCCGAGAATGCACCGGGACCGACGAATGTCACGGTATTGGACAATGAGACCTGTGTGAGGGACTGGCAGCCTCCGAACGCATGGCTCCCTATGTACCGGGCGACAGGCATGTCCGCCTGTTGCAGGCGGCTGCATTCCGAGAAGGCGTAATCCCCGATATAAACGACGGAGGATATGTCGGCCTGTCTCAGTGACCAGCAATCCGCGAAAGCGTAATCCTCGATCCTGATGATGCTTCCGGGTATAACCGCCTGTGAAAGAGAATTACAGCCTGAGAATGCCCCCGAGGATATCGAGGTCACACCGTAAGGTATGTTCACCTGCGCAAGGGAAGTGCACCCTGCGAACGCGTACTCGCCTATGGACATTACACTATCCGGGATCGAGACGGATTCAAGAGAAGAGCAGCCCCAGAACGCCCAAGACGGAATGACGGTCACGCCGTCCGGTATCTCTACCGACACAAGCTTCCCGCAATTCGAGAACGCACTCTGGCCGATATCTCTCACAGAGCCGGGAATGGTTACGGATACGAGCTCGGTGCAGTTCGAGAATGCATAGTCCGTGATCCTTTCGACTCCTTCAGGGATCACAACCGAGACCCTGGCACTCGGACAGAGCACAAGCTCATTACCGTCAGGGCTGTACAGGATTCCGTCGATGTCCTTGCAGATCATGTTGCCCTCGGCCACGAATATGTTCATCAGGCCCGTGCAGCCTTCTATGGCGCTCTGATCGATCTCCTCGATCGTGGAGGAAAGATACACAGACGTAAGGGACGTACAATCCGAGAATGCGCCGTAGCCCACATGGAAAACCCCCTCGGGCATGTCCAATGAAACAATGGACGAGCATCCGTAGAATGCGTAATCACCTATGTGTACAACGCTGGTAGGTATCGTCACATCTGTAACGGAAGCGCATCCTGCGAAGGCATAGTCCCCTATGGATGTTGTTTCTTCAGCTACAGTAACCGCCCCGGTCATTCCCGCGGGACATTGCATCAATTCCTTTCCGAGATACTCATCATATCCGTAAAGGATCCCGGATTCGCTCTCATAGATCGCATTTCCGGTCCCCACGCTTATGGATGTCAGCTCCGAGCATTCTGCGAAGGCCCCGTTACCTATGTAGGTTACTCCGTCAGGTATATTCACTGAGATCAAAGCGGTGCCTCTGAACGCTTCCGCACTTATCCATGTGACAGAGGACGGAATGTTTATCGATGAAAGGGACTCATCGTATGCGAAGGCAGCGTAACCTATATCGGTTATCCCATCCGGTAAAATGAGGGCTGTGATAGACGTGCAGCCGAAGAACGCATAATTCCCGATCACGGTGACTCCTTCCGATATAGTAACGGAGGTCAGCGAGCTGCACCCATAGAATGTCTCATCGTACAGATTGGATACTGCAGCCGGGATTACGGCAGAGGTTATGGCCGTGTAGGAAAATGCCCCGTAACCGATAGATGTTACACTGCTCGGGATATCCGCTGATACAAGCCTTGTGCATTCTGAGAATGCATAGCCTCCGATGGACTCCAACGTATCAGGCATGTGAACAGAAGTCAGTGACGAGCAGCCGGAGAATGAATAATAACCTATTTCCGTTACGCCTTCAGGGATTACTACGGATGTGATGAAATGGCAGTTTTCGAATGCATTATCTCCTATCCGGAAAACTCCCCCGGTCACATCTATTGCCCCGGACTTCCCTGCAGGGCATAGGACCAGTATGTCATTGCCCGGGGTGCTTCCTCGCTTATACAATATCCCGTCTTCCGAATAGTAGTGTACTGATTCGCTCACTGTTATACTGGTCAGATTAACGCAGTCGTAGAACGCCCAAGACCCTATCTCCGAGACGCTGGCAGGTATGTTGACCGCGGTCAGTGACGAGCAGCCGGAGAATGCGTAATCTTTCAAATGAATCAGGCCTTCATTGAGCGTCAGGGAAGATATGTTGTAACAGCCGTCGAACGCATTGTAGTCGAGCGTTGTGACATTCTCCGGTATGGTCACCGAGGTCAGAGACGTGCATCTCGCGAATGCCCCGTAACCGATAGATGTTACACTGCTCGGGATCGTCACGGACGTCAGAGAGGAGCAGCCGGCGAAGGTCCCTGAGGGGATCGCCGTAATGCCGTCAGGTATATTCACGGACGTCAGAGAGGAGCAGCCGTAGAATGCATAGTCACCTATGGACGTGACACTGCTCGGGATCGTCACGGATGTTAGGGATGTGCAGCCGGCGAAGGTCCAAGAGGAGATCGCCGTAATGCCGTCAGGTATATTCACAGACGTCAGAGAGGAGCAGCCGTAGAATGCATTGGCGTCTATGGACGTGACACTGCTCGGGATCGTCACGGATGTCAATGAGGAGCAGCCGTAGAACGCCCCCCTGACGAATCAACCTGACACCATCCGGCACGGTCAGCGCCCCGGTCTTGCTTACCAGGCTGAATATTAGTGTTTCATGGTTCTTCGAATAAACTATCCCGTTATCGGCGATGAAAAACCGTTATCAGGATGGACGCTTACATCTGTCAGGTTGGTACATCCCACGAAAATGTTATTTCCCAGAACGCTCACGCTATAAGGTATCGTGATGGAAGTCAGGGATGAGCAGTCTGAGAATGCTCTGTTGCCTATGGAGGCGACGCTGTCAGGTATCGTTATGGAAGTCAGGGATGAGCAGCCTGAGAATGTGTATTCTCTTATGTAACTGAGGTTATCGGATAATGTAACGGATGCGAGAGATGAGCAGCCGGAGAATGCGCTGTTGCCTATGAGGGTGACACTGTCAGGTATTGTTATGGAAGTCAGGGATGAGCAGTCTTCAAAAGCATATTCATCAATGGAAGTAACAGGGATGCTCGTATCACCGTAGAAGATACTAGAGGGGATAACTATTGAATTCTTGTACTGACCCTCATAAGACAGGCCCGTAACCGTTGCTTCGCCGGGATAAATCTCATACGTCAGGTCTCCGAAGGAGATCTCAGCAGAGGTCTGATCCGCGCTGTCCGACATCAGTGCATAAGAGGACAGCAGAACCGCTGCCAATGCGACCATCAATACCGCTTTCCTCTTCGTTATCAGGCTTTTGGAGTGCTCAGGCATAAAGGGCTCACAGTTGAAGATTTCGATGACGGCTATATAATCGTTGCCAAAACGTCTTATATCTGTATTTAAAATAAATGATTTCATTTTAATATAGACTAAGGCTCTGAATCCTTAACGATCCGTATCGGATTCGTTGGCCGTAAGGAATACCAAAAGCATAAAATACTCCGCCATGAGGGAGACATGAATATGTCCGGAAACGGGATTTCCGGACGAATATAATGAAGATTCACACTCCTTTCTTGCACAATACGGACAGGGGGTCTCCGACCGGGTCTTTGCGTGATTCGATTTTCCGTTCCGTCCCTTATCCCCGATCCTGAAGGCGAACGTGAAAATGAACGCAGCGCTGCCAAGGATCGCGGGAAGAAGGGATCGTAGGTATTGCAGCAGGGAACATAACATGAATCCCAAGAAACGGTGTGCAGAATCGTTTTTTGCATATCTATAAATCTACGGATTCCCAATAATCCTGACGGATGGGAAGCGAAAGCTCTGCACATATAGTATCCAGCGTACTGGCTGATCCCCGGAAGGCCGTCACAGCCTCGGCTATGCCGATAGCCGTAGCGCTTCTGATAGCTCAGACGAATTCCTTTGTCGATGCTGTATGGTGCTCCGCTCTCGGTCCGGGCGCCCTTTCCGTCATAGGCCTGTCAGCCGTACTGTATCTGATGATCGTCGGTATCGGCAACGGCATAGGCGCAGGAGCATCCGTAGCGGTGGCAAGGCATCTAGGGATGGGCGACAGGCCCGGGGCCAATCAGCTCGCGGCTCAGGCTATACTCCTGATAGCGGTCATCGCTGCCGTGCTCTCCCCTGTTCTTCTGCTCTTAAGAGTTCCGCTGCTCTCAGCCATGGGCGCAGGGCCTCTGATCGATACCGCATCAGACTACGTGATACCTTTCTTCGTCGGCGCCGCCGTTATAATGTTCAATGGTGTGGTGGCCGGCCTGCTGAGGGCGGAAGGAGCCAACAAGAAGGCCATGTTCGTACTCGTGACGGGATCGGTCTTCAACCTCATCCTGGATCCCGTTTTCATATTCGCCCTTGACATGGGAGTGACCGGATCCCCTGTGGCAACGGTGCTTGCCACGGGAATCGCCAGCATGGTCGGCTTCTATTGGTATGTCAGCGGCAGGACGTATGTGCGCCCTGTCTTCGGCAGGCTCAGGAAGCACCTCTTGGATAACATCATGATCGTGGGCTTCCCCCAGACCGCAGAGCTGTGCATAATCGCGGGAATGAACCTCCTGCTCAATCTGTTCATAATCCGCGGCGGAGGACCCGACGGCCTGGCAGTCTACAGCATGATGGGGATATTCATATCGATGGCCACCATTCCGGCGGCCGCGTACGCATCCGCCCTCATGATCGCCTCTACGGTGATACTCACCAAAAGGACTACAAGGAGGCATGGTTCGTCCACTGGCGGACCATGGTCATCGTCATGACCGTCACGATAACGACGGCGATACTGGTATTCGTTGCGGCAGAAGAGCTGGTCCTGGCATTCACTTATTCGGAGAGGACCGCCCACCTCAGGCCGGAGATGGTCAAGGCCCTCAGGATATTCATAACTTTCACACCGATGTATATACTGATCCCTATGGGATCCTCATTGCTGCAGACACTGCGCAAGGTGCATGTGTCTGCAACATCGTCGGCGATACGCAAGCTTTTCACACTCGCCGTGTACGCAGTCGCTTCAACCGTATCCATGGAAGCGATGTATTGGGGATACTGGACGAGCGAAGTGGTCGGAGGTCTGATGATGTACACCCTGGGCCTCTATTTCTTCTTCAAGATAAGGAGGGCGCATGAGGCAGAGGCCGCGGCCCCTGCGAGCACCGGAGCACGATACAGCAGGAAGTACGTCTTCTGCGATAACGGATGCTCAGCCCCTCACGATAAGCTGCAGGTCATTGCGGCGGCACCCCCATCTGAGGAAGCGGGATCCGTCTGCGCACCGATGGCGATCACCGATACAGCCTGCTTTACCGATGCTGTCGCCCTTAGGGATACTGCTCCGGTAACGGAAACAGCGGTTCTGAGACCGCCGGCCTGACGGGATTCAGCCCTTCTTCCTTGAGGACAGGAATCTTCTGATTGTCCCCATCTTCCCTTTCCCGTCTCCGAAGAAGGAGGTCACTATATCCTTCTGGAGCTCTGTGCTCTCCTCTGTGTAAGGCATCCACCAGGCATCCTTACCGGCACCTTTGTCCACGTGCACATGGTGCATGCGCATCATCTGCCTGAAACCCTCCTCGGAATGCGTAACTCCGAACCCGCTCTCCCCGCTGCCTCCCCAGGGCGTTGCCGGAAGGCCGTATGTATAGATGGCATTGTTCACTACCACAGTGCCAGATCTCAAATTTGATGCTACCCTTCTCCCTTTCTCGATGTTGCGGGTCCATACGGATCCGGCAAGAGCGAATTCTGTGCTGTCCGCCAGCCTGATCGCTTCTTCCTCATCAGAGAACGGGAACAGATTGACTATGGGACCGAAGACCTCTTCGCCCACGGATCCGGCGTCCTTGGGTACACCGACGATTATCGTTGGCTCGAAGAATGTTCCGGTAAGGTCTGGGTTCCTCTTTCCGCCCATGACCGCCCTTCCGCCTTCAGATATCATCCTGGCACATAGCGATTCCATCTTGGATGCCGCCTCCTCGTTTATCATCGGTCCCACAGAAACGCCCGGGTCCTCCCATCCGTTCCCCTGTCTGAGCTCGGATGCTTTGGCCTTCATAAGTGCCAGGAATCTTTCGAACGAGCCTTCCTGAACATATATCCTCCTTAGTCCGACGCATACCTGTCCGGAATTGACAAAGGAGGCCCATACGGCGCATTCAGCCGCCCGATCAAGATCGGCATCGTCGAACACGATCATCGCATCCTTGCCCCCCCAATTCCAGCGTCACAGGCGTAAGGTTGGCGGCCGCCGAGCGCATCACATCCCTGCCGGTCTCCGTGCTCCCCGTGAACACTATCCTGTTAACTCCGGGAGAGGCCGCCAGGGCTCTGCTGGTACCCGGTCCGTGGATCGCGATCACCAGATCCTCCGGGAAACCTGATTCTCTGAACAGATCGGATATCAGCTGACCTGTCAACGGCGTCTCGCTCGAGGGCTTCAGTATCACGGAATTCCCTGCCGCCACTGCGGCCACGATCTGGGTGAAGGGTATCGCCAGGGGGAAATTGAAAGGCGAGATGACCGCAACCACTCCTAAGGGGAGGTATTCCAGGTATGATCTCCGCCTCATCATTCTCATCATCAGCCCCATGGGCCCCTGATCCACCTTCTGCCTGAATTTGAATTTCTTGACCAGCTCTTCGTGATAGGCTGCGGATACCGCAGATGTCAGCAGCTCCGTGTTATAGCATTCGGCCCTCGGTTTGCCCGTATCCTTATGAACAGTCTCCGCAACACGGTCCGCCTCAACGGTCATCCGCAGTCTGAGGTTCTTCAGAAGGACTGCTCTCTCCCGGGGCGGGACAAGGGCCCAGATCTCCTGCGCGGCCCTGCTTCTCTCCACTATGCGGGGTATCTCCGACGGATCCGTCGTATCCACGGATCCGGATTCCTTCAGCGTGGCCGGGTTCAGCGATTTGAGAGCTGTCATGTTAGGGTTGAATGCATCATCATGATGAATATGTTGTGGAAAAACAGTTTATCGGATACACGCCATGAGCAGAGCGTGATAATCTGTTACACGGGCACGGGGAACAGCCTGCAGGTCGCTTTGGCTCTTAAGGAAAGGCTGGGCGGAGACGTGGTATCTGCCGCGGATCTCACAAGAGGGGATTGCAGATTGGAGCACGACGGGATCGTGGGAATCGTATGCCCGGTGCACTTCTACGGACTTCCCGTGACCATAGTGGACCTTCTCTCACGCATCTCATTCATCAACGGAACCCCGGAGATATTCCTGGTACTGACCTGCGGGACATTCACCAGCAGGGCCGACTCCGAGGCGGAGAGACTCCTCGGCTCCAGGAATCTGAAACTGGATTACGTGTTCTCCGTCAAGATGCCCGAGAATTACACTCCTCTCTTCAGAGTGCCTCCTCAGGATAAGATAGACGAGCTGCTCTCAGGTGTGGACGGGAAAGCGGAAGAAATAGCCTCGATAATCCGAAAAAGGAGCAGAGGGAATCATAACAGCAACAAAGGCCCGGGATTCATGACAGGTATCGCCCGGGGGTACTTCATCAGAGGAAGGAAGACGTCAAAATTCAGGCTCAACAGCAAATGCACCGGATGCGGTCTGTGTGCCAGGATATGCCCGGCAGATGCCATTGAGATAAAGGACGGCAGGGCGGCCTGGGTTAAGGATCGTTGCGACCTGTGCCTCGCCTGCCTCCACAGATGCCCGTTCTGGGCCATAGAGCGGGGAAGACTTACACGCAGGAAGCGCTATGTCAACCCCGTCCTCGATGAATCCCGCTAAATATGAACTGGGAGATGAGGTATACCATGGACCTTTCCGGGAAGAACGTCGTCCTCACCGGGGCCAACAGCGGCATAGGAATGGAGATGCTGAAACTTCTGCTCTGCAAAGGCAGCAGGGTCCTCGCCGCCGATCTCAGAACTGACGCCGTGGAATCGTTGGCAGACCCGAATGCGGTCCCTTTCGTATGCGATATATCCTCAAAGGAAGGTGTCGACCTGCTTTTTGAGAAGGCGTACGAGGAATTCGGGACCATAAATGTTTTCATAGCGAACGCCGGGTTCGCCTATTACGAGATAATAGATTATGAGGACTGGGACAGGATACAGAGGATATTCGATACCAACACCGTATCCCCGATATATTCCTATCAGAGATTCGTCCGGCGGCTTGGCGAGAGGGAGGGCGCTTTCGCCATAACCTGCTCAGGGATCGGCATACTGGGTATGCCCGGATATGCGTTGTACGGGTCCACGAAATTCGCCCTCAACGGATTCCAGGAGTCGCTGCGCCTGGAGAAGCCCGGGAACGTCAGGCTGACTGTGCTATATCCGGTGGCCGTGAACACGGATTTCTTCAGGTCTGCTTCGGAGACAGATTTCGAGAGGCCCTATCCCGTGCAGGAGCCGGGCCTCGTGGCAAGGAGGATGATAGAGGGCATCGAGAAGAACAGGAAGAAGGTCTTCCCCAGCAGGCTCTTCCGGCTGGCTCTTATTCTGTTCACCCTGATCCCCCCGATAAAGAAAGCTTACTGGCGATCCGAGAGGAAGAAGCTCGACAGATTCCTGGAGAAGACGGGCAGGAAGATCTGAGCCTGCGTTCAGGATATAAACGACCTGCGCCATAATGCCATCATGGCAACCAAAGCGAACGCAGCTCACATATTGGTCGGTTCCGAGAAGGACGCTCAGAAGATAATGGAAAGGATAAGGAAGGGAGAGGACTTCGCCGAGTTGGCCAAGAGATTCTCCAATGCCCGTCCAAGAACAAGGGAGGGGACCTCGGATGGTTCTCCAAGGGTCAGATGGTGAAGGAGTTCGAGGACGCCGCCTTCGCAGCCAAGAAGGGCGATGTGGTCGGTCCCGTGAGGACCGAGTTCGGCTGGCACATCATATCCGTCAAGGATCTGAAGTGATCAGACGTCCCAAGCCTGTTTCAGGTCCGAGTAGTAGGATGTCTTCTCCATGGGCCTGAACTGCTTGGGCTTCCCCACGGCAGATACCTTCACATGAGTCTCGAGCAGAGCATAGGCTCCGTAACCGGAGCCGAACTCGTACTTCCTGTCGATCCTCTCCATCTCCAACTTAGGATTCTCCGCCCCTTCTGAGATTACCATATCCAACAGGATCTCCGATGCTTTCTTCTCGGCGTAATCAACTGCCTCTGTGACCGTTTCGAATTCCATTCTGCCGAATGGCGCGAAAAGGAAGCACTTCGGATCATTGACCGCATTCTCTCCGGGCTTCGGCCTTATCAGGATGTCCATGGATTCCACGATGCTCCCGGTTATAGCTCCCACCGCATTGCCTACCTCTGCGTACTTGGGAAGTATCAGCTCGCAGTCGAACTTCTCCGCCACCTGAGGATAATATGCCGCCACCGGCGCCCCTATGCCTATTATCGGCTTGTTGAGAGTTATCCTGCATGAATAGTCCAAACCGAATCTCCCCTTGATCGCCTTTGTCATCAGGTCCTTACCTATGGTGTCCGGCTCGAATGTGCCAGTCTCCTCGAAGAACAGCTCTTTCAGAAGTTCTGAGGCCAACTTATCTATTATCTCTTGCTTCCCGAAGGCAACGAACTCCTCCAGAACATAGAAGAGGATCTCGTGGAAGGAGAATTATGCATACTGGCTACTCTGACCAGCGCTTTCAGCCTCCTCTCGTTGACTTCCCTTTCCCTCTTTATGCGCCAGGCTTCCACGGCCACGACGATCTTGGAGGTGAAATCCAGATAGAGGTTCATTATCGGCCGGTCCCTTACTACGACATAATCTATCTTCTGCTCATATGCCCGGGATATGA
Organism: Methanomassiliicoccales archaeon RumEn M2; assembly: GCA_001421175.1. Lineage (GTDB taxonomy): Archaea > Thermoplasmatota > Thermoplasmata > Methanomassiliicoccales > Methanomethylophilaceae > RumEn-M2. The sequence continues at coordinate 108,282 of LJKL01000011.1, read as the reverse complement.
TCGTCTCATCTTCTTTGGAGGTCGTTATTATGAATGGTCTGAAATCCTTCTTCTTGACCCTCGCTTGAAAGATCTCGAAAGCATCGGTCTTCGGCGGATTGTGATCGCACACGAAACCGTCCACGGGAAGGGACGTTTCCAAAGTCTCCTCTATCTTGGAAGGATCGCTGAGAGTGATGACTCTGATATCAGCATTCATCCTGCAGAGGTACATATTAGCCTGTGACAGGAATTCTGCATCCCTGCTTATGATCATGACTCGATACATTTGGTAACCAGCTCGGGCTTGGCTGTTGCTTATGGTTTTTTTGTTTAAGATATCTTGCGCCTTCGATCCTTACCCAAACATCCGAAGCATCGACAAAGGTATTTCATATATCTGACAGCCGTTCCTGACGATATGAGCCTGGGCCTGGGTTTTGACACCGGTGGAACGTATACTGACGCAGTCATATTGGATTTCGAGACTGGAAAGGTACTCCAGAAGGCCAAATCACTAACCACTTATTCCGACCTCTCGGTAGGCATAGATTCCTCCGTGCGCAAACTGGACCCGGAACTTCTGAAGCAGGTGACCATGGTCTCGATGTCCTCGACACTGGCGACCAATTCCGTAGTGGAGGGGCGCGGAGGCAGGGTCGGGCTTATAAGCATGGGTTTGGAGTACAGCAAGACCGTCGCCGTGGACGCCTACTGCAGCAGCAGGGGGAGGTTCAGCCTCTACGGCAGAGAGACCGAAGCGATGGAAGAAAGGAAGATCAGGGAGTTCCTGGAATCCGTCAAAGAGAAGATAGACAGCCTTGCGGTCTCCGGATATCTCAGTGTCAGGAACCCGTATCACGAGAAGAAGGTGAAGGCGATGTCCGACGAGATACTCGGTGTCCCTGTCGTCTGCGGACATGAGCTTTCCTCGAGCCTCGGGTTCGATGAAAGGGCAGTCACTGCGGTGATGAATGCCCGCCTTCTCCCGATGATAAGGGAGCTGATAAACTCCGTAAGGAGATCCCTGATGAACGCAGGAATAAAAGCACCTTTGATGGTCGTGAAGGGAGACGGATCCCTGATGAATGAGGCTCTGGCACTTGACAGGCCCATAGAGACCATAATCTCCGGGCCTGCGGCCAGCCTAATAGGCGCCAAAGCCCTCTCCGGAAGAGAAGACGCGATAGTCATCGACATGGGCGGAACTACCACCGATATCGGAGTTCTCAGAGGAGGGCAGCCGCGTCTTGAATCGGAAGGGGCCATGATAGACGGTAAGAGGACAAAGGTCCTGGCAGCCAACATAGCCACCACCGGCCTCGGAGGCGACAGCAGGATTGTCGTCAACAATAAGCAGCTATTCGTCGGCCCTTACAGGGCAGTGCCGTTGTGCATAGCATCGGCCCAGTGGCCCTCCCTGAAGAGCAAGCTTGCAGCGATAGAGATGGACAGGAGGAGAAGACCCAGGAACGCCCATACGTACGAAGGGATAATCCATGAGAGCGAATTCTTCGTATCCAGGGGGCGTCCTCCGGCAGATTTCATGAATGAGAAGGACCTTACATTCCTTAAGCTCGCTGAGAAGGAGCCTGTATCCCTCGCCGAAGCTTCCAGGATCACAGACATACATCCGATGACGTTCAACATCTCCCGGATGGAGAAGGGCGGCGTGATACAGCGCATAGGCTTCACCCCCACGGATGTCCTCCACGCTGACGGCACCTATCTGGAATATGATGCCGAAGCCTCGAAACTGGGCGCAGAATACATGTCTTATCTTATGGATATCGGGACCAATGAATTCCTGGCACTTGCCAAGAATAAGGTGATAGACCGGCTGGCCGAAGCACTGGTGAAGGATCTCGTGATAGAGGAGACCGGAATGGAGAGCCCGACGATGGCGGACACGGATTTCATGAGAAAATCCATCTCAGGGAAGTTCGGGAAGGATTACGGCTGCTTCATGAGATTCAACAAACCGATAATCGGGATAGGGGCCCCTGTCAACGCCTATTTCCCTGAGATGGCCAAGAAGTTCGATGCGGAACTTCTATTATTGGAGAACTCCGACGTAGGGAATGCCGTGGGCGCTATAACTGGGAGCATAGTTGAGACGATACCGATCGTCATAAAGCCTATGGACGGCAGCGTTCAGGAAGAGAATCCGCGCTCCGTCATGATAGCCCCCTTCGAGATCAAGGAATTCGTTAAGCTGAGCGATGCGATAGCATACGCCACAAAGTACGGCACCGAGGAGGTCCTGGGAATCGCAAAAGGACATGGAGCGATAGATCCTTCCGTGACTGTAAGAAGAGAGGAACAATGGTTCGGAGGCAACAGCAAAAACGGCATACTTGTTGAGATGACCTTGTATATCACGGCTGCGGGCAAGCCTAGGTTCACGGGCCAATGATCTTCATATGTTGGGTCCCATAACATTCATACAGAATATTCCAGATATCACATTATTAGCCTCAATATCTCCATCGTCATGGATCCGTATGCAAGGTTACGGTCTGTTCGATTCCTGCGTTATGTTTTAAGGGTCCACCTTCATAAGGTGGGTATGCTCAGAATAGGCTGCCATCTCTCCGTAGCGAAAGGATATTTGGATATGGGCAGGACCGCACTGTCCATCGGCGCCAACACCTTCCAGTTCTTCACCAGGAATCCGCGGGGCGGAAGCGCGAAGGCCATCGACCCGGAAGATGTTCGCAAATTCTTGGAATTCTCCGAAAATAACGATATAAAGCACATACTGGCACATGCTTCTTACACCCTCAACGGAGCTTCCGCTGACCCGGGTGTGAGACGTTTCGCAACAGAGTCCATGGCCGATGACCTTAAAAGAATGGAGTTCACGCCAGGTAATTGCTACAATCTGCACCCCGGCAGCCATGTCGGACAGGGCCCGGAAAAGGGGATCAGGCTTGTCACAGATATGCTGGATTCGGTGATGGAAGAGGGGCAGACCACCACTGTTCTTTTGGAGACGATGGCCGGCAAAGGCTCAGAGATCGGCAGGACCTTCGAGGAGCTGAGGAGCATAATCGACGGGGTCACCATGCAGGACCGCATAGGGGTCTGCCTGGATACCTGTCACGTTTTCGATGCCGGTTACGATATAGTGAACGACCTCGGCGGTGTCTTGGACGAGTTCGATGATATCATCGGCCTGGAGAGGCTGAAGGCCATACACGTCAACGACAGCGTCAACGGAGCAGGCTCCCATAAGGACCGCCACGCCAAGATAGGTGAGGGCAGCATCGGCCTGGAGGCCATGGTACGCGTCATCAACGAGCCACGTCTGAGAAGATTGCCCTTCTATCTGGAGACCCCGAACGAGCTTCCCGGATATGCGGAGGAGATCGCCGTTCTCAGATCCCGCTACGCTGGTCAGTAGCCTTTCTGATACAGGCTGTTGGTCCTGAATCTGGGCTCGCAGGTCACGTTGACCCCCAGGCTCCTGAGGACGGTCTCATCCCCGGGCTCCAGCATCACAGATGAGTGGAATTCGCAGCCTTTCAGTTTCGGGAGCTGCTGAAGGACCTTTTCCGCCATGGGATTCGTTATCGCGCAAACCGACAACGATATTAGGGTCTCGTCCAAGTGCAGTCTCGGGCTGCTTCCTCCCATGTATTTAACCTTCAGCTCCTGGACAGGTTCCAGGACGTACGGGGAGAGCAGATGCACATTATCCTCAATATCAGCCAATTCCTTGACCGCATTGAGCATCATCGCAGAAGGGGCAACCATCATGGATGATTCCTTCCCTGTAACGATCTTGCCGTTGGGGAGTTCTATTGCCGATACTGGCTTGGTTTTCACCTCAGGGTGCCCGCGAACAGCGTTCACCACTTTCCTGTCATCGGGCCCCGTACCCGCCTGTTTCAGCAGAAGCTCCAGCTTGATCACTGCTCCCTCTGAGGTCGTGCCCCTCTTCTGATCGCACAGCGTCCAGAAGTAACGGCGGACTATCTCCTCTTTGGCAGCCCTGATCACCGCAGCCTCATCCGCTATGCAATTGCCTGCCATGTTAACACCCATGTCAGTAGGGGATCTGTAAGGAGACTTCCCGAATATATGCTCGAACATAGCCTGCAGCACAGGGAATATCTCTATATCTCGATTATAATTGACAGCTGTGACCCCGTGCGCCTCCAGGTGGAACGGATCTATCATATTCAGATCGTTCAGGTCAGCCGTGGCCGCTTCATATGCCAGATTCACTGGATGCTTCAGAGGCAGATTCCATATAGGGAAGGTCTCGAATTTCGCATACCCTGACTTTATACTGCGCTTATTATCATTGTAAAGCTGGGAAAGGCATACCGCCATCTTCCCGCTGCCGGGTCCCGGCGCAGTCACCACCACCAAAGGCCTCTCGGTATTCACATAATCATTCTTCCCGAATCCGTCATCGCTCACCACCTTCTGGATATTGGAAGGATAGCCTGCTATGATGTAGTGCTTGTAATTCTTCACACCGAAGGCCTTCAGCCTGCTGCAGAAAACGTCTGCGGATACCTGGCCGGAATAATGGGTTATAACGACGCTACCTACGAAGAATCCCCTGTCCCGGAAAGAATCGATCAGACGCAGAACGTCCATATCATACGTTATGCCTATGTCGCTGCGGGTCTTGTTCTTCTCTATATCAAAGGCACTGATCACCAGAACGACCTCTACCTGGTCCTTCATGGAATCCAGCATGCTGATCTTGGAATCCGGGTGGAATCCCGGGAGCACTCTTGCAGCATGATTGTCATCGAATATCTTACCGCCGAACTCCAGATACAGTTTCCCGCCGAACTTCGATATGCGCTCGCGGATGTGTTCCGACTGAAGCTTTATGTATTTCTCGTTATCAAAAACCGCGGGTTCTTCATTCTGAACCCTCCGAGACGGATAAGAGCATAAGATAATATGTTCATTTAAGATAAAGAGATATCCCCGCTCCCGAAAATGGATAAAGTAAAATGTTTGGAAAGGGGATTTCAGAGACCTCACTCGTCCTCTTCTTTGATGTTTATTGGCGCACTGCGGCAATTGCCGCAGTCTGCGCAATTGCCGCAGCACCCCCTCCTCAGCCTGTATGCTCCGACACCTGCAAGAGCCAGTATCAGCAGCACGGCCGCAAGGACCAGGACAGTCGCAGAGGACATCATGCTGCCTCCGCCGGGACCTCATCCTCAGGCTCACCGGGGTTCCTGAAGAACAGGTATCCCGTCCCGATGACGAGCAGAGCCGCGGGTATGAGCCAAAAGGAAGGAGTCCCCTGGATAGCCAGACCGAACTGGTACACTGCAAGGGCAACGACATACGCGAATGCGCACTGGTACCCCACCGCGAGCGCTGTCTCCTTCCAGGATCCAAGCTCTCTGCGCATGGCGCCTATGGCCGCGAAGCACGGGGCACACAACATGTTGAAGAGCAGGAAGGAGAAGCCCGCCAGAGGAGACATTATCGTTGCCATGTATGTCCATATCTCCGCTCCGTCCTCAGCCACAGCCTCCATTCCGAAGAGTATGCCGAAGGTGGAGAGGATGTTCTCTTTGGCTACAAGACCCGACAGGGTTCCCACTACTGCTCTCCAGTCCCCCCACCCCAAAGGCGAGAATGCCGGACTCAGGGCATTGCCTATGGATGCCAGCATCGAGGATTCGGCCCCAACCGGGTTGAGACTCCAGTCATACGATGTCAGAAGCCATATCAGTCCGCTTGCCAAGACTATTATCGTTCCTGCCTTCTTCACGAAGTGCCAGGACCTGTCCCCCATGCTCAGGACAACATTCCTCGCACTTGGCACATGGTAATCCGGAAGCTCCATGACGAAAGGGGATGCCTTTCCGAAGGCACCTCTGATCTTCTTCAGTATCACTCCGGACACCAGTATGGAGAACACTCCGATGAAGTAAACGGAAACTGCTATCCACGCGGATCCTCCGAAGAGCGCTCCGGAGATCAGAGCTATCACCGGGAGCTTCGCCGAGCAGGGCATGAACGATGTCGTCATGGCCGTTATCTTCCTGTCTCTCTCATCCTCTATCGTACGGGATGCCATTATACCGGGGACAGCACAGCCGGTCCCGACGATTATGGGTATGAAGGACTTCCCGGAAAGACCGAACCTTCTCAGTATGCGGTCCATGACAAAAGCTATCCTTGCCATGTATCCGCTGTCCTCAAGAAGAGCCAGCAATAGGAACAGTACTAAGAGCTGGGGCAGAAAGCCAAGTACAGCTCCCACACCAGTTATTATACCGTTCACAATAAGCGAGACAAGCCAATCCTCCACACCCATTCCCGCAAGCCAATCCGCTGTGCGTGGCAGCACGTTCTCTTCGAACACCGTCTCGTTGACCCAATCGGTCATATATCCGCCTACGGAGGTTATAGAAAGATAGTAGACAAGGAACATTACGGCTGCGAATATGGGTATAGCGAGCCAGCGGTTGGTTACAACCTCATCTATACGGTCGGTGACGCTCTTCCCGCCCTTCTCAGATTTTTGATATATGCCTCTGACCAAGGAATCCACGACCTCATACCTTGCGGACGCAATGATCGCTTCCCCGTCGTCGCCCAAGGAGTCCTCTGTGCGTCTGACCGTTTCCAAAGCTCTTTCCAGTACCGGGGACGGTAGCGCTTCCGGCACATGGGGGTCATGCTCCATCACCTTGATCGAGTACCAATACAGAAGATCGTCCCCTATGTGTCCTTCCAACATACCGGAGATCTCGGAAATCGCCTTTGAGAGCTCACATTTGAAAAATTTCTTTGGGATCCTCGTTCCGTAAGAAGCCTGTTCCAAAACCGTTGCGGCCAGATTCTCCAACCCTTCCCTTTTGAGTGCTGACACCCTTATTACCGGACAGCCGAGCCTCTCGGACAGCTTCTTCTCGTCAACGGTGTCTCCCCTCCTCTCGACGACATCACTCATGTTGAGGGCCACCGTCACCGGAATCCCCATCTCGAGAAGCTGAAGTGTGAGAATCAGGTTCCGCTCCAGATTCGTCGCGTCAACCACGTTGATCACTGCATCTGCACTGCCCTCCACCAGGAATCTCCTCGATACCTCCTCTTCCGGAGAATAAGGGGATAATGAGTACACGCCGGGGAGATCCGTTACCGTGACGTCCCTGGCTTGCCTCAGTTTGCCTTCCTTCTTCTCAACAGTAACACCTGGCCAGTTCCCGACACGCTGAGAACCGCCTGTAAGAGCGTTGAACAGCGTCGTCTTACCGCTGTTGGGATTTCCTATCAATGCTATGTTCTTCTTCATCTCAAAACCTCTTCACGGAAGGTCATAATGGCTCTACGCCAACCGATTCCGCATCCTTCTTCCTGAGAGTCAGCCTGTATCCCCTCACAAGGAGCTCCACCGGATCACCCAGAGGGGCCGCTTTCAAGACCTCTATCTCACATCCTTTCAGAATGCCCATATCCATGAGCCTCCTCTTCAGGATCCTGTCACCGGAGACGGAGATGACTTTGACCCTTTCGCCTTCCTCAACATCCTTAAGAGTCCTCATGCCCCCGCCTCCTCCACGTGCACATTGGCCACCAGGGACCTGTCCAAGGCTACCCTCGCTCCCATTATGCTCACGATGAATGATCCGTTGACCAAAGAGAGCACCTTTACGTGGGCCCCCTCAACGAAACCTAGGTCCATGAGACATTTCCTGCGCTTATCGTTCCCGACTATCTTCGATATTCGTTTCTCTTCTCCGGGTAGGGCAAAAATCAGCTCCATTTCCATCATGCTCCTTGAGAGGACGATATTTAGGAATACCTAATCCTCGTAGAAGACCAATATAACTGCAGTATAAATAATTTAGGATATCCTTATTCAGTTATACCTAAATCATATCTGAGATAAGAAGCGAACGCGATCTTCGGGAGATCAGGACGCTGACGTAATGTACTTTTATGTTCTCTTTGCGATATGCTATCATGGACCAAAGGGCGCATTGGAATTCTGTGTTCGAGAAGGACAGGAGCCGGTTCGGGGACAAGCCGAGCGAATTCTGCCGCTTCTGCTGCGAGATAGCGAAAACAGCGGGATACTCGGACCTTCTGGAGCTCGGGGCCGGACAGGGGAGGGACAGTTGCTTCCTTTCTGCCGAGGGGTTCAAAGTGACGGCAGTTGATTACAGTAAGGTGTCCTGCAGCCAGCTTGAAGAGAGATTCCCCGATCTGACCGTTCTCCGCAGGGACATTAGGGAAGGACTGGACCTCCTGAAGGATTCCTTCGATCTGTGCTATTCCCATATGCTCTTCACCATGGACTTCAGAGAGGAGGAGCTCAGGAAGGTCGCGAAGGAGCTTTCACGGATCATAAGAGGCGACGGCATGATAATGTTCTCGGTTCGCACGAAATATGACAAATGCTACGGTCTGGGCGAGAATCTGCACGAGGACGTTTGGGAATACAACGGATTCGCGGTCAGATACTTCTCCGAGGAAGATCTGAACATCATATCAGATGGATTCGAGGTGCTGAGAACTGAGAGATTCGGGGAGGAGGGCAGGGATCTCTTCGGGGTTGTCCTCAGGGTCCTTCCGCAAGACGGAAAACGGCGCGCTTCTCATCCCGGGTCGCTGCCCGATATTTCCCGGGTTCCAGGTCCCCGAGGGTGATGGGACCGACTCTGACGCGGACCAGGCGGACCACATTGTAGCCGAAGTGCTCGCACATCCTCCTTATCTGAAGATTCAGGCCCTGGGTTATGATTATCCTGAATCTGTACTTGCCTATTCGCTCCGCCACGCAGGGCCTTGTGACCGTATCCAAGATGGGCACTCCTGCAGCCATGCTTTTGATGAATCTCTCATTTACAGCCTTGTCAACGGTTACGATGTATTCTTTCTCATGACCGTGCCTTGACCGCATCAGACCGTCGACCAGCTCTCCTTTGTTGGTGAGCAGGAGAAGCCCTTCTGAATCCTTGTCCAGCCTCCCTACGTAGGTTATCCTCTTCGGGTAGTTTATGTAACTGATCACGTTGTCCTTCTCTTCCTCGGCACTGGTGCATACGAGGCCTTTGGGCTTGTTGAATATCAGAAGAACGGAGGTCTCCTCCCTCTTTATCGGTTCGCCGTCCACGGTGACCGCGCTCCCGTCCTTCACCGTGTCCCCGGGCACCGCCGTACGGCCGTCGATGGATACTCTGCCCTCTTCGACGAGCTTGTCAGCCTGTCTTCTGGAACAAAGTCCGGAATCGGCGATGAATTTGTTAATTCGGGTGCCCATGGTAAGTCAACACAGGATTAGTAGAAAAAGGATGTTTATAAGAGGTTTGGGGAAGGGCTCACTCCGTTTCTTCGTGGATGTGGTCGTACTCCCCCTTCTGCATCCACTTCGGACCGACCCAATTCCATCTGCCCAGCAGATGCATGACGGCGGGCACCAGATACGTGCGCACCAGAAGTGCGTCCACCAGGATGGCGAACCACAGGGCGAACCCGAACTGCTGCAGCATCGGCGAGGACGAGAGCATCATGGTGCCGAATGCGGAGCTCATGATTATCCCGCATATGGTGATCACCGCCCCTGTGCTCTCCAGAGCATGGACGATGGCGTCGTCGTTGCTCATGCCTTTGGAGACGTTCTCCCTGATACGGGTGGTCAGCAGGATATCATAGTCCATGCCCAGGCCCAAACATACTACGAATAGCACAATGGGCAGTATCCAATACACAGGGATGCCGAGGACCCCTGCGAACAGGAGGTGCGTCAAGCCCAGCGTCCAGACTATGCTCATCACTATCGTCAGTATAGCACGCAGAGGCGTTAGGTACGACTTCATAACGAAGAACAGCAGTATGAATATGAGCACCATGACCAGCACCTCGATGAGGAAGAACTCATCGCTGACCACCTGAGATACGTCATAAGTCAGTGCCGTCGCTCCGGTGACGTATGTTGCGCCGATAAGGTCCGCGTTCTTGTCCTCGGCGATTATGCTCCTTATCTCCCCAATGGTGCTCATGGATTTGTCCGATGTGGGGACGTCCTCCAGCATGACGGTCATCTTGATGTACTGACGGCCGTCGTGGGATGACGAAAGCGTGCCCATCATGTAGTTCAGGATATAGTCTATGACCTGACCTTTAGTGTAATAATCAGCAGGCCAAGTTGCATAGTCAATGATGTATTGAACCAAACCCCCAACTTCCCCGGGAAGAGAAGACAACAATACTGCCTTTTCTATGTCTGTCATTGAGTCCCAATAAATGAGACCCATTACCGACCCCACGTTATCGCTCTTGGTCTGAAGACTTCCTGATATGGCTTTTATATGATCTACATAATCCAAACCGAAATAAGGATCCCAAATAAGAGCCCCGATATCGAAGGTGCCAAAAGTAAATTGTACAAGATTTGCCACGTTTTGATTTGCTTCTATTACGACGTAAGTGGGCATCAGGATGCCCCCGTCTGCATTCTCTACGATAGAGTTCACACCACTCTTGGACTCACTGTCGGACATAACCGCGATGGAATCGTAGGATGATGTGTGCGTCGTCGCCACGTATGCCATCGGCACGGTGATCAGAAGAGCGGCGGCGACTATCGCGCCGGCATGCCTCAGGGCGAAGGCTGAGGATGCCTTGAAGTACCTGGCACCGAGCCTGGACATCTTCCCGTAGCTCCCTCTCATGGTCTTGCTGCCCTCTTTGTAGGTCTCCACCTTGGAAGGCCAGAATATCCTGTCACCGATCACGGCGATGACTGCAGGTATCAAAGTAAGAGCGGCCAACAGCGCGAAAACAATACCGAGGGCCATGACCGTGCCCATGGAGCTGATCATCTCATAGCTGCATATGGACATGGCACCGAATCCGATGATGACGGCACATCCGGAAATGGTAATGGATTCCCCGGCCCATACTATCGATTCCTTCAGTGAATCGTGATGGTCCTTGCCGGATTTCCTTTCCTCGCGATACCTTGCCATTATGAAGATGCAGTAATCACATCCCGCCCCCAACATGGACACGAGCACCAATGTGCTTGTAATGTAGTAAATGGACATTATCTGCGCCAGACCCAGCATCACCATGAGGGTTATCGCGTACGCGAAACCTATCACGATAGGCGGAGTGGTCGCGGATATGACAGACCTGAAGAAGAGCCCGATCAGGACCAGGATGAGGAGAATGGTCACCGGATCTATCCTCTTGACGTCCTCCATGGAACTGGCTTCTGTATCATGGTATATGGCGGCGCTCCCGGTCACATATGTAGCGAAACCGGTGGCGTCGGGAATGGTTGGATCCTTCTTGGTTTCTGAGACAAGATCCCTAAGGCTCTGCACCTCGGATGAGGGGTCGTATGCCTCAGGGAAACTGACAGAAACGAGGAATACACCGCCTGTTCCCGTTGACGAGTAGGGTCCTATGACGGTCGCCACAGCCTTTTCGCCTTCGGTCGTTGAATATCTCAAAGGCACCGCTGTTGCCAGTAACGCAGCGAATTGGGTCGCAGATGTCTTTTGGGCATCGTCATCGTATTCTACGACCACGATCATGGCCGCATCCCCGTTGCCGTTATCGAAATAATTGACATCGGAGAGTATCTCGCTCCCCTGGATCGATTCAGTGGTCGTCCCCGCTCCCGTCTCCCCGTAGGTAAGGGCTTTCGCGGGATCGGAGAGAACCGTATATGCGAAGGGGGAAGCGATCAGCAGTACAATTATCCAGAGAGCGATCACGTGCTTCGGATATCTCATTATCTTTTCTGCCAGTTTCTCAAACATAAAATATCGCCGCTATCCGATTAGCAAGGTAGACTATTACTGTATATAATAATTTTGAACACGTTCAAAAAAGCACATCTCGCAAAGCATATCCGACCCTCAAATAACCTCTTTGAGATGAATTTTTTGAACATGTTCAAATAGTCATTCCTCATTCGTTGGATATGTAATGAACCAGGAACCGAGGACGACCAAAGGGATCGGGATAAATCTCATACCCCGCAAGGGCAACGAGCAGAGGAGGCAGGAAATGAGAGACAGGATCCTCAAGGCCTCTGCTTTCCTATTCAATGAGAGGGGATACTCCCGAACGACTATGAGGCAGATATCCCAGAAGGCCGGGGTCCTGACAGGCAGTCTCTATAACGTCTTCCCCGGCAAAGAAGACATCCTGAAGACAATGATCGATATGTCCTATGACGGTGCCCTGAAGCAGTATGAGAGGCACTTCGATACCAAGGACGACCTGCTTGTGGCCCTGGCATTCCCTCTGGCACTTGAGTTCTATTCTGCTAACAAGAACAAGAGGGCCGCTGAAATACTGCATGAGGCCCACAGCACCTGGACTGTTGTCAACAGCATGGCCGACAGGACCATGGAATGGGTGGCAGGAAGAATGGAGGACTACGGTCTGAGACAGGATCGGTCTGAGATCAAGGACAGGTTCCTGGCTCTTCTGGGCGCCGTCGGTAACCTGATATCAAAGACGCACTTCACAGGCGAAGGGGACTACAGAAAGGACCTCAAGAAATCCCTTGAGGTGTTCTGCGCCCTGTTCAAACTGCCCGCTTACGATCTGGATTCAACCGTCGAGAGAATGGACGGGATGCTCTCTGAGAACAGCATAGCGATAGGCGATTACCATATCTGAACCGCTATCTATTTTATCGGGACCTCAGATACTCAGTCGGTGAAGGTATGACTGACGAAAAGGCGATAAGGGAAGCCCAGGAGAAGTTCGGCGTGTTATTGAGAAAACAGCTGGACAGAGTCGAGAGGCTGAAGAAGGAAGGGGACTGGATCGATTATTCCAAGCTCGACAAGATGATCATCGGAGTCTGCGGGGGAGACGGCATAGGCCCGTACATCAGCGCATCCGCCCAGAGGGTGATGGAGTTCCTGCTCGCAGATAAGATAAAGGCCGGCAAGGTTGAGATACGCGTCATAGACGGCCTCACCATAGAGAGGCGCGCCCAGGTCATGAAGGCCATTCCTGACGACACCCTTGAGGAGCTGAAACAGTGCCACATCATCCTGAAGGGACCCACCACGACCCCCAAGAAAGGGGACGAATGGCCCAATATAGAGAGTGCCAACGTGGCGATGAGGAAGGAGCTTGACCTCTTCGCCAATGTAAGACCCGTCAGCGTCCCCGAGCTCGGCATAGACTGGACGTTCTTCAGGGAGAACACCGAGGGAAGCTACGCTCTGGGAAGCGAGGGCATGGATGTCACCCCGGATCTGGCGATGGACTTCTGCGTTGCCACCAAGCAGGGCACCGAAAGGATCACCAGAGCGGGATTCGAGCACGCCAAGAAGACCGGGAAGAATTACGTTTCCGTCATAACCAAAGCGAACGTCATCAAGACCACCGACGGCAGATTCCTGTCCACGGCCGAAGAGGTGTCCAAGGATTACCCCGGCGTAAAATGGGACGACTGGTTCATAGACATACTCACAGCTAAGCTCCTGGATCCTGCCAGGAGGAGCGATTTCAGAGTTTTCGTTCTCCCGAACCTCTACGGGGATATCATCACTGATGAGGCTGCCCAGATACAGGGAGGTGTCGGCACCGCCGGCTCCGCGAACCTGGGGAAGAGGTATGCCATGTTCGAGGCCATACACGGCTCGGCGCCCCGCATGGTCACCGAGGGGAGAGCCCAGTACGCTGACCCGAGCAGCATGATCAAGGCCGTGGCCATGATGATGGACCATATAGGCGAGACCGAGAAGGCCAGGAAGCTGGGGATGGCCCTGGACATCTGCTGCCAGTTCGAGAAGCGCCTGAAGGTCACCGGCAGGAGCACGGGAGCGACCGGCAACGAGTTCGCCGACTACGTAATGGACACGATGCAGAGGGCGGACCTGGAGAAGGCCTGGCAGAAGCACGTGGATGCAGCCGTCGCCGCTGCCAAGAACTGATCCGATGCTCCTCAGGGCGGAATCCGTCACCAAATCCTTCGGGCCGGTGAAGGTTCTGACGAAGGCAGACCTCCAGATAAATGAAGGGGACAGCATCGGTCTCATCGGCGTCAACGGTGCGGGCAAGAGCACCTTCCTCAGGATACTCCTGGGGGATGAGCGCTGCGACACCGGTGAGATAATAAGGAACACCGAGAGGATCGGCTACCTTCCGCAGTTCGCGGACTCATCGGATGCCACCGTCCGAGAGGTCCTGGGACGGCCCTACGGGCACCTGGAGCACATACGCAGGAGGATGAGGGAGCTCGATTCCATGATGAGCTCGGGGGGAGGACATCGACTGGAACTCCGTCACCTCGGAGTACGCCGTTCTTGAGAGCGAATTGGGAGGCAACAAGGCCAACGACGAGAAGACCCAGTTGGCCGCACTGAGAAGGGTCGGTCTTCCCCCGGAATTCATGGACCGCCCCATGGCCACCCTCAGCGGAGGAGAGCGCACCAAGGTCATGCTTTCCAGAGTCGTCATACAGTCGGAGGGATGCGACGTCCTGTTCCTGGATGAGCCCACCTCCCACCTCGATATCGAGACGGTGGAGTGGCTGGAGGACTTCCTGCTCAACTCACATGTGGCGACCGTGATAATCAGCCACGACAGGTATTTTTTAGACAAGGTGGTCACAAGGGTCTGCGAGATCTCCAACGGCAAGACCAGGGAATACAAGGGCAACTACTCCTCGTTCCTGGAGAAGAAGATGCTGGACCTGGACCGCATGGAGAAGGAGTACCGGAAGTACACCATCCAGAAGCGAAGACAGGAGGAGATCGCCGCCGAGATGCACCGGGACCAATGGTTCTCCGCGGTTCACAAGACCAGGCTTAGGATGGCCGAGAGGCTGGAGGAGAAGGAATCTCCCGAGGCCATGAAGAACATAACCGTCAGGATACAGGCCGCGCCCAAATCAGGGAAGAATGTGATCACGGCCAAGGATCTGACGGTGGAACTGGGCGGAAGGCGGATAATCGATAAATTCTCCGTTGATGTCCATAAGGGAGAGAAGATCGGCGTGTTCGGAGCCAACGGCCAGGGCAAGAGCACACTGGTGAAGGCACTGCTGGAGAGGATACCTTCAGGAGGAGAGCTTTGGATGGCCCCCGGGGCCAAGATAGGCTACTTCGACCAGAACCACGGGGACCTCATACCCTCATTCACCGCGGAAGAGCAATTGATGCATATCATAGGCAGAGATAGACGAGGAGAGGCCAGGCAGCTGCTGGCCAGGATGCTTCTGACAGGAGAGAGGGTGGAGAAGCCCATATCCACGCTCTCAGGTGGCGAGAGGGCGAGGGTCGCCCTGGCCGTGCTTCTGATGAAGGAGACCAACCTCCTCATACTGGATGAGCCGACCAATTATCTGGATATACCGTCGAGACACGCCGTGGAGGAGGCTCTGGGCGAATATGACGGGACCATAATAGCAGTGACCCACGACAGGTATTTCCTCGATACCGTGTGCAACAGGGTATGGGAGGTGAAGGACGGCGGAGTGACGGCCTGTGCCGGGACGTACTCCTCGATGAAGGGCAGGCCCGATGTTCGGGAGATCGTCATCGATGCGGACGAATACCGCGTCCAGGCGCCGTTCACCAATTGGGTCACCGGCAAGAAATTCGCCAAAGGGGACCGCGTGCTGGTGGCGCCCTCTGAGCTGAAGAGCTACGAATGGGCGATAGAGCAGGATAAGATGCGCAAGACCGGAGGGAGGCAGCGCAAGAAGATCTCTGTGGAAGAGACCCCTTAGCAGCGCTCTATCTCTTTCACCTTGTCATCAAAGGGATCATTGCTCTTCTTGAGCTCCGTGTAAAGATAAAGGAGCTCATCAGAAGTAACGCTCCTGTGCAGATCCACCGCAGCTCTCCTGGTCATTACGAGGAGCTTCTCCGCATCGTCTTTCGACAGCTCGATCCCGCGGTTGGCCAGGTCTGCGATCAGAGTCTTGGATCCGGAGTGCTTGCCGATTATGATCTTCCTCTCCAGCCCCATCTCCGCAGGGTCGTAGGGCTCATAGTTCTGAGAGCTCTTCAGGACACCGTCCGCGTGTATGCCTGCCTCGTGAGCGAAGCAATTGGATCCGAGCATGGGCTTGGATATGTGGATCGGGCGCCCGGATGCATGGGAAACGAACTCCGCCAGGGGTTTGAGCTTACGGGTGTCGATGCCCGTGTCCATCTTCAGCAGGTGGTGGCAGGTCATCACGATCTCCTCAAGGGCCGTGTTACCTGCCCTCTCCCCGAGACCGCCCACGGTTGTGCTGATGAACTTGGCCCCGGCCTTCACCCCTGCCAGAGAATTCGCGTTGGCCAGGCCGAAATCGTTGTGGGTGTGCATCTCCACATCTATCCCGACAAGCCGGATTATGGTCCTGACCCTCTCCTCTGCAGTGAAGGGTTCCTCGCGGCCTATGGTGTCGCAATACCTGATGCGGGACGCGCCTGCCTCCTTTGCCGCTTTCGCGAAAGCTATCAGGAACATCAGATCCGCACGGGATGCGTCCTCCGCGTTGCATGATATGTAGAATCCGTGATCCGCCGCATACTGGACGGACTCAGTCACCTGCTCAAGCACCCACTCTCTGGATTTCTTGAGCTTGTGCTCTATATGGATGTCCGAAGATGACATGGACAGGGCGACGGAATCTACGTCACAGTCTATGCTCGCATTGACATCGTTGACGTTGGCCCTGTTCCAGCCGAGAATGGATGCATCAAGGCCCATGTGGGCTATGTGCTTTATAGCGACCTTCTCGTCCCCTCCCATTATTGGTATGCCGCACTCGATCTGAGGAACGCCTGCATCATCGAGCATTTGCGCTATCCTGTACTTCTCGATATTCGCAAACACTACTCCCGCAGTCTGCTCTCCGTCCCGGAGGGTGGTGTCACAAACGACAACCTGGCGGTCCAGTTTTTTCAACACAGCGTCCTTGCTCATCATTGTCCATCCTTTGGTTAATATCCCTGAGGAAGTTACAAACCACTAATTGCGGACTCTTAATAAAACATTTGGTAGAAGCGTTGCTTTAATACGATTTATATCTCAGTATCGCCGCCAAACCGCCCAAAGCCTCCAATTGGGCTCCCGCGTCATGCTTTGAGGATATCACCAGAACCTTGCCTCTCTGACCTTCTACCTCTTTGATCATCTTATCAAGGTCCTCCTCCCTGATCTTGGTATCCAGGACCAATAGCGTCTCCACGGCGCCGGCCGATGCTGCTCCGAGAACCTCCGAGGGCCCGTAGGTCGCCAGACCGTCCTTGCCTATCTCCTCCATGAGCTTCTCCACCGCCTCCATCTCCAGACCCGTCCTGGAATCTCTTAATATGTCAGCGCCGAGGCCTTTCTTCATCAGCTCGTTGATGCCCTGCATGCCGGACTGCCCTGTATGGTACACGTGCGGCTTCGGGATCCCGGGCTCCTTCTGCCTTATGGCCTCTGCCAGGTACTCCTTCTCGAACCCGGGGCCCAGTATTATCAGCGGGGAGTCGCCTTCCAGCGTGGCTTTCACCTTGCTTATTATCTCTCCGTGGTAGCCGTCCGGTCCCTGCTTCTCCTCATACTGCTTGCCGGACCTGCCGGACCTTATGGATGCGATCTCCTTCAGGCCGTACTGCCTCATTACCGCTACAACGGCATCGTCCTGGTCCAGGGACACGAAAACCACTCTCGGCTTGGCCGTATCATCCACCGCCCTCTCCAATCTCCCGAGTTGGGTGGACTTCCATCTCTCTTTCGATATCCTCAGCGTGTCCCCCGGCTCCAGCATCAGGGTATGGTGCTGCCCCAGGTCCTGCGGTCCCGTCTCGATTATCCCCAGGGCCTTCAGCCTCATGTCGGAGTCCGAGAATTCGATCTTCTCTATCCTGACTCCCAGGGTCATCCTCTTCTTCTCGGTCCTCTCGGCCCTTATCTTATCCGTGGCCTTCTCCTCTCTCCTGGTGGTGGATGCGGTGACGAGATCTGAGACCTCCAGCACGTTGTAGAGATGCCAGACGTCCTCGTCGCACTCCAAACGTAGGGATACGCTGTTGTCTGCCCTGTCCCTGCCGAGAATCCTCATGCCGCCCGGATTGGCATGCCTGTCTTTTTCTCTTTCGTTCATTGTCAGGCTTTTTGTCGGCCATCAGACACTGGATTCAGGAAGTTGTCATGCCCGGTTGGGAGATATTATATACAAAATTAAGTTGTGATTATTCCCCGATGTCGAGCAGATACCTTGTACTCGAAGACGGGACGGTTTTGAAGGGGAAAGGCTTCGGACATGACCGAGCCTCATACGGAGAGGTCGTCTTCAGCACGGGCATGGGCGGTTATCAGGAAGGATTGACTGATCCGTCTTTCTGCGGACAGATCCTCGTCTTCTCATATCCGCTCATAGGGAATTACGGAATAAAGAAGGAATTCAATCAGAGCGATGCGGGGGCCCAGGTAAGCGGGGTCGTCGTAAGCGAATACTGCGATGTCCCCTCCCCCATGTACGGAGGGGAGCCCCTGGGGAACCTGCTTGAGGAAAGCAAGGTGCCGGGGATATCCGGCATAGACACCAGGAGCCTTGTCATAAAGATAAGGAACAGCGGGACCCTCAGAGGCGCCATCGTATCGGATGAAGAGAGCATACCTGAGACCCTGGAGCAGCTTAGATCGAAACCTTTGCCCAGCGATTCGAACCTGGTCAGCAGGGTCTCCTGCAAGAAAGGAACCTATACGGATTCGGGAAAGGACATCACGGTGGGCATCCTGGACTGCGGTGTCAAGAGATCGATAGTCAGCGAACTGTCTTCGAGATTCAATGTCAGGACGTTCCCTTTCGATTCAACAGCCCAGGAGATCACAGATTCTAAGATAGACGGCCTCCTGATATCCAACGGCCCGGGGAACCCGGCCCATCCGGATCTGATGAGGACTTCGGTAAGAACAATTTCCGACCTGTCCTCCGTAATGCCGCTTATGGGCATATGCTTCGGAAGCCAGATCATCGCCCTGGCCTTGGGCGGCAGCACATACAAGATGAAATTCGGGCACAGAGGCTCCAATCAGCCGGTCAGATTCGACGGCAGGGTATACATAACCTCGCAGAACCACGGATACGCCGTGGACGCGGAGAGCCTGGAAGGGACGGACCTGACGGTCAACCAGGTCAACCTGAACGACGGCACGGTGGAAGGCGTGATCCACAGGGATCTGCCCGTCTTCACCACACAATATCATCCGGAATCGTCTCCCGGCCCCAAGGACACGGTGTTCCTTTTCGACCGCTTCGGTAAGATGATGGAGGGGAAGATATGAAGGACCCGTACAAGAAGCTCATGGTCATAGGCTCCGGCCCGATAATCATAGGGCAGGCAGCGGAGTTCGACTTCTCGGGCTCACAGGCATGCAAATCGATCATGGAAGAAGGGTACCCCACAGTGCTGGTGAACTCCAACCCCGCCACCATACAGACTGACATCGACATGGCCGACAGCGTCTATATCGAGCCTCTGCAGGCGGACATGATCGAGAAGATAATAATAAAAGAAGGAGTGGACGGCATCCTGGCAGGCATGGGGGGGCAGACCGCCCTGAACCTGTGCTCAGAACTGGCCGAGAACGGTGCTCTGGAGAGGCACGGCGTGAAGCTCCTGGGAACACAGCCGGAGGCGATAGCCATGTCCGAGGACAGGGAACTGTTCAAAGAGGCCATGGAGAGGATCGGGGAACCGGTTCCCCTCAGCAGGAGCGTTCACAGCATAGCGGAGGCGAAGAAAGCGGTCGAGATCATCGGCAGATATCCTGTGCTTATCAGGCCCGCCTACACCCTCGGAGGGACCGGCGGCGGCATAGCCTACAATGAGGCAGAGCTGGAGGAGATCTGTGCCAGAGGCCTTGCCTACTCCCGCATACACCAGGTCCTCATCGAGGAATCCGTCCTCGGATGGAAAGAGTACGAGTACGAGGTGATGAGGGACGGCGACGACAACTGCATCATCATCTGCAACATGGAGAACCTGGATGCCATGGGCATACACACAGGGGAGAGCATAGTGTGCGCTCCGTGCCTTACGCTCTCCGACGAGGACCATCAGCGCCTCAGGACCGCATCGATAAAGGTCATACGCACCCTGGGAATAGAAGGAGGGTGCAATGTCCAGTTCGCCCTGGACCCCAAGACCAAGGAGTATCGTCTCATCGAGGTAAACCCCAGGGTGTCAAGGTCATCGGCACTGGCATCCAAGGCCACGGGATACCCGATAGCCCGCATATCCGCTAAGATCGCAGTGGGATACACCCTTGACGAAGTACCGAATAAGATAACCGGCAACACCTGCGCAGCCTTCGAACCCGCTCTGGACTACGTTGTTGTCAAAATCCCCAGATGGCCCTTCGATAAGTTCCGCACCGTGGACAGGCACCTGGGCACCCAGATGAAGTCGACGGGGGAGATCATGGCCATAGGCCGCAATTTCGAGGAGGCTCTTCTCAAAGGCATCAGGTCCCTGGAGATCGGAGTGAATTATCTCGAGCCTCAGAACTTCACCGACGAAGAGCTCATGGACGAGCTGGAGGAGGCCACCGACAGGCGCATGTTCGCCATAGCCGACGCCCTCAGAAGGGGGATGCGCCCGGAGGAGATAGCTGACATCGTGAAATGGGATGTCTTCTTCGTCAGGAAGATCGAGAACATAATCAACATGGAGAAGAGGCTCAAATCGGAAAAGATGACCGATGCGCTCATGGAAGAGGCGAAGCGCATGGGATTCGCGGATTCCACCATCGCAGACCTTACAGGCAGGAAGGCGGCGGAAGTGCGCGCAGAGAGGAAGAGGATGGGCATCGTGCCCACATACAAGATGGTGGACACCTGCGCTGCGGAATTCGCTGCGGTCACGCCTTACTTCTATTCAACATACGGCAACGGCTGCGAATCCGTTCCCAACAAGAAGAACAAGAGGGTCGTCATAATCGGGGGAGGGCCCATAAGGATCGGTCAGGGAATAGAGTTCGACTACTGCTGCGTCCACGGGGTAATGGCCCTTCAGGATGCGGGGGTGGAGGCCGTCATGATCAACAACAACCCGGAGACCGTCTCCACGGACTTCGACATCTCAGACAGACTGTACTTCGAACCCCTCACTCTGGAGGACGTGCTCGACGTCATAGAGAAAGAGGAAGCCGACGGAGTGATAGTCCAGTACGGAGGACAGACCAGCGTCAACCTGGCTGTGGATCTTGAGAAGGCGCTCAAAGGCAGCAGGACAAAGATCCTCGGCACAGACCCGGACGACATGGACATAGCAGAGGACCGCAGGAGGTTCTCAGAGCTTATGAACAAGTTGGGCATAAAACAGCCCGAGTCCGGCACGGGCTACTCCTTCCAGGAGGCCAAGGATATAGCCGAGAGGATAGGCTACCCCGTGCTTGTCAGACCCTCCTACGTCCTGGGGGGCAGGGCTATGGAGATAGTCTACTGCGAGGATGAGCTCAGAACGTATGTGGAGACTGCCGTGAAGGTCTCCAAGAACCATCCGATACTCATCGATAAGTACCTGAACGAGGCCATCGAAGTGGACGTTGACCTGGTAGCGGACGGGAAAGATGTTTTCATAGGCGGGATGATGGAGCATGTGGAGTACGCCGGGGTCCACTCCGGTGATGCCACGATGGTCCTTCCGCCGTTCACGTTGAGCGGGGAGATAATCGACAGGATGAAGAAGATCTCCAGGGATGTTGCGCTGGCTCTTAAGATCAAGGGCCTGATGAACCTCCAGCTGGCGATCAAGGACGGCGAGGTGTGGATGATCGAGGCGAATCCGCGCTCGTCCCGTACCGTGCCTTTCATATCCAAGGCCACCGGGATACCTCTGGCCAAAGTGGGTACAAGGGTCATGCTGGGTGAGAGCCTGAAGAAGCAGGGCTATGGCAGCGGTTACAAGGAGATAGACCACTTCGCGGTGAAGGCCTCCGTGTTCCCGTTCCTCAAACTGGTGGGCGTCGATTCGATACTCACGCCTGAGATGAAATCCACCGGGGAGGTCATGGGCATAGACAAGGACTTCCACACCGCATACTACAAGGCCATGATCGCCGCCGGCAACAAGCTGCCCATGAGCGGCGGGGTGTACATAACGGTCAACGATCAGGACAAGCCGGAGATCCTGGAATCCGCAAGGACCCTGACGGATCTCGGCTTCACGGTGTATGCCACCAAGGGAACATCCACCTTCCTCAGGAAGAACGGCGTGAACACAACGACCGTTTTCAGAGTGAGCGAGAACCAGAAACCCAATGCTCTGGGTCTTATGAGGGAAGGGAAGATCAACATGGTCATCAACACACCTTCTATGAAGTCCGGGGCCAGACGCGACGGGTACATGATGCGCCGTGTCGCCGTGGAACTGGAGATCCCGTTCCTGACGACGGCCAACGGCGCAAACGCCGCAGTAGGCGCCATAAAGGTGGCCCGAGGCAGGGAAATGACGGTTCACAGTCTCAAGGAATTCAGCGAATGAGGGCCTTTGACCTAAGAAGGTTTATCATTACGCAATAACAATCCGAAGATTCGTAAATGTCAGAGAAACACGAGCGCCTATTGTATCCCTTCTCCGCCATAGTCGGTCAGGACCTCATGAAGGAGGCTCTGCTGCTGAACGCCATAAACCCGTCCATAGGCGGGGTATTGATAAAAGGTGAGAAGGGCACCGCCAAATCCACTTCGGTGAGATCGCTGGCCTCTTTGCTGCCGGAGCAGGAATTTGTGGTCGGATGCGAGTACGGATGCGCACCGGATGACCGCGCATCCATGTGCCAGAGATGCAGATCGTCTGACAGATTGGATGTGGTGAAACGCAGGATGACCGTGGTCGAGCTCCCTGTCTCCGCCACGGAGGACAAGGTCGTGGGAACCCTTGACATAAGCGAAGCGATAAAACACGGTGAGAAGAAATTCGAACCCGGCATACTGGCAGAGGCTCACAGGAACATACTGTATGTGGATGAGGTGAATCTCCTCAACGATCACATCGTCGATGTGCTCCTGGACGCTGCCGCCATGGGAGTGAACGTTATCGAAAGGGAGGGCATCTCATACGCGCACCCTTCCAGATTCATCCTCATCGGCACCATGAATCCCGAGGAAGGGGACCTCAGACCCCAGCTCCTGGACCGTTTCGGCCTCTGTGTGAACGTCACGGGAATAGCCGACCCAGACACCAGGATGGAGGTCGTGAAGCGGAGGATGGAGTTCGAGAAGGACCCCAACAGATTCGTGAGGAAATGGAAGAAGGCTGACGATGCGATAGCCAGAAGGATCGTGTCCGCTAAAAGGCTCTTGCCGAAGGTCGTCGTGCCTGAGGATCTCACCAGGATGATCATAGACATATGCATAGAGCTGGGCGTCGACGGTCACAGAGGCGACATAAACATGATGAAGACCTCGGCCACCATAGCAGCGTACGAGGGGAGAAGGACCGTAACGGAGGATGATGTGAGGGAGGCAGCCAAACTTGTCCTCTCCCACAGGATCAAAAGACTCCCCTTCGACGATGATACGGGATCCGAGGACAGGATAGATGAGGCCGTGGAGAATGCCGGTCAGAAGCATAACGAGCGGGAGATGGAAGGTGACCCTCCGGACGGCGGAGGACCCGACGGGTCCGGCTCCACCCAAATGGGGGCCTCGGACCCTTTCGCCTGAGATCCTCGGAACTGGACCCGCGGCCGGGGATCGACGGCATCGTGCGGGAGAGCACGGGCAGACGGGCAGTCACCGAATCCACGTCAGGAAGATACATCGGCAGCAGGATGCCGAGAGGGGAGCCTAAGAGCATCGCCTTCGATGCCACTCTTCGAGCTGCGGCCCCGCATCAGAAGACCCGGGACAAGACCATGGCTCTGAATATAGAGAAGGGTGATGTCAGGGAGAAGATACAGGAGCGCCGGACAGGATGCACAATACTTTTCGCCGTTGATGCAAGCGGGTCCATGGGTGCGAAGAAGCGGATGTCCGCTGTAAAGGGGGCCATGCTGTCCCTTCTTACAGATGCGTATCAGAAAAGGGATCGCGTGGCACTTATCTCCATGCGCGGCCAGAGAGCAGAGCTCCTGATACCGCCGACGGGGAGCGTGGACACGGCAGAGAGGAGCATGAGGAATATGCCTGTGGGGGGCAAGACGCCTCTGTCCCACGGTCTGCTGCTTGCCTATGAGGTTCTTTCAAGAGAAAGAGCCAGACATCCCGAGTCTAAGCTGCTTCTGGTGCTTATGACGGACGGCAGGGGCAACGTATCCGCAGCAGGGGGCAAGCCCATGGCAGAGGCCAGGGCGCCGCATCCGCAATAAGGGAAGCGGGGATCGACTGCATAGTCATAGATACGGAGGAGGGAGGGCTGTCTCTGGGCATGGCAAAGGGGCTGGCAGAGGCCTCCGGGGGCAAGTATATCAAACTTGAGAACCTGGAGGGCGGTGCCATAGCGGAAGCGGCAAAGACCGCCGTTCGCAGGAGATGAGATGAGACTTACCGCCGTGCTCTGGGATTCGCTCCACCCTCTGATGGTCAAGACATTCTCCGGATCCTCATTCGAGACCAGGATATATGCCAACAGGCAAGTGGATAATTCCGAGAGCGCGCTGGAGATGGCATGCCGGGACATGGAGAATGCGGATCTGATACTCCTCTACAGGACCACCCACGGCTTCTGGGACGCCATCGATCCCTTCCTGGAGTCCCTGAAGGCAAGCGGCAAGAGGATCATCTGCGTAGGTCAGAATCCGGTGTTCTGGGCCCTGAGCACCGTGGAGCCCCGGATCGCGGCCGACGTTTACAGGTATCTCCTTAACGGGACGGAAGAGAACTTCCGCCGCCTGATAGGATACCTGGAGCATGAATTCCTGGACGAACCGGCAGTTCCGGACCCTCCTCTGGAAATACCCTGGCAGGGTCTCGTTGACCCGCGGTCAGAGAAGGATGTTTTCGATTCTCTGGAAGAGTATCTGGAATCCTATCCTTCTGAGAACAGGAGGCCCAGGGTCGCCGTGATAATCTCAAGGAGCGCCTGGATCTCCGGTCAGAACTCCATAGAGAAGGAGTTCGTGGAAGCGCTCAGGTCCGAGGGCCTGGGAGTCATAACGATAATGACGAATTCCCTCCACAACGAAGAGACAGGGTCCCTGAACATATCCGAGTGCCTGATCAAACACACGATCAGAGGTGGTGAGCCGGTCATCGACGGCATCGTAAAGCTGGTGACGTTCATGGCAGGAAAGGTCCCGGGACTGGATCAGGAGGATTCCGCCGGAGAATCGTCCCATATCTTCACGATGATGAACGTCCCTGTTTTCCAGCCGGTCATCTCATACAACATGAGCCTGGATGACTGGAAGGCGGGAGACGGTCTCACTGAGGACCTCGGATGGGGGATGTCCATGCCCGAGATGGAGGGTTGCATAGACCCGATAATGCTCGGAGCCACGAGATCCTCTCCCGAGGACCTCTACGAAAGAGTTGCGATATCAGGCAGATGCGGGTTGATCGCGAAGCGAATAAAGAAGAGACTGGCACTTAAGACCAAACCTGCTTCTGAGAAGAAGGTCGTCCTGATCCTGAACAACAGTCCCTGCTCTTCCGCGGAAGCGAACATAGGCAGCGCATCAGGCCTCGATTCCATGAGCAGCACGGTGGCGATCCTGAGGTATCTTAAGGAAATGGGCCTCTCCGTCGAATGTCCTGAGGGCCCGGAGGAGCTCAGGGACCTGTTCCTCAGCAGGAAGGCAATGTCCGAGTTCAGATGGACTCCCAAAGAGGAGATCCTGAGGTGCGGGGGTGCGGCGTACATGATGCCTGCTTCCGAGTACGCAGAGTACTTCAACACCTTACCTAAAAGTGCCAGGGATAAAATGATCTCCACGTGGGGCGAGCCGCCCGGAGAATCCATGGTGATGGACGGGAGTATAATAATCTCGGGCCTCAGATTCGGGAACGCGATCGTCGCCGTCCAACCCAAAAGGGGCTGTTTCGGACCTAAATGCGACGGTACTGTATGCAAGATCCTGCACGACCCCCCTGTGCCCTCCGCCCCATCAGTATCTCGCCGCCTATCATTTCTTCAGAGATGTGTTCGGAGCGGATGCCATCATACACATAGGAACCCACGGAACCGTGGAGTTCCTGCCCGGCAAGGGCACCGGTATGTCTGAGGAGTGCTTCCCGGACATCTGCAACAGGGACACCCCGACCCTATACGTTTACAATACTGATAATCCGCCCGAGGGGACAGTGGCCAAGAGACGCTGCTACGCCACCCTGATCGGCCATATGCAGACTGCCGCGGAAGCCTCCGGCCTTTACGGGGGGATGATAAAACTGGACAGTCTGCTCTTCCAGTATGATAATGCCAAGGGGGACAGATCCAGGCAGCACGCCCTTCATCACATGATCCTTGATGCGATAGCCGAGGCGAAACTTCCCGTCGACGTGGACCACGAGACTCCGATGGACGAGATGGTGAGAATGTGCCACGAGTTCCTTTCCGGTGTTCGCAACTCCCGCGTGGAGACGGGGATGCATATCTTCGGTAATATTCCGGAAGGCAAGAACCGCGTTGACATGATCTCATCCATCCTGAGATATGACAGGGACGACCGGGACTCATCGCCCAGGCGTGCGGTGGCGGATATGATGGGCATCGATTACGAAACCCTCCTCTCGGACCCCTCCGGCTTCTGCAAGGAGACAGGTACCAGCAACGGCGCCGCCGCTGAATGGATAGACGGCCTTGGGGACAACGTGATAGAGATGGTCCTCAACGGCAATACAACCGAGGAGATCGGGGAATCCCTTGGCTTCGAGGCGTGGAACAGACTCGAAGCTCCGGCGGCCAGGATAGCGGACATATCGTACCGCATGGACGGATCAGACGAGATGGGCGCTCTCGAGAACGCTCTGGCCGGAGGATATACAAGACCCGGCCCCTCCGGGTATATGACAAGAGGAAGGGACGACGTGCTCCCTACGGGCAGGAACTTCCATGCCTTGGACCCTAAACGGGTACCCACGACCTCCTCCTGGAGAGTCGGCGAAAGGCTGGCGGATGCCCTTCTCGATAAATTCATGGAGGATGAGGGCCGCATGCCGGAATCCATAGCATTCCAGTGGATGACCAGCGATGTCATGGCCGCCGACGGTGAGATGCTGGCAGAGATGATGTCCCTGATCGGAACAGAGCCCGTATGGGGCTCTGACGGGCATGTGAGCTCTTTCCGGGTAATAGACGCCGGGGAGCTCAGGCATCCGAGGATAGACCTGACGGTCAGGATATCCGGGATACTGAGGGATACCTTCCCTGACCGCATAGACCTTCTGGATTCCGCGATCCGCACCGTTGCGGCTCTGGACGAGCCGCCTGAGATGAACTTCGTCAGGAAGCATTTCCTGGAGGATGCGGCTGCAGGGGTGCCCGAGGATGAGGCCACGGCCAGGATATTCTCCTCCAGGCCCGGCACCTACACCAGCGGGGTCAGCCTGGCGATACTGTCAGGTGCCTGGAAGGACGAGAAGGACCTGGCCCAGATCTACATATCAGTCAACGGGTACGCATACGGCAACGGCAGGGACGGAAGGACCTCCCACGAGCAGTTCGCCTCCGGCCTCAAGAAGGTGGAGCTCACGTTCAACAAAATGGTTTCGGACGAGCACGATCTCCTGGGCTGCTGCTGCTATTACAGCAACCAGGGAGGCATGACGGCCGCATCCAAGCATCTTTCCGGAAAAGAGGTCAGGGCATACTTCGGGGATACCCGGGAAGCAGACGCAGTGGGCGTCAGGACCCTGGCCGATGAGCTGCAAAGGGTGGTCAGATCTAAGCTCCTCAATCCCAAATGGATCGAGGGGATGAAGGGGCACGGTTACAAAGGTGCCGCCGACATGATGAAGAAGATAACCCGGGTCTACGGCTGGGAAGCATCCACCGGAGAGGTGGACGACAGGATTTTCGATGATATAGCCGACACATACGTGAATGAGCCGGAGATGAAGGAATTCTTCCAGGAGAATAACCCCTACGCATTGGAGGAGATCTCCAGAAGGCTCCTGGAAGCGGAGAGCAGAGGGCTTTGGGACGCCGACCCCGAAGTACTGGACAGACTGCGGGAATCATATCTGGAAGTAGAATCCTGGATGGAGGACCTGGCAGGATCGGGGGAGTTCCAGGGAGGCAGTGTGGAGATGACGTCTCCCTCCGACATAGAAGGCCTCGGCGAGAACATAGAGCAGATAATGGAGAAGGTCCGCAGGAGAATCAGAGAATGAATGCCATAGAAACGAACGGGCTTACCAAGGTCTACGAGGGATCGGCCGTGGTCAAGGGACTGGATCTCAGGGTCAACGGGGAGATCTACGGACTGCTGGGACCCAACGGCTCCGGGAAGACGACAACAGTGAATATGCTGACCACCCTCGTCCGCCCCACATCAGGCACTGCCTCGGTCTGCGGACATGACGTCACGAAGGACAGCGCAGGCGTGAGACGGTCCATGAGCTACGTTCCCCAGGACATGGCTGTGGATATAAGACTGACCGGATGGGAGAATGTCGAGCTCTTCGCCAAACTCTACGGGATAAAGGACAAAACAGAGCGCAGAGAACGCATAGAGTATGTTCTGGACATAATGAACCTCACGGACCGGGCGGGGGATATGACCAAGAAGTATTCCGGAGGCATGCGCAGAAGGCTTGAGCTGGCACAGGCCCTTGTCCACAGGCCGGAAGTCCTTTTCCTGGACGAGCCCACCGTCGGACTGGATGTCACATCCAGAAGATCGATCTGGGAGTACATAACCAAGCTCCGGGGGTCCGGCATGACCATATTCGTGACGACGCACCAGATGGACGAGGCAGAGAGATACTGCGACCGCGTCGGAATACTGAAGAAGGGCGTTCTCCTCAATGAAGGAACGCCCGGGGAGCTCACATCAGGCCTGGAGGATGTTGTGATAGTAAGAACCGACAGCGGCCTTCCGCGGAACCTCCCTGACGGGGTGACCCCCGTGAAACTAGAGAACGGCGAAGCAGTCTTCTCTGCATCCGACGGTGCGGATTCCTTGGATGCCATACTTGATTCGTATAAAGCCGAAGGCGGGAAGGTATTCTCCGCCTCGGTCAGGGGACCGACTCTGGAGGACGTCTATATGCAGGCCATAGGGCCCGGCGAGGAGGCCCCGTTCGACGAGGACCGTTTCAGGAACATGATGAGGAGGCGCTGAGATGATCTACGGGGTTCTCGCCTATGCGCAAAGGGATCTGAGAAGATGGATCAGATCACCTATGAATGTCATATCTACACTGGTCATGCCTGCTGCCTGGCTCATATTCATGGGAGTCGTCCTTCCCGGAACGGACAAGGGATATCTCGATTTCATAACCCCCGGTGTTCTGGTGATGACCATGCTCAATGCCGGGCTTTTCGGCGGCTCCTCCCTCATGTTCGACAAAGTACTGGGATATCTGGATAAATTCCTGGCCGCACCGACTCCGAGGGAGAGCATACTCGCAGGCAAGATCATATTCATCACGGTAAGGGGGCTGCTTCAGGCCCTGGTCATACAGATAATAGCGATACTTGTCGGGGCGACCGTCCTCAGCCTGTGGGCGTATATAGCGACCTTTGCCATACTGGCACTATTCGGCGTCTTCGTCGCATCATTCGGGACTACGATAGCCTGTACCTGGGAGAGCATGATTCCTATGCGGCCGCCCAGTCCTTCCTGTCGATGCCTCTGTATCTGGCATCTACCGCTATGCTGCGCTACGAACAGATGCCGGCGGTCCTTTTCTACATAGCCAAAGTGAATCCTCTGAGCTATGCGATAGACGCTGCGAGAATGGCAAGCTCCGGAACGTTCCCCCTGCTGGAAGTGGCCGTTCTGGTGGCAGTCTCTGTTGTCATGGCCCTGCTTTGCATCAGAATGTTCCGTCGGGCCACCATAAGCTGATCATCTAAGTATGATCTTGTCCACACCTTTACAGGACCGTATGCGCGGCAGATACTCGGAGGGCAGCGGACCGTCCAGCACTATTATCAGCCTGGCGTTCTCCTGTATCCCCGTATCGTCTATCACCGCCTGCCTGACGGACACTCCCGCATCATAGATCGCGCTGGCGACACCCGCCAGTATCCCGGGCATGCGGGCATCCACGGGGACGATCTCCAATGCTGTGCAGCCTATCTTCGGAGCAACCTCCGAGAGCATGGCCATCGACCTCATGCGAGAGAATACATCCATCAGGGCGGGTGTCCTGTATATCTTGTCTATCGTGGATTTGGCAACTCTTCTGTCCGCACCTGCCGCACGACCCAGCGCCGAATGCGATATCTCCACGTCATTGCAGTATGCATTGCCGTCTTCTCTGACGCTTATGCCGTATCTGAGCATAAGTGCAGCCACTTTTCTCTGAGAAGGATGCCTGTCGAACATCGCTAAGATACGATCCATACGATACCGTATGTCGTAAATTATATAAAATACGCTAAATCAAAAGATTTTTTACCGAATGCGGCTCTGCAATCGAAATTAATACATGTAAAGCGATTTGCCTGACAATGCCCCGAACCGAAGAGCTCAGAGAGATGATCAGGGAAATAGACCAGCAGATAATAGAACAGGTCGCCACCCGCATGGAGATCACGGATGAGCTGGCGAGGGCGAAGAAAGCCGAGGGCAAGAACTATTGGGACGAGGCCAAAGAGAAGGAGGTCATCAGAAGATACCACGAGCTATGCGAGGAGGTCAAGATGTCCGAGGACGAGGCCCGAAAGATAGCAGAGGTCATCCTGAGCATATCCCGGGACAGACAGAAGCATATCGTGGAATGAGCCACAGCAGAATGTGAATCTTTTATTTTATTCTGAAACGAATAAATTCGACAGTATACCTTTAAGTCAAGAATGATTCTAACAGTCATATTGCACAATGCATTGGAAGGTGTGACATGAGGAAAACACAAGTAGCGGTCCTAGGCGCAACAGGCATGATCGGCCAAAGATTCGTAGAGATGCTGGAGGATCACCCCACTTTCGAGATCGAGGGACTGTACGCAT
This sequence comes from Methanomassiliicoccales archaeon RumEn M2, assembly GCA_001421175.1. Classification (GTDB taxonomy): domain Archaea; phylum Thermoplasmatota; class Thermoplasmata; order Methanomassiliicoccales; family Methanomethylophilaceae; genus RumEn-M2. The sequence goes on along the minus strand of LJKL01000011.1, from coordinate 77,269 downwards.
CGGAGCGTTCGGAGGGTAAGAAGCTCTCCGATGTATTGAAGGTCAGAGACCACGAATTCAAGAAGGAGACCCTGGACACCAGGATAATGAATGCGGATCCAAAGGACATCGCCAAAAGGGCAAGGGTCGCATTCGTGGGACTCCCGTCGGACATAGCAGGCCCTACCGAGACAGAGCTGGCCGCCAACGGGATGGCTGTATTCACCAATGCAGGTGCGCACAGGATGGACCCGGACACACCCATACTCATACCCGAGGTCAATCAGGACCATCTCATGTCAGTCAGGGACCAGAGCACTTTCTCCAACGGAGGTTTCATTGTGACCAATGCGAACTGCTCATCCACCGGAGTCGCCGTCCCTCTTTGCCCCATCAAAGAGGAGTTCGGACTGAAGGAGGTCTTCATTTCCACATACCAGGCCCTTTCCGGGGCAGGATACCCGGGAGTGCCTTCATTGGATGCCGTAGGGAACGTCATACCGTACATAGGCGGGGAAGAGGAGAAGATGGAATCCGAGCTGGCCAAGATCCTCGGGGTCTATGAGAACAAGAAATTCGTTCCTGCCGGGTTCCGCACTTACGCAAACTGTGCCAGGGTTCCTGTTGTGGACGGACACCTTGAATCCCTCATACTGAGAACGGAGAAGGATGCCTCAGTGGAAGAAATGATCAGAGTGCTGGAGACCTTCAGAGGGGAGCCTCAGAGGAGGAAGCTCCCGTCCGCTCCGTTCCAGCCCATAATCGTAAGAAGAGAGGAGAACAGACCCCAGCCCGCAACGGATGTGTTCGCAGGCGGCACCGGAAGATCCAAGGGAATGGCCGTGACCGTGGGCAGGGTCAGGAAGAAGGACGACTGCATCAAATTGTTCCTTCTGTCCCACAACACTCTCAGAGGCGGAGCCGGCGGCTCCGTGCTGAATGCTGAGCTGGCACAGTCTAAAGGATTGCTGTGATAACATGAAAACGTACGGGGAGATCAACGAGAGGATACGTCAGAAGAAGGCCGTCGTCTATACGGCTGAGGAGGTCATAGATCTCGTCAGATCCAAGGGCGCGGAGAAGGCAGCGGAGAAGGTGGATGTCGTCACAACAGGCACCTTCGGCGCCATGTGCTCATCCGGAGCGTTCCTGAATTTCGGGCACTCCGATCCCCCCATACGCATGACGGATGTACGACTTAACGGCGTTGAAGCATACGGCGGGCTCGCAGCCGTGGATACCTACATAGGTGCCACGGCAACGCGGGAGAACGGCGGCGAGTTCGGATATGGCGGCGGTCACGTCATAGAGGAGCTGATCGCGGGGAACAGGGTACGCCTGAGGGCCTGGGGTCCCGGGACGGACTGCTATGTGAGGAAGGATATAGACACCTACATCACGCTTGATGACATCAATGAGGCATATCTGTTCAACCCCAGGAACTGCTATCAGAACTATGCCTCGGCCACTAATACCCTTGACCGAACCCTGTACACCTACATGGGCAAGCTCCTGCCGCGCATGAAGAATGTGACCTACAGCACCTCAGGGCAGCTGTCTCCTCTCCTAAACGACCCTCACCTGGAGACCATCGGGGGAGGGACCCGCATCTTCCTGGGAGGAGGAGAGGGATACGTCGCATGGCAGGGTACCCAATACAATGTCAACGCTCCTGAGAGGAACGGAGTGCCAACCTCCGGAGCCAGAACACTGGCTCTCATAGGGGATATGAAGCAGATGGACCGAGAGTACGTTAGAGGCATGGAGATGTACAGGTACGGGACCTCGCTCGCCATAGGCGTAGGCATACCCATCCCAATATTGAATGCCGATGTGATGAAGCGCGCAGCCATCTCCGACGAGGAGCTGTACACTAATCTTGTGGATTACAGCGTAACGGAGAAGAGCCGAGCCATTCTCGGCCAATACAGCTACGCGGAGCTCAGGTCCGGATCGATAGATCACGAGGGTCACAAGATACGCACATCACCGTTATCGTCGTACAGAAAGGCAAGGCAGGTGGCAGAGAAGCTGAAGGATTGGATAGAGAATGGCGAATTCCTGCTCACGGAGCCCACCTTCAAGCTCCCCACTTCCGGAGAGGTAAAGCCTCTGGAGGTCAGAAGATGATCCAGAAAAGATACAAGCTCAAATTCAGTGAGGAGAATCTGCAGGAGTCCGTGGCGTACATACTCGTCTCCAAGTTCAACATACAGCCCAACATACTGAGGGCCGAGGTAAGGGATGACGGAGGGGTGATGGTGCTTGAGATGAAGGGCAGGCAGGAGGACATCGATGCCAGCGTCGTGTACCTTTCCGATGCCGGGATATCGATCAAAGCCTTCGACAAGCAGATACTCAAGGATCTGGACAAGTGCACCGATTGCGGAGCATGCATATCGGTATGCCCGACAAAGTGCTTCACACCTGACCCCGCAACATGGGAGATCGTACTGAATTACGACAAGTGCATAGCGTGCGGGGCATGCCTCAACGCTTGCCCGTTCCAGGCTCTGACACTTCCCTTATGATCAAGAAGGTCCATTTCGAGGTCGGAGAGACGGCCATGACCATCATGGCCGACGAGAAGTACCTGAAGGATGCTAAGGATGCGATATTCGATGCAAGGGAGATAATAAAGGCGAAGATCGGGGACGATCCCTTCTTCGGTGCGACCTATGAGCCTTACGAAGAGTCAAAGAAGGATGAACCGCTGATCAGGAGGATGTGCGGTGCCTCCGTGATCGCGGGGGTGGGACCCATGGCCGCTGTGGCCGGAGCCGTCGCCGCCTATGCTCTGGAGAGGATATACGCCGAAGGATGCCGTTTCGCCATATTCGACAACGGCGGCGATATAGCCATGTGCGCCGACAGGGATGTTCTCATAGGAGTATATCAGGATGACCCCAAGTTCTCTGATCTGGCACTTCTCATTCCTGCATCAGATGGCATCAGGGGCATATGTTCCTCGTCCGGAAGAATCGGGCCTTCCGTCTCCTTCGGAGTGAGCAGCATAACAACGGTCTTCGCTGATGATCCTGTGCTTGCGGATGCCTGTGCCACAGCGGTAGCCAACAATGTCAAAGACACGACACGCGAATCAGTCGCTGAGGCGGCCGAGAGCATAAACGACATGGAAGGCGCCAAAGGGTGCATGATCCTCTGCGGAGGGATAATGGCATCCTGCGGAGAGGTCCCCGAGCTCGTACCCGCCAAAGAGGGCAGGGCCACTAGCATGTGGCTGCCCTTCCGTGCGTAAACGTTTTTAAGGGCGCCCATTCATGAAGGGGCGAGGGGAAGGCATGACTCTGAGGATGGCCATACCGAATAAGGGAAGACTCAACGAAAGGACCGTAGAGCTCCTGATGAAATCAGGCCTGGATCTGGGAGAGGATTGGGGCAGAAGACTGTATATCTCCGTGAAGAACCAGGACCTGGAGGTAGTGTTCGTGAGAGCTCAGGATGTGCCGGAGCTCATAAACACCGGTGCAGTTGATTTCGGTATAACCGGTTGGGACCAGGTTGCCGAATCGGGCTACAAGATGCAGAAGCTGCTGGACCTGGAGTTCGGGTACTGCCGCCTTTCAGTTGCCGTACCGGAGAATCTCGGTATGAGGAGCCCGTCGGAGATACCTGACGGATGCAAGGTTGCCACTTCCTTCCCTAAGCTCACCAAATCCTATTTCGAAAGGATCGGGAAGAAGGTGAAGATCATACAGGTGTCCGGAGCGGCAGAGATAATGCCGTACATGGGCGTCTCGGACATAATCGTCGATCTGGTATCCAGCGGCTCCACGCTGAAGATGAACCGCCTGACAGAGCTTGACGTCATAGTCAAATCCCAAGCCGTGGCCATATGCGGTAAGCTGGAGGCCGAGAAGAAGGAGGCCGTGACCGACATACTTGATTCGATACGCAGCGTCATAGAGGCCGAGAAGAAGATCTACCTTATGGCCGATGTCCCCGTGAAGAACCTGAAGGCTGTTGAGAGGGCCTGCCCCGGGATAGAAGGGCCTACTATCATGAACATAGCCGGGAGGGACGACATGGTCGCGATACATGTGGTCATCGACAAAAGCGATGTGTTCGACTCCGTCAATAAACTGAAGAAGCTTGGGGGCAAAGGCATACTGATCCTGCCCATAGACCGCCTGGTGGCCTGAGATGCCCTGCGAAATGAGGAGCAGCACGCGAAGCTTCAAAAGATATTACAATCCGGACGTGGGCGACGCTGTCCGCATGGATACCAACACCAACGTCTTGGGCAGCAACCCTGCGGCCACCCGTTTCCTGAAGGAGTTCGAAGGAGAGATCAACGATTATCCCAATACCTACTCGGACAATCTGAGGGACGCCTTGGCCGAGCTGTACGGTCTGAGCAGAGAGAACTTCGTTGCCGGGTCCGGGTCAGACGAGCTTCTTGACATCTCCTTCAAGACATTCACGGAATGGGGTGACTGGGCCGCGGTGCCCGTACCTTCATACACCCTTTACGATTACTTCGTGAAGATGAACGGGGGCTCCGTCAACGAAGTGGACCTAACTGAAGACTTCCAGATCGATGTGGATGCTTTCGTCTCCACGGGCTCCGGGATAATGATAGCGCCGTCACCCAACAATCCTACGGGGAACTGCTTCAGACAGAAGGACCTGGAGGATCTGCTGGTAAGGTTCGACGGCGTCGTGATAGTCGACGAGGCATACGCCGAGTACGCAGGTAAGGGCATGATAGGCAAAGTAAACGAATTCGACAACCTGATAGTCCTCAGAACATTCTCCAAGGCCTATGCCATGGCAGGTCTGAGGGTCGGATACGCTGCAGCTTGCGAGGACCTTGCGGATAAGATGAACAAGGTCAAGATCCCCTATTCCCTCAACATGGTCAGCGAGGGCGCTGCGATAGCAGCCCTGAGGGACCAGGACTTCATAAGAAGGTCTGTGGAACTGGTGAGGAAGGAGAGGCCTGTGCTTGCAAAGGGCCTTAAGAAATTGGGCTTCGAACCTTTTCCCTCGGATTCTAATTTCATACTGATGAGATCCCCCGTGGACCACACCTGTCTGGTGGACGGCCTGAAGGAAGAAGGTGTCCTGATCCGTGATTTCGGTTCCAAGAGGAGGACCGAGAACTGCGTAAGGACGACGGTAGGCACCAGGGAACTGAACGATCTCCTTTTGGAAAAGATGGGAAAGGTGATTGAGGATTGCCCCTCGAAGTGACCATGGCAGATTACGGCGCAGGGAATCTGCATTCTCTCAGGAAAGCTCTTGAGAGATGCGGGGCCGTCGTCACAGTCACGGAGAGCATGAACACCCTGGCAGAGGCCGAGTGCATCGCATTCCCGGGGGTAGGGGCTTTCGACAACGTCATGGCCCGGATCGGTGACGCGAGCGGCGAGATAGTGAGATCCATACTCAACGGAACACCCTGTCTCGGGATCTGCATAGGGATGCAGATATCCGCTGACGGCAGCGAAGAGGGACACCTTCCCGGCATAGGCCTCATAGAAGGCAGAGTGGTCAGAATGAGGGCGGAGCGGGTACCGCAGATCGGATGGAATCATGTATTGTCCGACGATCCTCTTTTCGAGGGAATCGACAGCCTGTTATTCTACTTCGCCCATTCTTTCGTCATATCTCCTAAGGACCCGGGCGTGGTCAGGGGGATCACGGAGTACGAAAGTATGACGATACCTTCGCTGGTGAGAAAGAATAACTTCGTGGGCTCTCAGTTCCACCCGGAGAAGAGCGGCTCATCAGGTCTGAGATTCCTCTCCAACTTCGTGGAATTCGCGGAGGGTTGCCTTTGATAATCATACCTGCAGTAGACATGATGGACCGGAAGGTCGTACAGCTGGTAGGCGGAAAGCCCGGCAGCGAGAGGATCGTCCTTCCTGACCCGCCCTCTGTGGCGAAGATGTGGGTCGAGAGAGGAGCCAAATACCTGCACCTGGTGGATCTTGACAGGGCCTTCGGCAGGGACAGCAATATCGATTACATCAGGAAGATAGCCGGGGAATCCGGAGTGCCCGTTCAGGTCGGCGGAGGGATAAGGAGCTCTGAGGACATAGAGGAGCTGCTGTCCGCCGGTGCGGACAGGGTCATCGTCGGCACCCGGGCCGTGAAGGAACCGGAATGGCTGGCAGACGTTGCGGGCTCCTTCCCCGGAAAGATCATTCTGGCAATGGATACCGCCGGCGGGAGGATAGTCGTCAAGGGATGGCAGGAGGCCGCCGATATCACTCTGGACGGAATGTTCAGGATCATAGACGACGTGCCTCTTGCAGCTGTTCTCAACACCAACGTGGACGTTGAGGGTCAGGGGAAGGGAATAGACGAGAAGGCCGCCAAGGATTTCATCGAGAGATGCCCCCACCAGGTAATGGCCTCAGGAGGAGTGACCACTCTCAAGGATGCGGAGATACTGGCAGAAGCCGGTGCCGTCGGTGCCGTCGTCGGGATCTCGGTATATACGGGCACCTTGGAGCCTTGGAAATGGAGAACCCCTTGGTTCGTAAAAAGATGAATAAATTTAAAAGTGTGTTAACGATACGTTAAGTTTCGTTAAGGGTAAGATATGAGGCTTCCATGCGAATTAGTGGTACATGAGATTCTTCCAACTGCGAGAGGTGAAGTAGCCAAAGAGCTGGTTACGGCCCATGGATTCACGCAGGCCCGGGTTGCGGCGGCATTCGGCATAACAAGCGCCGCCATATCCCAATATCTTAAGGGCCTGAGGGGCGGGAACCCTCTTGTGGAATCCAGCCCCTTCAGGGAGCATTTCCATGATTGCATATCCCGGGCGGCCGACAGGATAGCCGAAGGCCGCGACGTGATGGAGGAGCTCTGCATCATATGCAACGAGGTCAAGACCTGCGGCATGCTGGACGACATATACAGGAATCAGGGTGAGGAGATGCCCCTGGCAGAATGCATCGAATGCCCGGCAGATAACATATCGGTCTTATGAGCTGCCTTCCGGAACGGGAAACAATAATTATATCCCGCCTCTCCATGACACTGTGTTGATATCATGTCTGCAAGAAAAGGCAAAACGGAGCGCAGAACCAGGGAGACCTCCGTCGAGATACTGTTGAACATCGACGGAACTGGCAAATTCGACGTGGAATGCGGGATTCCGTTCCTCAAGCACATGCTGGAGACTCTCTCCAGATATTCCGAGATAGATATCACGCTCAGGGCCGAAGGGGACAACGATCACCACATCATAGAGGATGTGGCAATAACTCTGGGTAAGGCCCTAAACAGCGCCCGGGGCTCCGCTCCCATAGAGAGGATGTCCACCAGGACCGTTGCCATGGATGATGCTGTCGTGATGACCTCCATAGACATAATCGACAGGCCATATGCGGAGATCGATTGTCCGGACCCGCAATACGCCCACTTCCTGAGAAGCCTTGCGATGTCCTTCGGTATGACCCTGCACGTCATGGTCATAAGAGGGTTCGACGATCACCACATAGTGGAGGCCATATTCAAGTCTCTGGGTCTTTGCTTCAGAGACAGCCTCAGGATCAGAGAGGCCGAGCTCAGCACGAAGGATGTGCCCAAGGTCAAGGGGTGAAGGCGTGCAGGCTAAGAGGATAATACCCTGCCTCGATGTGAAGAACGGCAAGGTCGTTAAAGGAGTTCGCTTCAAAGGACTCAGCGACGTGGGCAACCCTCCCGATATGGCGGAGGCCTACGAGGCTCAGGGCGCTGACGAGGTCACGTTCCTGGATATAACTGCTTCATTGGAGACGAGACAGACCATTCTTGACCTTGTATCGGAAACTGCCGAGAGGCTCTTCGTCCCCCTGACGGTGGGCGGAGGCATACGCACCGCAGACGACATGAGAGACGCGCTGAATGCAGGAGCTGACAAGGTATCCGTGAACTCCGCCGCGATAAACAACCCGGACATGATCAGGGAATGCGCCGAGAGATTCGGAAGCCAATGCGTAGTGATAGCCATTGACGCGAAAAAGGAGGGGGACTCTTGGAACGTCTATACTCACGGAGGAACCAAGAGGACTGAGCTGGATGCTGTGGAATGGGCCCGCAGAGCCGAAGAGCTCGGAGCCGGCGAGATACTGCTCACATCCATGGACGCGGACGGCGTCAAAGAGGGATACGATATACCTTTGACCAAAGCCGTGGCGGATGCTGTGAACATACCCGTGATAGCCTCCGGTGGCTGCGGCAGTAAAGAGCACATATACGAGGTCCTCACCGGAACGAACGCAGCGGCGGCACTGGCCGCATCCATATTCCATTACAACGAATGCACCGTGGGAGAGGTCAAGGAATTCCTGCGGGAGAGAGGAGTGGCGGTAAGATGAAATATGACAGCAACGGGCTCATGCCGGCTGTTGTGCAGGACAGCGTCACCAACGAGGTCCTTATGGTGGCATGGGTCAATGAGGAATCCCTTCGCCTGATGAGGGAGACAGGGTACACCCACTTCTGGTCCAGGAGCAGGAACAAGCTCTGGAAGAAGGGCGAGGAATCGGGTAACGTTCAGAGGATCGTCTCCATACAGGGGGATTGCGACAGCGACACTCTTCTCATACGCGTTGTGCAAACAGGTGTGGCCTGCCACACCGGAAGCCCCTCCTGCTTCAAGGAGACCCTGTACGGGGACACTTCGTCCACGGCGGCCATTCTGCCCGAGCTCAAAAGGGTGATAGATGACCGCATCGCGAACCCTGAGGAGGGAAGCTACACCTGCAAGCTGTTGAATGATGAGAACAAACTCTCAAAGAAGATCATCGAGGAGGCCACGGAATTCGTCCTGTCCTTCAAGGACGGGGACGAAGATGGTATGGCCTGGGAGCTGGCGGATGTGATATATCACATCATGGTAGCTGTGGAAAGATCGGGTGTGCCCATGGATAAGGTATACAGCAAGCTTTCGGAGAGGAGACAATGAAAAATTCCAGGATAGATCTGCACAGCCACACGGTATTCAGCGACGGCGAGCTGATACCTGCGGAACTCGTGAGGAGGGCAGGCGAGAAGGGGCACGCCGCCATAGCGATAACCGATCACGTGGACATGACCAACGTGGAGTTCGTCGTAAGCAATGTCCTGAAGGCCAAGGAGCTGTCCTCAGAGTCCATGAAGGTCCTGGCCGGAGTTGAAGTGACACATGTGCCAGTTCACCTGATGGATGAGGTCATAGATCGTGCCGTGAGCTTCGGTGCCGAGTGGGTGGTGGTTCACGGTGAGACTTTGACCGAACCTGTGGAGCCCGGAACCAACAAAATTGCGGTAAACAACAGAAAGGTCGATGTGCTGGCACATCCGGGGATGCTGTCCCTTGCGGACGCTCTCTCCGCTGCCAGGAACGGCGTACTGATTGAGATCACGGGCAGAGCCGGCCACAGCATCACCAACGGCCACGTGGCTGTCACGGCCCGGAAGGCGAAGGCAAAGATGGTCGTCAATTCCGACACCCACAGGCCTGAGAATCTCATGACGGAATCCGAGGCCATGAAGGTGGCGATAGGTGCGGGGCTCACAAAGGAGGAGGCGAACCTTGCGATCCGCATCACGCCTGCCGAAGCTATAAGGCGGATCGCCTGAGCATCCCTTTTATAGAGATGCATCAATCCGTCCGGCATGGCGAAGATAGGTATAATCGGAGGTTCCGGGATATACAATCCGGACAGATTCGAGCTTATACGGACAGAATACCCGGACACACCCTACGGCAAACCCTCGGACGAGATACTGATCGGGAGGATCAACGGCACGGAGGTGGCATTCCTTCCCCGTCACGGAAAGAAGCACCAGCATCCTCCCCACTCGGTGCCCTACAGAGCTAACATATGGGCGCTCAAGAGTCTCGGGGTCGACACCATCGTCTCCCCGTGCGCAGTAGGTTCTCTGAAAGAGGATTACCATCCCGGGGACACCGTCATCGTCGATCAGTTCGTTGATTTCACCAAGACGAGAAAATACACTTTCTTCGACGACAGAACTGTTCACATAAGCATACCGGAGCCATTCTGTCCCGAACTGTCAAGTGTATTCGAGAAGGCCTCCGAGCAGATGGGCATACGTTTTCACAAGGGAGGAACATACATATGCATAGAGGGACCCAGATTCTCCACCAGGGCAGAGAGCGCCATGTTCAGGAACTTCGGCGACATAATAGGCATGACCCTGGTGCCCGAGTGCCAGCTGGCCAGGGAGATGGGTATGTGCTACTGCAGCATAGCCACCGTTACCGATTATGATGCATGGAAAGATGAGGCAGTGGACATAAAAATGGTAATGGAGACAATGAGCCAGTGCCTTAAGAATGTTACACGCCTTCTCGAGATAGGCCTGCCTGAGATCAAAGGACAGAAGAAGTGCGGATGCGAGCTTGCTGCAAAGGAAGGCGGCGCCTGATCGCCCCTAAACCTTTTTCCTATAGGATTCCGCATCGCACAGCGACTCGATCTCAGAGGGTACCGTCATCTCGATCGTCCCTATCCAGTTATCATACGGTGCCTGATTGGCCAGCTTGGGTTCCTTCTCTACCGCGGGATTGGATTCGATGACCTTCCCCGAAACCGGCGCATATATCGAATCGATGGTCTTCACGCTCTCCATGACCCCTATCTCCTCATCGATTCCCACGTCATTCCCTACTTCAGTCAGTTCCAGATAGACCAGGTCACCCATCTCCATCTGAGCATAGTCAGTAAGGCCGAATCTTGCCTTGCCTTCCTCGATGATAACCCAAAGATGATCCCTGGAATAAAGGCGACCATCCCTTACATCAATCTCTTTGGCCATGTCGCTACCAGGCTCTCCTAAGGAGCGGATAATATAAAAACGTGCATTCATCTGGAACGTCCATGCGGATATCCATACGCGGCACGGTTCAGGGAGTCGGGTTCAGACCCGCTGTATTCAGGGCCGCGGTTGCCGCGGGAGCTAACGGCACGGTTCGAAACGACGGTTCAGTGGTAACCGTTGAAACGGACAGGAGCATACTCGACGGGATAATCAGGAACCTGCCGCCTCTGGCGGTCATTGAATCGGTAAGCATTGACGATATCCCGTACCAAGGGCCTAAAGGATTCAGAGTCATTGAGTCTTCTGAAGGAACGGGGGGTGTATCCATACCCGCCGATACTGCCGTATGCGACAGATGCCTGAGGGATATGAGCGAGGGCAGAAGGAAGGGCTATCCTTTCACCACCTGCACGGACTGCGGTGCAAGGTTCACCCTCATGAGGTCCCTTCCATATGACAGAGACAAGACCTCTTTGAATGATTTTCCTATGTGCCAGATGTGCAAAGATGAGTACGTCGACCCGAAGGACAGGAGATTCCATCATCAGACAGTCTGCTGCCCTGAATGCGGACCCGGGTACGTTCTCTCGGACCGCAACGGGAAAACCTTGCCCGGGGATCCGATAGCGGGATTCGCATCCATGCTCTCAGAAGGAAAGTTCGGCATTGCGAAGAGCTGGGGAGGGATGCACATATGCTCCATACCCGAAAGGATCCCGGAGCTCAGAGATTGGTACGGCAGGAAGCAGAAACCTTTCGCGATTATGGTCAGAGATGCGGATGCTGTCCGAAGGTATGCTGTCCCCACCGAGGATGAGATGGGACAGCTCAGCTCCCCCGGGAGGCCAATCGTGCTCTTGGAGAAGATACACAATGAGATCACCGAAGCGGCATCCCCCGGATTGGATAACATAGGGATATTCCTCCCCCACACCGGAATGCAGCATCTGCTTTTCAGGGCCTACGGCGGAGATGCCCTTGTGATGACCTCGGCCAATATTCCAGGGGAGCCGATGATACTCGATGATTCGGATGTGATGAGCCTCGGGGCGGACATGTATCTGCTCCACAACCAGAAGATAATCAACAGAGCGGATGACACCGTCCTGAGAATGTATGGTGACAGAACATTCTACATAAGGAAATCAAGAGGCAGCACCCCTTCTTATCTGGACGTGGGCTCCGGAGGGTCCGTCGTAGGAATAGGGGCTCAGGAGAATCTTGCGGCCGCAGTGGCCCTCGGGGGCAGAATGCATTTCACCCAGCACATAGGCAACGGCGAATCCTACGGAGTGATCGACTATCTGGAGAAGGCCACGGATTCCCTCATCACCATGACGGGCTGCATCCCGGAGGTCGTTGCCATGGATCTCCATCCGGGATATGCCAACAGGTCCTACGGAAGAAGGCTTGCAGAAAGATACGGGGCGGAGCTGCTGGAGGTTCAGCACCACTGGGCTCACGGAGCCTCCCTGCTGGCCGAGAACAAGGTGGAGAGGGCTGCGGTGATAGCCGTAGACGGCACCGGATACGGTGACGACGGCAACGCCTGGGGCGGAGAGGTCCTGCTATGCGATACGGAAGGATATGACAGGATAGCCCATCTTCAGAACATACCCCTCCTGGGGGGAGAGAAGGCCGTCCGGGACATCAGAAGGCTTAAATTCGCTGTGGACCGCCTCAACGGGGAGAGAAGCTCTTTCGTAAGCGACGAAGAGGACGCTGTCCTCGGCAAGATGATGGGCAAGAGCATCGGAACCTCCTCTTTGGGAAGATTGCTGGATGCCCTTGCTTATTCTCTTGGCATCTGCAGCATCCGCTCATATGACGGAGAGCCGGCAATGAAGATGGAGCCGCTCCTCAACAGAGGAAAGCTCATACCCGGCTTTGAAACAGAGATAATTAACGGGGAGATCAGGACAGCCCACATGTTCAAAGGTATATCCGGAAGAAAGGACAGGGCGGACGTAGCATATTCAATCGTATATGCAACGGCCAAGGCCCTTGCGGAAACGGCCTGTCGCGCAGCAGAGAACGAGGGGCTGGAGTATGTAGGCGTGACGGGCGGCGTATCCTACAGCCGTCCCATATGCGATATATTCAGGAACGTAGTATCAGGGAGGGGGCTGAAACTGATGACTCATGACAGGATTCCCAACGGGGACGGCGGCATATCCGCAGGACAGGCCGCCATAGCTCTCAGGAGGCTGACATGAACACACTTTTCGTACTGCTTGACGGCGCCTCGGACAACCCTGTCCCCCAATTGGACGGCATGACGCCGCTGGATTACGCGGATATGCCCTTCCTGCGATCCGTGACCAAACACACCGGGGTCACGGACGGAAGGGGCTACACCCATCTCTTCCTGAATGAGTTCTTCGCAGGAGAGCCTCCCTCCATGCCCAGAGCGGCCCTTGAGGCCCTTGGTCTCGGCCTTCCCATGAAGAACAGGACCGCTTACCGTCTGAGCCCCGCTCTTCTCAAGGACGGTATGATAGAATGGGCGTACAATGCCCATGAGTTCTGTCATATCCTGATCCCGAAAGTAGAGGAAAAACTCTCGATCCTCGAGGAGTACGATCCCGAGATAAGCTTCTTCCTTAACGGCAGGGCCGTTCTGACGATGGAATGCGAAGAAGTGCCGGATCTTCCCTCCCCTCCCGTTCCGGCTCCGTTCGTGGAAGTTCCCGGTAAACTCGGAGAGATGGTGATGGCTGTGGCCGAGGACCTGGACGGGATAACCAACTATCCGTGGGGATGCGGAAGGCTGGGGAGGCCTTCCAAACCCCATGCCTGCCTGGGGAATATGACCGCCATATCCGACAGCCCAACCCCTCTGGGCATATTCGCTTCCTTCGGCCATGACTTCCGTCTGATAAAGGACATGGATAAAAGATTCCCCGCGGCCAGGGACGCACTGGACAAAGGGAACGTGTTCCTGCATATGGACGAGGTGGACGAGTACAGCCATCAGAGGGACCCCATGAAGAAGGTCAGGGTGCTTGAGCGCATAGACGAACTGATGGAGAAGAATTTCTCTGACTCGGAAAGGATCGTGTACTTCGTTGATCACGGAACCTCTTGCGTTACAGGAGAGCATCTGATAATGGACGTACCATTCATGACATCCTTCGACATAGGCTCGGAGAAGGGCGGCCACATCCCCACGGGCAAAGTCGTCCCGACCATCATGTGCCACTGATGCGCAGCATGCCGTCGAGATCAACGGAATCCCTGCATGCCGACAGCAGCTCGTCCAAGGACACGAGGCCTTCCCGACAGGAGACTTCGGATACTGACGTATCCTCCTCCGGCACCCGAAGGTCCGCATAGGGTATCACTCCGAAGCACCTCATCCCCGTGATGGATTCCAACTCCTCTATGCCCGGATAGAGCACGGAGATATCTCCTCTGAATCTGTTGATGACGAAGCCCCTGAGGTATCTCCTGTCCTCTTCAGGTATGAGCTTCCAGGTCCCGTATATTGCGGCGAACACCCCGCCCCTCTCTATATCCCCGACTATCACGGACGGGATCCCGCGCTCCCTGACCATGCGCATGTTGGCTATGTCTCTTCCTTTCAGATTGAGCTCCACAGGGGATCCGGAACCTTCACAGACAACGAGATCGTATTTTCCCGCGATGCGATCGAAGGAGGCAAGCACCTCGGAAAAGGCCGCGTCATCAGATATGGCGCAGGGACTGCCCTTCAGATACCGGACGACACCTTCTTTCTCCGGCCTCAGAAGTATCGGGTTCATGTCATCATCGGGTGCGATACCGGAAGCGACCGCCTGAAAGGCCTGGCCTATTCCTATCGGTGAGCCTGATCCTGTGATGTGCCAGGATGACGACAGATTCGATGCTTTGAAAGGAGCTACTGATATGCCGTTGATTGCGGCATATCTGCACATCATCGCAGCCACGGTGGTCTTGCCGCTGTTCGAGGAGGTTCCCAGGAACATTATCCTCATAGGCGTCCCTCCATGAATATCCTGTCGAATAATTCTGCGTCCACAGCTTCCATTACCCCATGTGCCAGCTTATCGATGTTATTCTCCACGTGATCATCATGGTCAACGATCTCCACGGACAGAGCGCATCCCGCCTTGGAAAGGAAGTGCCTCCTGAAACCGGGTTTATCGAAAATACCGTGAACATAGGTGCCGAAGAGCATATCGTCCTCTCTTATGGATCCCTCTGTTCCCGTCCGGGTCTTTATCATCGGAGTCTCAGACGAACTGCTCATGCCGGAATGTATCTCATATCCTGAGATCGGGTCGCCTGTCGGAATATAGGTGCCTCCGAATCTCTCGGTCTTCTTGCCAGATCCCGGCCATTCCGTCTCCATATCGAAAAGACCCAGGCCCTCTGTGTCTCCGGGCTCCCCCTCGGTCCCGAAGGGATCGCGGAGAATTCTGCCCATCATCTGATAACCCCCGCATATGCCCATTATCGGTACTTCGCCTTTCAGTGACAGAATCCTGCCGGCTATACCGGTTCTCCTGAGCCATTCGAGATCAGAGGTGGTGCTCTTGGTTCCGGGCAGCACAACGGCCGCGGCCCCTTCCATCTCTTCGGGGGAAGATACGAATCTTAAGGTCACATCCTCATGCAGCAGAGGGTCAAGATCGGTGAAGTTGGATATCCTCGGGAATTTGGGTACTGCGACAACCGTCCTCCCTTTACCGACGGACTTCACGCCTCTGAAGCTCTCCGAATCCTCCTTGGGCAGGTCGAAATCAAGATGTGGCACTATCCCCATCACAGGCACCCCCGTCATTTCCTCCAGTTCTTCCGCCGCGGCCCTCATGCCGGATACGTTGCCTCTGAGATTGTTGAGTATTATGGCCTTCACACGCCTGCGGTCCTCAGGATGCAGAAGATCCAACGTACCGACCGCGTATGCGTATGAACCGCCCCATTCCACGTTGACGACAAGAATGCAGTCGGCATCTGCCGCCTTCGCGGCACGCATGTTCGCTATGTCGGAATCATAGATGTTTATCTCGGCCGGGGACCCTGCGCCCTCCATCACAACGAAATCATATCTGCTCTGAAGGAAATCTATGCTCCTCTTCAGAGCGTCCGTACCCGGCCCGGGTACGAATTCCGAGTAATAATCGGCAGAGCTGTAATCTCCTGCGGGAACGCCCTCCAGCACTACCTGGGACATTCCGTCCCCCTTGGGCTTCATGAGTATGGGATTGATCCTGAAGGACGGTCTGCTGACACCTGCGGCCCTGGCCTGGAGGTCTTGTATCATGGAGATCTCATGGCCTTTGTGAGTGACCCTCGAGTTGAGACTCATATTCTGTGATTTGAAAGGGGTCACGGAGTATCCGCGGTCATTGAGAATGCGGCATATCGCCGTGGCGATGACGGATTTGCCGGCATCGGAAGTGGCACCCAGGATCATTACCGCTTTCCCCTTCCTGTGGAACTTCGTTTTCGTTTCCCGGAACAGCTCTTCGAGTGCAGGATCCCCGGGCCCGGATATCCCGGACGCTCTCAGCCTTCCGTGAACGTAAGAGGCCACATCCTTCCTGTGAATGAAATTGCAATGGGTGCAGTCCCAGATCCTGCCGAGCCTGGGGGACTCGGCGACTTCGCCGAGATCCGGATCCTCACACGGATAGAAGGGGCAATAGCAGAATGTGCACTCCTGATTCCTGAAATGTGACGGATGATACGGGCAGGAGGTGTTGGTGCCTGCCAATTCCCCCTCTATCTCTTTGGAAACTCTACTCCAGACAGGTTTCATCTTATCTCCTGGATATATCCTCCATCCTTGATGTCGGAATAACATATTATATTGTGGGGCGAAAAGAAACGTTGCAGGCGGGACCGGGAACTCATAGATTATAAGGGAGCACGATATTGGAGCGGCAATGTCCGAATTCAAATTGCCTCCCTCCCTGAGCATCGTTGGAAACAGAGAGATCGCAGAGAGGATCCTATCTGAGATATGGGGCGGCAGGGGCGTTTTCACGTGCACCGTCGCCAACACACTCACCTCAACGATACCGGGAGTTTCCGATGCAGGCGACACCCCCGAACTTACGCTTTTCACCCCCGCCGCCGACGCCGAGATGCTTGTATGCGGCAAGACCCTCTGCATGGACGGCATCCCCATCAACCCCGGCGGAATACCTACCCCTGCTACTCTTACCATGGCGGCCCTCGAGTTGTCGGGTATGCCTGCGTACATAGTCAACGGCGGATGCAAGATCAACCCCAAGATCCCCTGCTTCGATGTCGGAGGAGAATGCGGCGATTACATATCAACGGGAAAGGCCGTCAAGAACGTCCGCGAAGGCTTCGAGAAGGGCAAGATGCTCGGAAGGATGCTGTCCAAAGGAAATGATTTCCTGGTGATCAGCGAGAGCTGCGCAGGAGGGACCACCACCGCTCTTGCGGTCCTTACGGCAATGGGAGCCACGGACGGGAATCACGTCAGCAGCAGCTCTCCCAAGAACCCGCGGGAGCTCAAGATGAAACTGGTGGAAGAGGCTCTTAGGAACGCAGGGATCAAGAAAGGTGACCTTGCCAAGGACCCCCTGAAGGCCATAGCCTGCGTAGGCGATCCCATGATGCCCGCCAACGTCGGGATGATGATCGGTGCTGCGGAGAAGATACCTGTCATAGTAGGCGGCGGAACCCAGATGGCGGCCGTCATAGCCGCCGCCATAGCCCTGGAGCCTTCCATTGCGGGCCGTATAATCCACGGCACCACAAGATGGCTGGTGAATGACCCGAATTCCAACGTGACCAAGCTGATATCGGACATAAGCCCTGATGTGCCCTTGGTCTACATCAACATGGATTATTCCGACAGCCCCCATGAGGGGCTGCAGGCCTACGAATGGGGATACATCAAGGAAGGCGTAGGATGCGGCGGCGCATGCGTCGCGGCAGTGGCGGCAAGCGAGGGGAGGATAGACTGCCCCGGGCTGTTGGATAAGGTGCACGAGATCTACGAGAAGATCATCGGTCTCTGATCCCGTTCTCACACATGGCTCTTGCCAGATCCAGCTCGTGCTTAGTGTTCACGTTGACGGCTATGTCGGCCCAGTCGGTCCTCATGTACTCCTCATTCAGATAGACCCCCTCCAGGGTCTTCTTCCTGTCAACTATGCAGAGCCCGGAGAGCACCCACCTTCCGTCATCCAGTTCTACGACGTAGGAGGGTTTCACACCAGTACCGAGAACCGTATCCTCATCCACCACGACTATGGCGGATTCCATCTCAGGCCTGAAGAACTCGGCGAAGGCGTTGACCTCCCATGTCATTATCATGGGCAGATCGGAGGGCACGGTCAAGACGAAATCGGAATCCAATACTTCCAAAGCGGCATGAAGATCCTCCATGAAGCCGTCTCCGGAGGTCCTTATCGTCTCCACTCCCTTGGATTTGAGGAACCTCTCCGTCTCAGGAGTATTGGAGCTCACGGACACGACGACCCTGCTGACGGATTTGGAGCGGGATACCGCGGATACCACTCTCTGTATCGTCGGTACCCCGCCCACGGGCTGCATGGGCTTCTCTATCCCGCATCGGCCCATGCGGGTGCCCTTGCCCCCGGCCATTATCAGCGCGTCCATCTCTCAGATGCGGAACAGCAGATTCAGGAACATCGCGAACATCAGCAGGACCGCCAGGCGGCCCGTCTCGTTGGATGCTCCGAGCACGTCTCCGTTGACATAGCCGAAGTTCTTGTTCGCCAGCTTTGCCATGGCCACTCCCCACAGGGGGGCCACTATCGCTGCCAACGCCGCAGATATCACGAAATACGTGTCGAATTTGGACCACACGGAGTCATTGACTGTTATCACGATGCCGATCACAATGACCGCCCATATGACGCAGATCGCCACGGATATCAGATATGACAGTATGAATTTGTCCTTGTCAGTGTTG
Organism: Methanomassiliicoccales archaeon RumEn M2; assembly: GCA_001421175.1. Taxonomy (GTDB): domain Archaea; phylum Thermoplasmatota; class Thermoplasmata; order Methanomassiliicoccales; family Methanomethylophilaceae; genus RumEn-M2. Next base: position 58,575 of record LJKL01000011.1, on the reverse strand, counting down.
CGGACGCTGTCTCCGGCCATGCCGTTCCCGGGCTCACCGAATGCCGCCGCTGCCACCTGGGTCATTTTGGCTGTGACCTCTCCGACGAATAACGCTACGATCGCTCCCAAGAACCCGAATGTCATGTATGCGAACAGTGTGGCAATCAGGATCAATATGACCGCGACTATCGCTCCTGCTCCTACGTGGGTATCCTTCAAGGCTCGTACATGATCCTCTTGGGTTCCGGCAACGGTCAGACCGTCGGCCGTATCCATAAGGCCGTCAAGGTGCAGCATGCGGTTCATGACGATCAACACCGCCATGGTCAGCAAAATCCCGAGGTTGAAGCCGAAAAGCCACTGGAATATGTAGAAGGATATCACTGCCAGGATACCGTAGAACACACCTATCAGCATAGGCGTGAGCCAGAAGTTCTGATTCATGGCGTCTATGTCACTATTATCGGCATCTACGGGCAGGATCGTGAAGAATGACAGCATCCCCTTGGCGGCGGAACCGGCAGTGCTGGATCTCTCCTTCTTCTTCGGTTTCTCAGGTTCCGGCTGTTCCTCTGCCGCGGCAGGCTGGGCCTCTACCCAAGCCTCCTGAGGCGGTTCTTCGGCAACGAACTGCTCCTTCTCTGCCTGGTAGGCCTGAGGCGGTTCTTCAACAGTCTCTCCGGAAGATCGCTCCGAATCTGCTTCAGTCTCACTCTGCGCCGACCCCAGAACAGGTCCGGACGACTTGACGGGCTTCTCCTCGTCATCGTTGAGGCTCGTTCCCAATCTTATCTCATAATCAGTCATTCATATACCTTCTCTGAGTTTCTCTTTCTTCTTATCCGTATATCCAACCGGGAAATCATCACGTCTCATCAGGGCGGTGGCCACAGCTTTCCTGACTGCCCTGGCCGTTGCGATGCCTATAGATGTGCCAGTGCCTGTGAAATCTATACCGTTCTCTCCCTCAGGCGAAGCTATGGCGACGGCATCGCTGGTGGTGCCCGTCTCCTTATAACCGAGATAATTGAGGGCGGCGGTCTTTGCCTCCGTGGCGGTGATGACGGCATTGACCTTCCCGACTTCCGTCAAAGGCTTCGATGAAACGACTATTATGTTTATTGTTCCCGGACGAAGTGCCCTGCTTCGCTCATTGGACAGCGCATGCCTCTCCTCCCAATTCTCCAGGACCTCCCCCGCCACCACCTGGTTGCTTAGGCCCGCAGTCACAAATGCAGCCATTTCCACACCCTCGTATGATACGTAAGCTTCGGTGAATACATAATCCACCTCGGCCGCGGTCATGAACGAGACAGTATCGGAAGGAAGACCCAGGGCCTTGATCCTGGATACGACCTCCTTCTTCGGCTCTGAACACATGTGGTCCTTGGGGACCTGCATTATCATCACGGAACGGGACACCTTCGAGCCGCCGTTCAGAAGAGCCGAGGACAGGAACTCCATATCCTCATCGAATTCTATGACTGCGTTGGGCATCCCCTCCGCAGATTGTATGCGGCTCCTAATCGCCGGTCGTATCAGAATATCAACCCCGTCAGGATGGTCTCCACCCAGACCTGTATATGGATTCCCAGGAAGGCATATAAAGGCATTGAAACAAGCAACAGGAAAACGACTGATGACAGCTCCACCAGTCTGCAGCACCGCATTATATCCTCGCCGGTGGGCATCGGGCCCGACCCCATAACGTAAACATCCTTCTTCTCCATGGTGATGCCCAAAGCGCCCACGAATGCGCCCATCGGCCAACCGCTGTTGGGGGACGGCGTCTTCACGCTCTCCCGCTTGGCGGATGCCAGGACATCCCTGTAATTCATCCTCAAAAGGAAAGCTGCTATGGACACGAATACGGGGCATATCCTTGCCGGGACATAACCGAGGACATCATCCAGCTTGGCCGGGAAGAATCCGAGATCGCCGTACTTCTCGTTACGGTATCCCCACATGGCATCCATCAGATTGGCGCATCTGAACAGGAATCCTCCGAATACGCCCATCAGACCGAAGTAGAGCATGGGCGAGACGACGCTGTCAGCATAGTTCTCGGATATGCTCTCCGTACATGAGGAGGCTATGTGCTCCGCATCCATCCCCCGGGTGTTGCGGCTGACGATCATCTGGGTCTTGGCCGCCGCTTCCTCGATCCTGCCTTCCCTGAGATCCCTGACTATGGGCTTGCAGTGCTTCCTGAACGAGAAGACGGCGAAGACCATCTTCATCATCACCGCCGTGACTATTATCCATGCTATCTCCCCGAGGTAATGCTTTGTCAGGGCGGTTATCGCTACCGCCGAGCCTCCGAACAGCAAAAGAACGAGAACATAGGAGAGGAAACCTTTCAGTGCGGTCCTTCGCCTGGTCGTTCTCTTTATGCGCCTGTCCAGGAATGCAAGGACGTTACCCATCCATCTGAGCGGATGTATCCTGTTCGGCACTTCGCCGACCACCGCATCGATGGCCAAGGCCAGAGCGATTATCAGTATGGCGCTGAACCAGAGCTCCGTATTATCACCAGCCCAATGACCTCAGAGCGTCGTGGGCCGCCTGGACGAGGCCGTGTTCCTTATCCTGTCCTTGACGCAGAATCTCACGTAACCGTCGAAGGGCCTCCCGAAGGAGCTGCAGTCCCTGACGAGTATCCTGCTATCCATCATTCGGTCCGTGAAAGTAGGGGCATCTATGCCGAGGGAACTGGTCGGGCAGAAATAGAAGAAGGAGTCCGCCGGATCGGAGACGGGGAACCCTATATCCTTCAGGGCATTGAACATCCATCTCTTCTCGGCATCCATCATCTTAGCCGCCTTGTCTACGTGATTCATGTGGTCCCGGATCAGTATCTTCGCCACATGCTGCTCTATGCCGCCGACGTTCCAGGCCATCCTCACCTTCTCCATCTGTTTGACGGTGCCCTCTGCGGCCAGGCCGTAGCCGATGCGTATCCCCGGGATCGCAAAGGATTTCGTTAATGAACATGCCACCACCATGTTCGGGTATTCGTCAATGTATCCGGCGCAGGATGTGTCCTCATGCCCCTGCACGAGATCCAAAAGGGTCTCGTCCAGGAAGAGCATCACATTCTTCTTCAGGCATTCATCGGCTATGCTCAATACACGCTCTCTGGACTCCACTCTTCCGGTCGGATTGTTAGGGTTGCATATGAACAGCGCCTTAGCACCCGGTATAAGCTTTGAGAGCCTGTCACGATTGATCCTGAAATCATCAGATTCCGTGAGAAGGAGATCTGTTATACTGGCACCTGCCACCCTGCACTGCCTGCCGTACTCCGCGAAGGTGGGCCTGGCTATGACCACCTTGTCGCCCGGCTCCACGAACGTGTTGGGGAACGCCCGTATTATGTCGGAAGACCCTGCCCCCACCATGACGTTGCCGTCTTCCAGGGAGTGCCTCTTGGCTATCACTCTCTTAAGATCTGCACAAGAGTCGTCCGGATAGTGGCCTATATTGGACGTGGCAGATATGATCACATTATTGAGGATGTCCGGCGGGCCAAAAGGATTGAGGTTGTGGCTGAAGTCCTCCACTCCCCCGTAACGCCACCCCTGGCCACCGTGGACCGCTCCGTTAAGGTCAAGAAGATGTTTTCTGACAGAGTCCTCTATTCTCATCCGTCACCCCGATGCTTTTCTTCGATTTATAGAGTCCGTCATATACTGCCGCGACCTGATTTGTATCTCTTCGGCAGAACGAAGAGCTCGCCGTCATTGTCAAAGCCCACAGACGCTGAGACACCGTAGACCTCCTCTATAAGATCCGAGTTTATGATCTCCTTCGGAGGGCCGATCCTGAACAGGGAGCCCTCCTTCATGATTATGCACAGATCGCAATATCTGGCCATCAGGGAGATGTCGTGCTCAGCCACAAGTATTGTCATATCTTTCTGCACCATTGCGTTAAGATACTCCATCACCTCCAGCTTGTATCTCATATCCAAATGGGACGTGGGCTCATCAACCAGCATCAGCCTGGGCTCCTGCACATAGGCTTTGGCGATTAGCACCCTCTGCATCTCGCCGCTGGACAGCATATGGAGCTGCCTGTCCTGCAAATGCCTCACGCCGAATTTCTCCATGGCATCCGTGACGAAGGATTCGTCCTGCTCTGACTCCCACCACAGGTTCTTCATGTATGGATAGCGGCCCATCATCACAGTCTCATAAACCGTCAGACCGAAGCTAGTTTTCAACTGAGCCGGAACGCTGGCGATCTTCCTAGCTAGCTCACCGGGCCTCTGTCCCTTAACGGATACGCCGTCTACGAGAATGTCTCCGGACGATATCGTATGAAGCCTGTTTATACACTTCATCATCGTCGATTTACCACAACCGTTTGGTCCTATGAGACCGACCAACAGGCCGCTTTCGATACTATAAGAGACATCCCTCACTGCATGGTACCCGTTATCATAGTACTTGTTAAGATTACGTATCTCGAGAAGAGGGACATTATCCGTCATACATCCGCCCCCTCTTTATCACAAGATATGCGAACACCGGCGCACCGATCATGGCGGTTATCGCCCCTACGGGCAGCTCGACTCCGGCCATCAGCATCTTTGAAGTGAAATCAGCAAGCATCATCAGAAGACCTCCTAGTACCATGGATGCGGGGATGACAAGCCTGTGGTCTCCTCCCAGAAGCATACGGCATAAGTGAGGGACGACTAATCCGACGAAGCCTATTATACCTACGAATGAAACACAGATCGCCGTGAGAACCGATGCCAATATTAACATGCCTCTGTTGAATCTCGCAACATCAAGGCCCATCTCCTTGGCCTGATCTTCACCTAGAAGTATGAGATTCAGCTCTTTGACCCATATCAAAGGTATAAAGGATAGCATCAACGCGGGAATGAATACTATCCATATGTTGTTCCATCCTATGGATGTGAAGCTTCCGAACAGCCAGGTCATAGCACTGTGTATCTTGTCCCCTGCCCAGTATATCAACATCGTCTGAGCTGCAGAGAATGCCAAGCCCACTATCACTCCGGCGAGCACATAGTTCGTAGAAGAGCCGCCCGCTTTCTCGGCTATCAGCATTGTTGCGAAGAAGGCGAACAACCCTCCGATTATGGCTGCAAGAGGTATGGCGTATTGTGTTGCGCTCAAAAGCCCGAAAAATGTGAAACCGGAGGTTATCGCAGCGACGGCCATGGTCCCGGAGCCCGCAGAAACACCCAGGATATACGGGTCTACGAGAGGGTTCCTTATAACGGCCTGATACACCGAGCCTGCTATGGAAAGGCCAACACCTACTGCGAAGGCCGCCATAGCCCGAGGCAGTCTGGTAACGTAGATTATTGTCTCCTCGGAAGTAAGATTCTGACCTCCCTTGGATATAGCCGACCTAAGCAGAGAGAAGGTCTCCGGGATCGATGTGTTGCCCGTCGGCCCGTAAGAAAGGCAGAGCAGGAACATCAGAAAAGATGCCGCCAGTCCCAATATTATAAGCCAGAATAAACGCATCTTATTCTTTCGGATCTTGGAAACCCCTTCACCGGAGGTTCCCATTAATTCAGAAATCCTCCCGCGGATGTACGGTATCGGCGGTATGCCCTTGACTATCTTTACATAAAGGCAATAGACGACGAATATCGCCAAAAGCGCGATGATCAAAACAGCTACTGCGACCGGAACCATGCTGTCCTTTGCAGGAGCCTTCACAACAGGTATGAAATCCCCCTCGACAGAATACATGCCGCCGTCGGTACCGGAGTATATCCATCCATCGATTATGACCGGCGGAGCCAGTGCATACTGCTCGGTCCCCTCATATTGTTTGAAACGCCCCAGTATATTACCGTCCAGATCGAATTCCAGAATGTAGCTTCCTATATCATACTCGGATGCTATGATCCGGGATCCGTTCACCAGCACGGCCGGTGCCTTTATCTGCTCCAGGCCCGGCGTTATGAGCTCATATGTCCCATCGAGATAGACTTTGGCCAGCCCGTTCGTTGTGAACGCATATGCCCCTTTAAAAGAATCTGTATCTGAGCTTATTAGGTATGAGGAGCACAGACCCAGGCCTGTTTCTTTTTCGATCTCGGTAAGAGTCGTACCGTCAAACCTATAAACAGCAAAACCGCCCGTGGCAGTGTTCATACCCCTTCCGTCAGAGAAGGAAAATATCAACCTGTCTTCCACCATCACGACTGTGGATACCAATCCTGTGCCCTTGCCCTCCACCGTAAATACGGATGTGCTGGCAATCAGATTGCCATTTATCTTATTGAACACATACAGCGACCCGTTCAGGGCCCCTATAAACAGATAATCCCCTGATATGGTGGGCGAGTTGAAGTAGACACATCCTCCTATCGTGCCTTTCCATAGCACATTCAGATCTAGGTCGGTACAGAAAACATAGCCTGCGGCCGTTCCGAAGTAGAGAGCGCCGGAGTCGTATATTATCGTAGCCGGGCCTGTCCCGTATGCTAAACCGGTCAACAAACCATCTGCTGGGTCTCTTACAGAACTGAATTTAACAGAAATGACGTTCGATCCGTCCTCATTCGGGCCTTCTAAAGGTATCTTGAACAGAAGACCGTTGGTCGTGGGAACGTAGATGTACCCCCCCACTATGACGCCTGTGGCGGTCTCATAACCAGCACCGTATTCCATCTCGTATTTCCATTTCTCAGCACCTGTGAATCTGTCATAGCAATAAACTGCAGGAGGATGCTTATTGCCTGGCATCCCTCCGGTGCCTCCTGCGACTAAATATGCATTGTCCCCTTCTACCAAAATCGACCCGATGACATAATTGCCTTCACCGTACGTATGAGACCATTTGACGGAACCAGGTTCCAGATCATCCCTTGCTGCATCTTGATGACCGCTTGATGACGAATCACCCCGTATGCATGTCCAAGAGGAGATGTGCCCGGGCTTTTCAGTGGGAACGACGCCTGCGGGATAATATCCCAGCGCTATCGGCGCAGATGGGATCGCATCAGACTCCGTGAAATATACCGTCCGGTCCTCCCATGTGCTGCCGTCCCAAACATAGTATCTCCATGAGACGTCTATCGTGGATGAAACGCCAATGGTCCTGTTGACGATCCCATCTACTGTGAATCCAGTGGAAGAATCATAGAGCATTGCACTTCCGAAGGATTCGACTGCGTACTCCAAGGCTTCTAAAGCTGTGTCTCCGCTCTTGTCGGACCACTCGGTCCTGCCATTCCCGAAATCAATGAGAACGAATGGTCCTCCTTCTGCATCGGATTCATTCAGATACATGGGCAGCACAGACATCACCATCAGTGCTGCCGCCACCGTGGCGAAAAATACATACTTTCTGTGAGCTCTCATCTGATCACTGGATCCGTAGTTATTGAGATATGGTCGCGATAATCGTCACCCGCAAATCTGATTGCCTCGGAATCGAAGGCACTCTGCTGCACCATCTTCCCTATCAGCTCTGTCAGCTGCGCCACTCTTGGGCCCGGGCGAGATGCCAGATCCCCGGCTTCTCCTGTGAGGAAATATATCCTGCTTTTCAGTGGATCTTCGTTATAGGCATTGGTCTTCTTCCACTCATCCGGCAGATTCTCAAGAATCTTCTTATACTCATCCAGATTGGTTGGCCCATCAGCCATTACCACGATCAAATAATCTATCTTGGTATATTCAGGCATCAAAAACTCGCTGTTTACCATTATCCAGCCACTCTGGTTCATATATGAGAAACCGTTAGTCACGCAGATCTTATCCAGTATATCCGACACATAGGTGCCTGAGCTGGAGACCCAGGGAGATTTTTCCAGAGATAGAGATACCACCACGCTCTTCGGGGCGCTGGAGTTGTTCATTATGATCGTTCTGATATTCTCGATATCTTCTTCCACTCCGTCAGCAACGACCTTGGCCTCTTCCCTTACGCCCATGGCAGTACCGGTCATCATGATGCTTTCCAGGATCGAGTCCACATCCTCCCCTTCAGGGACTATCAGAACATTCGTACCTACACTGCGAAGTTTTTTAGCCACGTCCTTATGCGCAAACTGTGCATCCGTACCTATTACTAGGTCAGGTTTCGCCTTTACAATGGATTCGAAACTGGGGTTGGTAAATCCCCCCGTATCGACTATGCGGCCCTCGTCGCGTGCGCTCTTCACAGAGAGAGGATAATTGCTGTATCTGTCTGTCCCCACCAATTTCTTCTCTCCGCCCACAGAACATATGGTCTCTGTGCAAGAAGGCGCTAAAGAAACTATTCTCTGAGGATGTCCATAACCATAAAAACTCACCCCTGTGGCATCAACTGCATTAGAAGGAACGTTCTCTGCATCACCGTACGCCCAAGCCACCGATGCATATTCTTTGATCTTCGTATCAGACGGACTATTATCGGAAAGCCTCCATTCGAAAGCGGTCTGGTTCTCCTTGGGCTTATCGATCACATACAGCTTCCATGATTTCTCTTCTCCTGAGATCACACCGTCTATCTCAGATACCTCATTGCCGTCCCATTTAAGATCCAGCTCGTACATCAAACACAGAGAGTTCAAGCTGTCATAAGCATCGGGATCTTCCTGATCTCCAAGATTTATGAAATAAGTCTCATCGTCTCCGAAGTCCAGGATAAGACAGTTGGTCCCTTGTGCGGAAGTGATATTCGAAGTTGCGAAGATCGTGGACATGATGCATGATATCAGCAATATCATGGACAGAACTGTTTTGATCTTCGTCGGAGTGTCCATATTTTGCACCTTTAAATTAAAAAGTTAAATGTAAATGGTTTGAACAATACCTTTGGACTCAGTATGTCTCCGTACCGTAGATCAGCTTCATCTCCGATGTATCGGAAGAGTTGATATTGCTCATCTTTAGAATTGTGCTTTCCCAGCCAGTTCCGTCAGCCGTACGGACCTTCTGAATCCACCGGTTCCAAACTCCGTCAGGATTGGCTTCGGATGGGGGTTCCACCTGTGCTGTCTCTATTCCGAAGATCGAATCTATTCCGCCTGTAGAGCTGGGCACAAATGGGATATTGTAGGTAGCAGTAGCATTAATGAACGCATCGAGGACTTTGTCTCCCGTTCCATTAACCTTGAAAAAGAGGCCGGATGAGGATTCTATCGTAAAAACCGTACCGTTTGTGCTGTGATTCCATACCTTTGCGTCACTAGGTGTCACCAAAGGAACGTCTGCTGTCGAGGAGTAAACAACTGCAATAGCTTCCACTTCAGCGGTCTTCACAGAATCTATCGAGACCTCATTCGCTTTCCATTCTCCATCAATGAAACTGTACTGATTCCAGTATGCATAAACCCCGTAAGGATTGGATCCGGAGGGGGGGTTCCACCTGCATCATCTCTATTCCAAAGATGCTGTCAATAGATTTACCGAATAATGAATCGCTACAAATCAACGGAACGTCGAATTTTTCGCATGCATCATCCAAAGCGGCAAAACCGTTATCTCCTTCTCCCTCGATCCAGAAGTATACACCTTCGTCATCCTGGATCAGGATCTTCGTCTTGTCAGCTTCGCTGTCGTTATCCAGTAGGCCATAGTTGATAACAATGCCCACAGCGGCCACGGCTAGGATCGCCGCGACCACAAAAACCATCGATTTCGAATTCATCATAGTCACCTGTTGGATTATCCATCCAACCACCAAAGGGGTAGAGCCGGTACTAGTGATAAATAGGTTTTGGTGATCTCTTCGTCAGGAAAAAGCAAATGATATTACCGCATCCGCGTATGAAGGTCCTATGGGCATACTTTCCGACAGGGACATAGTGGAGAGCATGATGACAGGGCACATAGGCATCTCCGATTTCGACAAGAGAGGCCTGACCCCCAACGGGTACGACCTGAGGATAGCGGAGATAAAGATACTCGGAAAAGATTATGTGCACAGGGACGGCACCGTCTCTGTTCCTCCGAGGACCATGTTCTATGTTTCGACCGTTGAGACGGTGCGTATGAATAACTACTTCTGCGCAGAGCTTTGGCTCAGGACGACATGGATCCGGAAAGGCGTGATCGGTGCCTTCGGCAAGATCGATGCCGGGTTCAACGGCACTCTGACGCTGGGAGCGTACAACGCATCCGACTCCGCCGTAGAGATACCGATCGGGGAGAGATTCTGCCAGATGGTGATAGAATCCATGCAGTCACCCGCCGGAAAAGGATACTCTGAGCGCAGCGGGAACTACCAGGGTCAGAACGGTGTGACACTGGAGCCTAAGAAGTGATTCATCCCCTCAGTATATCCGTAGCATAGACGGCAGAAGTGGGAGAGTACGATTTCATCTCCCTTATTCCGTTTATCTCACAGGGCAATCCCATTGTGTGCATCCGCCCGACGAGCTCGCCGATCTCCCTTTCAGCCTCGGACCTCTCGTGTATCGAGTACAGGTGCACGGTGCCTCCCTTTTTCATATGGCGCAAAGCATCCTGGAGGAAATCCCCCGCGCTTTGGGGCAGGTTCATTATCACTCTGTCGGCCGGAGGCAGCTTCACTATCTCCTCTCTGGCATCCCCCAATATCGAGAATATGCGGTCGCATCCGCCCTTCTTTATGTTAATGTCCATCAGCCTCTTCGCCTCGGGATTCATATCAATGGCGTATACAGCTTTGGGCCTGGCGTGCCTGCATATTACCAAAGGGAACGGTGCGACTCCCGCAAACATATCTATGACGGTCTCCCCGTCCTCCACAAGGGCGGCGATCCTTAGTCTCTCGGTCGCCAGCCTGGGATTGAAATACACTGTGGCAGGATCCACCGCCATCGATACGCCGGACTCCCTGTGAACGGTCTCGGTGCTCCCCTTCCCATATATGGGGGTCAGGTCCCGCACCCTCATGTCTCCCTTGACGCCCGTGTCCAAGAGCACCATCCTTGCGTCCGCGGTCCTGCCTATGGCGTCCCCTATCTTCCTCTTGTGTTTGACGACATCGTCCTTCAGCTTCACTATCACGACGTCCCCGATCACGTCGAAGGATGTGGGAAGCGATTCCCTCATGCTTTTCGGAAGGAGCTCCCTGTAATCGGTGATCCGCCTCTCGTTCTCCGCGAGAACCGCCTGCTCCGCCTCGTAACCGTCGAAGGAGCTGCACAGCACCGGTATCAGTATGTGATCCCCGTCCCGCCCTATCCTATGACCCAGGTCCAGCAGGCCCGCGTCCATCAGAGCCGAGCGCACGCTCTCTCCCTGCTCCTTCGGCACGCGCAAGCATCTCGCCATGCCTTTGGCATGCGAAGCGGGATTATTAACGATTGCCTGCGCCGAACAACGTTTTAAACGATATCGTGATAGGCCGTGCATGACTTCAGAGATTGTTTTCGTCGGCTTGGGGCTCAGCGGCACCGGAGGGATGACCGTGGATGCTTGGCCGCCCTCAGGGAATGCGACAAGATATACGCAGAATTCTACACATCCACTCTCATCGGCACGGACGTGGGGGACCTTGAGAAGGCGATCGGGAAGAAGATAGAGGTCATACACAGGCACCAGGTGGAGGAAGGCGGCGAGGAGCTGGTCTCCGAAGCGAAGGACAAGCGCATAGGCTTCATAACCGCTGGGGACACCATGGCCGCAACCACTCACGTTGATCTGAGGATACAGGCCGCCATCGAGGAGATACCCGTGCGCCTTTTCCACGGGATATCCGTTTTCTCCGCATGCCCCTCATCCCTGGGACTGCAGCCGTACAAGTTCGGCAGGACCGTCACCCTTCCGTTCCTGGAAACGGACTATCACCCCCAGTCACCTTACGACAACATAATGGAGAACAAGATAAGGGGCCTGCACAGCATGATCCTGCTGGACATCCGGGCGGAGCAGCTGAGGTACATGACGGCGAAGGAGGGCATAGAATGGCTGCTCAAAGGGGAGGAGAAGTGGCAGGGAGGCCTCATAGATGACAGCACCCTGCTGTGCGTCGCATCGAAACTCGGTTCGAAGGATCAGAAGCTGGTGGCCGGATATCCGCGCGACCTTCTGAGAATGGACCTGGGAGAACCTCTGTCCACGATAGTGCTGCCCGGTAACCTGCATTTCATGGAAGCGCACGCACTGGTGTTCTTCGCCGGCGCCCCCGAGGAGATACTGAAGGACCAGCCTGAGCACTGATCACCAGATCAGGTCCAGGTCCACTCCCTTCCTGATGCCCCTGGTTATCAGCTCTATCTTCTCCTTATCATCGGGGTTGATGCGGGCTATCAGATGCTCGAGGGCCTCGACCACTGTCAGAGTGTCCTCTTCAGTCATTATTATCGGAACCCCTATCTCATCTGCCCTGGACGTGACCATGCGGGAGGGGGTTATCCCTCCGGTGACGACTATGCATGAAGTGTTGGTGGAAAGAGCGGCCAGCATTATCTCGGTTCTGTCCCCTCCCGTTATGACCGCCTTCTGCTTCGAGCGCCTCATGTAGCGCATGGCCACCTGTGGCGACATGGCACCGACGAGGACGTCCTCTACGATCTTGTTCAGCCCTGCCCTTCCTGCCAACACCTTGGAGGGTATCATCTCTGTTATCTCTATGACGTGGAAGGTCGATATCTGGGGTATATCGGGTATACCGCCTATGACGGTCATCCCTTTGCTCTCCAGGAAATCCCTTTCCTTGCTTCCCTCACATCTGTTGATCACTACGCCTTTGAGCTCCAGGCCCCTCTTCTCGCATATCTCCTTGAAAAGGAAAGCGGATTCCAGGGACTGTTGGGTTGTTGAGGATACCAGTACGATGGGCGCATCCACGGCCTTGGCGATGTCGAAACTGGATATGCCGCAGGAATATCCGTTGGCCAGGTTCCTGCTGCCCTCGACTATCATGAACTCCTTGCCTTCTCTGACCTCATCGTATCCCTTTACGATGTGATCTATGGGGATCGGGTCGTACATATCATAAACGAAGGGGGAGAGCTTCTCGGCTGCCGGCAACTGCAGCACAGATGCCATCAGTATAGCGTCCTGATCCATGGGTTGCCCGTCTTTGACCACAATGCTCTCCCTGAACGGCTTGTAGAATCCCACTTTACCGGGGTAGTTCATTGCAAGACCTAGAGACAGGACCGATTTCCCGGATCTTGTGCCGACGGACGCTAAATACACCTTTCTTGTCATTTCCACCTCAACGTAGCCAGAGCATCCACGGCCCAGCTCCCTTCGTTCTTCTTACCTACCATTACGGGATTGATTTCAAGTTCATATATCTCTTCATTGTCCTCTGCGATCTCTATCAGCCGGAGTATTATGTCTTTAAGAGAGTCTATGTCTGCAGGAGGCCTGCCCCTCGCGCCCGAGAGCATGCGGTATGCTTTCGTGGACATTATCAGACGGTCCAGATCCTGCTGGTTCATCGGCAGCATGGCCTGGGATATCTCGCCTATTATCTCCACGTATATCCCTCCCAGGCCGAAGGAGATTATCGGACCGAACTGGTCATCCCTTATCATGGACAGGATCACCTCCTGACCGGAGACCATCTGCTCCAGGCTGACACCGTCTATCCGCGCGCCCGGGATCCCGGCACAGCAGGAGGCCATTATGGACTCGTAGGCGTTCCTTACGCCTTCCTCGTCCCTTATTCCCACTATTACGCCGCCCACATCGGTCTTGTGATGGATGTCCGGGGATTGGACCTTCATGACGACAGGGTACCCTATGGCCTCAGCCGCCCTCACAGCCTCCGGGGCACTGGTGGCGAAGCCCTCCTTGGGAACCGGTATGCCGTAAGCCGAGAGTATCGCTTTGCCCTCTTCCTCGGAGAGCGAGACCCTGCCCTCCTCCCGGGCCTTCATAAGCACTGCCTGGGCCTTAGCCTTGCCGTTGGCCTTCGGGAATGTCAGAGGCGTGCTCTCTTCCGTGACCTCTTTCTCCCTGGCCCTCAGGATCTCCAGGGCTCTGACTGCCCTGTCCGGGTCGCTGAATGTGGGAACGCCGTTCCTCCTCATGACAGCGGATGCCTTCTCGCTCACCGCCCCTCCCGTGAACGACACGGTGATCGGGACTCCCGTGCGGCCCTTTGCTTCGGATATCATCTCCGCCATGGTGTCCAGATCCGCAGTGTCCAGGGGCGCGGACAGTATGACGACACCCCCCACAGCGGGGTCCTTGGACACTATGTCCAGGACCCTCACCGCAGCATCTGCGGGTGCGTCGCCCCTCACGTCTATCGGATTCATCGCGGATGCCACCGTGGGAAGCTCCTGTTCCACCGCCTTTATCGTATCGGATGACAGCTCGGCCATGCTTATGTGGGGATGGGAGCTGCATGCGTCGGCGGCCATGACGCCCAGCCCGCCGGCATTGGTGATTATGGCCACGCCGTCCCTCTCCATCCTGCCGCACAGGGAGAACACCGAGAGCGCATCGAACATCTCGTCCATGTCGTACACCCGGGTTATGTTTAGCTTCTTGAAGAGCACGTCGAATACGGAATCCGCCCCTGCCAGGGCGCCCCGTGTGGGACGAGGCTGCCTTGGACCCGGCCCCTGTCCTGCCGGACTTCAGGATCACCAACGGTTTGGAGTCCTCCATGGCGTTTACCGCCCTGATGAACCCGGGCCCGTCGGATATGCTCTCAGCATACATGCCGATGACCTTGGTCTCGTCATCAGTCCTCAGATAATCCAGGAGCTCCGGCTCCCCCACGTCCATCTTGTTCCCCAAGGATGCGAATTTCGATATCCCTATGCCTGAATGAAGGGACCAGTCCAGCATGGACGCCCCCACGGCGCCGGATTGGGATGTCAGAGCTATATTCCCCGCCACCGGGAAAAGGGACGAGAAGGTCGTATTCAGGCCTGCGGAGGTGTTCATAACCCCGAAGCAGTTCGGACCTATGGCCCTGATGCCGTGCTTCCTCACCGCAGCAAGGATCCTCTCCTCCGTGATACGGCCCTCGTCGCTCTCCTCCCGGAACCCGGCGGTTATTATTATCACGCGACGGACTCCGACGGAACCGAGCTTCTCTATCTCCCCGAGGACGTGCTCGGCCTTTATGCATATCACAGCCAGGTCCGGTACGTTGCCTATCCTTTCCACGGATTCGTATGCCTTGAGCCCCTGGATCAGCCCTCCCTTCGGGTTGACAGGATATATCTCTCCTCCGAACCCCGAGCTGAGAAGATTGCTCACGACCATGCCCCCGACCTTGTCCTTATTGGACGACGCGCCTATCACGGCAACAGAGCCGGGGGTGAAGAAGTTCTCCATCGTCTACTGTAATCCCTTTCTTTGAGATATAATCTTACTCGGATGATCTTTGGGTATTTCAGATTTCGACCGACGATACTAACGGGGAACCCGCCCGGTGCTGGCCTGGAACGGCGTACGGACGGGCAATCGTTTTATTAGGGCAGGTTGTTACAGAGCCCTGCCCGGCTGACGTATGAGGGTGATCTGGTGATCCCTCCGAGTACGGCCCGGCGCACAGCGGTCCTATACCTTAATTGGGACCTCGCGGGAGCTGCGATGTGACATCGTTGCCTTGACCGGGAGCCAACGTAGGATCCGATACATACCCCCGGCGGGGTCAGTGCCCGGAGGCCGCCGTTCCGGCGGACGATGATAGGGCGTGTTACCGCTTCGGGGGACACCTCCTCTCTGTTCCGTTCTGTCTTCCTCGGATCATACGTACATGCAGAGCCTGTTGAGCCATTCCTCAGCTTCCTTGTATCTCGGGAACCTGATCTCATCCTCCCTGAAATCCAGGTCATGAGCTCTGCCAAATGCCTTCATGCCCCTTGATGCGTGCAGGTACTCATGATAGACCACATAATCCAAGACGAATCCCGGGATCTCTCCGTTGTCGAAGACCGAGGATATCGCGATGACCTTCATAAGAACGGAGCAGTATCCGACCTTGCGTATGTTCTTCTCCTTCGTCCATGTAAGGACCAGGTCCGGATCCTTCTCGGCCAGCCCCGCATTCGCGAGGCGCTCCATAGACTCCTCCAGATCCCTGACCTCACCCTTAGGCGATTTCGTTATGCCGCGACTCCTTCTCAAGTACACGGGTTGTTTGTACTTCACGAAATCCTTCGAGGTGGCCCATGCGATCATCTCCTCGGAGTATGGCACATCATGCTTGCCGGCTATCTTCCCGAACAGCGTTCTCGCCAGGGCCTCGATGACCTCTTCCGGTGCGTCCATCAGGTAATCCGAGACCTTGAAGCTGGCCCATTTGTAGGACCTCTGCCACCTGACCTTGAACTCCCTGAACGCAACGAACTCCGCGTTCACGCTGTCGTATCCGAACTCCTTGCCTACGAGCCTGAAAGACTCCTTCAATGCTTCTTCAGCTTCCATATTCTTTTCCTCTGGCTATTGCCGGGGAATAAAATCTGACGGACCTCTGATTAAAGACAGCCGTTACAGTTAGCGCCTAATGAGAGATCCTCTGACCGGTTCCGAATGCGTGGGTTTCTTATGCCCCCCGATATATCCTACGTCTTATGTCCGAAGGAAGAAAGGAGACCCCCGAAGAGCAGACTCAGAGGATAATGGCGAACATGGAGAAGATGTTCGGCTTCGTGCCCACCATATATGAGATAATGTCCGAGCGCCCGGATATGTTCAATCCCAGCGCACATCTCGGGAATGCCTTGATGGAGAGCAGGAAGTTATCCCTGGACAAGAAGACCGTGTATCTGTGCGCAGTGTCCGCTGCCGCATCCCAGAGCGGGGAGCACTGTCTCCGTGTGCAGATAAAGCACGCTCTGGATGAAGGTGCCAGCAGGGACGAGATATTCGAAGCTGTGATGATCGGATGCTATATGACCATGACCAAGGCCCAGTCCTATGCCCTCAGGATATTCAGAGAGGAATTAGGGGAGCCTGAATAAAAAATCAGTCAGCTAGATTAAGTTAAATACTGTCGGGCAGTTGAGAGGAGGCGATAAACATGGTAACCATAACGGAAGACGCTGCAAAGTTCATAAATGAACTGCTGGAGAAGAACAGCAAAGTCGGCTACGGAATAAAGGTCTACCTTGCAGGGATGGCCTGCTCCGGCCCGCAGTTCGGCATGTCCTTCCAGAAGGAGGCCAAAGAAGGCGACAACGTTATCGAGAGCGATGGTTTCTCGTTCTTCTGCGACGATGAGACCAAGGAGGTCCTGGACCCCTGCGTTATCGAGTTCGTCGACGACCCCAACTTCGGAACCGGGCTTACCATCCGCGACCCTAACGCGAGCGACTGCTCCTCGTGCGGCGGCGGATGCGGCTGCTAAAACCTTTCCTTTTTCGGGGACCTCCCCGTCAATCTTTTAAATGGTGTCGGCCGATAGGCTCGATATGACAGGTTTCGTTTCCCATCCCCGGATAGTCCCGGGGGCTGTGGAGGAGAGGAAGTATCAGCTTTCAATGTCTAAAGGCTGCATCTCCGAGAGCACCCTCATAATACTCCCGACGGGACTGGGAAAGACCGTGGTCGCTCTTCTGACCATGGCGGACATACTCGAGGATGGGGGAAGGATCCTTGTTCTGGCTCCGACCAAACCGCTGGTGGATCAGCACGCGTCTTTCTTCTCTGAGAGCCTCTGTGATACGACCGTTGCCGCCGTCACCGGCAATATGGCTCCGAATAAGAGGAAGGATGCGGTCGCTTCGAACGATGTCGTGGTCTCCACCCCTCAGGCCGTATCCAACGACATCGAGAACGGGATCTACGACCTTTCAGGGTTCAGCCTCGTCGTTTATGACGAGGCGCACAGGGGCACCGGCAACTACGCTTACGTTCACGTATCAAAGAGATATGACGGTCTGGCTCTTGGTATGACGGCATCCCCGGGCAGCGACATAGAGAAGATGGATGAGATATGCAGGAACCTCTCTCTGAAAAGGATAGACATGAGGTCCGAGTACGATCCTGACGTTTCACCTTACGTTTACGACGTGAACGTGGAGAAAATAGAGGTCAATATGCCAAAGGATCTGACGGATGTGATATCCCTGCTGAAGATGCTGACGGAAAGATACGCTGCAGAGCTGACCTCCCTTCGCCTCATGGACCCGAACTGGCCCCCTTCGACGAAGCATCTTCTGACGGTGGGCAGGAACCTGCAGGCAAGACTGGCCAACGGCGAGAAGACCTCGATGGTTTTCAGGGGGCTCACCCTCCAATCCATGTGCATCAAGACTCTGCACGCGGTGAGCCTTGCAGAGACCCAGGGGATGAGCGCTCTGAAGAACTATCTGCTGAAGATACAGGCAGAGGCATCGAAGAAGGACGGCGGGAAGGGCTCCAAAGAGATAGTGGCCAGCAAAGAGTTCGTCAAAGCCTGGAATATCGCCTACGAGAGCAGGGTGGAGCATCCAAAGGTGTCCAGGGTGATGACCCTGGTAAGCCGCACTCTAGGGTCCGATGAGGGGGCGAAGGTCCTGATATTCACACAGTACAGGGATACGTGCGATCTGCTGGTCGAGAAGCTGTCGTCTGTCGGAGGAGCGAGAGTCGGGAAGCTCATAGGGCAGGCCAACGGAGGCCTCAAGCAGAAGGAGCAGATAGAGATGCTCGATATGTTCCGGGACGGCAGGAAAAACGTGATAATAGCCACATCCGTCGGGGAGGAGGGTCTCGATATAGCGAACACGGACACGGTGATCTTCTATGAGCCAGTACCGTCAGAGATCAGAACTATACAGAGAAGGGGCCGTACAGGCAGAAAGGACCGGGGCAAGGTATACGTCCTTGTGGCCAAAGGAACCGTGGATGAGGTCTTTGAAGAGTCCAGCCGCAAGAAGGAGCTTCTGATGCGCAGCCGCCTGGAGCGCCTGAGCAAAGGTCTTTCAGGCAAAAAGGCACCTGCGGTCAGGCAGAGGGCTTTGAGCGATTTCTGAATAATACCCCGGGCACAAGGCGGCGGAAGCCATCCAGTATGATTTAATACGGACAAACGATAGCCGTTGACGATGAAATTCTCAGCCATCGCCGAGGTCTTTGATAAGCTGGAATCGACAGCCAGCAGGCTGGAGATGACCTCCATACTCGCAGAGTTCTTCAAGACCCTGGAACCTGAGGACATCAAGCCCATCATATACCTGACCCAGGGGAAGATAGCCCCCGATTTCGCAGGTGTCGAGCTGGGCATGGCAGACCGTCTGGTTGCCAAGGCCATAGCTTTCACCGTTGGAGAGACTGAGAGCAGCATAAGCGAGATGATGATAAAGCTCGGTGACCCCGGCACTGTGGCCGAGAAGCTTATAGCCGACAAGAAGCAGATGACTCTTTTCTCCGAGACACTTACGTTGGGCAGGGTCATCAGCAGCCTTACCGCCATAGCGCAGACCGAGGGCAGGGACTCCCAGGGCCGGAAGATGAAGTATCTGTCCAACATGCTCCACGATTCCGACCCCGTCGAAGCAC
The DNA here is from genome assembly GCA_001421175.1 of Methanomassiliicoccales archaeon RumEn M2. Lineage (GTDB taxonomy): Archaea > Thermoplasmatota > Thermoplasmata > Methanomassiliicoccales > Methanomethylophilaceae > RumEn-M2. Next base: position 39,215 of record LJKL01000011.1, on the reverse strand, counting down.
GCTATCTGTGCAGGATCGTCACCGGAAGAATGAGAACGGGGGTCGCAGCCATGACAGTATTGGACGCTCTGGCTCTCTCCTTCGCAGATAAGGATGCAAGGCCCGAGATAGAGCGTGCCTACAATGTGACCAGCGACCTCGGGCTGGTGGGTGCCACTCTGGCCGGCCACGGAATGGCCGGCATATCCAAGATAAGGGTGAAGCTGGGGAATCCCATAAGAGTGATGCTGGCTGAAAGACTGCCTTCTTTGGCGCACATTCTGGAGAAGATGGGAGGGGAGTGCGCCATGGAGTACAAGTACGACGGCATAAGGGTTCAGGCCCACATAGGTCCGGACGGCGTGAAGCTATACTCCAGAAGGCTGGAGGACCTTACGAGCAACTTCCCGGATATCGCAGAATCCCTGAAAAGTCGCCTGAACGGAAAAGATGCCATAATCGAAGGGGAATGTGTCGCAATAGACAAGGAAGGGAAGATGATGCCCTTCCAAACCGTCACCCACAGACGCCGCAAGCACGGGATGGACGACGCAGTGAATGATTATCCCGTGAACATTTTCATGTTCGATATTCTGTATCTCAACGGAAAGGACCTCACAACTTTACCTTATACCGAGAGAAGGAAACTGCTTTCGGACTCGTTCAGCATATCGGGCAAGATCGGACTGACCACCATGATGCTGGTTTCCGGTCCGGAGGAAGCTGAGACCTTCTTCGAGGATGCCCTCAGAGCCAGATGCGAGGGGATAATGGCCAAATCCATCGGCCGGGAATCCGTATACCGTGCAGGGTCCAGAGGATTCCTCTGGATCAAATACAAAAAGGACTATAGCACGAATCTCATGGATTCCTTCGATCTTGTGGTCGTCGGCGCATTCTACGGCATGGGCAAGAGGGCAGGCAAGTACGGGGCCCTGCTTATGGCGGCCTTCAATCATGATACGGGGATGTACTCCACGGTCTGCAAACTGGGAACGGGTTTCGACGATGCTTTCCTTGATGAGCTGCCGGAAATGCTGGATCCCTACAAGAGCGAGAAGAGGCCACTCTCAGTGGATTCCAAGATGGTCCCGGACGTTTGGTTCGAACCCACTTTGGTCCTGGAGGTGACGGGGGCCGAGATAAGTGTCAGCCCCATACACACTGCCGCTTCCGGCATAGAGGGGGAGGACTCCGGCATCGCCATAAGATTCCCCCGCTTCACGGGCCGGGTCAGGAACGACAGGGGGCCCGATCAGGCCACTACGGTCGAGGAGATAGAGGAGATGTATCGCCTTCAACCCGGCAAATCTGAGTTCGGCGATGCGAAAGATTTATAGTTGCCGTGATATACGAGGCAACCATGGAAATCCACCTTGTCGAGAAGACCGAGAAGACCATTAAGATAAGCTTCAAGGAACCAGATTCCACTTTGATCATGCCCATCCTAGATGAGCTCGACAAGAACAAGGACGTGAAGATTGTAAGATACGTCGATTCCCACCCCGAGCTCGTAGAGCCGATGCTCATCGTTGAGATGCGCGAGGGCTCACCCGTGGATGCCGTCAAAGAGGCCGCAATGGCGGTCTCGCAGTTCTTCTCTGCCGTAGAAACGGCATAATCGCATGGCATACAGGCCCTGTACGACGGCCGAGGCCGATATCGGCATGCGCTACTACATGTGCGACACCGGCGGGACCGGCGGGCGCATAAAGGCATTCGCAGAGGATTTCGTAGTCGACGAGATCTCCTCCTATCCTCCCGAGAAAGAAGGGGAATATGTGATCGCAAGAGTCACCAGTACAAACTGGGAGACCAACCGCATGGTAAGGATGATGTCCCGCTCCATGGGCATCTCCCGGGAGAGGATAGGTTTCGCCGGGACCAAGGACAAGAGAGCGGTGACGTCACAGCTCATGTCCTTCAAATGCAGTCCCGAAGTGGTATCCAAGATCAACCTGAAGGACCTGGATATCAAAGTTGTCGGAAGATCGGCAAGGCCCATGAGGATAGGCGACCTTATCGGCAACTCATTCAGGATAAAGGTCAGGGAATGCGATGTGCCAGGAGATGAGATCGCCCGTATCTGCGAAGCGGTCAGATCAGAGCTGGGAGACCGCGGAGGATTCCCCAATTACTTCGGCATTCAGAGATTCGGCACGATCAGGCCCATAACCCACAGGGTCGGGGAAGCCCTCGTGCGCGGGAACACGGAGGAGGCTGTCCGTATCTATCTGTCCGCACCCTCTGAGTTCGAGGATGAGACAGTAACGGAAGCCCGCGAAAGGCTGGCAGACGGAGATTATTCCGAGATCGTGAAGGACATGCCCAAGAACATGGACTTCGAGAGAACACTGGCACAGCACCTCTCCGAGAACCCGGGGGATTATGCAGGAGCCATATCCTCTCTGCCTTCGAACCTGCAGATGATGTTCACCCACGCCTACCAATCCTACATTTTCAACATGATGCTGAGCGAGCGCATGACCCGCGGCCTGCCACTTGATATGCCGATAGAAGGGGACACGGTCATACCGAAGGATGCCGACGGCATACCTCTCCATGAGAAACCTGTGAAGGTCACCGGGAAGAACATAGATCTGGCAATGAAGCAGGTCAGGACCGGGCGGGCATTCGTCGCCATAACCATATTCGGCAGCGACAGCACCTTCTCCGAAGGGGAGATGGGGGATATCGAGCGGAAGGTCATGGATTCCGAGAGAATAAAGGCTGAGGATTTCCTGGTTGTGGGTCTGCCTAACTGCAGCTCCAAAGGGAGCAGCAGAGAGATCCTGTGCCCCATAGGCGATCTTGGTGTCACTGTCGATGACGACGGATACACGGCGTCTTTCTCCCTTCCGAAGGGGAACTATGCCACCTGCGTCATGAGAGAGTTCATGAAATCAAATATGACTCATTTCTGAGATCTGCGAGGAGGTCGCCAGCATCTTCACTGTCCTGGCTGTGTAGACCCCCACCCCGTATTCTTTTATTATCTCATATACGGAGATGTCCCCTGACCCGGAGACGACGCTGTCCAGAACGTTCCTCACCCGGTCGGAGAAGATCTCCGCCTCGAAATCTGATGTCATGACCCTGTGGATGTATGCTATGAGGGTCTTTATCTCCTCTACTTCCGTTACGCCGGAGGACATGAACGCCGCCTGCATGGTGACCATGGGCTCATTCTCTATATCCTCCAGCTTCTCCTTGATTATCACATTCTTTGACAGGTTCTCCAATCTGCTGAATTCCTCTGATGAGGGGTCTATCTCACCGTAATCCCTGATGTCGGCCAGATATGCCAGGACCGTGTCCGCCTGCCCGGGGGGTATGCCTGCCTTCTCTATAGGCTCCGGGTCGGCCATTGGCTTACCGCTGATGTAAGAGCTGCGTATGAGCTTCTTCGCATAGTAAGCGGTCTCAGACGGGCCCAGAGGCCTTCTGCTGTAGGACGGGTCCTCTGCCGCGATTTCCTCGGGATGCTCCTCCTGGGTCTGCTGCATTATTCCAGGCAGATCCCCCTCCACGCCTGAATCCCTGAGTATCTCAGCGAACTCCACCGACTGCTCTCTGGTCGGCTCGCTCTTCGTGAACTGATCCTGGGCCCTTCTCAGGGCCACTGCATCCTTGTGCCTGGCATATATCCTGGCCCTCTCGATTATCGCCGGCACGTACTTCGGGTCCTTCCTGGCAGCCGTCTCCAAGTACCTGAGTGCCACCGATTCCTTTCCTGACGATGCCTGAAGCGCCCCGAGCCTCGTAAGGGCCTCCGTGCTGTTCGGTTCCTTGGCCAATGCCAGCCCGTAGCTGTTCAGGGCCTGGTCCGTTGCGCCCATGGCCTCCTGCATAAGTCCTCTCTTCAGATATGTGCCAGATGAATCGTCCCCCAATTTTATCGCCGTATCGAAGGAGATCATGGCATGGGAATAGTCCCGATCCGACTCCTGAAGTGAGCCGAGGGCCCTCCATATCTCCGGATCTGACGAGGCGAACTCCATCGCCTCTTCCAATACCGACCTGGCTCCTTCATCATCCCCCATCTCGCTGCGTATGCCTGCCTTCATAGTGTAGGCCTTCACAAGCCCGGGGTCCTTCTGCAGGGCCTTGTCCAGCATGCTCTCCGCTTCGGAATCGGACCCGGACTCCCTCAGGGCATTTGCCAATCCCAACAATATCTCGGTGTTGTCTGGGTCTTTATAAAGAGCTTCTCTGAAGAGGGATATCGCCTGAGATCCGTCACCGGCATCGGAGGTTACCACCGCTTTCCTCACCGTTATCTCAACATTGCCGGGATCGTTCTTCTGCAACTCACCGTATATCTCGTCGGCAGAGGATTTATCGCCTATCCTCATGAATGCCTCCGCGAGAGATAATTTTGCGTCTGTGTTCCCGGGATCCTTCAAAAGGACGCTCTTGCGGACGCGTATCTCCTCGGAGAAGCTCTCGTTCATCTTCAGGATGTCCGCCTTCTTGGAGAGCAACTGCACATCTTCCAGCCCTTTGCCCAGAGCCGCATTGATCGCAGCCATCGCCTGACCTATGTCCCCCATGGAGATGTACGCATCCGCCATGTCAAGATATGCGCCGGCGTCCTTGCCGTCCAGCTTAACGATTATCCTGCACTCCTCGATCGTCCTCTCTGTGTCGCCCTCATGCTTGTATATGTCCCGCTTGAGCCTGCGTATCCCTGTATCGGACGGACTGACGCGCAGAGCCGTGTCAAGGAAGTACATGGCATCCTCCGTCTCTCCGACTTTAACGAGGATCCTGGCCTTTTGCACCAGAGCATACGTATTGTCCGGGGATTGTGATATGACCCTGTTAAGGGAGGATATCGCACCGCTGTTGTTCCCCAGCTTCTCCTGGACCGAGGCTTTCGATATCCAGTACTCCTGGTTATCCAGATCTATCAGGACGGCCCTGTCGAAGGCGGTCTCAGCCTCCTCCAGCCTGCCGGAGAACTCCTCAGCTAGGCCTCTCGAGTGCCACAGGGACGGATCCCCCGGTGAGAGGGACACCGCTTTAGCGAAGGACGCGGCGGCATCGCCATATCTTTCCAGGGCGAACTCCGCATTGCCCTTCAGCGCCCATATCTCGGCATAATCGCCGTATATATCGTCGTGCTCCTGGACCAGGGCCACCATCTCCCTGTATCTGCCGCTGCTCTGCAGTTGGATCATGACTTTGGAGAAAAGCGAAGCATCCTCCTTTATTCCCAGAGCCTCCCTGTACATGGCGAAGGACTCATCATACATGCCCATCCTGTCCAACAGTCCGGCGGCATCCTTCATGGCCCCGGCATTTCGCGGATCCAGGCTGAGTATGAGCTTGCATGTGGAGTGGGCCTCCTGCATATTGCCCTCGCTCTGATGGATGTCCTTCTTGACGGAAAGGGCCGGGATGTAGTTCTTATTCTTCCCCAGAACGGCATTGACATCCGCCATGGCCTTTCTTGCCTTGCCCGTCTGCAGATATATGCTCGCCCTGTGAGTCCTTATCTCCGGGTCGTCCGGATCCATCTTCACGGCCTTGGATGCCGATGCTAGTGCGCTCTGGTATCTGCTCAGGTCCATATCGCTCCTTGATACCAGGAGGTACTTTCTGGCGGTGTCTGGACAGCGCTTGGACAGTCTCTTGACCAGAGCGTTCGCCTCCTGATTCAGGGACAGCCCGCCCATCAGCTCTATACACAGAGCGTAAGCATCCAGATCCGCATATTCTGCGTCAAGATAGATCTCGGAATATCTCTTCAGATCCATCCTCCGGTCCGTATCGGCGGACGCTTTGAGACACCCCTCCAAGACCCTGCGGTCGTAGGGGTCGGACATCTCCAACCTTTTGAAAAGCTCCAGGGCCTTCCCGGGAAGGCTTGCGGACATGTAGACGTTGCCCAGCTCCACCGAGAGCGCCACGGATTCCTCGGGATTCTCCGTGAGCTCTTCATATATCTCGATGGCGGAGTTGTACTCCCCCTCCTCAGCCAGCATCCTGGCCTCTGCCACCATGAAATCCCTGAGGCGGGAGGCGTACTCGGAGGACTGCTCCACAGCCGCCCTGGCGCCGCGCCTGTTGCCGTTGGCCCATTCCCAGTATATCCCGTAAAGGTCCTCCGCCGATGTGATAGCCAGGCTTTCCGATAATGGCTCCACCGGCAGGCTCAGATGGATGAGCGCTATGTTCTTCATTATGCGCCAGCCGCCGCCCGGCTCCGCCTCCTCCATCGCATCGTAATTCGGCAGGAACAGGTCATTAACGGAATAGGACCTCCTGAAGCGGCCCAGCGCCTCCTCCTTTTTCCCGTCCTCCATGAGTATCCTGCCGTACTCATACTCCATTATCGCCCTGTCGGATACGGACTTGAGACGATCCAGGAGGGATTTCGCCACGTGGGTTTCCCCATGGCTTATCAGAATGTCTGCCGCTTTCATCGTGGGGAGACTGTCCGACAGACCGCATTTGCCGGCCACCTTCAGAGCTATATCCTTAAGATCCCCCCAGTTTCTGCTCCTCGGCCATCCTCAGTAGCCGCAGGGAGATCGCCGGGTGCAGAGGAACCTCCTTCTCCGTAAGATCCGATATCATGGTGCGCAGATCCGAAAGATATCTGGACCTCCGCCTGTCAGACATCAGATTCCTCGAGATCTCATCAAGCCTGTACCACACCTTCAGGTCGTCTGAATCCTTAAGGACAGGCGGGGAGGGGACCATGGCCGAGGGATAGGGTACAGAATAAATAAACATCCTTATTGAAGCACCCGCGCCCCCATCCTGTTCATTATGATTAAATATGTGCTCCAGATTAACAGGGACACACGCGACTGTAATCTAGCTGGTTAGGATTGTAGCCTTCCAAGCTACCTACCCGGGTTCGAATCCCGGCGGTCGCACCATCCTTCAACATTCATCTTGACATGGCGGCATTTATCGCCAGTTCGGATATATCCGCAGAATACTCGCTGATCCTCGACAGGCTTCCCATTATCATATTCACTGTCATGGTGATCTCCTTGGACAGACCGGAAACATTCTTGTTCTGATCGTTGCAGACCTTGGATAGTTTCGCGGCCTCCTCCACTATCTCATTGGCCTCTACCAGATTCACCTTGACCCATGCCCCTACGGAGCGCAGGAAAAGTTCTATGACCTGCCTCCCTGTGCGCACTATGGAAAGGCGCACGGACTCCAGATCGTCCCTGCCTGTAAGGAAGGATGTGTGCTTGGCCATTATGACCGCATGGTCGCCTATCCGCTCGAGAGTCCTGCTGACTGTGTAGTTCCTGTATATATCGAGCGGTTCAACCCCTATCTTGCGGATAGTGCTGGTATCCCGGACCGTCATGTTCGTCTGCCTGGATATGAACCACTCTATGCGGTCCACCTCCCGGTCCCTGGATTCTATGCTCTCGGCTTTTGAGGAATCGTTCGTCTCCAGCATATCCATCACGTCTGAGAGCATATTCCTGACCAGGACCTTCATGCGCTCGACGGTGCGGGGGAACTTCATCTCTCCCGGATCCACCAGGTCCTTCATCACTATCCGATCGGAGGATTCCTCCACTATCTCCACGCCTATGGCCGTCTCTATGAACTTCGTGGCCACGTCCACCATGCCGGACCTCAGTCTGCCCGAGGATCTCACCTCTATCTGCCCGTACCCTGATATATAAGCTCCCAGGAGCATCCTGAAGAGAAGCGCCTCACTGTCGATCCCGTCTATGTCGATGACCTTCACATTTACTAAGGAGTCCTTCACAACGGAAGCAGGGAATATCGTAAGGCCGCCGTCCGACGTCCTGCTCATCCTGACCGGGTCGTTCTTCTTGAGCCCGTTCTCTGTTATCCATTCCTTTGGCAGGGTCACTATGTAAGAGGACCCCCCTGTGGCCTGGATCTTCCTTATCTGCATGGTTACGGATGCTATATGGGATTTATAAATATTATTGATTCAAGAATATAAAATATATTCTAAATATATTTGAATATATAATATGTCGAAAACCTATATAGTCAAAACCATGAATCTGCACACAAGGTGAGAACCTTGAATGAGAACACAAAATTGATACTCGCAGTGGCCGTCACTGCCATAATCTGCATCACAGGAACCTACGTTGCAGTGGGTGGCTCGGACGGCGACGATTCCTCTGGGACAACCCTCTCGGTAGCTGGATCCACAACGGTATTTCCTCTGATGGGATTGTACCAGGAAAGCTATGAGAAATACACGAATGTTACACTTGAAGTGACCGGCAACGGATCCGGAGCAGGCGCCAACGCTGTCATAAACGGAACGGCGGACATCGGGATGCTCTCCAGAGATCTGAAGCAGGCCGAGATCGATGCGGGTCTTAAATCCACTATCATCGCCAAGGACGGCGTGGCAGTCATAGTAGGTTCCGGCGCAGGCGTCACGGACCTCACTCTTGAGCAGATTGCCAAGATATTCTCCGGCGATATAACCAACTGGTCAGATGTCGGCGGTACTGCCGGTACAATAGCAGTGACCGTTAGGGATGCCGAATCGGGTACCAGGGATTGCTTCGATACAGTTATGAAGGCTGCATATTCCTCATACGCCATACCTGACAGCGCTAACGAAGTAGGCGGCAGCGGTGCAATGGTCGCCACCGTCAATGGCAACGCTACAGCCATAGGCTACGTCAGCCTCGGATACCTGGGTCAGCTTACGAGCGGATCCGCTGTCAAAGTCGAAGGTGTGGATGCCACACCGGCAAATGTCTTGAACGAATCTTACCAGATCCAGAGGAACCTGATCCTGGCCACAATGGGCGATCCCAGCGGGGCAGTACAGAATTTCTTCAACTGGATCCTTGGCCCCCAGGGACAGCAGATCGCAGCCAAGAAGGATTTCGTGCCCGTCGGATCTGTGACTGTGTGAGGCAAACGGTGTGTGATCCCTGATGGAAACTGAGAGTATTCAGACAGAAAGCAGGTTTCACAGCGACACCGTAACAAAATATTTACTGATGGGTATCGCAGCGATTGCGGTATCCATCGTTTTTTCATTATCCTATTCATATTCGGGAACAGCATCGGTGCCATTACCGACGTGGGATTGACAGATCTCCTGACCGGTCCCAGGTGGCGGTCCAGCGAAGGCCTCTACGGTACAGTGCCGATAATCACGGCCACTCTGCTGGTCACCGCCGGTGCGATACTGTTCGCAGTCCCCATAGGGGTGGCTGCCGCGATATTCATATCGGAGGTCACACCGTCAAGATTCAAGTCTGTCTTGAAAAGCATATCCGAGGTGTTCGCCGGGATACCTTCGGTCATATACGGGTTCTTCGGGCTCACGGTCCTCGTACCTCTTCTCAGAGATACATTCCCGAGCCATCTGCTGATGGGATATTCCTGGCTGGCAGGATCGATTCTGTTGGGGATCATGGCCCTCCCGACCATCATATCCGTATCGGAGGATGCTCTCAGCGCCGTGCCCAAATCCTACAGGGAAGCGTCCATGGCCATGGGCGCCACCAAATGGGAAACTACGATAAAAGTGGTAACGCCCGCCGCCATATCCGGTATATCCGCAGCGATAATACTGGGAATAGGCAGGGCCGTGGGCGAGACCATGGCCGTGATGATGGTCTGCGGGAACTCTGCGATCGTCCCGGATCCCATATTCAACGTATTCAGCAGAATAAGGCCTATAACCTCGACCATCGCACTGGAGATGCCTTATGTGGTCATAGGCAGCACGCATTACTCCGCCCTTTTCTTCCTGGCCCTGATACTTATGATCATGGTCCTCGCCATAAGCATGGCCTCGAAGATCATAGTGAACAGAACGAGGAGGAAGTTCGGCGAAACGGAGAACAAGCCCTCTCTCACAGGCATTATCGTGGCCAAGCTGCCGGTTCCGCTCGTTAACGGTTTCAAGAACGCGTTAGTCGTCGCAGGTCTGTTCCTGATAGCATACTTTATATCTCTGACATTCTCAAACTCCTTCGGAGCTGTTCTGATCGGTATATCGGTAACTGTGGCGATCGTTGCTTCATCGCTGCTCTGGCTGAACAGGCTCAAGAATGAGGGCGTATCTGACAGGCCGCGTAATCCGTCTGAATTCATAGAGAGCATCCCAGTCAAGATCAAGGCCGTCTCCAGAAATATAATCACTTACGCTCTGGTGATAACCGTCGTATTTATGGGCGCATCCCTGTTTTATGACGATGTCGTCGCTTTCATGGCAGGCCTGGCTGTGGCAGCCGCCTACGTCACACTGAGATCAGTTTTCAGAAGGATCGATTCGAGGGTCGTTCAAAAGGTCGCTCACACCGCACTGTTGGCGGTCATGATTTTCGCGATCCTACTGCTCGTCTACATATTGGCGGATATATTCATAGAAGGTCTGCCGATGATCACATGGGATTTCCTGACAGGATATCCGAAGGATGCGGGCCGCGCCGGCGGGATCTATCCCGCCATCGTGGGGACGCTGAAGCTCATCGTGGGATCCATGATTATAGCTTTGCCTTTGGGCATGATCACAGGCATCTTCCTGGCAGAGTACGCCAAAGACACGCCGTTCACCAGAACGGTCAGGAACTCCATTGACATACTGAACGGCACGCCGTCCATCGTCTTCGGGCTCTTCGGCATGTCCGCCTTCGTAATATACTTCGGATTCGGGAATTCCCTTTTAGCAGGATGCATAACCCTGGGATTAATGGTGCTGCCTGTGATCATAAGAACCACGGAAGAGGCACTGAAGGCGGTTCCAGGAGAACTGAGGGAGGGATCCATGGCCATGGGCGCCACGAAGTGGGAGACGACCGTGAAGGTCGTTCTGCCTGCGGCCATAGGCTCCGTGATAACGGGAGTGATCCTTTCGATAGGGCGCGTGGCCGGAGAGACGGCCCCGATCATGTTCACAGCCGTGATAATGTATCAGAGGGTGATGTCCCATTCCATATTCGATCCCGTCATGGCGCTGCCCTATCAGCTGTTCTATCTGGCGACAGAGGGCATGGGATCCCCCGCCATGCAAAGTGCGGTGGCAACGGTGCTGCTTATCATGGTGCTCTCGATGTTCACCCTGGCGTCCGTCGTCAGGCATTATTTCGACAAGAGGATCAGATGGTGATGATCATGGATAACGTAATAGACATACAGAATGTGAATCTCTGGTATGGGGACCATCAGGCATTGTTTGATGTCTCCATGCCCGTCCAGAAGAACAAGGTAACGGCGCTAATAGGGCCGTCGGGGTGCGGGAAATCCACCTTGATAAGGAGCATAAACAGGATGAACGACCTGATAGACGGCTGCAGGGTCGAAGGCAGGATGATGTTCCATGGAGAGGACATATACGGCCCGGGCACCGATGTGATCAAAGTACGAAAGAAGATCGGCATGATCTTCCAAAAACCGAATCCGTTCCCCATGTCCGTTCGCGACAATATAACCTACGGTCCGAAGATCCACGGGATCACAGACAAAGACAAGCTGGAAGAGATACTGGAGAAGTCCCTGAGGGAAGCGGCCCTCTGGGAGGAGGTGAAGGACAGGCTTGACAAATCGGCCATGTCCCTTTCCGGGGGGCAGCAGCAGAGGCTGTGCATAGCCAGAACCCTGGCGGTATCTCCGGAGGTGATACTCATGGACGAGCCGACCTCGGCCCTGGATCCCATTGCGACATCCAAGATAGAGGATCTGATCACAGAGCTCGTCAAAGAATACACCGTCGTGATAGTGACGCACAACATGCAGCAGGCCGCCCGCATAAGCGACTACACCGGGTTCATGTACATAGGCGAGATGGTTGAATTCGACAAGACTGATAAGATCTTCCAGAACCCTTCGAAGGAGATGACTGACAGATACATAAGCGGAAGATTCGGGTGATGCGGATGAAAAGATTCATAGAAGACCTTAATAACCTAGTAGGAACGACGAACGGGTTCGGGAATCTGGTTCTCAGCATGGCTGAGAGATCGGTGTACGCCATGAACAACCTGGATGCTGAGGTGGCCAAATCCGTCATGGACGATTACGCCCAGGTGGACTACCTGGACGGCCTCATAGAGGAGGAGGCACTGAGGATACTGATGCTGTTCCAGCCCATGGTGTCCGACATGAGGATGGTTGCAGTGATACTGAAGACCATAACCTACATGGAGAGGATCGGGAAGTACTGCTACAACGTTGCCAAAGCTGTGATTTACCTATCGGATGCGGGCGTGAAGCGCTCCTACAAGAACATCTCCGCCATGGGGGAACTCGCCGTAGATATGATCAGAATGGTCACAGAGACCATGAAGGACAGGGATATAACCCGCTTCGAAGAGATAAGCGCCAAAGACCAGAAGATGGACGAGCTCCGCGATCTGGTGCTGAACAAATCCGTGGAGTATATGAGCAGGGACCCCTGCTGCGTAGATGTTTGCACCTATTTCATATCGATCTCCAAATTCTTCGAGAGGATAGGCGACCATGCCTGCAAGAGCGCCGAGAAGATAACGTATATGGTCAACGGAAAGCGCGTCAATTATAACTGATCAAGAAGCGCCGTCCGCCTCCTCATCCTTTCAAGGGGTTTTCCAGGGCGGACGGCAATAAAAATGATTGGGATGGGAGCGCCGTCCGCCCGCATGGAGGAAACAGGAAGGGATTGGGATGATTTCTTTCCGTCTCCGAACTTTATTACTGCACAGCGGTATTTAAAGAAAAGAGGGGGAGGTCACCGAAAATGACCGAAAATCACTTTCTGTGACGGATCTTGACCGCGATACCGCGGTTCATCTCCTCCATCTCCCTTCCGCACATCTGGGCTACCCCAACGGCTATAACCTCTCCGTCGGCCACTATAACGGCCTCGTCGCCTATCCTTATCCTGCGGTCAGCCGCCTTCACGCCCACGGCGAAAAGGCTGCCTTTGAGCTCGAATCTCTGGACTTCCACCACGTTCACATCCATGGATGCTAGTACCTCTGCGCCGTCGATGGTAAAGGACACCATCCCCCTCTCCTCGGACATCATCCCGAGCTGGGTCTTTCCGCGCATGATCTTCCAGTAGGGGTATTTCCCTATTGTGAAGGTGTCCTCGTCCATGATCCTGTCGGCAACATCCTTCCCGAACTGGAACTTGAGGACGGATCTCATGGTCTCCTTACGGTCCACCATATACTCTCCGGACGGCATGTCCCGGGAGATGTCCCTTAGTGTTCTGTCCAGCAGATCCAGGGATGCCGGCGATACAGGGTCATCGTCCACCACTGTCTCGGTAATGTCCGCCATATCCCTGATCAGGTCCGTGCTCGACCCGAGATGCGATACCACCCTGTCGTAACCGAAGCTCAGGAACCTGGAGAAGAGCTCTCTTATGAAATCCCTCTCCTGGCACTTCCACTGGCCCGTGACAGGTATGTCATAGGCGTTGGCCGGATAGAATACGTCCAGCTCCCTGGGGACCATGCCCAATGGCGACGTCAGTATGACCTCGTGCACATTGGTGTCGTGACCGGCCGTGTGTATGGCTGATGAGAATATCTTATGCGTCTTCGATCTGTGATAGGGCTTCCTGGCGGAGCACGGGAGCAGAAGCAGGATCCTCTTATGGGACGGCTTCTCGTACCTCTCCGTGATCGCCCTCCTGTACCTCAGCACATCCGGGCGCATCAGGGACTGGGTGGTGTTGCATGAGAACCTGGTGCCCGTGACCTGCGATGCCTCCTCCTGGTATTCATAGCAGACGTCGTCAGAAACTCTGAGCATCGCCACGGAGGACGGGGATGAGGGGGCACGCTGATCCACCAGCTCCCTCAGACGGCCTGATGCCAGGAACATGCGCACCTTGAAGCATTCTCTGTTGATCTCGGAGATATTCTCGGAGACGGAATCCTCCCCGCGGTCCGCATTCCCTTCCGGGTAGGTTCCGATGCCTTCGGCCCCGAGAACCCGGGGCAATGAATCATCAAAGACATCGATCCCCATGTAAACGTAAATCGCCATCGTCAAGGGCTCGGCCAGCCCCGGTGCTACCAGCAGGACGCCGTGCCCCGCCGATTCCCTTATCGCAGAGATCTGCGAGACCGCTTTCCTGAAATCACCGCGCAGCTCGTATGCATTTGATATCACTGCTATCTCGGTTCCTTCCGGGATCATGCAACCCTCTTCAAAAGGAAGGCGTATCACTGCTATGTTGCCGTACGCCGTTACCTCCCCTCTTCCGCGGGACGCGGGATATCTGAGCTTGGGGTCCAGAGGAGCTTCATCGCCCATGGCGACGAATGTCCTGCCGGCATCACTGACTCTGATGTGCATGTCCCCTGCCGCATCGCGGCCGGTCTGCAAGACCATAGGCGTTCGCACGGCGGTGTCGTTCCGAGTATAAACGCACGCTCTGCCCCTCATTGAACGGGCTGTCACATCCAGCATAGCTGTGAGAGCGCATCTTCTTAGATAATGCTGTGCCCGCCGATGCGATACTCTCCGATTCGCTCATTATTCATGATATCCTCCGGCATAAATGCGGTCAGCCCGCGGATTGAGAGGCGGGCTTCTGGAAGACACGAATGCAGCAGGATACTTTCGCTCCTCATCCTCTGCCGGCATATTCGGCCGAAGACCGCGTGAATGAAAGTGTTAAATCAAGAAACGGCCAATTACCTGACTGAGGTGAGCTGTTGGATTTCTATGACCGGGATATTGTATCAATAAAGGATTTCACAAGAGAGGAGATCGAGGCGCTTCTGGATCTTTCAGAGAAGATGGTGCCGTATGCTATGGGGGAGAAAACCTGGAAGCCTCTCTCCGGAAGGATCTTGGGCAATCTGTTCTTCGAGCCCTCCACAAGGACGCGCCTCTCTTTCGAGAGCGCCGCCCACAGGCTTGGGGCGAATGTGATAGATGTTTCGGAGATGTCCATGACATCCATATCGAAAGGGGAGACTCTCGCCGATACCATACGAATGGTGGACGCATACTGTGACGCCATAGTGCTGAGGCACCCTCACGAAGGGGCCGCCAGACTGGCTGCCAAGTTCTCCATCAACCTGTGATAAACGCCGGGGACGGTGCCGGGTCCCACCCGACGCAGACCCTTCTGGACCTTTTCACCATGAGGTCCTGCAAAGGCTCCATCGACGGGCTCAACATAGCCCTGGTGGGAGACCTGAAGTACGGCAGGACCGTGCATTCCCTCTCTGACGCTCTGACGGTTTTCGGGGCAAAGCTCACCCTGGTCGCCCCGGAGCAGCTTCAGATGCCGGACGATATCGTGAAGCATCTGAAGGATAAGGGCTGCCATGTCAGGCAGACCGACAACCTGGAAGAGGTCATAAGCGACACAGATGTCCTTTATGTAACCAGGATACAGAAGGAGAGGTTCCCTGACCCGACAGAGTACAGGAAGGTCGCCGGGATGTACAGGATAGACAACTCCATGCTCAGGGAGGCGCAGAAGGACATGATAGTCATGCATCCGCTTCCCAGGATCGATGAGATCGCCCCTGAGGTGGACACCACGGAGCATGCGAAATACTTCGAACAGGCCTTCAACGGCATACCTGTGAGGATGGCCCTTCTGATGGCCATACTCGGAGGTGAGGGGATATGAAGGAGATAAAGGTGGCACCCATAAGGAACGGCACGGTCATAGACCACATAACCGCTGGTCAGGCGCTCAATGTCCTGAAGATCCTGGGCGTGAACGAGAACACTATAGATTCTACGATAAGCGTGCTCATAAAGGTCCCTTCCAAGAAGGGCGTCGGATGGAAGGACGTGGTGAAGGTGGAGGACAGAGAGCTTGATCCCAGGATGGTGGACAAGATCGCCCTCATAGCACCGGATGCGACGATAGTGATAATCCGCGATTTCATCGTAGCGGAGAAATACAAAGTCAAACTGGACGACATAGTATCCGGGCTTGTGAAATGCAGCAACCCCCATTGCATAACCAACAAGGGGGAGCCGGTGGAACCGGAGTTCAGAGTGGTCAGCCGCAGCCCGCCCAAGCTCAGATGCATGTACTGCGACAGGACCCTGACCAGGATCTCGGACAATCTGCTATGAGAATAATAGCTGTGGCCGGTATGCCCGGAGCCGGAAAGGAGGAGTTCCTGACCATAGCCCGGGGGATGGGCATACCATTCCTGAGGATGGGGGGATGTCGTAAGGGATTTTCATGCCGGAAGAGCACCTGAGGATGCGGGTCTTTCCGTGGGACAGCTGGCGAATACAGAGAGGGAGCGCCACGGATACAGCATATGGGCGAAGAGGGCCATGGCCAGGATGCATGGGGACATCTTCCTGGTTGACGGCTGCCGCAGCATGGACGAGGTAAGGGCCTACAGGGAGCTGACGGAGGATGTAATGGTCGTCAGCATACACAGCAGCCCCTCCACCAGATATGACAGGCTGGTCAAAAGGAAAAGGGACGATGCCCCCCCGTAACCCGGAAGAGTTCAGGGAAAGGGACCGGAGGGAGATCGGTTGGGGGCTTGCAGAGCTCATAGTCCTGTCGGATATCCTCATAGTCAACGAGGGCACCCTGTCCGAATTCAAAGCGGATTCTGAGACCGTCCTGAGGAAAATAGTGCTATGAGATTCACTGTGACCCGCCTCTGCGGAGGCAAAGCCCTGATGGCGGCATCCAGAGACCTGCTCGATGTGGATCTGGAGAGGGCGGGGGCGTTCATATCCGAAGAGGGCTCTGTGAAGAAGAGCGACGATCTGATGATGGTGGCCGACTGGCGCGGCATGGAGATCACGATATACCCTCAGGGCAAGGTCATGTTCCATCCTCTTTCGGACAGGGACACGGCGGTGAAATACGCAACGGAGATCCTTCTGGGCTCCGGGATCTCAGGCAATTAATCATATATCGGACAAACTGTCCGCTATCCGTGGATGCTGTCACAGAGATAATATTGGTTCTCTTTCTCTCAGCTGCCCTGTCAACGGTTGCGGTGAGAGTGAAGCTGCTCACGCCTTCCGGTGCCGTCACGGCCCTTGCGGTCGGCCTCGTTCTAGGCATAGCGGGATCCATATACTGGCTGATCGCCGTGCTGGCCTTCGCAGTGATAGGCTTCATGGTGACGAAGCTGAACCTGTCAGAGAAAAAGATGAAAGGCCTCCAAGAAGGGAGATCCGGGGAGAGGACGGGGAAGAATGTCCTCGGCGTTGCATTGCCGGGGTGCATGTTCGCACTCATCAACCTCTACTCCGGGGACAAATACTACTTCATACTGTCCGTCGGATTCATAGCCACCATTGCCGTGGCCGCCGCGGACACCGTCGCCAGCGAGCTTGGCACGAAGGACAAGAACGTCTGGATGATCACCACATTCGAGAGAGTGCTTCCCGGCACCGACGGCGGTATATCCCTGCTCGGCACCCTGTTATCCCTCATGGGCTCCGCTGTCGCCGTGCTTCTCGGATGGACCGTCATCTTCGGGCTGTCCTTCGATGCTCTCATGATCATCCCGCTGCTGGCAGGATTCATCGGATGCCTGCTGGACAGTCTGCTGGGCGCGACCCTGGAAACAGAGGGGCGCATAACGAAATATTTCAATAATATGTCCACAGGACTGATGGGCGGCATAATAGCCGTCATATTCGTAGGTATTCTCGGTTAGAAAAGATAAGAGGGGGTTTTACCCCCCGGTTTCAAAGCTTCGAGAGCTTCAGCAGCCTCTCCCACTTGGCATCCAGCCTCTCCTGCAGAGTCTGCACGAGGGGTATGTACTTGTCCTTGGTCAGATGCTTGTACCTGCCCTGGGCCGAGAACCAGTCCATCAGAGGCTTCTTCTCCTGCTTGCCGACGGCGATCCTCTCACTGTCCGCGGTCAGGGTGAGCTTCCCCGTTCTCGTACTCATAGAGAGGCCATACACAGGTCTGAACGGCCAGCTGGGCCATGGATATCGCCGAGTCGTTGGCGGTCCTCCATCCCCTGGGACATGTGGATATGACGTTCAGGAACGCCGGTCCGCCGCACTCGAAACCCTTCTCTGCCTTGCCTATGAGGTCCCTCCAGTTGTGGGGGGGACGCCTGGGCCGCATAAGGTATGTCATGGGCTATCATGACCATCGTCATGTCCTTGGAGTACTCCCCCTTACCGGGTATCACGGATCCCGCAGGGGACGTTGTGGTGGATGCACCGAACTGGGTCGCACTGGACCTCTGAATGCCCGTGTTCATGTAAGCCTCGTTGTTGAAGCAGACATGCATCATGTGGTGGCCTCTCTCCATAGCGCCGGACAGGGCCTGCAGACCTATGTCGTATGTCGCCCCGTCACCTGCGAAGGAGACGAATCTCATCTCATCGGTTATCTTGCCCTGTCTCTTCAGAGACTGATACGCGGCCTCCAGGCCTGCGCAGGTCGCGGCACCGTTGCCGAAGGCTGTGTGTATCCATGGGACCTTCCATGACGTGTACGGGTATATGGAGGTCGAGACCTCGAAGCAACCCGTGGCATTCGCCACCGCCACCGGCTTGTCTGTGGCCATGAGTACCTGTCTGGCTATTATCCCCTCCGCGCATCCCGCGCAGAGCCTATGACCGGAGGCCATCTTCGGCTCCAGCTTCGTCAGGTCCTTTATCGACCTTGTGCTCATTCTTCCACCCCCATGAAGTTGTACTTGACAGCCTTACCGGATATCATGTCCTCGAAGATCGTCCTGAAGTCGCTGGCCTTGGCATCCTTCCCTCCCAGGCCGTATATGTAGTTGTACACGGCGGGAGCGTCCTTCATATCGATCAGCGTTGTGCAGACATCTGCGAACAGGGCACCGTACGCACCTATCGGAGCGTGCTTGTCCAGCACCGCCACGCCCTTCTTCCCTTCCAGGGCTGCGGCCACATGCTTGTCGGGCCAGGGTCTGTACAGCTTGGGCATGACGACACCGACCTTCTTCCCTTCCGCACGGAGCTCGTCGACCACGGCCTTCATCGTGCCGTAGGAGGAGCCCAGAACGACGGCCACATATTCTGCGTCTTCGCACTTGTACTCCTCTACGAGATGGTACTCCCTGCCGGATATCTTCTTGAATTCCTTGAAGACCTTCTCAGTGACCTTGATCGCGTTCTCCATGGCCTCGACCATCTGGTACTTGTGCTTGTAATAGTACTCAGGGCCGTCCATCACGCCGTGCGTCACCGGGTTCTTCCAGTCAAGCAGAGGATAGAGGGGCTTGAAGTCCCCTACGAACTTCTTGACGACGGTTGAGTCCAGAGGCGTCATCCTCTCCACGGCGTGGGTCAGTATGAAGCCGTCTATGTTGGTCATAATAGGCAGCTGAACATCGTGGTGCTCAGCGATCCTGGGTGCCATCACGGCGTTGTCGTAGGCCTCCTGCACATTCTCTGCGAAGATCATCACCCATCCGCAGTCCCTGGCCGCCATGGCGTCACTGTGGTCATTGTTGATGTTGATCGGTCCGCTGAGGGCCCTGTTCGCCACCGCCATTATCACGGGCGTCCTCATGGCAGACGTTATGGGGAGCATCTCCCACATGTACGCCAGTCCCTGGGATGCCGTGGCAGTGAACGTTCTCGCCCCTGCCGATGACGATGCTGTGCAGAGCGTCAGTGCGCTGTGCTCCGACTCCACGCAGACGAAATTGGTGTTGACCTCTCCGTCAGCGACATAGTCCGAGAACCTCTCCACTATGATGGTCTGAGGCGTTATCGGGTATGCTGCGCACACATCGGGGTCGATCTGCTTCCATGCCAGCGCTATTGCGCTGTCTCCGTTTATCGCTAAATCCGCCATGATCATTCCTCCACCATGGTTATGGCCTTCTTGGGACACGCCTTGGCGCATATCCCGCATCCCTTGCAGTGGGTCATCTTGAATCCTGTCATCTTATTGTCCTTGACTATCACGGCGCTGTCCGGGCAGTAGATCCAACAGGACATGCAGTCTATGCACAGCTCCTGGTCCACCACGGGCCTGAATGATCTCCAGTCCCCCGTCTCCACCTCTTCGGACTTACCGGGCTCTATGGCACGGCCGCCTATGGGCATCTTCTTATGGCTGGTCATATCAGCGCACCTCCTCATACGCCCTCTTCAGAGCGGTAAGGTTCTTCACTATCAGCTTCTCGGACAGCTTGCCCGTGAACTTCGCGGTCACGGCGTCCTCCAGCTTCGAATAGGCTACTATGGGGGCTACCTTCACCAGGGCGCCCAGAATGGCCGTGTTGGCCATAGGCCTTCCGAGCTCCTCTATGGAGATCTTCGTCGCGTCTATCGTATAGCACTTCTCCTCGGTCTTGAGGGCGCTCTTGATCTCCTCGGGAGAACCATGGGTATTCACCAGCACGATGCCTCCCTTCTTCAGTCCGCCTGTTATGTCTACTTTCCCCACCAACGTACCGTCCAGAACGACCACTATGTCCGGCTCATACACCTGGCTGTGAATCCTTATTGGATTATCGGAGATCCTGGTGAATGCTCTTATAGGGGCACCCATCCTCTCGGGCCCGAACTCCGGGAAGGCCTTGACGTACTTGCCCTCCCTGATAGCGGTCTCGGCCAGTATCTCATTGGCGGTAACAACGCCCTGTCCGCCTCTTCCGTGCCAACATATTTCTAAATCCATGTTAGTGACCGAAGGGGTTAGTATACTCTTAGTTCTTAAAATGTACTGATATTTTTGGACATATTCTTGGTTTCGTTATCAAAATCCGCATTAATTCACGTGATTCGTAGCAAAAATACGATTATCGTGAAAACTCATGCTTATTCAATGATTCAACAGGCGTTACATACTCCTGGGCATCATCTCATACATGTTAAGTGGAAAACCCTATTATAGAGCAGGTGTCTTTAAGCGGTACTCAGATGCACCAAGCATCTAACCGGTCCTTCGACCAGCAAGGGATACGATGACGACAAAGAGAATTGTGGACGTTAATGAGCTGCGTGTTACAGACATCCCGACAGTCGGCGGAAAGGGAGCCAATCTTGGCGAGCTGACAATGGCCGGATTCCCGGTTCCTAATGCATTCCTCCTTACCACCTCCTCCTACGACCATTTCGTCGAGAGCGGGAAACTTACGGAGACGATAAGGGATGAGCTCGCGAAGATAGACAAAGCCTCCGACGACACCCTCGTGGAAGCGTCCTCCCGGATAAGGGAAGCCTTCGAGAGGTGCGAGATACCGAAGGACCTGGAGAAGGAGATCGTGGCCAGCTACAAAAGGCTGTTCGAAGGCGACAAGCCCAGTTTCGTGGCCGTCAGATCCTCCGCGACAGCTGAGGACCTCCCGGACGCCAGCTTCGCCGGCCAGCAGGAGACCTTCCTTAACGTGATCGGGGAGAAGGACCTGTTCGATAAGGTCAGGAAATGCTGGTCCTCCCTCTTCACCGCAAGAGCCATCTCCTACCGCGAGAGACAGGGATTCGCCCATGAGGACGTGAAGCTTGCCGTCGTGGTGCAGAAGATGGTCAACTCCGACGTCTCCGGCATAATGTTCACCGTGGACCCCAGCAGCGGATCCAAGGAGATAATCGTCGAGGCGGGCTACGGTCTCGGAGAAGCCATCGTGGGGGGGTGAGGTCACCCCCGATACATACAAGGTGGACAGATCCACCATGGAGATCAAGCAGAAGAGGCTGTCCGTCCAGAAATGGAAATACACCAGGGGGACGGACGGCAGCACCGTGAAAGTGGACGTGAAGCCGGAGCTGGAGAACGCTCAGAAGATCTCCGATCGGAGGATCATAGAGGTTGCCGAGATCGGCCGCCAGATAGAGATCCACTACGGGAAGCCCATGGACATAGAGTGGTGTGTCGAAAAGGATAAAGTCTACATCGTTCAGGCCAGGCCCATCACCGCCATAGGCGGCGGGAACGGAGAGAAGATCGACGCCGGTAATGAGGTGATCGTCACGGGCCTCGGAGCGAGCCCCGGGATCGCGTCTGGCCGCGTCGTGATATATGATGATTCGATGAGCCTCGACATAGTGAAGGAGGGTGATATCCTAGTCACTTCCATGACCATGCCCGACATGGTCCCTGCCATGAACAGAGCCGCGGGCATCGTCACTGACGAGGGGGGCATGACCTGCCACGCCGCCATCATATCCAGAGAATTGGAGACACCCTGCGTTGTAGGCACCGTCAGCGCCACTTCCCTCCTCACGGACGGGATGGTCATCACTGTGGACGGCACCACCGGCACCGTGTACAGAGGGAACGCCATCTCAACTAGCAAGCCGGAGGTTGCGACGACCGTTACCGTGGCATCGGAGTTCGTACCGATAACGGGAACCAAGGTCATGGTCAATATGAGCATGCCCGCCAAAGCCGAGAGGTCCGCCGCACTGCCCTGCGACGGTGTGGGCCTGATGAGGTCTGAATTCCTTTTCACCAATTACGTAGGCGAGCACCCGGTCTCCCTCATAGCAGAGGGGAGGAAGGATGAGCTCATAGAGAAGCTGACCGAGGGGATATCCAAGGTCTGCAGGGTATTCTATCCCAGAAAGGTCATCCTAAGAACGTCGGATTTCAAGACTAACGAGTACCGCGACATGAAGGGAGGTGCTGATTTCGAACCTCTGGAGTCCAACCCCATGATAGGGTGGAGAGGTTGCTCCAGATACGTGTCCCCCGATTACAAGGAGGCATTCATGTGCGAGCTTGCGGCCATAAAGAAGGTCAGGGGATGAGATGGGGCTCAGGAATCTGAACATCATGCTCCCCTTCGTCAGGACCGTGGACGAGGTCAGGGAGATAACCGCCATGATGGAGAGCATAGGCCTGAAGAGGAACAGGGACTTCAGCCTGTACCTGATGGCGGAGATACCTGCCAACATCCTTATGGCGGAGGAATTCTCCGAGTACTGCGACGGATTCTCAATAGGGTCCAACGACCTGACCCAGCTGATAATGGGCGCGGACAGGGACTCGGACATACTTGGCCGCATGGGCTACTTCGATGAGAGGAACGAGGCCGTGAAGAGGGCCATAAGCATGCTCATAAAGACCGCTCACGCGAAGGGCAAGAGCGTGGGCATCTGCGGACAGGGGCCCTCCGTCTATCCTGAGTTCGCCGAATTCCTGGTGGAAGAGGGCATAGACTACATATCCCTCAATCCGGACACGTTCGTCAAGACGAAGAGCGTCATAGCCTCGGCCGAGAAGAGGATAATGCTGAAGAGGATGAGAGAGCTGAGCGGTAACTGAATCAGTTCCCGCCCTGGAGCCTCTTGGTGAGCTTCAGGATCTCCTCTTCCGTGAGGACCATGGTGGCCGCCTTCATCAGCGGGTGCTTTGACCCCTCGATGATGTTCACGTCGTCCAGGGATCTGAGGCCCCACCTCTCTGCCGTCTTCTCCAGCCCGAATCTGACATCCATGTCGCTGGGCTCCAGGACGATGGCCTTGAAGCTCGTGGTACCCATCATCTTGGCCGCCAGCACCCGATGGTGCCCGTCCACGATGAGATAGCCGTTCCTGCGGGCGATGACTATGAGCGGCTCGTTGAGCCCCCTCTTGATCTCGTACTGCCTTCCCACCAGCTCATCCCTGTAGACCTCCTTCTGAGTGGGTATGACCATATCGATGGGCACCTCCTTATAGATCACCCGCATGCGGACGTTGTTCTGCCTTTCGAGGAAGGTCTTCACGCTCATGACCTTTGAAGGCCTCGCCTTCTCGATCTGGGACCTTACAACATCGATATTCGAGATGATGCCTACGAGCTTCTTGTTATCATCCACCACAGGCAGGTTCCTCAGACCGTATCTGAACAGGAGCCTGGTCGCATCATCCATGGACATGGACGGCATGGCGGTTATGGTGCCCTGCCTCATGATATCCCTCATCTCCGCATCCGGATTGTCCATATGGCGCAGCAGTTCCTTGGCGGTCACGAAACCCAGCAGATATCCTCTGTCTGTTATCGGGAATCCGTGAAAATCGGATTCGGTGATCTTCTTGGCAACCTCTTTTACAGTCATGCCCGGGCTCACGGATTTCACGTCACGGATCATGTAATCGGCCACAGTGGGATTCGTCATCATGACCCGAACCCACTAACAACATGATAAACCTCGCCTTGCCGCAGACTATTTTTTCCTGTCGCCAGTTCGTTTCGATAACGGTTAAATACTGCCTGTCTATACTCATGATACCTGCCCTGGTAGTGTAGCGGCCTATCATGAAGCCCTGTCGAGGCTTCGACCCGGATTCGAATTCCGGCCAGGGCGCTCAGGTACTTTTTTCTGAATTTGTACAGGAATCGAAGAGTCTTACAAGGTTCCGACCGGTTTTAGAGTCTTTGACGAGATCGGCTTCCACGTTGAACACGGTGCGCATATTCTCCGGAGTCAGAACATCCTCTGTCTTTCCGAGTGCGTGAATCCGATGATTATGAATCAGCATTACTCTATCACAATAACGGGCCGCCATAGGAAGATCATGGGACACAATAACCACAGTCAACTTCTCCTTACGGGAAAGATCGTGTATCAGATTCAGCACATCGAACTGAGCGCTTATGTCCAGATGCAATGTGGGCTCGTCCATGAGAAGGATCTTCGGAGTCTGTGCTAGAGCTCTCGCAATTATGACCCTTTGGCGTTCACCGCCAGACATGGTGTTTATGAAACGCTCTGTGAATTCGGATATTCCCACTCTGTCCATGGCGTTTTCGATTATTTCCAGGTCCCTCCCGGATTCCCCCGCAAAAGAATCTTGGAAGGGCATGCGTCCCATAGCAACTACTTCTTTGACTGTGAAGGAGAACCTGACCTCGTTGGTCTGAGGTATGACTGCTATCTCCCTCGCTATCTCCTTTTTCTTCAAATCCTCCAGGTCTTTTTCTCCCATCAGCACGCAACCGATCTTCGGTCTGAGATTCCGATTAAGATTGCCCAGCAAAGTGGTCTTACCGCACCCGTTAGGCCCCAATATTCCCAGTATCTCCCCGTCCTTTATGCTGAAATCTATTTGATCCAATACGATCTTGTCACGATAATCGAAGCTGAGGTTCTTGATGTCCATCATCTTACCACCCCACCCCAGATTTCTTTCTGCGCAGCAGATATATGAAATATGGTGCGCCGATAAGTGCGGTTATGATGCCTATCGGCAGAATTCCGAGATTAGGAGTTATTATATGTGCCACATAATCGCAGGCAATGATATATGTCCCGCCCCCCAACATACATAGGGGAAGAAGAGATCTGTTGTCTGGACCCACCAATATTCTAAGGATATGCGGTATTATCAGGCCGACAAAACCTATCACCCCTGCGAAGCAAACAGCAGCGGCGGTAACCAAAGAAGATGCGAACAATAAAATTAACCTGGTATTTCTCACATTGACCCCTAAATCCATTGCGTGTGCATCCCCCATCATCATGGCGTTGATCTCCTTCGCATGGGACATCATTACAAATGACCCAAAGATGACAAGAGCAGCGACAAGGGCAATCTCGGACCAATCGGCACCGGATATGCTTCCCATACCCCAGAACACCAGATCCTCCAATCTGTCTCCAGCCATGTATGTGAGAAGAGATACCATAGCCTGCAGGAGTGCCCCTACTGCTATTCCTGAGAGCAGAAGCGTCTCCATACTTACCGCACTACCAACTCTGGACAAAGAGTAGACCAGAAACATGGTTCCCACACAGAAGATGAATGCCAGTAAAGGCACAGATACTAAAGTCGGTATGAAAGGTATCACAAAAAGCATTCCTATGGCAGCACCGAGGGATGCGCCAGAAGACAGGCCCAAAATATACGGAGAGGCCATCGGGTTCCTGAAAATTGCCTGCATAACCGCACCCGCAACACCCAGGCCTGCACCCACGAAGAAACCGAGTGCCACACGGGGCGCATTTATCTGTTGGACTATGATAGAATTGGCCCATGTGCCTGATCCTGTCAGGACCGCCCATACCTCCTCAAATGTCAGAATCCGCGAGCCCAGCTAAGCTCCAGAAATATGGTTATAATAAGCAGTGCGATCAAAACGACGACTACAATGGATACTTTTGCTCTCTTGCTCTTGCTGGTCATCGATAAACTCCGAGTAAGAGGTTTAGGTAAAAGGATTTAATGTCTCCTTATCAAGAACAGAGCCAGTCCCGCCGCTATAAAAGCTGCTATTACTCCCACAAATATCATAATAGCATCATCATCTATCCGATCCTCATCAGATGCATACGGGTTATAGAGACTCTCAGATATATTTAAGAGGCCGTCGGTAACCTGAGGTGTTGTACTGTTCCAGTCTTTCTCTAATTTGACAACCTTTATAGATCTTGTATTCAGGACCTCGTCCTGAAAATACTCTGCGGTTTCAGGATAGTTACCGTCTAGGAAAATGACATCAGGTTCGTTTTGAATGATGTAACTGGCATTTTGATTATGATATACGTTGGTTTCACCGTTGTCACCAATGTTCACTCCTCCGGCCAACTCAATCATGCTTACGGTTATTCCGCTGTTGTATATCCTCAAATCCCCTTTATATTCTGAAACATACATTGCTTTCGGTGCCGCCTCCCCTGACTTGCTTGCGGCCATCTCCTGAACTTCTGTTTTAGCCTGAGTCATTCTTTCTACCACATTATTGGAATCTCCTCCACATAACTGTGATATGGAAGAAACCATACCGACAATCTCATCGTACGTATTGGCTCCGAAGCATGCGACTTTGTAGCCGTCGCCGACAAGCAAATCCCTCGTTCCGCCTGAAGCGACAGTACCGCTCCAGTTGTTTATTATTATCAAATCTTTGCTTTTGTCAAACTTTAAATCTTCAACCATTTGTGCCATTTTGCGCGAATGAATGATATATTGTCGGCGGTCGCATACGCTGAGCCTAAATTCTCGACATTCATACCTTCGACTTTCTTGTTCCCGCTTGAATCATATGTGGACCCATTGTCATATCCTATGATCTTGTCTTTGTATCCCAGATCTATTACCGTTATGGTATAACCGAGACCAAGGGTGACAACCTTACCTGCAGGCTCATCCAGAGATATTGTCTTTCCGTCTGAATCTGTGACTGCTATTGTCGCAGAGGATTCTTCAGAGCCAACGATCGGAATGAGCAGAGATACTGTCAATATGGCCGTCAATGCCAATATCGCCATGTTTTTGATTTTACTTTTCATTGGTATCAAACCTAACATTTTTCGCATCGTATATATCACTTAGCATAAGTTATAGTAAAATCGTGTTACTCTATATTAACGATTCATGAAAAAACGCATACCCAACTTTTTCGTAGAGAAGAAAGTTTGATTATATGGGGGCATATAGACCCATTATGCGTTGGATGCTCCGAAGCAAGATACACAGGGCCACCGTCACGGAGACGCGTTTGGATTACGAAGGAAGCATCACCGTAGACGCCAGGCTGATGGATATGGCCGGGATCCTCCCGGGAGAGAAGGTGCTGATAGCCGATGTCAACAACGGCAACCGCTTTGAGACCTACACCATAGCCGGACCTGCCAATTCCGGGGTCATCTGTATCAACGGAGCCGCCGCCCACCTTTGTGATGTCGGGGATCTTATCATAATAATGGGATTCGAGCTCGCTGACGGGATCATCGATACAAGCGTGGTCAAGGTTGACAGGAACAACAAACCTGTGGGGAAATGATATGCTGCGCATATATTCGGACGGGGGTGCCAGAGGAAACCCGGGGCCGTCAGCCTGCGCCGTCATCGTGACCAGGGACGGGAGCATAATCCGTGAGATCACCGAATTCCTCGGGGAGAGCACCAACAACTACGCCGAGTACAGAGGTCTGATCGCCGCCATAAGGGAGGCCATCAGGATCGGTGACGATCACGTGGAGTTCGTCATGGATTCCGAGCTTGTGGTCAAGCAGATGAGGGGGGAGTACAAAGTGAGGTCTGAGAGCATGAAGGGCCTTCACCGCGACGCGGTTTCCCTGATATCCCAGATTAGGAATCCTTCCATTATCCACGTGAGGCGGGAAGATCCGATGATCTCCAGGGCGGATGCGCTCCTGAATATCGAACTTGACATCAGGACAGGAAACGGACGAGCTCCGATATCCTGACCAGGTTCTGCTCCCCGGAGGACATGTCCCTTACCGTTACGGAATCCTCTGACAGTTCCTTCTCTCCTACGATCACCACATTCTCCGCCCTGACGGCGGAAGCGTGCTTCATGGCCTTGGCCATCTTCCTTCCCATCAGGTCTATATCGGATGATATGCCCGCATCCCTCAGCATCGAGACCACTGAATAGGCCTCTCCCCTGACCGCATCGGAGGCCGGGACAACATACGCATCGATGCCTTTCAGCTCGTACCCGATGCCTTCCTTCTCCATAGCCAGCAATATACGGTCGAATCCTATGGCAAAACCGGTGGAGAACACCTGTTCCCCGCCGAAGAGCTCCGACAGAGTATATGACCCGCCGCCGCAGATCTGCTTCTCCGCACCCAGAACGGGGGCCTCGGCCTCGAACACCATCCCGGTGTAGTAGTCCAGCCCCCTGACGACGCCCAGATCTATGTCTATGTCCCGGACGCCCATCCTCTCAAGGATCTCGACCACGGAGCGCAGATATTCGCCGGCTTCGCCCGGAACCTCCGAGAGGACCTCTTTGCCCCCGACCGTCTCAGTGAGGTCGAATATCTCCTGCCTCGCAAGGTCAGAAACCCCCATGTCTATGAGCAGGAGCTCAGCCTCGTCGTATGATTTCTTATCAAGCTTCTGAAGGATCTCTGCCGTCCTCTCCTTGGGAACGCCGCTGTCGGCAAGCTTCTGCCTCAGAACGCCTATATGGCCTATCCTTATTCTGTAATCATTAAGACCCAGTGCCTCGATCATCGATGCTGCGAGAGCGATCATCTCCGCATCAGACTCGGGATTCTTGTTCCCTATGAGCTCTGCTCCGAACTGATAGAACTCACGGTACCTGCCGCTCTGGGGCCTCTCGTACCTGAAGCACTGGCCGAAATAGAAAATCTTGACGGGCTTCGGCTCGTTGCTCATCCCGTTGACGAACATGCGCACCGCCGGCGCTGTCATCTCCGGACGTAAGGCGATGTCTCTGTCGCCTTTATCCTTGAATGCGTAAAGCTCGTTCAGGATGTTGGGTCCGGACCTCAGGACGAAGAGCTCCGTTTCCTCGAATATCGGTGTCGAGATCTCCCTGAACCCGAAGGTCAATGCGATATGCCTCAGAATGCCTTCATAGTGCCTGCGTCTCTCCATCTCGTCCGGAAGGAAATCCCTCGTGCCACGGGGCTTCTGAATCATGGGACACCGATAAGCAGGGGGATATAAAACGTGTCGCCGGAAGCTTACCTTCTGACGATTATGCTCAGAATGTCCTTATCCTTCAGCACGTGGTCCATACCGACGGTCTGCCCCGGGAATTTCGCGCTGTCCCCCCAGACCATTGCGTATCTGAAATTATTCTTGAAGTCCCTGTGGATCAATTCGCAGACATCACCCACGGTATTACCGCGCTTCACGATCATGGGTATGTCCATATCCGCCTCCTGGCCCTGGGGCTTGAGGTATATGCGGATCATGTCAATGGTGTCGTACACACCCTGCTTCAGCTCGTTCATGCCCTGACCCGTGGCTGCGGACACGGGGAACTTATGGTACTCCGGGTTCCGTGCATACGCCCTCTCCAATTCCCCGGGCTTAGCCAGATCCACTTTGTTTATCGCCATTACAGCTTTAATGTAGACGCGGTTGCCTGAGAGAACATCCAGCATCTGCTCGACATCGATATCCTCTCTTACGACTATGGTCGCATTCACAAGACCGTATGCGGCGGCCATGTCCTTGATCGTATCAACGCTGATCTTCGTAAGCTTCAGAGTCGGCTTTATCAGCAGGCCTCCCTGGGAGCCGCCGGTTATGGCCACGTCAAGGCTTGGATTGATTCAACCTTATACCGGCATCCCAGAGCTCTTTGAACAGCACGGATATATCAGGATTGTAAACGTCCACTACCAGCAGGATCACGTCCGCGGCCCTGGCAGCAGCTATGACCTCTCTGCCTCTGCCTTTGCCTCTGGATGCGTCCTTGATGAGCCCCGGCATATCCAGGATCTGGATCTTGGCATGGTTGTACTCCATGACTCCGGGGACGACGTCCAGTGTGGTGAAATGATATGCTCCTATCTCGGATTTGGCCCCGGTCAGCTGATTCAGCAGGGTGGACTTCCCGACGCTTGGGAATCCCACAAGTGCCACGGTGGCATTTCCCGCTTTCTTCACGTAGAATCCTTTGGTCGGGCCTTTGGAGGACTTGCGCTTCTCGTCCTCCTCCTGAAGGCGGGCGATTTTGGCCTTTAGCTTGCCTATATGGGCCTCTGTCGCCTTGTTATACTTGGTATTGGAGATCTGCTCCTCCAATTCCTTTATCTGTTCCTCTATTGTCGCCAAGGTCCTCCTCCGTCTTTGATGGATGAAAGGGGTTGTATTTATTCTGTCGCAGACTTTTTTATATTTGTTAAGGTCTGACCCAAAGTCATGGAATCGCCTCCGAACAGAAAAAGACAGGACAGATTCGTCGGGACCCCATTGGCACAGGTACTGGGAATAGTTCTGGCACTGTTCCTTGGCATAACATTCATGCTGTCCGGGCTCTACGAACTGTTCTGCCTGCCGATGCTCGTCGGCGTGGCCATGTACGTCGTGCCCAAGGTACTGGGCGTCAAAAGCACCAAGGTGCTTCTGGGGGCAGGCGTAACTTATCTGATAGCCATATCCTGCATAGGTGCGTTCATAGTGAGTCCCGCTTACGTGGACTCCTATGACACTGCCGGATCACTGGACGACGGTAACTTCTCCGACGCGGAGATGACTCCGAAAGGCGACGGGCTTTACGACATAACGGTCATATACGTAGGTACCGGCACCGACGTGGAATTCCACTACAACGATATCGTGATACTGTACTATTCCTCTGCAGGAATGTCGACTCCCGCCGAAATGGTCACCATGACATCCTCTGGAACGACATACACCGCTATTGACGTGGACCTTGGGGATAACAAGCTGGAATACTTCTTCTTCGAGGCGAAGAGCGCCGGCGATCTTGTTGACAAGACAGGCATGATGATCTACAGAGGCTCTGCCACCGACGGCGAGATCATGACTATGGCTCTGGAAGGAAACCTATACTTCATCGGCATCAACATCATGTTCGTCTATTTCCTGGTGGTAATATTCTCGTTCTTCTCTAGGAGGAGCCTGGAAAATGCCAGGGAGAGGATGGAGAGGGAAGGCCGGCTGTATCCTCAGGGATACGGGCGCTGCAAAGAATGCGGTGCCCTGGTACTGCCCGGGGAGACCTGCTGCAGAAAGTGCGGTGCATTCATCGAGAAACCGGAGATCATAACGTCTGCTCCGGTTTACGAGGAGATGGAATGCTCCGAGTGCGGCGCTTCGGTCCCGGCGGATGCGGAGAGGTGCCCCAAATGCGGGGAGAAATTCGATGGAGAAGACGAATCCGAGCCCGTCTGAAACATTTATTTAACTAATAACGCCTCTTCGGGACGGATGGGATCGGACGAGAAGAAACGGATGGCTGTACCGACGGCCAACATATTGGCCTCGAAGCAGAAGGAGATATCCATAACGGAATTCTTCGAGAAGAACAAGCAGATCCTGGGATTCGACTCTAAATCCAAATCCCTTCTCATGGGCGTCAAAGAAGCCGTTGACAATGCCCTCGACGCCTGCGAGGAAGCGGACATACTTCCGGACGTTTTCGTCAGAGTGGAGAGGCTTGAGGATGACGAATACAGGATGGTGATAGAGGACAACGGTCCCGGGATCGTCAAGAAGATGATGCCTAATGTATTCGGAAGGCTTCTCTACGGATCCAGATTCCATGCCCTCAGACAGTCCAGAGGACAGCAGGGCATCGGCATATCCGCCACTATAATGTTCGGGAACATCTCGACGGGCAAACCGGCCCGGGTCCAGTCCAAGATAGAGGGGGAGGATTCTGTCGCCTGGGGCATGGACATCGTCATAGACACGAAGACGAACCGCCCCATAGTCACTAACGAGGAACCCTTCACCTGGGAGGGCAAGGGCAGCGGAACCCGCATAGAGTACTACACAAAAGGAAGGTACATAACTGGGAAGCAGTCGATCTTCGAGTACCTCAAGAATACCGCCATAGTGAATCCTCATGCAAAGATAACCTTCGTGGACCCGGACAACAAGACCTTCGTATTCGAAAGGGCCACAGACACAATGCCCGAGAAGTCCAAGGAGATAAAACCCCATCCGGAGGGCCTGGAGATAGGTGAACTGCAGAAGATGACCCAGTCAACTCAGCAGAAGACTGTCAGGGCCTTCCTCATCAACGATTTCTCAAGAGTTACGGCAAGGATAGCCGATGAGATATTGAAGGAAACCGGCATAAAGCCGGACAGAAAACCTTCCGGCCTCAGCAGGGACGATTGCAGGGACATCATCAAGGCGATAGGGAATGTGAAGATAATGGCTCCCCAGACGGATTGCCTGTCCCCCATAGGTGATACGCTGATCAAGAAGGGGCTGATGCACGTTCTGGATGGTATGCGTCCGGAATATTATGCTCCCCCCGTTACCAGGGCACCCAAGGCAGTCAACGGAAATCCGTTCACGGTGGAGGTTGGAATAGTGTATGGCGGCGACATACCTGCGGAGGGACAGGTCACCATCCTGAGATTCGCCAACCGCGTTCCCCTTCTGTACCAGGCAGGCGCATGCGCCATAACGAAGGCTGTATCGGATGTCGACTGGAGAAGATACGGTCTGGAGCAAAGGGGCGGCAAAGGCGTGCCTTTCGGACCTGCCATAATCCTTGTTCACGTTGCATCTACGAAGGTCTTCTTCACATCAGAGGGCAAAGAAGCCATCGCAGATCTGCCCGAGATAACTGAGGAGATAGGGCTGGCACTTAAGCTCTGCGGGAGGAATCTGAAAAGCCACCTCCGGAAAAGAGAGAGAAGAGAGCATACCCGCGCCAAGTTCGAGATCGTCCAGGTGATACTCCCGGAACTGGCCAAGAAGACCGCTGAGTTCCTGAGCAAGCCCGTACCGGACCTGGACCTCACGATATCCAAGATAATGAACGTGGTGTGGATCGAACCCGGCGTCGATGCCAAGAAGAAGCTCAGGAAGATAACCTACTCCGTATTCAACTACACAAGAAGCGAGCGGTCGTTCAGGATACATGCGCAGCTCCCGAAGGAGGCAGTCAACCTGACACTGTTCAGCGATTCGCATTTCGTGGAGATGAATGATGAAGGGAAGGTCGCCTGGGACGTGAAGGACCTGGCACCTGCGGCCCATACGACCATCTCCTTCGAGCTGACCGGGGACATGGCAGATGTCTTCTCACCGGATGACGTCTACATATCGGGCATCAATCCCGTCATAGTCATGGGAGCGGATCCGCTTCCCGGGGACTGGGGTATAAAAGGCATAGAGGTCACGGAGATAGACTCGGAAGAAGAGCCCGTCGAGGAAGAGGAAGAGGAAGAGGAGACCCAGGAGGTGCTTGAAGATGACTGAACGCCATGATAACGCCGTTAATAACCTTAAAGAGATTGTGGATTCCATCTACAACCACATGAGGCTGGGCGAGATACCGACCATGGAGCTTTCCACGAGGTCCAAGAAGAATATAGAGTTCGATCCGAAGAAGAGTGTCTGGACCTATGGTGACATGAAGACCCAGCGCACAGC
Organism: Methanomassiliicoccales archaeon RumEn M2; assembly: GCA_001421175.1. Taxonomy (GTDB): domain Archaea; phylum Thermoplasmatota; class Thermoplasmata; order Methanomassiliicoccales; family Methanomethylophilaceae; genus RumEn-M2. The sequence goes on along the minus strand of LJKL01000011.1, from coordinate 5,540 downwards.
GAAGACCGTTACCGGGGCCACCATGATGCTCAGGACCGCCTGCACGGTGCAGTTCATAGAGGACATGATAAAATCGAATAAATCCTCCACTCTCAGGGAGATGTACTATATATCCGAGGGATGGGGGCACGGCAAATTCAACTCCCAGGACGAGAGCAACCTGCTGGCAGAGGACCTGGAGATAATGTCAGGCTGCATGAGGGAGGACTTCAAGCTTCGCCCGGAGGAGGATGGAGCCAGGGTTATGGGGGACTTCACCCTCACTGAGATGACCAAGAAGGGCGAGCGGAGAAAGATAAACTGCCTGGAGGATGTGGGCGAATCAGGATACGGGGTTCCGTATAATGTCGAGAAGGAGAATGTGCAATTCCAGGGCGGCAATGCGAAATTCATCGTGGCCGTGGAGACCGGAGGTATGTTCGACCGTCTTGTGGAGAACGGATTCTGCGAGGAGCATAATGCCCTTCTCGTCCACCTTAAAGGACAACCGGCCAGGAGCACCAGGCGTTTCATCAAGAGGCTGAACAGCGAGATGGGGATGCCGACGGTCGTCTTCACCGACGGCGACCCGTGGTCATTCAGGATCTATGCTTCGATCGCTTACGGCGCGATAAAAACAGCACATATATCCGATTATCTGGCCACACCCACCGCCCAGTTTGTCGGCATAACAGCATCCGACATACTGAATTATGATCTGCCGACTGATTCCCTCTCGGATAAGGACATAGGCGCTCTTAATTCAGAGCTCAGCGACCCGAGATTCAGGGATGAGTTCTGGATCTCGGAGATACAGGCCATGCTGGACATGAAGAAGAAATCTGAGCAGCAGGCCCTGGCGAAATACGGTCTGGATTTCGTGACGGATACCTATCTGCCTGAGAAGCTCACGAATATGGGCATACTGTGATCACAGAGACACGGACCTGAACCTTTCAAGCACCTTCTCCTTATCCATATCCGCCAGGAAGGCCCCCAGTCTGGGACCGGATGTGCGCCCGATGAGCACCCTGTAGAGCGTCTGGAATCCCTTCTTGGTGCTTATACCGGCCTCTTTGGCCTTCTCCACCACGGCGTTGCTTATTGGGTCGGGGGTCCACTCAGCGGTCTCGAGGGCGTTAGACAGAAGTGCCAGATAATTCTTTTCTTCAGGATTGAGACTCTCGGGCCCTACACCGTCCGAAACGGAGAACTTGACATCCTCCGGAGCGAAGTTATCCAGCCAGAACTTTACGCATTCCACCCTCTTCCTGAGCCTCTGGGTCTCCTCTTCGCTGAGATCCTTCAGATTCTCCGTCCTGCCCAGAATCTCCATGACACCTTCGAAGCAATCGGTCATCTGCACCACATTCATCAGGTGCCTGTAAGGTATCTGCGGAGGGATATCCTCAGGCACAACGTTGTGCTGGGATATGCTGTAGGCTCTGACAGAGTTCTCCTCGCATTCTGTGCACCCGCCCTCGAAGAACAGGCGCTCCATTCTGTCATACTCGTCTGCCATATCAAGAACGCCCAATCCGGAATCGTAATCGATCGCCTTCTGAGGATTAACTCTCAGGAAAAGATAGTTCAGGACCTCGGGAGGGGTCATATTTATCGCATCCATGCCTGTCACAGGAGAGCCGGTGGACTTGTGTATCTGGCCCACCCCCTTGAGCTGAACGAACTCGTAGGGAACAGGGTACGGAGCCTTGCCGTCGAATATCTCCTCAACTATCCTCTTTCCGGAGTCGTAGGACCCTCCGGCGGCTGCATGGTCCTTGCCGAAGGGTTCCACGGAAGTACCGAATATCTTCCACTTGGCAGGCCATTCCAGCCTCCAGACCAGCTTCCCATCCATCTTCGTTATGTCGGCAGTTCCGCTGTATCCGCATTTGCAACTATAGCCGATATGCGGATATTCGTAAGTATCAAGCAAGGGCTGGACGAACCTGCCGCAGCTCTTGCACAGAGGATTGTACGGTGAGAAATCATCATTGAGATCCCTTCCGGTGACCTCCTTCAGGATCTTTATCACCTGGGGCCTCTTCCGAAGTGCCAGATCTATCATCGGTGCGAATTTTCCCTCGGCGTATAGCTGATGAGTCCATATTATCTCGCAGTCCACCTTGAGTGACTTGAGAGCGTCCAGGAAGGGCTGCACGAAATGATGGGCATAATTATCATGCTTACCGCACGGACAGGGTATCTGGCATATGGGCATTCCCACATAGTTCTCGTACTCCTCCGGCAGGAACGGATATCTCTTCCTAAGAGGGTCCAACGAATCTATGAGATAGATCAGCCTGACATCCCCTCCGAGATCTTTGATCGCACTGCGGATTGCCTCGCCGGTGATGGCCTCCCTGAGACTTCCAACATGTATTATCCCCGTGGGACTTATCCCCGTAGCTATGAGGGGGTGCTTGTCCTTCTCCAGGATATCTCTGGCTATAACGTCCGCCCAGTGCATCTTATCGGAATTGCGATTGGCTATCCTCTATAAAGGGATTACGCGGAAGCACGCCCGATAACCTTTTTATAAAGAATCCGTCCTCTCCCAACCCATGGCCAAGAAGAAGGACGGGGGATTCCAATCGCAGGCAGGCCTTGTCAGGTACTTCGATACCAAGAATGACAAGGCGCCCAAGGTCAGTCCCAAGGCCGTCATAGGCATCGCACTGGGTATGTGCATTGTCATCCTGATTCTCCAGGCATTCTACCCCATGTGATCCCGGGATCTCATATCTCGCAGCGCCCTGTCTCGCAGCCGTTGTCCTGCTCCTCGGGATATTTCTTCCTGAACAGCTTGGACAGGAGCGGCGGCGCTATCAGTGTCGTGACCACGGACATCAGGACAACTACCACGTACATCTCTTGTGATACGGCCTGCACTCCGTCCACCACTATCTTCAGACCCATTGCCGCCACTATTATCCCCACCTCTCCCCTGGGAATCATCCCTATGCCTATTATGTTGAGAGAGTTGGTGTCAAGGGACCTGTCGCCTATCTTGGCTCCGAGGGCTCCGCCCACATGCTTGCCTATTATCGCAAGGATCAGAACAACGGCGAACAGCAAGAGGACGTTCTGGCTTATCGCGCCCAGCTCCACATTCATCCCCACGTACACGAAGAAGAACGGGAGGAGGAACGTGGTTATCGACTCGATCCCCTTGTACATCCCCCACTCCTTGGCCCGGTCTGCGAAAAGCATGCCTGCCAGGAAGGCACCGATTATGGGTGCCAGTCCGATAAGGTCAGCGACATATGCGCTTCCGAAGCAGACGATTATGGCGACCGTGAGCATAGTATAGTTGATGTCACAGGGCCTGGGTATGAATCTGGACCTCCACCACCTGTTGAACCTGGGAACCACCTTGGAGCACAGGAATAGTATGGCCACCACGAAGATCACGGCCTCAGAACTATCTCGCCTATGCTGATGATATCCAGGGACCCGGATTGCGCCATCCCGACTACGACTGCCAGCACGATCATGCCGATTATGTCGTCGATCACCGCGGCGCCTATGATGATCCTGGATTCCTTGGTGTTCATGACCTTCAGGTCCTTTATCACCTTGGCGGTTATCCCTACGCTCGTGGCGACCATGGCGGCCCCCAGGAACAGAGCATGGTACATGTTGCCGTCATAGGCCAACATGAGAACGAAGCCGAATATGAACGGGAATATGATGCCCAGAGAAGCGACGAGGAACGCTGTTCTCCCAACTTTCATCAGGTCGCATACCCTCATCTCCAGACCTACGGAGAACAGCAGGAATATGACGCCCATCTCCGCCAGTACGAAGAAGAACTGAAAGTTGATTGATGTTGTATCCTCGAGATCGAGGACCTTCATGAATGACCAGTCGCCTATGACCAGATTGGCTATTACAATGCCGATCAATATCTCTCCGACAAGCCCGGGTATTCCGAATTTCTCGAAAACGACGGAACTGATCTTCGCCAAGAACAGTACCAGCACAATGGTCAGGAAAACGATGCCGAGGTCCACAGGGTGTCAGACCATCCCTCACTTAAATTATTTACTATATACGGAACCGCCGGAATCGAAGAACTGAGCCGAGATATGCTCAGAGACGATCTGCAAAAAGATGATAAGAAGAAGGTAAAGAGTTTGTTCTGAATCAGAGCTCAGAGATACATCCTTTGAGTCTGAATGCTGGACACCTTCACGGCATCCCTCGAAGTCTGTGTCTCGAAATTGTGTGCCGGGAGATCCTGGCACTCCTCAGTACCGAACACGAAATCGATACCGGACTCCCCTTTGGCCTCGGATGCGCCTGAGAGGAATCCGAAGCTTACCTCAACTCCTTCGCTGAGAGATGGAATACCGGGCTGCTCCCTGATCTGTCCTATGGCAGGACCCGAAAACGTTGCGCACTTCTCCGCCGCAACCACCGGGCGATCTTCGCCCAGCATGGGCGCGAGATTCGCATCGTCATCGGTAAAGACCTCCTCTGAGAATGCATCCTCCATCTCTATTGAATCGGTCGCGACCCCGGGTATCGTCAGTTCCATCATGCCCCTCCCTTCGTCAGAGAACGCCGTCGGAGCCTCTTCGGAAGGGTAGACCAGGATGAAATTTGGAGTCTGGGTCTTCTCAACTGCAGGCTCAGAGAGATCGAAGATCACAAGATTCGGTTCCTTGACCTCCGCAGGCTCAGAGAGATCGAAGATGACGAAGTTGTATTCTCCGGTTCTCTCAGTCTGCTTTGCGGCAACCTCTTCCTCTTCCTCGTCCCAGAGGTAGTCGAAATCGAATACGTAGCCGTCGGACCTTATCGCCTCTGTCGACGTGTCCGCCATCAGAGCCCTTATGTACGGGCTCTCGTAGCCGATAGGTACTGATGTTGTGCCCATAGGCTCCGGTCCCGAGCTCACCATTGTTATCTCCTCTGCGAACTCCATCGTCGGAGACTTTGGCATCCTGTCCGCAGGACCTCTGGCATCCGTCGTCTGAACTGCCGTCGCCGGTGAGTGCTCCCCCATATCGCCCAGATCCGCTGCCGGCATGACTCCCGGAGGGACGAACTCCTCATCCGCAGGCCACATCATCGTCAGGGGAATCTGTCCGTTGTTTGCCGAAGGAGGGGCGTCTGCATATACATCCTGCATGGGGACGGCTGTGGGCTTATGCTTTGGTCGGGGAGTGTCCTTGCAGGATACCTCCTTCTTGAAGGTCTGACGATCCACCACTCTGGGCTCGAATACGTCCGGCCTCACCTTGAGGAAATCATATTTGAAATCGCGGGACAGAGACATGACATCGTCTGTTACACGTCCCACCTCCCGCTTAAGCTTCATCCATACTCTAGAGCCGAAGCTACAGCTCATGTATCGGTTCTTAGAACCCATGCTATCCCATCCGCATTTGTTTACGCTTTCAACGTTAATAAATGTCACGTACGCATGACTAGCTGTGCACGAACTGAGTATAGCTTGATTTTCCTGCGGAATATATGTCCCTCATCATGGACCTGAATGAGCCAGCATCCGCAGATATGATCATAACATCCAAGCATCTCCTGTTATG
>LJKL01000009.1 GCA_001421175.1 Methanomassiliicoccales archaeon RumEn M2 | reverse complement strand
ATGGACATGCTTATGTCCAGCCTCTTGGCCATCCTTCCCACGTTGTAGAGGTCTCCGAAGGACCCGGTGACACCTGAGTTCATCTGGATCATGAAATCGTCCTCCTCTATCACCAGCTTCGGGTCGCAGATCAGCTCGTCGTCGCGTATCACCCCGACGACCAATGCGCTGTCGATATCCCTTATCGACAGACCGATCTCCTCATCATCGGGCGGGACCTCGCTGACCCCCGCCCTGACCATCTGGATCTCCATAGCGGTCAGGCTAAGGTTGTGAACGTCCTCTATTCCGTCTTTCATGGTGCGCCCTTTGCAGGACAGAGGTATGCCGGCCGGACCGAATCTTATCATTGTAATCTCCCACCTGTTGGCAACGGTTAGCGACTTCGATTATATTAATCTCTGTCACGCATGCACGTTATAAAGAGCGCGACAGGATATCTTTATAAGCGAGGTCCCCATTGGTGCCTCTTACCCAATGTCGGGGGGAGTCAGAAAATGAAAAGCAACAAGACAGATCCCAACCTTATCGCCCTGATCGACGATCTGAAGGCGAAGGAGAGGGAGACGGGAGCTGCTATCTGGCGAGACATTGCCAAGAGGTTGGAGAAACCCAGGAGAAACTGGGCCGAGACAAACCTCAGCAAGCTCGACAGATATGCCAAAGAAGGCGATGTCATAATCGTACCCGGAAAGGTACTGGCAGCTGGAAAGATAAGCAAGACGATAACCGTGGCGGCCTACAGCTTCTCTGAAGCGGCAAGGGCGGCCATTTTGGCGTCCGGCGGGAATGCCCTTTGCATACCCGAGCTCATGGATAAGAATCCCCAGGGCTCCGGCGTCAGGATAATGAGGTGATTTCGATGGTCACAGTCATAGACGGACAGGATGCGATCCTCGGAAGACTCGCGAGCATCGTCGCCGAGAGGATAATGAACGGCGAGGAAGTAATCGTTGTCAACGCCGAGAAGGTCGTTGTCACGGGGACCAAAGAGGTTGTCTTCGCCAAATACAAGCACAGGCTGGAACTCGGAGAGGTCAAGCGCAGGAAGGGGCCGTTCTATCCCCGCAGGGCTGACCTCCTCTTCAAGAGGACCGTCAAAGGCATGATACCCAGGTACACCACGACCGGCAGGGATGCCTACAGGAATCTCCGCGCGTTCGTCGGCATACCCGAGGAATACTCCCAGACGGAGAAAGAGAAGCCTGAATTCGCAATGAGAAAGATCAGCGGCAAATACACGACCCTTGGTGCCGTATCCAAATATCTGGGGTCCAACATAAGGTGATCCAATGAACGCTGTCAACACAAGCGGAAAGAGGAAGACGGCTGTCGCCAGGGCAGTGGTCAAAGAAGGTACCGGCAAGGTTACCATCAACAAGACCCCCATAGAGATCTATTCCCCTGAGCTCGCAAGGCTCAAGATAGAGGAGCCCATCGGCATAGCCGGATCTAGGGCAAAAGAAGTGGACATCTCCGTCAACGTGAACGGTGGCGGGGTCATGGGGCAGGCTGCGGCCATAAGGACCGCAATAGCCAGAGGCCTTGTGGACTTCTTCAAGGACGACGAGAGCCTGGAGGCTGCCTACAGGGCATACGACAGAACCCTGATCATCAACGATGACCGCAGGAAGCTGCCGAAGAAGCCCCTCGGACACGGTGCTCGCGCCAAGAAGCAGAAGTCGTACAGGTAAGGTGAACGGGAATGATCATACCTGTAAGGTGTTTCACATGCGGAAAGGTCGTGGGCTCTGCCTACCCCGAGTACGTGAAACGCGTCAGCATGGGAGAGAGCCCGGAGAAGGTCCTGGACGACCTTGGGCTCGAAAGGTACTGCTGCCGCAGGATGGTCGTCTCTCACGCGGACCTTATCGACGAAGTGTCCCCTCTGGGATGATCCTTCAAACCTGAACGGGGGGCGCAAGGCCCCCCGACACATTTTCTATTTACATCTAAGACTGCGCCGGGATGTCTGGAGCAACGGCAGGTTTATATTGGGCCTCCTTATTCGTGCGGTACACGCAGAGGAATTCTGCATGGGCCCGTGGGGTAGCTTGGTATCCTCCATGCTTGGGGTGCATGACACTCCAGTTCAAATCTGGACGGGCCCACCATCTTCTTCCTGATTCTCTGTTCTTTCGAGAGAATGCTTATGGGCATCCCGGTTGATGCCGGCGGCCTGTTCGGAGGATGCGATCCTTGAGTATTTCGAGATCGTCAGACCTTCTTCCCCCTTCGATCCCGCGAAGAGGTTTGCAACGAATCTGCTCACTGCAGAGCGGTTCGGCTTCCTGATCGACTTTGAACGTATCAAAAATAAGGTCAGGCACCCGTTTCACCGGGTGCCGTCCCTGAAGATATTTAGTCCTCGTAGTAGCCGCTCTCTTGCAGCTTCTTCTCCACGGATGCGGCCATGGTCTCATACTCCGCCTCGGGCCTGCCGTACCAGGTGGACCACTCCTCCTTGGGGTTCGGGGACTCGGATTTCATGAATGCCCATACCTTCGCCTCATCATCCGTTAGTCCCCATCTGGAATATTCCGAATCGTTAGCCCTGCCGCGTCTCCTGCCGGAGCCGGAATCCGTCTTCCTGCTATAATCAGACATATCTAATCACGAACACCACTATTTCCTCGGCCCCTATTTAAAGGGGAGCTTCCCTCCGAACGCATTCGAGCTATGAATAAGGACATACCCCGAAGAAATGCATAATCGTTTAAGTACGGCAAATCCCTGACACCGTCATGGCCCGTCTAGACGACCATTCCCATTGTCTCTACTGCGGAGATCCCATTCCATACGGCAGGGAGTACTGCGACGACGAATGCCGGGTTCTCAGGGATTATGACGAGAGGACGGAGAGGAAGAAGGACAGGAGATTCTACATCCTTGTAGCGGTGTCACTCGTCGCTGTCCTGGCCGCAGGCGGTCTGGCTAAGATGCTTCTCTAACGCCTTCCTCATAACGGCCACATTGTGCACCCTTACTATGTTCGCCCCGGCACGGACCGCCCGCAGGGAGATCTCCGCTGTGGCCTCGTCCGCGCCCATATCCGGAAGCTGGGTCTTGAGGAAGCGCTTCCTCGATACGCCCACGAGCACCGGATGGCCCGAGGAGAACCTTCCCGCATGCTCGACGATCTCGGCGTTCTGTGCATGGCTCTTCCCGAATCCCGCCCCAGGGTCCATTATTATCCTGTCCGCTCGTATCCCTGCGTCCAGCGCCGCGGTCCTCCTCTCCTTCAGGAAATCGATTATCTCGGATACCGCATCACCCTCCATCGTCTCCGAGTGCAGGGTCCCGGGGTCGCCGTGCATGTGCATTATCACAGCCGAGACACCGGAGGACGCTATGAGCTCCGTCATACCTGGGGCCCTTAGCCCGTACACATCGTTTATGATGTCCGCACCGGCGCCTATTGCCGCTTGCGCCACATCAGGCTTCATGGTATCCACGCTTATCGGGACATCGGCGGAGCTGACCAGTTCCCGCAGCACAGGGAGTATGCGCCCTATCTCCGTCGTTGCGGATACGGGTGTGAAGCCGGGCCTGGTGGACTCACCGCCTATGTCGATGATGTCCGCGCCCTCATCGATCATCCTGAACGCATGAGCTACGGCATCCTTGGTGTGAAGGCCTCCGTCCGAGAAGGAGTCAGGGGTGACGTTCAGTATCCCCATTATCCTCGGACGCTCGTAAGATATCCTTCCTTTGCGCCAGTGGGTCTCCATATTCAAAGCAGCTCGTCAACCAATTCAACGAGATCGACTACCCTGATCTCCTTCTCCCCTTTGCCGAGTATCAGATTGTTGACGCAGAAGGGGCATGATGTGATCATCAGGTCGGCGAAATCCGCCTCTTCCATCCTGGTCCTGGCGATCTTGCCGGATTCCTCCGGGAAGGCGGACCTCACTCCTCCGCCGCCTCCGCAGCAATGGGATGTGGGACCGCTGAACTCCATCTCCCTGAACTCCAGTCCCGGGATCTTCTTTATGACCTCTCTGGGAGCGTCGTACACGCCGACATGCCTGCCCAGGTGACAGGGGTCATGGTATGTGGCGACCACACCGTTCATCGGCTTGAGCTTCAGGTCCTGCCTTGCCAGGAACTCAGATATATGCAGCACTTCGAAGGGCACTTCCACGAACCGCGGGTACTCGGTCTTGAACATCCTGTAGCATCCGGAGCAGGAGAGCACCAGAGTCTTGATGCCGAGGGATTTGATATGATCCAGGTTCCTCTGGTAGAGCTTCGCCACATCCTCGTGGGACCAGCCTATCCTGACCATCACGGAGCCGCAGCAGACCTCATCAAGCGTGGTGTAGTCCACCTTCAGCTTGTCCAATATGGATATCGTTGCGGCGGAGATCTCCTTGTTCCTGTAGGTCGCGGTGCACCCGGCGAAATAACCCACCTCGGCCTTCTTGGGCTCCCGGCCCAGGGTCTCCTTGACGGATCTCTTCTCCCCGTAGGGGTTGTTGGTGGCGATTATGTTCTCGCACACCGCCTTGTGCTTCGGCAGGATGTGCCCGCTCTTGACCAGATCGGCGCGGGTGGCCTCGATTATCTCCACTATGTCTACTTTGGAAGTGCATCGCCTGACACAGTCTGCGCAGGTGGTGCATGTGTACATGCTCTTCACCACGGATTCGTCGGCAGGTATCTCACCGGTCAGAAGACCGTAGGACAGGATTATCCTCCCTCTGGAAAGCTCTGAATCCCATCCTATTGCTTTGAAAGAGGGGCACACGCTTTTGCAGAACCCGCACATCGTGCATACGTTCACGGCGTCCCTTATCTTCTCCATCTTATCTGTCTCGAAATCACTCATGTCACTCTAACCTCGGTATAGTCACGCTTCCTTCCGCCAGCACCATCACTCTGGCATCAGGCTTCCATCTGAAGACCTCATCCATCGCATCCTTGAGGGAGCTGAATGGGGTCATGTTCGCTTTGGATATTATCTCCGGATCAAGATCGGAGACGACCCACAGGTCAGCCCATACGGCGACCTCCGCCATCTTCGCGGCCTTGTGGTACCCGAGCTTGTACTCCGTCCTCAGGTTCTCCAGGACCCTCGCCGGGTCCTTCGACAGTGACAGCTGCTTGAGGAACGTGTCGCCGCCGACGCCTTCCCTGCACTTGGAGACCATTATCAGCTTGCCCCCTTCCTTCAGTGCCCATTTCCCGTTGTCTATGGCCTTTTGCGACTGATACAGATCCACATCCATCGGATACGGGGCCACGGATATGACGGCGTCCGCCTTCTCCGGGATCGGTACCGAGAAGACCTCATTCGCCCACTCCACGGCTTTGGCGAACGCCCCGTTCAGATCGCCGGCGGCCACCCTGTATATGTTCTGGTGCCTGTCCAGTATCATCTGTATCGAGAATATCTCCTTCCCCTTCACGCTCTCCAGGGCATCCATCATGTCCTCATGGACGGGGTTCCCCTCCAGCACCAGGGACTGGGCCTCCTTGTTCATCGCCAGTTTGTGGTTGGCCTCTATCGTCTTGAAGGATGCCACACCCGGCAGGAAGGATTTCCTTCCCCCCCGTATATCCTGCGAAATAGTGCGGTTCCACACTCGTTATTATCACCAGGCGGTCCGCCTCCACCGCTATCCTGTTGACCTCCATGGGGGTCCCGTTCTTGGACTTCCCCAGGTATGTGCACTCCGATGCCTTGGCATCGTGGGCTATTATCCTGTCCTTCAGGTGCTTGTAGTGCTTCCCGAAGACGAAATCGTACTCGTCGGGCGTCATATCCCTGTGCGCGCCTGTGGCCACCAGGAATCTGGCTTTGCTGAGGTCCATTCTCTTGTGGAGGGCGTCCAGGACCTTCGCCGTCGGAGTCGGCCTCGTCGCATCGTTGACTATGAAAACTACATCCTTGCCCCCTTCCAGGAAATCGGCCAGAGACCTGTAGCCTATGGGGTTGTCAATGGATTCGTTTATAACCTCGTCCGCAGGGCGGCATTTCACATCGGCGGGGTAGAAGGTCCCTATGAAATTCTCATCCGGGACCGTTACGGTCTGGCACCCGTCTTTGCCGTACTTGACGTTCATGATCATTTCGGTCCTCTCATTATCCGTAGTTTCGTATTTAGGCATATTGCACTTACGACAGAACATCTTTATTTACAAACAGGAGCATCGAATGGACATGTGCCCCAAGGATATGGACGAGCGAGCCATGATAAGGAAGGCTCTCAGCGTCGTCAGGCCCTGCCCCTTCTCTGTGGGCCCGGGGGACGACTCGGCCGTCGTGGAGATAGAGGGCGTGCCGGTGGTCATAGCCACGGACTCGGTCACCATAGAGAGGCACAAGCCCGGGGGCATGACCTTCGAGCAGTTCGGCTGGATGAGCGCGGCCGTCAATTTCAGCGACATAGCGAGCATGGGCGGCAGGCCCGTGGCCCTGACCCTGTCCCTCGGGATCCGGACTCACTGGGGGAGCAGGAGATATGCGACATAATGAGCGGCGCCGACCAGTGCGCAGAGTTCTGCGGAGCCTACATAGTGGGCGGGGATACGAAGCCGGGCAACGGTTTCGTGTGCGGTACGGCGATAGGGGCCCTGGACGGCAGAAGGCCCATGACCAGAAGAGATGCCCTGCCCGGGGACCTGATCGCAGTCACCGGCCCCCTGGGGTCCCCTGCGGCGGGATATCACGCCATCATGAACGGGCTTAGCTTCCCGGATGCTGCCGATTCGCTCTTCATCCCCGTGCCCAGGACCAGGGAGGGCATCGCCCTTGCATCCACCGGTGCCGTCACTTCCTGCATAGACCTCTCTGACGGCCTGGCCACCGCTGCCCTCACCATATGCGAGTGCAGCCGTGTAGGGATGGACATAATGTCGGAGTTCCTGCCCAAAGGGGCGGACGTGGAGGACGTCTCCGAAGAGACAGGGGTTCCGGAGATGGATATGATGATGAATTTCGGCGGGGAGTACGAGCTGCTCTTCACCTTCAGCAAGGAGAAGCTGAACGCCCTGTACGAATCGGGCGTGAGCTTCTCGATAATAGGGGTTGTGACCTCAGGAAGGGAAGCTAGGCTCGTCTCGGACGAGGGCGCGAGGAGGTTGGAGTATGGCCGCTATTAGCCCGGTCAGAATAGAAGCAAGATACTACGAAAGAGCGGGGGACGTGTACGTCTGCGGCCTCTGCCCTCACAGATGCAGGATCGGCATAGGGAAGTACGGCAGATGCGGGGCAAGACGCGGAGACCCGGACTACCTTGTTGCTGACACATACGGAAGAGTCTCTTCGCTGTGCGTCGACCCTGTGGAGAAGAAGCCTCTGTACCACTACAAGCCGGGGAGCAGGATATTCTCAGTGGGCAGCGTCGGATGCAATATGACCTGCAAGCACTGCCAGAACTATTCCATATCCCAGTCTCCCGCAGGCCGCAAAAGGACCACGTACAAATCCCCGCAGGACCTGGCTGCCATGTGCAATCGGGAGAAGAGCAGCGGGATAGCCTTCACGTACAATGAGCCGACCATCTGGATCGAGTACATACAGGACACCATGCGCTGCGACCCGGAGCTGGACTGTGTGATCGTTACCAACGGCCTGATCTGCGAGGAGCCCATGCGGGACCTCTGCAAGATAGCTGATGCCATGAACATCGATGTAAAGGGATTCACCGATGAATTCTACATGAAGATATGCGGCGCCCACCTGAAGGATGTCCTCGATGCCATCAAGATAGCGCACGAAGAGGGGGTGCCCATCGAGATCACTTATCTGCTTATCCCGGGCCACAACGATTCACCGGAAGAGATAAAAGCCTTCGCAGAATGGATAGCGAAGGAGCTGTCCGTATATGTGCCAGTGCACTTCTCCAGATTCCATCCGGACAACGAGATGAACATGGTGCCCTGGACCTCGGGGGAATCCCTGGAGAAGGCCATGGATATAGCCGAGGGGGCGGGACTTCAGCACGTGTACATCGGGAACATAATATCTGATGACGGATCGGACACCTTCTGCCCCCAATGCGGCAACGTCGTGATCAAGAGGACCGGATACCTCATCGACGTGGTGGGACTGGACGGGAACCGCTGCTCCTCCTGTAAAACCCGCCTCAATATCATAAGATGAACAAAGGATTACCGATTATAACCATGAAGAGGAAACCCGCCAGGATAGGTATCAGGAACGGTATCTTGGGTGTGACCCATATCCTGACCTCCCCGGCATCCCGGAGACGCTGAAGAGCGGCGGGATCGTTAACGGCACCGTATGATGTGACCAGATTCCCGTCGATGTAATCCTGCATGGGCCATACCATGCGCTCCGGTACCTCTTCCAGGTCCATCCTGTAGCCGAAGAACATCGTGGGCCCGATATCCCTGCGCCGGATGTTCAATGCGGTGAAGTATACCAGCATTATGACGGCGGTCATGATCAGAGCGGCCATGAGGACGAACAGAGGGAATATGTACATCGCATCGTAGATCCCAGGTCCGGCTTTATCAGAGGGACCGCGCCGAGATCCGGATAGCGCTGGAACACCATCCCCATGGCTATCAGACAGGCGGTATCCGCCCCTCCCTTCATCAGATCGGAGGAGTACAGAACATTCATCAGCACATAATTCAACAGGATCGGTACTGCTACCGCCCTGATGCACCATCCGGACATCAGTATCGGGACCAGGAACAGCAGGGCTATCCCGAGATGGATGAGATGCTGCTGCCGTGCACTCACCTCCCTATCGACCAGAATATCGAAGAGTATCAGGCCATGCCGAGGACCACCATCGATCTGGCCCACAGATCGCACCCGCCGTAGAGTGCCACGAACACCATGCCGGCACCTCCTATCAGGGCCCAGTGCATCTCCGAGACCTCCCGCCGCCTCCAGTCGCTGACACAGGCGGAGGTCATGATCGCCGTGACAATGAGGACCTTGATCATGTCCGCGTGGATGTCCATACGCTGAGATTATGCTCAACTATATTTTATGCTTTGTATGCCTTGACGAAAATCATGATGTCCAGCAGAAAAACGGCAACACTGTTCGCATTCTTTGCGGTGGCCGCTCTGCTGATGATACCGCTTGCAGCCGATAACAGTCCGGGAGAATGGGCGGATGCGGGCGATGTGGTGACTCTGACCACCCCGAGTCACGACATCTCCTTGGGTGCGGGGGACACCTACGTCTTCGACCTAATCCTTGTCAACAAGACCGCCGACCCTTATGAGGTCGCCCTCAAGGTGTCCGGGTCCGATGGCCTCTTTGCCCATTTCGATGACGGAAGGTCTGTGATAAGCGTCTTTCTGGAAGGTAACGGGAGCAGGGTCGTGCCCCTGACCCTGGAAGCGAGCAAGTACGCAGCCTCCGGCAGCAGGGACCTGCAGATATCCATGGTCTGCACCAACACCGTGAGCAGTATCAAAAGCACCGCTTCTTTGACCTTCCCTGTTGATATCTCCTCTCAACTGGCATCAAATGACCAGTTCAACAAGATACTGGGGGAGTTCGATAACCCTCTCCCGTACCCTCTGAATACGCCCGTATTCACCGCGATCATATCTTTCCTTCTTTGGATGGGCATCTCCCTCCTGATGATGGGCGCGATATTCATCATCGTGAGGGAATTCTTCTCCAAGGATAACAAGAAGAGATTCGACCAGATCAGGATGAACGTTTCCTGGCTTGTGTTCCTGACCATCGTCACCTATGGGATATCCGGTGCTCTGAGCATCGGGGGAGTGGATGCCTATTACATCGCCCTGTCACTGAGCATCGCCTCCATAGTCTACATCATACTGGGGGCGATAATAACCTGGCGCGTCTACAAGATAGCCATCCCCCTGCTCTTCTCCAGGATGAACGAGGAGATAGGAACGGTGGATACTGCGCTGGTGCCCCTCTTCAACATGCTGGGGAAGATCACCATAGCCAGTGTGTCATTTGCAGCCATACTTGCTGCCTTGGGGTTCAACCTGGTTGCCATACTCACCGGGGCAGGAATACTCGGTCTGGCTCTCTCATTGGGGGCTCAGAACAGCCTTAACCAGTTCTTCAGCGGCATGACCCTTCTCATAACCCGCCCCTTCAGGAGGGGGATCTTGTGAAGATGAAGGAGCACACCGCAATACTGAGGATCAAGAGGATCGGGCTGATGAACACAACATTCCACAGCTGGGAGAATGAGGAGATCATAGTGATGCCCAACAGCGTCGTTGCATCAACCGTCATAACGAACATGACCAGCAAGAACCGCGCCTACCGCATACTGATATTGGTGGGCGTAGCCCACGGAACGGATCTGGAACTTGCCATGAGGCTTATGAGGGAGGTCGCTTATGAGCATCCGAACATCATAAAGGACGGTACCTTCGATACACCGGACACCCGTGTGATCGAGTTCGCCGAATTCGATGTTAGGCTGCGCCTGACCGCATACGTTGACAATGTGGAGAACTTCGGGAGCATCTCGGCACAGATACGCCTTGCGATATACGACAAGTTCCTGGAGAACGACATAAAGCTGTCCGTGCCCGAGATGGAGGTTCACATCTCATGATGTCGCTGTTCGCTGCGAACTTCTTCAAACAGACTTCGATTTTATAAGTATTTATATACATTAATTGCGGTCAGCGGTGTCGGGACTACGAAATCAGAAACCGGTGATAAATTGATAGATAATCTCGACAAACGCATAATAGACATCCTCAGAAAGGATTCAAGATGTCCTTTCGTGGACATAGCACAGCAGATCGGTGTATCGGAAGGCACCGTCAGAAGCAGGGTCCACAGGATGATGTCCGAGGGCACGATCAAAGGCTTCACTATAAAGACCAGCTCCAAGAATGTGAAGGCCCTGGTCGAGATATGCATCGACGTCAACACCGATTCCCAGGAGATAGCTGATAAGCTTATCCAATATGACGGGATAAATGAGGTCTTCGAGGTCACCGGGGACCAAGACCTCATAGCCATAGTGGATGTGGAGTCCTCTCAGCGTCTCAACGACATAATCGAGAGCGTAAGACGCAACGATAATATAATCAGCACGCGAACGCGGCTGATACTTAAGGAGCATTACGGAGAATAAATATGTTCGAAGGTGTGGCGACGGCACTGATCACGCCGTTCACAAAGAGCGGAGAGGTCGACGAAGAATGCCTCAGGCGCATAGTCCGGTTCCAGGAAGAGAACGGCGTGAGCACTCTGGTACCATGCGGTTCCACCGGGGAATCAGCTACGCTCAGCCATGAGGAGCACATAAAGGTCATAAAGATAGTTATCGACGAGGTCAAGCACGCCCGGGTCCTGGCCGGTGCCGGCAGCAACTCAACCTCGGAAGCTGTTTATCTGAGCAGGACGGCGGCGGATCTGGGAGCCGACGGCATACTCTCCATATCCCCCTACTGCAACAAGCCCACTCAGGAGGGCATATTCCAGCACTATAAGGTCGTCAGCGAGTCCGTTGATGTGCCCATCGTGATATACAATGTCCCGGGAAGGACAGCCAGCAACATAACCGCAGAGACCAGCGTGAGGATCGCGAGGGAGCTCCCCGGAGTCGTCGGGATAAAGGAGGCCAGCGGCAACCTGATCCAGATCGGCAAGATACTTGCGAAGAAGCCGAAGGACTTCGAGGTCCTCTCCGGAGATGATGCCCAGACCTTCCCCATAATAGCCATGGGGGGCTGCGGAGTGATATCCGTGGCCGCGAACTGCTGTCCCAATACGGTGTGCCAGATGATGGATCTGTGCCTGAGGGAGAAATTCATTGACGCTTCTGCGATACACTATCGCATGCTCCCCCTCTTCACCGACCTTTTCCTGGAATCGAATCCGATACCGATAAAGTATGTCATGAAGCGCCTGGGCTTCGGCAACGGAGAGCTCAGGCTGCCCCTGACCTACATATCCGAGCACGGAGCCGCCGTGCTCGACTCGGACATAGAGGATCTGGGACTTATCTGAGGGGGCGAGCGTTTTGATCACGAAGGTTGTCGTCGGCGGCGCCACGGGTAAACTGGGACGTATGGTTTGCGACATGATCGCGGCATCAGAGGATCTCAGACTCACGGGTGCCACCGTATCCGAGAACGGCGGAAACATAGGAAGGGAGATCTCCGGAGGGATCGTGGCCTCCGGGCCGATGACCCTGAAGAAGCTCCTGGAGGATGCGGACGTCTACGTGGACCTCACAACCCCTTCCGCAGCCAGCGCGACGGTGGCATCCGTCCCCGGGACCGGAACGAATCTGGTTCTCGGCACGACCGCCGTGGACGCTGCGACGATGGAGACCGTGACCGCGGCTGTCAGGGAGCACGGCACGTCAGCCGTCGTGTCCGCCAACTTCGCTGTCGGGATCAATGTCTTCCTGAAGGTGTGCGAGATCCTCGCCGGATACCTGCCCGAGTATGACGTGGAGATCATAGAGGCTCACCACTCATCGAAGAAGGACTCTCCATCAGGTACCGCCAAAGAGGCGCTCAGAAGGCTTCGGGCGGTGACAGGCATAGAGAAGACCTCCTGCGGAAGGGAGGGGATCTCCGAATCCGGGGGCAGGGAGATAGGGGTGCATTCCGTAAGGGCGGGCGGCATAGTGGGAGACCACACGGTGCTTTTCGGCAACAGCAACGAGGTCATCGAACTGACCAACAGAGCGATATCCAGGGAAGCTTTGGCATCCGGCTGCCTCAGGACCATAAGATGGGTTGCCGGTAGGAAGGACGGTAAAGTACACAGCATGAGCGAGGTGCTCGGCCTATGATCGTAACAATAATGAAGTTTGGAGGGACCAGCGTCGGCTCCGCCGAGGCTCTGAAGAGAGTGGCGAAGATAATAATCGAGAAGGACGGAGGTAAGGTCGTGGTGGTCTCCGCCATGTCCGGGATAACCAATTTCCTCATCGGTACCATGGAGAACGGGTTCAAGGACCCGGAGGGAGCGGCCAAGCTGTTCTACGACAGGCACATGGACGTCGCTGAGAAGCTGTTCGAGGGAAAGGCCCTCGAATCCTACAAGAAGGACCTCAACGAGCGCCTCGGTCTGATGAAGAAGCTCATGCTCGACGGGGAAGCCCAGAAGGACCCCTATTTCGAAGACCTGTTCATATCCCAGGGAGAGAGATTCTCCAGCCTCACTCTGGCTCATCTGATCAGAACCATGGGGTTCGAGTCTGTTGCGCTTACGTCGGAGGAAGCGGGCATATTCGCGGAGGGCAGGCCCCTTAACGGCACCGCAGACCTGGATAAGACCTCTCTGAAGATCAACATGGTCGTCAAACCTATGCTGCAGAACGGGATCATACCCGTGATATCCGGCTATTACGGTGTTACCGACAACGGAAAGGTCCTGACCTTCGGAAGGGGAGGCTCAGATTATGCGGCGGCAGCGATAGGCAACGCCATGAATGCCAGCTCGGTGGAGATCTGGACTGATGTCAACGGATTCATGAGCGCTGACCCCCGGGTGGTGCCCAACGCCAAGACGATAAAGGAGATGAACTACAGCGAAGCGGGAGAGCTGGCATATTTCGGCGCCAAGGTCCTCCACCCCAGGACCATAGAGCCTGTGAGAAGGAAGCATATCCCCCTTTGGATAAAGAACTCATACGACCCGTCCAACTGCGGAACGGTGATACACAATCTGAGCAGGCGTTCCGACAATAAGCTGCTGAAGAGCGTTGCGATGAAGGTGGACCTCTCCATAATAACGGTATCCGCGGCGGACATAGCCTACAGGCCCATAATCGTCGCCAGGATCGTGGAGAAATTGGCGGATGCGGGTGTCGCGGTATATGCCATATCCACATCGCTTTCCACGATAGCGTTCCTGATCCACAATCTGGACGTGAAGCAGACGCTGAAGAACCTCAACCTCCTGGACTCCAAGGACATAGAGCGCATAGATGTGAAGAGCAATGTTGCCCTTGTTTGCGCCGTCGGCGACAGCTTATTGTCCTATCAGGGCTTCTCCGGGGACGTCTTCGGTGCGGTGAAGGAGGTGGGGGCCAACGTGGAGATGATCTCAGAGGGGGCATCCGACGTTTCCCTCAACTTCGTGGTACCCACGGACTCCGTCACTGACGTGGTCAAGGTCCTGCACCAGAAGTTCATAGTGGGAGAGGGGATCTGATGATCAGGGAATACGAGGGGAAGGACGGCATCATGCTGATAGACGGCATCGCCGCGACGGAGATAGCGGAGGAGTTCGGAACCCCCGTCTACGTGACGGAGGAGAAGAGGATAAGAGAGAACTACCGAAGGATCCACGGGGCCTTCTCCAAGTACATGGACACCAGAGTCAACTACGCCTGCAAGGCCAATACGAATCTTGCGGTCCTGCGCATCCTGGAACAGGAGGGCAGCTGCATAGACGCCGTTTCCATAGGGGAGGTGCTGTCCTGCATCAGGGCCGGTTTCTCTCCCGACCGGATACTCTATACCGGCGTCAATGTCAGCAACGGGGAGCTGAGGGCCCTGGTGGATGCGGGCTGCATGATAAACATAGACTCCGAATCTGAACTGGAGAGGCTCGCCAAGATATCCACGGACGTCAAAATCTCTTTCAGGATCCGCCCGGGGTGGCATCCGGCCACGGCGCCAAGGTCATGACCGGGGGCAAGGGGTCCAAATTCGGGATACCCATCAAGAGGACGATACCCGCATACAAGAGGGCCAAGGACCTCGGTTTCGACATAAAGGGGATACACGCCCATACCGGGTCCGGCGGAGAGGGGATAGAACCGTTCACGGATGTGGCAGAGATCCTCTCCGATCTCACCAATGAGATCAGGGACAAAGCGGGCATAGATCTGGAATTCATAGACATAGGCGGCGGCGTGGGGGTCCCTTACAGGCTGCAGGAGGAGGAAACGGACGTAGAGGAGATGGCCAGCCTCGTCACCGAGATAATACAGGAGGAGACGGATGTCAAGACCGTCGTCATAGAGCCGGGAAGATATACGTCGCAGACTCCACGGTTCTACTGACCCGATGCGTGGACGTCAAGGATGCGGAGACGAAGAGGTACATAGGCGTCGACGCGGGGTTCAATACGCTGGTCAGACCCGCGTTCTATGATTCATACCACGCGGTGGCCATGGCGAATAAGTTCAACAAGGCATGCGGCGGGAAGTATGACATAGTAGGCCCCATATGCGAAAGCGGGGATTATCTGGCACATGACCGCATCATGCCGGACCCGGAGGAGGGGGACCTTGTGGCGGTGTTCACAGCCGGAGCGTACGGGTTCTCCATGTCCAGCGAATACAACTCCAGACCCAGGTGCGCTGAGGTCCTGGTAAGCAAAGGGAAGGCGTGCCTGATCAGGAAGGCAGAGGGGACGGAAGACCTCTGGCGCAATCAGATCATACCGGAAGGACTGAGAAGATGAAATTTTGGAAATATCATGGTACCGGGAACGACTTCGTGATAGTCGACGGGATAAACGAATCCGTGCGCATAGACCCGGAGAAGGTAACACGCGGATGCAAGCGAAGATTCGGGATCGGGGCGGACGGATTCCTTTACCTTCTCCCCGGCATGAAGGGGGCCGACGTTTCCATGCGCATAATCAACTCTGACGGCAGCGAGGCCGAGATGTGCGGGAACGGCATAAGATGCCTTGCCAAGTACGTATCCGATTTCGGGATCGTCAAAAAGGACGAATTCACAGTCAACACCCTGGCCGGGAACAAGAGGATAGTCGTGGAAAAGGGGAGTGACGGGAAGGTATCCAGCGTCTCCGTGGGATTGGGCGCTGCATCCCTGGAGGTTGCGGCCGTTCCCATGACCTACAACGCAGGGCCGAGATTCGTCAATCAGTCGATAAAATTCGGAGACACCGAGATAAAGGGGACCGCCATAAGCATGGGCAATCCCCATTTCGTAACATTCACTAACCTGAGCGGCGAGGCAGTGAAGAGCCTGGGTCCCGTGATAGGTTCCGACCCGAGGTTCCCTCAGAAGGTGAACGTGGGGTTCGCCACGGTCACCAATAAGGGTATCGACCTGCGCGTCTACGAGAGGGGCGCGGGGTGGACCATGGCCTGCGGGACCGGTGCGGGCGCCGCTGCCGTGGCAGCCTGCCTGAACGGACTGGTGCCCTACGATGCGCCGATAGACGTTAATCTCCTGGGCGGCACGCTGAAGATAACGGTGGCCAAGGATTTGAGCTCCGTCACCATGAAGGGCCCTGCGGTCCTCGTGTTCGACGGATTCTGGAGGGAATAAGATGGAATACGAGTTCGCAGAAAGACTGAAAGCGCTGCCGCCGTACCTCTTCGTGATGCTGGATGAGATGACGGCAAAGAAGAGGGCCCAGGGCATAGATATCATAGATTTCGGGATAGGGGACCCGGACCTTCCGACCCCCCCGGCCCATAATAGAGGCTCTGCAGAGAGAGGTCGCGAAGCCGGAGAACCACAATTACTCCTCCAGCGCCGGGGAGAGATCCCTGCGCACAGCGGTTGCGGACTGGTACAAGGTCCGGTTCGGCGTTGACGTGGACCCGGACAAGGAGGTCTGTGTCACCATAGGATCGAAAGAGGGGATATTCAACATAGCCCAGTCCTTCGTGAATGACGGGGAGACGATAATAGCCCCGAGCCCGGGATATCCCGTTTACTCGGCGGCGGCCACCATATTCAACAACGCGGAATGCGTGAAGGTGCCGCTGCGCCCGGAGAAGGATTGGCTGCTGGACCCTGCCGACTGCCCGGAAGGGGCCAGGATGCTGTACGCCAATTATCCGAATAACCCCACCGGCGCAACCTGCGATGCGAAATACCTGAAAAAGCTGCAGGACTGGTGCGTGGAGAACGGCACGATCTTCTGCTACGACAATGCGTACTCGGAGATGTGCTTCGACGGCTACATGGCACCTTCTGCGCTTGAGGCGGGCAAGGACTGCATAGAGTTCGGGTCCTTCTCCAAGACATTCAACATGACAGGCTACAGGCTCGGCTACGCTGTCGGGAACAGGGACCTGATCGCCGGCCTCAAGAAATGCAAAGGTCAGATAGATTCCGGAGCCCCCAAGTTCATCCAGAAGGCAGGCGTCGCTGCCCTTGGTCTCTACAAGGACGGCAATCTGCCTGATGTGGTCAAAGCGAATATGGACATCTACGCAGAGAGGAGGAAGGTCCTTGTGGACGGCCTCAGGAGTCTGGGATACAAGGTGAACATGCCCAAGGCGACTTTCTATGTCTGGTTCGACTGCGGGATGCCTTCCATGAAGTTCACGGAGAAGATGCTGGATCTGGGCATCGTGGCGACCCCGGGAGTAGGCTTCGGCAAATCCGCCGAAGGATATGTCCGCATGACCGTCACTCAGCCCAAGGAGCGCATAGCCGAGGCCATAGAGCGCATGAGGAAGGGCTCGATCTAAACCTTCACCTTATCGAAGGAATATTTCAAAGCCTCCACCACAGGCAGCTCCTGACCCAGGAGGAATGCTTCAAGGGCTCCCCCTCCCGTGCTGACATAGGAGAACCTGTCGGTGAGATCCAGCTTATCCGCCGCTCCCACCGTGTGCCCTCCGCCTATGACGGACTGCCCGCCGGAGTCGATCATGACTTCCATGAGGGCCTTGGTTCCCGCGTCGAATCCTTCCTTCTCATACATGCCCGCAGGGCCCGACATGAGGGTGGTCCTGGATGTTGCTATGACCTTGGCGAACTTCGCTATCGAGGCGTCGCCTATGTCCAGGGAGGGGACGTCATTCGGCATGTCCCCTATGAGGACATTCTGACGCTTCCCGTTCCTCTCCACAGCCACATCCGTCGGGAGAAGTATCCTGTGCCCGTACTTCGACATGACATCCCTCGCATTCTGCATATTCTCAGGGGTAAGCTCCTCCTTTATGGGAGCGGAGGAAGCTTCGCCTATGTCCACTCCGCGGGCCTTCAGGAAGGCTATCCCTGCAAGTCCTGCCAGTATGACCGTGTCGGCTATCCCGCTGCCCAGAACATGGTCCACCATGCTCGCGGCATCGTCGATCTTGGCACCCCCCAATATGAACACGGAGGGGCGCCTCGGAACATCGAATATCGCACTCAGGGCGTACAGCTCCTTGGCCATCAGCCTGCCTGAGGCCGAGGGCACCCTGGGCTGAAATCCTACCAGAGAGCACTGGCTCCTGTGGGCGGCTGCGAAAGCGTCATTGACATAGAAATCTATCTGGGGCGCAAGCGCGCTGACTATCTCCGACCGGGAGTGCTCCATCATGCTGAGCTCCTTCGATTCGGAGTCTATCTCTCTTACGTTCCCCAACAGAAGCACTGTCCCGGGCTTCGTATCGGATATGGCCTTCCGGGCCGTATCGCCGATTATATCATTCACATACCTTACCGGTACGTTAAGGTGCCTGGACAGCCTTTCAGAGTGCTGATCCAGGGGCGTGAAGTCCCACTTGCCCTTTCGGCTCTGATGTGCCAGCACTATGACTTTGGCTCTCTTGCCCATCAGCTCGCGAACAGTGGGGACGATCCTCCTTATCCTAGAATCATTTATTATCTCCAGAGTGGACCGGTCCAGAGGGCAGTTTATGTCCACCCTCAGAAGGACGGTTTTGTCTCTGACGTTGAAATCCTCCAGTGTGTAGATGCCTTTCATCCTCAGCACCTTTCGATGCCCATGGCGGCATCGGTCTTCGCCATGGACTTGGCCGGGTCCTTCTCCATCTTGCACATAGACCTTATGCAGTCTATATTCTCAGGTATGACGTCGCTCTCCTGATGAACGGCCTGATAGAAGTACAGGGTGTTGCCGACTGCTTTGATACCGTCCTCCCACAGGACTATCTCGAACATGTCATTGCGGGACCTGCCCATCTCCCTGGCCTCTTCCATTATCTGGGCCGTGGATTTGATCCCTGAGGAGCTCTTCACGAGCTTCACGCGGGGCGTCTTGCGCAGCATCTCTATGACCTCCTCGGTCTTCGGCTCACTGTTGAGCTCCATCGCCACAGTGTGAACGTGCATCAGGGTCGTAGGGACCTTGACCGCCATCGTGTGTATGTTGACCCAGGGCATCACGCTCTGAACATCGGGTCCGTGGTGGGTCGGCAGCTTTACAACGGGCTCAATGGCGTTTATGGGCCCGGATTTGCTGTCGTAGGGGTCTGCGGAACGCCTTATGAGCGTAACATAGGAATTCTTTATCCCGTACTTCTTGTCGATCGGGTAGAACGTCCTGAGAAGTCCCGTGGTGTTGCAAGAAACCACGCGGGAGAACTGCGCTCCCCAGGACTCCTTGTAATTGGCGCCCGCGTTGAACGATATCCCGGTGAGGCTGTGATCCTCGCCGCCCTGCCATATGGCCTTGATGCCTGCCTCGGCGAATTCCGCTTTGTACTTATCCGCAAGGCCTCCCGGAGTGCAGTCAACGATTATGTCCACCTTGCCGTAAAGTTCCTTTATGGTCCCGGCGACCTTTATGCCGGCCGCCTTGAACGCCGGGATGCTCTCTTCTGGCACATACAGAGGGTAACCTTTCCTCACGGCGTCCTGCGCCTCATATGACGGCCTGGTCTTCGTCACACCGACTATCTCCATATCGTCCTGCTGGTTGACTGCTGTTGCCACTCTTTTGCCGATCGTTCCGTATCCGTTTACTCCTACCTTCGTTTTCATGGAGCTCACCCACACCTGCGCGATTATTGGTGTTCCGATAGAATAAACTTGCTCGGTACCATTGAGTATATCGATGTACTTCAAAGGCCGTGTCCGCGGCGACATCTGACATTCTGAAGGTCAGGGCGGTCAGATGTCCCAGTATTTGGAAAGGTATTCTTTGGCCTTGCGGACGGCCTTCCTGCCGCTGCCCTGCTCGCAGCGATCTTCGTTGTACTCCGCCTTTATGGTCCTGCCCTCTATCATAGCCAGAACACCCGCTACGACCTCTGCCGTAGCCCGGAGATGGTAACCTCCCTCCAGAACGAAGGCTATCCTTCCTTCGGATATGTCGAACAGACGTCTGCAGAGTTCCACGTAACCGTCGGTGTTCATCTGCATATGGGCGTTTGGCTCGCAGTAATGGGCATCCACTCCCAAGCTGACGACTATGAGCTCTGGCTCGTACTTCTTAACGATAGGTATTATTATCTCGTCCATGGCCGCCAGGAAGGTACGGTTCCCCGCACCGGCCGGTATCGGTATATTGACGTTGTATCTGGAGCCTTTCCCCTCGCCGGTCCTTTCCACATAGCCTGAATCCCAATAGAAGTCCGCCTCATGGGTCGATATCACGAAAACATCGTCAGTATCGTAGAATATCTCCTCTGTCCCGTTCCCGTGATGGGCATCGAGATCGATCACGGCGGTCCTCTTCCCTGCCGCCGCAACGGCAACGGCAACGTTATTGAAGTAGCAGAATCCGCCGATGCTGTTCCTGCCTGCGTGGTGGCCCGGGGGCCGCGTGAGTGCCACGGACGGCTCGCCGCCCGCCGCGATCTCGACCGCTTTTACAGCCACAGCGGCGGATATCTTGGCCAGCTCGTAGGTGTTCTCATGTATGAACGTATCCGGGTCAACAGGATAATCGCCTCCCATCCTCACCCTTTCCACGTGCTCCTCCGTATGCACTCGGAGAAGGGCTTCGTCAGGCAGACTGTCAGGGCCCACCACATTCTTCCAGAGACCTTCTTTCTCCAGCTTCTTCCTCAGAGTCTTGAGCCTCAGAGGAGACTCGGGATGGTCGGGCCATTGACTGTGCTCCAATAACTTTTCACTGTAAACTATGGCCATTGGTGCGTCTTTGGATGGGAAGGTAGCAGTTGTTATTAAACCCTATCACGTAATTCCATCGAAAAGGTGAGACACCATGAAAGGCTCTAGAGCACTGCTGAAGATGCTTGAGGACAGAGGCGTCGGTACTATTTTCGGATACCCGGGAGGTACCGTCATACCGATCTACAACGAAATGTTGGATTCCTCCATCAGGCATGTACTGGTGCGCCACGAGCAGTGCGCGGCTCATATGGCCGACGGATATTCAAGAGCCTCGGGGAAGACCGGGGTCTGCCTCGCCACAAGCGGCCCGGGGACGACCAACCTTGTCACCGGCGTCGGAACCGCATTCGCCGATTCCGTGCCCATGATGGTCCTTACGGGCCAGGTCGCCACGGGCAACCTCGGCATGGGAGCATTCCAGGAGGTCGATGCGTTCAGCCTCATGATGCCCGTCACGAAATACAATTACAGGGTCCTGGACCTGGATCTGCTTCCCGGCGTCATAAGCGAAGGGTGGAAGGTCACCAGGCTCGGAAGGCCGGGTCCGGTCCACGTCGACCTCCCCGTCGATGCGATGAACTCCCAGATAGACGAGTCGCTGCTGACCCGGACGCGGGAGCCCAGACCTGTTCAGATAGACACGTCCGGCATACCCACCGCGATCCGGTGGATAAAGGAGGCGAAGAGACCAATCATCCTTGCGGGAGGAGGCATAATAGGCTCTGATTCGTCCGAGGACATGGTCAGGCTCGCCGAGAGGATCGGTGCCGGGGTTCTGACCCCTCTCATGGGAATGGGCAGCATACCGTATGACCACCCTCTCGCCATGGGCGCCCTTGGCATGCACGGGAGACGGTCCGCCCTGAGCGCTATGAAGGAGGCGGACCTCATAATAGCCGCAGGCACCAAGTTCTCCGATAGGACCTACAGTCCGCACACCCGCCCGGGCAACGGATCCAGAGTCATACACATAGATTTGGACAGCACGGAGTTCAACAAGCATGGCCTGACATCAGTCAACATAAAGGCTGATGTCGGGGATGTCCTGAGGACCTTCCTCTGCAATCTCGAGGGTTTCACCCCCGACCCCGCATGGATGATGAGACTGAATTCCTTCAAGTCCAAGTGCTGCTGCGACTTCGATTACGACGGCGTCCCGATAAAACCGCAGAAGGTCATGCATGAGATCAACAAGCTGATCGATGATGATACCATCGTCACAACCGACGTCGGCCAGAATCAGATGTGGGCCATGCACTGCCTGAACATCAAAAGACCCAGGCAGATGATCTCTTCGGGAGGCTTCGGTACCATGGGCTTCGGTCTTCCGTCTGCGATAGGCGCCAAGGCGGCATGCCCGGACAAGAAGGTCCTGACCGTCACCGGTGACGGGGGCCTCCTCATGGTCGTCCAGGAGCTGGCCACGGCCATACAGGAGGATCTCCCTGTGACGATATGCCTGATGAACAACGGATGGCTGGGCATGGTCAGGCAGTGGCAGAAGCTTTTCTGGAGCAAGAGATACTCCGCGACAAAGCTCTACGACTCCAACCCGGACTTCGTCAAGCTTGCCGAGGCCTTCGGGGCCAACGGGATAAGGATCGAAAGATCCAGTGAGATAGGCGATGCCCTCAAGAGAAGCATGAACAGCGGGGAGACCTGTCTGATAGACATCCATATCGACCCCGAGGAAGATGTTCTTCCCATGCTGCCCCCCGACCCGGCCATTCCCATGGTCAAAGGCCGGTGCCCCTACTGAGGACGTTATCCTTATACCCAAGGAAGGGATAGCCCAAAGCTAAGGAGAAGCGCAACGATGAAGATCTATCACGATGCGGATGTTGATTTAGGTATACTCAGTGGGAAGAAGATAGCCGTTCTCGGATACGGAGCGCAGGGGAGGGCCCAGGCCCTCTGCTTCCACGATTCCGGCCTGGATGTCACAGTAGGCACCAGGAAGAACGGCAAATCCTGGAACAGGGTGAAGGAGGACGGCCTCAAGGTCGCCGAGATACCGGATGCCGTGAAGGGGGCAGATGTCGTTATGATGCTTCTCCCGGACGAGGTCCAGCCTGACATATACAAAGAGATGGTCAAGCCCAACCTCAAAGCGGGTGCGGCCCTGGAATTCGCCCACGGATTCGCGATAACGTATGAGCTCATAGTCCCGCCCGATAATGTGGACGTTATCATGATGGCCCCTAAGGCCCCGGGCGACATGGAGAGGCTCATGTTCCTCGAGGGCTTCGGCGTACCTGCCTGGTGTGCGTTCACCAGGACGTCACCGGTAACGCCAAGAAAATAGCTCTGGCACTTGCGAAGGGCCTTGGATCGACCAGGGCCGGAGTGTTCGAGACCACCTTCGACAATGAGACCAAGACCGACCTGTTCGGAGAACAGGCGGTCCTCTGCGGCGGCCTGACTGCCATGATCAAGGCCGGGTTCGACACCCTGGTGGATGCGGGATACCCGCCCGAGATGGCATATTTCGAGGTCCTCCACGAAACGAAGCTCATAGTCGACCTGATCAACATGGGCGGCTTCGAGCATATGTGGTACGTGGTATCCAACACCGCCGAGTACGGCGGCCTGACCAGAAGGGACAGGGTCATAACCGAGGAATCGAAGAAGGGCATGAAATCCATTCTGGATGACATAGAGTCCGGTAAATTCAAGGATGAATGGCGCGCTGAATGGAAGGCGGGCCTCAAGAATCTCAAGAAGATGGAGAAGGACGAATCCGATCTCCAGCTCGAGGTCGTAGGCAGGGACATAAGAAAGCTCTTCGAAAGGAAGAAGAAAGCGTGAACGCGGTAACCTTCCGGACCAGGATCGGGGAATACAGGGGAGAGCTGACGAAGTCAGCCTTCACTGATGCCTTATGGCTCTCCCTCCCCGTATCCTCAACCATAAACATGCTGGGCTCCGAGATATACTTCGAGGTGCCCACTGAGTCAGAAGCGGATGGGAAGGCGGTGACCATCCTTGACAAAGGGGACATAGCGTTCTGGCCCGAGGCCGGTGCCATATGCCTCTTCTTTGGGCCAACCCCCCTCAGCGGCAGGGACGGAAGGCCTGTCTCCCCTTATCCCGTTATCAAGATAGGCAGGCTCGTCGGAGAGATCGACTCCCTGGCTGATGTCGGGGACCGCACCAAGATAGTGGTGGAAGCGGCCTTCTGATCATCTTATGATGGTGACGCTTCTATCGAAATCCGTTAGCCTGCGGCATCCGTTCTCTGTGACCAGCACGGTATCCTCTATCCTTATCCCGCCCACACCGCTTATGTATACCCCGGGCTCGGCGGAGACGACGTTGCCCGCTTTCAGTACATTCTCCGATCTGGGGGACAGGCTTATGGGCTCGTGGACATCCATTCCGATCCCGTGGCCGAAGGAGTGTATGAACATTCCCCTGAACTCCGAGGCCTCTATTACGTCTCTGGCCGCCGCATCGGGTTCTTTCGCCTGCACGCCGTCCTTTATCGCCTCTATGCCTGCACGTTGGGCCTCCAGGACCACCTCATAAGCCCTGAGCAGCCTCGGGTCCGGATCCCCCAGGAACACTGTCCTGGTAAGGTCCGAGCAGTACATGTTCCTCTTGGCACCGAAATCGAAAAGAGCCACATCCCCTTTCTTCAGGCGGTAGCCCGTGGGTCTGTGGTGGGGCTCGGCGGATGCGGAACCGAAGGCAGCTATGGTCTCGAACGCATTGCCGGACGCGCCCAGCTCCCTCATCCTCGAATCCATTCGTGCCGCGGCCTCCTCCTCGGAAATCTTCTCACGCAGCATACCCGGGATCTCCGAGGCGACCTTCGAGGATATCGCGCATGCGGCCTCTATCCTGGAAATCTCCTCCCTGTCCTTGACGGACCTGACCTCCCCCAGGGCCGGGGATATGTTGCTGATCTCCGCGCCTTCGCCCATTTTCGATATGTAAGCGAACATCGAATGGACTGTGCTGTCGAAGGGGATGCCTATGCGTCCGGCACTTCCGATGGCCTTCTTGACGGCATCGTCCCTTTCCCTGCCCGTGGAATAGACCGTGACCTCCCCCCGGGACCTCTTGGCGGCCTCCTCCTCCAACTTGCTCACTATCACATGCAAGCCCCGTTCACGGGAGACGACCGCGAAGGACCCCTCAAATGTGCCAGAGTCCAAACCTGTGAGATACCAGAATGCTGAGTCAAGGAAGGGCTCTGTGCCGTTCGAGATCACCACGGCATCCGTCCCGGCCGCTTCGATAAGCCTCTCGGCTCGGGTGGGTTCCATACCGGCTTCAACGCTAAGCCGTATGAAATATCTTTGCAGGTTTCAGATGCCTATCCACTCATTCCTTATTATCCGTTTGAGCGCGGATATTGCGGACAGGGAAGCGAGATATGAGGTCCTCGGATTGTCAGGAGATGGCACATTGAATGTCTGGCACTCTGCCCTTCCGAAGGCACCGCTGATGATCAGATCGTGATTGTTGCTCTTGACGTCCGGATCCAGTATTATGGTCACCGTCGTCCTGTCGAATCCTACTCCCAGAAGACTGACCGTGGCTGCCACGTTGATGTTCCTGGGGAATATCTGAACGGCTTCCCTTGCCGTACCGCTGTAGAGAACGGTCCTCTCGGTGATCTTGTTGGTATCTATGCCTTTCTTCTCAAGATACTCTATGTTGGCAAGGGCCTTGGGATTCTTCGTGGACCTGAGCTCCACGGTTGTGAGCTCGTCCATGGATGCGGATCTGAGAGCATCCGTACCGGTCAGTGCGCCGGACGGTATGAATATGCGGGAACCGCTGTTCTTGGCCCTTTCGAAGATCTGGTTCCTGAACTCGTCATCCACAAGAGCTCCCACGGACATCACCATGACATCAACGCCGCGGCCTACGGACTTGGTCAATATGTCCTTGGCCGCATTCTGAGAGGCGGCCTCTATCACCAGGTCGCAATGGTAGAGCTCGTCCTCCACGGCATCCACCGTCACGGCTTTCTTAAGCTGGCTCGCCAGGCTCTCTGAGAGATTCTTGTTCAGATCTATCAGGTAGATCCTCTTTACCTCGGCCATCTCATCGGCCGCTTTGGCCAATCTCGACCCGATTACGCCGCAGCCCACAATCGTGATGCGCATGATACGTGGACTAGTGATTGAGATTATTAATCATTCGCCTTGTTCGCACAGATAACTGATTTATCCTATCCCGAGAATGGCAGTGCATGAGGTACGAGCTGCTGGAGCACACCGCGGATGCCATGGTGAAATGCTACGGGAAGGATCTGGAGGAATGTTTCGGCAATGCTGCTTACGCTATGTACGACCAGATGCTGGATGCTTCCTCGGTCAGACCTTCCTCCGAGATCCGACTGACCTCTTCCGGGGAGGATACCAGAGAGCGCCTGTTCTCCTTCCTCTCAGAGTTGATATACATCACCGATGTCAAAGGATTGGTGTTCTCCGAGTTCGAGGTGTCCTTCGACGGCAACGAGGTCATATGCACGGCCGCGGGCGAGCCCTTGGATGCCGCGAGGCACAGACCCCGTGCGGAAGTGAAGGCCGTGACATACCACATGATGTCCGTGGACGAGGGCGAGCCCTCTGTCACTGTGGTTTTAGACCTGTGACGTTTGAAATACAACCACGGCAATAGCCGTTTCCATGCTGAAACTGGGTTGGTTCTCCACGGGCAGGGGGTCCGGTTCCCGTAACCTTCTGAAGGCCGTGATGGATAAGAAGGAGCAGGGGGAACTGGACGTCGAGATATCCTTCGTATTCTGCAACTGGGACAACAAGGAGGAACCGAATCCGAGGAAAGAGCAGCGGGAGATGTTCTTCCGAATGGTCCGAGAGTACGGGATACCTCTCCTGACAATATCCTGGAAGACTTTCAGGCCGGACCTCTGGGATGCTGATCCGAAGGCCTGGAGGGACGAGTACGGGAAAGAGCTGAGGAAGGCAGTGTCACCCTACGGCTTCGACATCGGGATATTGGCGGGGTACATGCTGTGGGTCGATGACGAGACCTGCGAGACCCACGACCTGCTTAACCTGCACCCGGCTCTGCCGGACGGCCCCAAGGGCACTTGGCAGGAGGTCATATGGAAGCTGATAAGGGAGAACGCCGGGGAGCAGGGCGCGATGATACATATTTGCACACCTGACTGGGACAGGGGAGCGGCCCTCACATACTGCAGATTCCCCATACGGGGCGGGGATTATGACAGGCTGTGGTCCGACCTGAACGAGAAGCTGAAGCATAAGACCCTGGATGAGATCATAGCGGACGAGGGGACAGGGGAGCCCCTGTTCAAAAGGATCAGAGAGGACGGGGCCAAAAGGGAGCTTCCTCTGATCGTCAGCACCATCTCCCGTTTCGCGGACGGGACCGTGTCCATGAGGGACAAACGCCTGTACGCCAACGGAAAAATGCTTAAAGAGCCCTTTGACCTCTCAGACGATGTGAATTCATCCGTGCGGGGTATCTGAATGGAATACAATCCTATGGAGGAGATGGGTTTCTCCCAGGACAAGCAATTCGTCTGCGGGAACCTGGGCTTCATCTCCGCCAACAACAACGCCAGAAGGATGTGCGCCAGGCTTATCAGGAACGGCGGGCGGCTTTTCGATGTGATATCCAGGTACGACGATCTCGTCAACTACGCCCTGAACAGGGAAGAGGTCCATTTCGGCAGCACGATGAAGATGATCCTGCCCTTCCTGAACGCGTTCGGGGCCACTGATCACTGGGCATACGGATTCTCCAAAGAGGACCTTGAGATATTCCCCGGTTCGGACAGGGCTATAAGATACATCGGGAACCTGCTGCCGGCCTACATCAACACCTGCAGCTACGAGCACCACATGATGGCCGTCTGCGATGCCATAGGCTTTCCCATAGGGAATGTCAGCTGCACACAGGCGTCCTTCGATGCCGTGAGGGTCAACAAAGCGGAGGCCAGGGAACTGAAGAGCATATCCGGCATGATTGCGGGCCTTAAGCTTCCGGATGCATCGAGCTCCCTGGAGAAGGCGGTCAGCCTCGGAGAGGAGGACACCGCCATAATCAACACCCTCGACTCGTTCTTCCTGGAACGGCTTCCGGATATGGAGTTGGCCGAGACCCTGAAGCCCGTTGGCGTCATGGGACAGAATGAGAAGGCGTACGTCCTCCTGGAGATCAGGCGCAGGACCGACATAGAATTCAGCGATACCGTTTACGTGGGCGGCGACTCCTCTGACGGCCAGGCCATGGACCTCGTCAGGGACAACAGCGGCCTGTCCATATCATTCAACGGGGACGAGCGCGCGGTGAGGAGCTGCAATATCGCCGTGACGGGCAACGACGCCACTGCCGTGGCTGTTCTGACCTCTGAGTTCTACAACGAAGGGATCGAGGCCGTGTTCGATCTTGTGGAGAACTGGGACAGAGCTAAGCTCAAGAAGTATCCCTGCACCGATGCGTACCTGAGGGATGCGATGCTC
This sequence comes from Methanomassiliicoccales archaeon RumEn M2, assembly GCA_001421175.1. GTDB lineage: Archaea > Thermoplasmatota > Thermoplasmata > Methanomassiliicoccales > Methanomethylophilaceae > RumEn-M2. The sequence continues at coordinate 125,431 of LJKL01000009.1, read as the reverse complement.
AAAGCGAGCCCCAGGGGTCTGCCTTCCGTACGTAAGGTCGACCGCAGGAACGTGAATGATATCGCGAGGGAGAGCGCTGCCTTCCGGAAGAAGGTATTGAGGTAATGGTGCTCATGCCGGGATTCGAACCCGGGTGTCGGCCTCGAAAGGGCCGAATGATTGGCCGCTACACTACATGAGCCGTACAGTCGTGATAGATGCTCTTTTAAAAAGGTTGTGGTGCGCGGACCGCATATCCGCGCACCGGGAGCTCACTGACCGCGCTCAGCCATCCTGATGCCGCTGAGCTTCTCGATCTCGTCCTTGTTTATCCCCACCATCGCCTCGCCCAGATCCTCTGACACTTTGGCAATGACCTCGGGGCTATCGTAGTTGGCGACCGCCTTCACGATGGCCTCAGCCCTTTTCGCGGGGTTGCCGGACCTGAATATCCCGGAACCGACGAATACTCCTTCCGCGCCCAACTGCATCATCAGCGCAGCATCGGCAGGGGTGGCGACCCCTCCGGCAGCGAAATTGACTACCGGCAGCTTGCCTGTCCTGTGTACCTCCCGTAGAAGCTCCGCCGGCACGGACAGCCTCTTGGCCTCTTCGTAGATCTCGTCCTCCCTCAGGGACGCCACGTGCCTTATCTCCGCATTGACCGTGCGCATGTGGTAGACCGCCTGGACTATGTCCCCGGTACCGGCCTCGCCTTTGGTCCTGATCATGGACGCCCCCTCGGAAACCCTCCTCAGTGCCTCGCCCAGATTCCTGGCGCCGCAGACGAAGGGCGTCCTGAACTGCTTCTTGTCTATGTGATGGATATCGTCCGCAGGAGAGAGCACCTCGCTCTCGTCAATGTAATCGATGCCTATGGCCTCCAGGATCTGGGCCTCCACGAAATGACCTATGCGGCATTTCGCCATGACCGGTATCGATACCGAATCCGCTATCCTCTTGATCATCAGGGGATCGCTCATCCTCGATACGCCGCCGGATGCGCGTATGTCCGCAGGTACCCTTTCCAGTGCCATTACGGCGCAGGCCCCTGCCTTCTCGGCTATGAGCGCCTGCTCCGGGGTCGTAACATCCATTATGACTCCGCCTCTGAATGTCTGTGCCAGATCCGCGTTGGATTTATTTTTCTTGTTTTTCATGCTAGCACCCCCTGGATGCCTGCCTTTGATGGCGAACGGTACCTACGTTGCGAGATGTACTTAAACCCGATGCCTTCCCGCTTATAAACCGCGGTTATCCATGTAACACTTATATACCGCCAAATGTTCGGATGCCGCAGAGGAAGCCCAATTGAGCCCCAGAGAAGAACCTATGGAAAGCAATGAGGAGGACGTATCACGTGTACGTCTGCCGAACATAAAAGAAGGAGAGATGTTCGGAATAGCTGACCAGCTGCTCGGGGCCTCGAAGATACGCATAATGTGCGAGGACGGGGTCTCCAGGATCGGCCGCATCCCGGGAAAGATCAAGAAAAGGATGTGGATCAGAGAGGGCGACCTGGTGATAGTCGCGATTTGGGATTTCCAACCGGACAAATGCGACGTAAGATTCCGATACACGAGGACTCAGGCCGTGAACCTGAGCAAGAGGAACAGGATCCCCAAGAACCTGGATATTTTCTAAGGTGGTCCCGTGACATCCTATGAGGAGGTCTACGCTTATCTGGAGCGCAGAGTAGATGCGCTGAAGACAGACAAGAGCGGAGACGAGAGAAGCACACTGGCAGAGGTCTTCGATGCCCAGACCCTGATGACCATCTACGACTTCATGACCTCCGGTGTGATAGAGCACATAGGATTCCCGATATCCACGGGGAAGGAGGGCAACGTATTCTACGCCGAGGACCCGGACGGCGAGCCGATGGCCCTGAAGATATTCAGGACCTCCACTTCCACTTTCAAAAGGATCAACAAATACATTGAAGGGGACCCCAGATTCGGCGACATAAAAGGCAATCGCAGGAAGCTGATCTATGCCTGGACCAGGAAGGAGTACAGCAACCTCAACAGGTACTGGGATGCGGGCATCCCCGTCCCGGAGCCCTTCGCTTTCAAGAAGAACTGCCTGATCATGGAGTACATAGGCGACGAGAACTCCCCTGCCCCCCAGCTGAAGAACTGCGTGCTGGAGGAACCTGACGAGACTTACGATGAGGTCATATCCTTCGCGATAGACGGATTCAGGGACGCCCGCCTGGTACATGGGGACCTGAGCGAGTACAATGTGCTCATGTTCGAAGGGGAGCCGGTGCTCATAGATTGCGGCCAGGCCGTCACATCAGATCATTTCAACGCCAAGGAATTCCTTAGGCGGGACATAGAGAACGTTAACCGCTTCTTCAAGAACAGGGGCGCAGATATCATAAGCGTCGACGTTATAATGGAGGAGGCCCTGAGCAAGGACAGTGATGACGAATGAGACCGGTTAGGATCCCCCAGGACAGAGTTGGCGTGGCCATAGGTGCAGAGGGCCAGACGAAGGCGATGCTCCAGAGGATGTGCGGTATGAGGATCGACATCGACAAAGAGGGCAACGTCATGGTCCATGATGAGGCGAAGGATGCGGATCCGCTTCTGGCTCTCAAGGTGTGCGATGTCATCAGAGCCATAGGAAGAGGCTTCAGCCCGGAGAGGGCATGCAGGCTCTTCAAGGACGACGAGTACCTGGAGGTCATAGACCTCAAACAGGTGATCGGCACGAAGACCAACCAGCTTAACCGCGTCAGGGGCCGCCTGATAGGCACTGACGGCAAGACCCGCAGGATCATCGAGGACCTTACGGGCGTTCACATGACGGTTTACGGCAACACGGTCGCCCTGATCGGGGACTCGGTAAGCCTGCCGGTCGCCAAAGAGGCCGTGGAGATGATCATAAACGGAAGCGAGCATGCGACCGTGTACCACTTCTTAGAATCCCAAAGACCCAGACTCAGGATCTCGGAGCTGGGGTTCGACCTCTGAGGGAATGCATATGGATGATTTCACATTCGATACCGATATTGCTGCCAAGGCAGCGGAGAAGGGACTCTGCGATCACTGCCTGGGAAGGCTGTTCGGGAAGTCCGGCAAAGGGATGACGAACGATGCCAGGGGAAGGATCATAAGGGACAGCCTGGCACTCGGTGCCCCGGAGGGGTGCTCCCTGTGCGATGATGTCTTCGACCTCCTGGACCGCTTCGCCGAGAGCGTCGCCGAGAGCGTCAACTCCGTGGAGAGCGATAACTTCCTCGTCGGGTGCCGTGTGGACCCTGCCATAACCGAGGCGGAGAAGGCCCTGTGGAAGGAGCTGGGGATCGAAGGGGAGTCCATAAAGACGGAGCTGAACAGGGAGATCGGGAAGATCGCCCTGCCCATGATAAACCGCCCTGTGGAATTCAAGAACCCTCAGGTTGTGGCCTGCATAGACACCAGGTTCGCGGACGTGGAGCTGGATATGGCTCCGCTTTTCATATACGGAAGATACAACAAGCTCAGCAGGGAGATCCCGCAGACGATATGGCCGTGCAGAGCCTGCAAGGGCAAGGGATGTGCCAGATGCAACGAGACGGGGAAGATGTACCAGACGTCTGTTCAGGAGATCATCGGAGACATAGCCCTCAGGATGGCGGATGGGAAGGAGCACTTCTTCCACGGCATGGGAAGGGAGGATATAGACGCCTCATGTTGGGGGACGGGAGGCCCTTCGTCCTTGAGATCAGCCAGCCGAAGAAAAGGGACATAGACCTGGACGAGTTGGAGCTGAGGGCGAACGAGTCCGACCTGGCCCATTACAGGGACCTTTCCTTCACCGACAGGGGAGCGGTCAAAAAGACCAAGCTGGCAACTCCCACAAAGGTCTACAGGGCACGTGTCAGGGCAGATGGTAAAGTTAATAAAGAGCAAGTGGTTGGGGTAGCACTGTCGTTCAGGGACGTCTATGTTGACCAGAGGACTCCTCGGAGGGTTGAGCACAGACGTGCCGACCTGATCCGCAAGAGGAAGATCCTGTGGGTCGAGGCAGAGATGGCTGATGACGGCACATTCGACCTGACCCTCGAGACGGAATCCGGGACCTATGTCAAGGAATTCGTCTCCGGAGATGACGGAAGAAGCATACCCAGCTTCTCCGAGGCGTTAGGCGTGAGATGCGCCGTGGAAGCTTTGGACGTCATAGCGATAAACGATCAAGAGGAACCGAAATGAAAGCGACAAAAGGAACGAGGACCAAGACCCGCAACCTGCTCCGCAAGAAGCCCAGAGCGCGCGGTCTTTCCCCGATAACCAAGGCTATGCAGGTCTTCGACGAAGGCGACAAGGTCAACATAGTCATAGATCCCAGCGTCCACAAGGGCATGCCCTTCTCCAGATTCCACGGCCTTACCGGCACGGTCATAGGAAGAAGAGGCGCAGCTTTCGAGGTCAGGGTAAAGGACGGCAACAAGGACAAGATCGTAGTTGCACGCCCGGAGCACCTGGTCAGGAATGTCTGAGGTGAATAAGATGGCAGAGGAATACATCAGCACAGTCGAGGTCAAGGAGCTCCTTACCAAGGCCGGCAACGAAAGAGGCGAGCTGAACAACGCTCAGAGAGCCGCCCTGATGCAGTCCGAAGCCACCGCAAGGCTCTCGGTGGAGGACACCAAGGCCCTGATAGCCGAGCTCGAAGAGCTGGACTTCATAACCGATTTCATAAAATACAAGATTGCCGACATACTTCCGAAGTATCCTGAAGACGTTCGTGCCATTTTCTCCAAAGAGAGGATCAACCTCGAGGCCGACGGCGTCAATAAAATAATTGAAATAGTCGGGAAGCACCTCTAAGGTTGCTCTCTACGAACATTGGGGGGATTGTCCTTTGGAAGAATACGCATACATTTTGGATTATATGCCGCAGGGTTTACCCGGTACCAGCTACGCTAAGAGAAGCCCGATCTGCTATGCGGTGGGAGAGGACGAGTTCAAGCTTTTCGAGCTTGTGCCGAAGGAAGGCGCCAAGATAGCCATAGAGGACAGGGTGTACATAGGCAAGGACGGCAAGCTGCGCAACGAGATAGACCATGTCAAGAGACGTGTCTCGTACAAGGACCTGACCGGAACTGCCCAGACCGAATTGGATTACATAGTGCAGAACCTGGTGAAGAAAAACGAGGCCAGGTACGTTAAATTCTTCAATGAGGCAGGTCCCATCAACATCAAGAAGCACCTTCTGGAGGAGCTGCCCGGAATGGGCAAGAAGACCCTGGAGGACTTCCTCAAGGAAAGAAGACTGGGCAAGTTCACAAGCTTCGAGGACATAACGAAGAGAGTGCCCATCCTGAAGGCTCCCGAGAAGCTCATCAAAGAGCGCATAATGCTGGAGATATCCGACGACGAAAGACGGCGGTATATCTTCATCTCCAAATGAAAGGAAAGGATACGGGACGGCTTATCGCCGAGACCGGTGTGAAGCCCAAGAAGAGCAAGGGACAGAACTTCCTCACGGACGACAGGGTGGCCGAGAGGCAGGTGGACTGCGCCGGCATATCCGAGAGCGACCGGGTTCTTGAGGTGGGGCCGGGCCTCGGCATCCTTACAAGCAGACTTTCTTCAAGATCCGGGGATGTCACATGCATAGAGCTTGATGCCTCCCTGGCAGATCACGTGGCCGCCACATTCCCGTCCGTGAGGCTGATACGGGGGGATGCCGTGAAGGTCCCCTTCCCCAGATTCGATGTCTTCGTCAGCAATCTTCCGTACAGCGTTTCGACCCCGATAATATTCAAGCTCCTGGAGCATGACTTCAGAAAGGCCATCGTGATGGTGCAGAAGGAATTCGCCGAGCGCATGGTGGCCGAGACCGGCAGCAGAGACTATTCCAGACTGACGGTCAATCTCTTCTACAAAGCCGACTGCAGGATACTCGAGACTGTTCCGGCATCCAGATTCAAACCGAAACCAAAGGTGGATTCCGCCATAGTGGAGATCGTTCCCCGCCCCGCCCCCTTCGAGGTCCTCGATGAGAAGACGTTCCTGAAGGTGACCGAGATAACATTCAACCACAGGAGGAAGAAGATCTCCACCTCCCTGAGGGCTGCCGGGATGATCCCTCCCGGCGTTGCAGAAGGGGACATACCTTTCCTGAACGAGCGCATAGAAACGCTGACTCCCCATGAGATAGCAGCGTTGGCGAACAGCATATTCCGCCTGTGGCACGTCGAAGACAGTATCGTAGCCGACGAAGAAGCGCCCCCTCAGTGAATCCCGCTGCATCCTGGGAAAGATATAACATAATAATGCCATTCTCGGACGATAGTATGCAGATAGGGATAGTGGGCAAGCCCAACGTGGGAAAATCAACATTCTTCAGCGCCGCGACGATGGCATCGGTGGAGATAGCGAACTATCCTTTCACCACTATAGCGGCGAACAGGGGAGTCGGTTATGTAAGGGCCCCCTGCCCGTGCAAAGAGCTGGGCGTCAAATGCAATCCCCGGAACTCCGGATGCATAAACGGCACCAGGATGATCCCGGTTGAACTGCTGGATGTGGCGGGCCTGGTGCCAGATGCCTGGCAGGGAAAGGGTCTCGGGAATCAGTTCCTGGATGATCTGAGGCAGGCGGATGCTCTGATCAATGTCATAGATGTGAGCGGGTCCACCAACATAGAGGGCGTTCCCGGAAAACCCGGGGATCACGACCCCAGAGAGGACGTGGTGTTCCTGGCCAAGGAGATAGGGATGTGGATAAAGAGCATACTCGAGAGCGGTTTCTCCAAAATGGCCAGAACTGCGAAGATGACAGGTGCGAAGCCTGAGGAGATCCTCCACGAGAGGCTTGCCGGGCTTAAGATGACGGAGGCGCAGATCAAGTCCGCCGTAAAAGAGGTGGAGCCTCCGGCCGACCCCATGAAATGGGATGACAATACATTGCTGGCACTTTCAAAGGAGATAAGAGAGGCCTCCAAGCCCCTAATTGTTGCGATGAACAAAGCCGATATAGCCCCCCAAGGCAACGCCGATCTTGTCAGAGCTGTCGCCAAGGATGCTGTCCCCACCATGGCGGAGACGGAACTGGCACTCAAGAAGGCCGCGGCCGCGGGCATAATAGATTATGTCCAGGGGGACGAGAGCTTCGTGATCAAGGATGAGGCGAAGCTCAACGATGCCCAAAGGAAAGCCCTCGAATACATGAGGAGGAACATGGGAAGATACGGCGGTACAGGCGTCCAGGAGTGTCTGGAGAAGGCTGCATTCAAAACCCTGGACCTGATCGTCGTCTATCCTGTGGAGGACGAAACGCACTACACGGATCATTCCGGGAGCGTTCTCCCGGATGCATTCCTCATACCCAGGGGGTCCACCGCCAAGGATATGGCGTATAAGGTCCACACGGACCTCGGGGATAAATTCATAAGAGCTGTGAACGCGAGAACCAAGAGAACCGTCGGAGCCGATTACATACTCCAGGACGGGGATGTCATAAGGATCGTGGCGAACAAATGAGCGAAACTCTCGACCTCCGGATATTGACCGCATCATACATGCAGGACGGCAATGAGCCGGTGGTCGAGCTTTTCGGAAGATCCGGGGACGGCAGATCGGTCACCGTTCTGGCATACGGCACCAGACCTTATCTCTTCGTCGTAGAGCCGGACCCAGGTCTGGCCGAGTCCTTGAGAAAGGACAAGGATGTTCTCTCCGTAGAAGGGGACAATCTGTACATCGACGGTGCTGTGCGCAACGTGATAAAGATCACAATAACCTACCCCTGGCTCATGTCGGATTTCAAATCCAGGATACAGAAGAAGTACCGTATTCTGGCCGGAGATATCCCGTTCCACCACCGGTTCTTCTACGATAAGGATATGGGATCCTGCATAAGAGTGACCGGGGAGGTCGTGGAGAAGGACTACTTCACGGACGTCGTTCTGAGGATGGAGTCCTTCGAGAACATAGAGCCCTTCGACCCCGGGCTGAGAGTTCTCTCTTTCGACATAGAGAACAGCGTCCTCCACGATTACATATTCACGATATGCTCGGTTATCTGGGAGAATGGCACCATAAGGGGGTGCGAGCCCATAGTCGGAGCCGAGAAGGACATGATCAAAGGCTTCGCGGATCTTATAAGGAAAGAGGACCCGGACGTGATAACCGGGTACAATATAGAGAACTATGACATCAAGAAGATAGTGGAGAGGGCCACCGTCCACAAGATGCAGGATGAGCTTAAATGGGGGAGGGACGGCAGCACCCCCCGCATCATCGGCGGAAGGTACTGGCGCGTTAAGGGCCGAATGGTGGTCGATGCATGGTGGGCCGCCAAGAGGGAGCTCAGGCCGAAACAGGAAACACTGAACGCGGTTGCCATGCAGGTCCTGGGCGAGATGAAGATCGACGTGGACCCGAAGTACATGGATACCGAATGGGCCAATGACCGGGAGCATGTGATAGAGTACTGCACCAAGGATGCGGAGCTGTCCCTGCGCATACTGCTGGAAGTCGACACCCTGAGAAAAGGACTGGACCTTGCTGCGGTGTCGAAGCTGCCTGTGGACGATGTGCTTACGTCTGGGACATCCACTCTCGTGGACTCGATACTCATAAGGGCGGCGGACAGGGAGAAGATCGGCGTCCCCATGAACGGCAACAGGACCAGAGGGGAGCAGATCGAGGGAGGGTACGTTCATGCGATCAAGCCGGGGCTGTACCACTGGGTCTGTGTCCTTGATTTCAAATCGATGTATCCTTCCCTCATAATATCGAAGAACATCTGCTTCACCACGCTCTCCAAGGACGGGGAGATCGTGAGCCCCAACGGGGTAAGGTATCTTTCCAAGGAAAGAAGGATGGGCCTGCTTCCCAGGATCCTCAAGGAACTGATGGAGGAGAGGGACCGGATAAAAACAGAGATGAAGGGTGCTACCGATACGAAGGAGGAGCATTACCTGGACGGCCTCCAGGCAGCTGTGAAGATCCTCATGAACACCTTCTACGGCGTGTTCGCATCATCATTCTACAGATTCACCGACAAGAGCATCGGATCCTCCATAACCGCATTCGCCAGGAACAACGTGAAGAGCATAATCAGCACCCTTACGGAAGAGGGCGACTCGATAATCTACTCTGATACGGACTCCATCTTCGTCCAGTCCCCTGCAGAGGATCTTGAGGGCTCCGTGGGGTACGGCAAAGGACTGGCGGATCGCTTCTCCAAGGAAGAGGAGACACTGGTATTCGAGAAGATCCTCGAGCCCCTGTTCACCCATGGCAAGAAGAAGAGATACGTGGGCAGAGTGGTATGGCCGAAATGGGAGGATGAGCTCCTGGTAAGAGGGTACGAGATAAGGAGGTCCGACTCCTTCAATCTTCAATCCGACCTTCTTATGGACCTATTCGAGAAGATCCTCGAGGAGAAGAACGAGGAGGCCGTGGCCATAGTCCGGGATACGATAAGAAGGGTCATGAGCGGCCTGGTGCCCGCTTCGGATCTCGTGATATCCAGAACATGCAAGGGCCTGGACGCATACCAGAACCCTGACAGCATGGCCAATGTGCAGGCGGCCGCCAAGATGGTGAAGATGGGATACGACTTCATACCCGGCATGAAGGTCTCCTGGATAGTCACGGATTCCAAAACGACACCGCAAACGGTGGAGCCGTACATAAGCGGCAAGGAGTTCGGGCATATGCCAGATTACAAGTACTACGCCGAGAGGCTTGCATCCACAGCATCCCGTGTCACCGAGGTATTCGGATGGGATGAGAAGGACCTGCTAATGGGAAGCCAGCAATCCACCCTCTTCGACGGCGGATTCGATACCCCTGCCCGCAAAGAGGAAAAGCTCGAGGTCCCGCCCAAGAAGAAGGCGACGACGAAGGGCTCCAAGCTGTCCGATTTCTTCTGAGTCACATCTCGAAGAATCCTGTGAGGCCCAGGATGCCCAGGACCATGGTGCCCATGCACAGTATCCTGCCGAAGGATGCGGCAGGCCCCTTGTCCTTAGTGATCGCCAATCCGACTATCCCCCAAAGTATGAGAGTGAGATTCAACACGAAGGGATCGACGTCGAATGGCAAAGAGCCGAGAACGAAGAGCACGCCTACTGCGATCCCCATCGCACCCAAGACCAAGCTTGCGACTCCCGGAGGTCCTGTATTCTCATTCTGAACCGCGGGCTTTTCCTGATACGCCCCGGGCGAGGTCACCGAAGAGCCGCAATTGGGACAGTGATCGCTGCCGTCTGGCACATGGCTCCCGCAAAAAACGCATTCCGCCATTGATAACGCAATCAAAATCTGAGTATAAATATCCCTCTTCCCTGCCAGGGATCACGGCGCTGACCGCCGATGGTCCTGATGCTTGCTCCGGAATCGCGGGGAAGGATCTTCGGCATCGGGCCCTCAATAGCCATACAGGCTCATGAGGATGATCGCACCGAATATCCAGCTCACCACGGACACCAATATCGCAAGGACCGACAGCACGAAACCCGTGTTCCTATGGCCGACGCTCCCTTTACTGGACAGCACGATCCCGATCACACCGAGTATCAATCCGATTATGGGAACGAACAGACCGAGCAGGATTCCCAGTATACCGAGCACTATGGCCGCGGGGTTCATATCGCCGCTGTCGCTTCTGACAGGGTCGAATTTGACGGACTCCCCGTTCCTCACGCCGCATTTGGGGCAGAATTCGGTTCCGTCCTCCATCTGGCTTCCGCAGCTGACACAATATCTCATGTAATGCTCAGGCGCATATGATTTTAAAAAGCCTGTCATGGTCTCTCATGTTGTATCTTTAAATACAGGCCCATCATTCAAGACGATGCGGAACTTAGATTCCGACGGAGATGTGCCCCACAAAGGTGAATCCGGAATAGGTGATGCTTAATGGCAACCCAGAACAACAATAACGAAGAGAAGGCTCCCGCACCCCGCGGTAAGAGCATGTACTCCTACATAGCGGATGCGTGGAAAAGCCCGTCCCAGACCTATATAGGGGACCTGAACAAACAGAGAAGGATCATCTGGAGGCGGGAGGAGAACTTCTGCCGCATAGAGAAACCCACCAGGCTCGACAGGGCAAGAGCCCTCGGCTACAAGGCCAAGCAGGGATACGTCCTCGTAAGGGGCAGGGTCAAGAAGGGATCCTTCGGTAAGAGGCAGATCAAATCCGGAAGGAGAGCCAAGAGAAAGGGTATCCTGAAGATGACCGGCGGTAAGAACTTCCAGAGGGTCATCGAGGAGAGAACGCAGGCAAGATACCCCAACCTGGAGGTTCTGAACTCCTATTGGGTAGGGGAGAACGGGCAGTACATCTGGTACGAGGTCATACTCGTCGACTGGAGCCATCCCGTCATACAGGCAGACCCCAAGATCAACTGGATCTGCTACAGCAAGCACAAGGGCCGCCCCTACCGCGGACTGACTTCCGCAGGTGTGAGAGGCCGCGGTCTCCGCAACAAGGGGAAGGGCGCCGAGAAGGTCAGGCCTTCCATCAAAGCCAAGGGAAGAAGGGGCAAGTAAGCCCCTTCTGCCTTCTTTCCAAACCTATTACCCCGGGCTTCCGGGGCTATTCAAAATTTTCCTTCTGTGACTGATACCATACGGGCCGATACCTCTGCATCGTCCATCCCTATGGTGGGAAAGTAGACAGGGATGCGGCACTCCGCCGAGGAAGATATGTCATCCGCGACGGAGGATCCCAGAACGATGCCCATGACGTCGTCCCTTTTCTCCGCCTCGGACATTTCCGCGATCCTCAGGCCCGGGTCATAGTTCCTCAGAAGGTCGGAGTCCTCTGTCACGAGGGCCTTGCATCCTCTCTTCATCATCAGCCATGCCGACAGCAGGCCGCGGTCGTCACGGGTATTGGCGATGACCTTGCCCTGCGTACCGAGAGGCAGTCCTCCCGGGCCGTTTGTGTAGGTGTCGAATATGAACGCCCCGGAATCCCTGACCTCTATGTAGAACTCCTTATCGGGCCGCGTCAGATCCACCCTTATGCCGCGGTCCTTGTTGGCCTCGTATATCGCAGACCCGGCCTCCCTCCCGACGTCAGTGCTGGTGTAAGGGTGTGAACCTTCCCTTCTGGCACGTACCGCGAATGAGCTCCCGTCCGGGAGCCTTCCCCTGGAATACAGCTCCGCAGCAGCGCATATGTCCTCCATCGCTGACGAGCTGTGCTCCGCAACCGATACGGATGCGATGCCAAAGACCCTTGTGACTGCCCTGACAGCCCCCTCCGGGTCCTCTGTATCCAGATACATCCTGGCACCGGCCTGTGACACCAGGGCCTCAACTCTGTCATATGCGAGCATGGACAGGACGTTCTCCTTCAGCCTGGCCTCGAATCTTTTCCTGACCGGGGCGCTCTTGAGGCCTATCTCGCAATATCTAACCAATACTGTGACCACGGGAGCCTCTATACTCTGGGACATAATCTATTTTTCCACACCAGATAAGTTTATATGAAGACCGTTATTGCTTTCATAGTGGATCCGTTGCTCCTTCTCGGCCTTGTGATCTTGGGCATAGTCGCAGGCATATTGGGTGCCCTTCTCGGAGTGGGCGGAGGCATAATCTTCATACCTGTGCTGACGATCGTCTACGGTCTGACGCCCGTGTCCGCAGCGGCCCTCAGTCTTGTCGGCATCATCGCCATATCCTCATGGGGATCCGCCATCTATCTGAACAAGGGCGTTCCGAATATCCGGATCGGGCTCATGCTCGAGATCGGGGGAGTCACGGGTGCGATAATCGGTGCCATGGTCGCCGTGTACCTTGAGGACTGGATACTGATGGCTGTGTTCTCCGTGGTGATGATCTTCAGTGCTTACCGCATGATAAGGAACGGAGGCAGCGAGAACATCCCGGAGAATGGGAACGGGGAGTTCGAGTACAACGATCTGAAGTGCGGGGAAACCGTATGCTACGATGTGGAGCACAAGACCGGCGGAACGATCGGCTCCATGTTCGCCGGGATGATATCCAGCCTGACAGGTGTCGGAGGCGGGGTGATCAAGGTTCCCATCATGAACATATACATGAAGATGCCGATCAAGGCGGCGGCAGCCACCAGCAGCTATTCTCTGGGAATAACCGCCTTCAGCGGTGCGGTCGTCTATCTTATCCACGGTTCGGTGCCTCTTGGGATGGCCGCATTCCTGATCATCGGGTCCGTCATCGGTGCTGAGGCGGGAACAAGGATATCGGCCCGCATCGATGCTTCCTCCCTCAAGAAGTACTTCTCCTTGCTGCTGATGGCCTCTGCGGTCCTGATGCTTCTTCATGCGGGAGGTTACGTATGAACCTCTTGGATAGCATAGCCAAGACCCTCAGGTTGTGCGTCATCCTGAGTGTCGCGATCGCGGTCATCGGCCTCATGGCCGGGGTATACCGGGTCCCCTTACGGAGAAGGTCTGACGTGGCTTGCAGTTCTGATCCTCATACTATCCCCATTTGCAGGGGTCGTCGCCGCCACGATATCCCTGGCATATGGAAAGGACCGCAAATGGGCAGCTTTCGGGGTATTGCTCATCATAGTCTCACTGATCGGCATGGCAGTTGCCCTGATACAGTGAGCTTATGATATACTAAAATAGAACGGAAACGTTCCTTATTGCATGTTCAGCTCTGATTCTGTAACTCTGAAAGTGGCGGGAATGACCTGTGGCCACTGCGAGGCCAGGGTCGTTAAGGCCGTATCATCCGTCGAAGGCGTGAAATCCTGTAAGGCCAGCAGCTCCAAGGGCACAGTGGTCGTGAAAGGTAACCTGACAAACGACACTGTGGAGAGGATCAGGGCCGCCATAACCGAGGCCGGGTATTCGGTCACGGAATGAGGATATGGCCAAGATCTCCTTCAAGGTCACAGGGATGACCTGTGCTGCATGCTCAGCGGCAGTAGAGCGTGGGCTTAGGGATCTGGCGGGCACTTCCGAGATATCCGTCAATCTGGCAACAGGAAGGACGGTGGTGGAGTACGACCCTGAGGTGCTGTCTCCTCAGGAAATATTCGATACTGTTGAATCGAAGGGCTACGGCATATCATCCGGAGATGATGACTCCGAAAAGGAAGAGAGGGCCGTCAGGGTCCTGCGAAACGACCTGATACTGTCAGCTGTCTTCGCCATACCCCTTTTCATAATATCCATGGGCCCTATGCTGGGCCTCAACCTCGATTTCCTGATAGGGACCGACCCGCAGGTGCACGCAATACTGCAGCTGGCACTTTGCATACCGTGCCTGTATGCAGGCAGGCGATTCTTCATCAACGGGTTCACGAACATAATACGTCTGAACCCGAACATGGATTCCCTGGTGGCATTGGGGACGTCGGCCTCCTTCATATTCAGCCTCTTCATAACTTACCAGGTATTCACCCAGGGGGCTCACGCCCACTTCTATTACGAATCTGCTGCGATGATCATCACCCTGATCCTCTTCGGAAACTATCTGGAGTCCGGGTCCAGGAAAAGAGTGGGGGATGCTGTCAGGAAGCTCATGACCCTGTCCCCTGACACCGCCACTGTGCTGGTGGACGGCAAGGAATATGAGGTACCGAAGGCCAGTCTTGTCGTCGGGGATGTCTTGATCGTGAGACCGGGTGGAAGATTCCCTGCCGACGGAACCGTTATCTCCGGAACCAGTGCCGTGGACGAGTCCATGCTCACGGGGGAGAGCGTCCCTGCGGACAAGACGGAGGGCAGCTCCGTTTACGAGGGTACGGTGAACATGAACGGCCGCCTGGAGGTCTCAGTGGTGCATACCGGCGATGACACCGTGCTATCCCATATAGTGGAGATGGTGGAGGATGCGCAGAGCACCAAAGCGCCCATAGCCCGCATAGCTGACACTGTGGTCCGTTACTTCGTGCCTGCGGTCATATCGATAGCCGTGATCTCGGCACTCATCTGGCTCATATCGGGCAAGAGCCTTGAGTTCTCCGTTACCGTGCTTGTGTCCGTGCTTGTCATCGCGTGCCCTTGCGCACTTGGACTGGCGACGCCTCTGGCGATAATAGTCGGAACCACGCGCGGCGCGGACATGGGTATATTGTTCAAGAACGCAGAAGCTCTTCAGACCGCAGCAGGGATAGATGTTGTTGTCTTTGATAAGACTGGCACATTGACTGAGGGAAGGCCCGTTGTCACCGATCTGGTGTCCTTGATCGAGAGAGACACCATGCTGCGGATCTCGGCCTCCGCCGAATACGGATCGGAGCATCCCGTCGGCAGGGCCGTCGTCGAATACGCAGAGGGCGAGGGGATGCAGATATCGGGTCCCGAATCCTTCGAGGCTCTGGTGGGCAGCGGCCTCAGAGCCTCGGTGGACGGTTCTGAGGTCCTCATCGGCAACAGGAGCCTCATGGACGATAACGGGATAGACGTCTCCCGCCTGGAGGAGGGATTCTCCAAGCTATCGGGGGAGGGCAAGACCGTGATGTATGTCGCGTCCGGGGGCGCCCTCAACGGGATCATAGCTGTCTCGGACAGGATAAGGGAGTCGAGCAGAGAGGCTGTCGCATCCCTTGAATCCATGGGCATCGGATCTGTCATGATAACCGGTGACAGCGAGGCCACCGCCCGCGCTATAGCGGCCCAGGCGGGAATAGATGAGGTGATGGCGCATATGATGCCGTGGCAGAAGGTGGAGGGCGTCTCCGCTCTGCAGGAGAGCGGACGCAGGGTGGCCATGGTGGGGGACGGGATAAACGATGCACCGGCCTCGTGAAGAGCGATCTGGGTATCGCCATCGGGTCCGGCACTGACATAGCCATGGAGTCCGCGGATGTGGTGATAATGAGCAACGATGTCCGCAGCGTTCCCGCGGTAGCGAGGATAGGGCGGGCAACCCTCAGAAACGTGAAGCAGAACCTCTTCCTGGCCTTCATCTACAATGTGATAGGGATACCCATAGCCGCGGGGGCCCTCTATCTGGTCGGAGGACCCCTTCTGAATCCGATGATAGCCGCGGGGGCGATGTCCCTGTCGTCCCTCTCGGTGGTATTGAACGCGCTCAGACTCACAGTAACGAAAATGTGATGCAGAAAGGGGGATGAGTGCAGGGGAAGGGATTTGAACCCTCGAATGCCTGAACAACTAGACCCTGAATCTAGCACCTTTGGCCAAGCTCGGTAACCCCTGCGCAAGGCAGCAGTAAAGCGTTGTGGTATAAAAATTGATACCGGGCTGGGCGCCCGGGAAGACCTTTGCCGAAGGCTTATGCCTTCATTATCTTCATCCAACCGCCGGACTCGTAGACCGCGAGGCCCCTCTTCTTAAGGGCGGCCTCGAACTCATCCCAACCGATCAGAGTAAGCCTGTCGTTCATTCCCTTGGTGAACTGCACCCCGTCAGTGCCCTTGACCTTCCCGGGTTTCAGTCCCTTGTTCATGGCTATTGTCTTAGCTCTCTCAAAAGTAATCTTCTGCATCACCATTTTCTGTCCCCTCAACTTAGCCTGCTGGCTCAGCAAAACATACATTGCTATCGCCAATATATATAATTTTTTCCATTTTTTTCTATCCAGCCTCTTTTTTGAAAAATGAATGTATATAAATCTAACTTGGTGCTGAGGAGGGATGCCCGCCCCGATTGAAAGATATATCAAACCGAACGGGATTAGTCGTCGCGATGGCACCTACGACATCGTCCGAAATCAGAGGCACCACGGAAGGGAGACTTTCCCCCGAATTCATAATAAACGTAGGTAAAACCATAGGGATGCAGTACAAGACTGTGCTGATCTCCCGGAACCTGCGCCGCAGCAGCACAATGGCATTCTATACCGTGTGCGCAGGCATAACCGCGGCCGGCGGGGATGTGAGGGATGCAGGCAGAATGGCCGCACCCGCCATGCCCTTCTCCTCCAAGGGATCCGAATGCTGCATAATGATAGGGTCGCCGGACAGGACGGACATAAACAGCATGTTCCTCAGCAACATCGACGGGTCCCTTTTCACCGAGTCCCAGATGAAAGCTGTCAGCTCCGGATTGGAAACGGAGAAGGAGCTCCCCCCCCTACTCCCGCGTCGGGAGGATCAGAAAGGTGACCGGGGGTCTGGAGAACTACAGATCCAGAGTCACTGAGTACGTGGGCAACGTGGACTGCCATGTGGTCATGGACTGCGCGTCGGACTGCACATGCTTTGTCGCCCCTCACCTAATGGCCGATCTGGGCGCCGATCTGACTTCCATAAACTGCCACCCTGACGGCAGATCCCCGGGAAGAGCTCCTGCTCCCGAGGAGCAGAACCTGAAGAACCTGTCACGGTCTGTGAAGTCCAGTCCCGGCAGCATCGGAATAGCCTTCAACAGCAACGGCACACGCCTCGGGGTATTCGACGAGAACGGTGAATACCTGGACGGAGGGGCAACCCTTGCCGTGCTCATGGCGAATATGGAACCGAAGAAGGTCGCGCTTCCCGTAGACGCTTCGCTTTCGGTCACTGACGCCCTGCAGTCATCTGAGATAACTTGGACCAGGAGAGGGCACAGGTCTCTGGGCGAAGCGGTCAAGGCCAAGGGGCTTGATATGGGAGGCAACATGAACGGGTATTTCGTATTCCCGAACGTCTCGTATTCTCTGGACGGTATCACGGCCGGTGCTCTCATGGCCAAGATAGCCGGGGAAACGAATCTGAGCCAGATCGTGAGCGGTATCACCCCCAGCTTCAAATCCGATTTCTCGATCCCCTATCACGGCGACAAGGAGGAGATCTCCAGGTCCATACATGACCAGGTCTTCGCTCTGGAATATGATAACCTGAGCGAAGCGGAGGGCTGGAGAGTCGATATGGAGTCCGGATGGTTCCTCATAACCCTGTCAGAGAAGGACGAGACTGTATACATAACCGCCGAGGGAAGGGACAAGATGTACGGTGCCAGCCTCATGGGCATAGCTACGGACATCGTGAAATCGAGCAATAAGAAGCTCAGCGCCTGATCTCCAGCCTCAGAGCCCTGCCGGCCGAATCGTAGGCCTTCCAGCTCCCCTCATCATAAGGCAGGCAGGTGATTATGTGCACCCCGCCCATATTGCTGAAGTACTGCAGATCCGCCTCTGACGGCTCGTTGCTGTATCCCGGGTGGGAATGAACAGTGCCTATGGGATTGAGCCCGATGGGAGCCATCCATTCGTTCAGGAAGCTGTGGCTGTCCCCGTATACCGTGCCCGGAAGCAGCAACATCTCGTCTATGACGCCTTCCGTCGCAGTCAGCATACAGAGGAATTCGTCGGGGAAGCATGATCTGGATGATTCGTTTATGGCCTCCAGAAGGTCTGCGTCTATGGCTGTGATCATTGTACGTTCACTAGCTTCTCGTTTATCCTGGTATAGAAGTCCTTATCGAATCTGACGAAGCGCACGTGCTTGGAGGAGCTCACCATCTCCACCGCTGACCCCCCGGGTAGGTGCACCTCCTTCTGACCGTCTATCACGAGCATGCACCCCTTGTCCATGACGCACTCTATGGCGACCTTCTTGGACATGGGCACCACCATAGGTCTCGCCGAGAACCTGAATGCTGCCATGGGAACCATGACCCAGGCATTGACCCCGGGATCTATTATCGGAGCACCCAGGCTCATTGCGTAGCAGGTGGACCCCGTGGGCGTGGACAGCAGCATGCCGTCTGCCCTCATATCGGTAGCCAGCGTATCATTCACATACACTCTGAAACGCCTTATCTTGGCCACGGTGTCTGTATGAACGACGACCTCATTGACAGCCTCCCCAAGGATCTCACCGTCCTTTACGACCCGGATCTTCGCCCTCTCCTCTACCGTGTAATCTCCCCTGCGCAATCTTGCTATGCTCTCCTCCAGCTCTGAGGGGTCCGCCTCGGTCAGGAAACCTATACCTCCCGCATTCACCCCGAACATCATGGCATCGCTGTTCTGGGCGGCCCTGAGTATCGTTCCGTCCCCGCCCACCGCGATCATCATGTCGACGTTCATCTTCGATATGGGAACGCCTTTCACCCCAAGCTCGGCCGCTATGGCTGAATCCAGCGTTACGTCCTCTCCCTCCAGCAGACGCATGACCTCCCTGGCTACATCCGCGGCACCGGGGATGCTCATGTTCACGTATATCCCGTAACTGACCTTGCCTCCGTGAGGATGGCTGCGTGAGCCCTGCATCACCGTGTCGAAGACCTTCCTGTCCCCAACGGCGATGAAGTTGGCTCTGTGCTCCAGATCCAATGGCATATCCAGTATCGATCCGTCAAGGGCGAATATCTCGCCGCCCGCCTCCCGCAGTATGAGGGCTGAAGCGGCTATGTCCACAACCCTGATGGATTTGCTGTAGACCTCGGAGTCCATCATGAAACCGTCGGCCTTGCCCGTCGCCACCAATGCCATTTCCAGAGAGGCGCATCCGTAGGCCCTTGAGGACTTCACCCTCCTGGCCAAAGCATAGGCTTCCGGGCATGCCCCGCTTCCCATGTATATCATCATCAGCAGGCGCTCCGGATCGGAGCTCTCCTTGACGCTGATCCTGCATCCGTTCATGTAGGCGCCCCTGCCCTTCTCTGCCGTGTAGACGTCGCCTGTGGAGAGATTCCTCAGATAGGCGACGCGCATGCCGTTCATGGTCCCCTTCCCCACGGCCATGGATACTGTGTACATCGGAACGCCCATGCATGCGTTGGTCGTTCCGTCTATGGGATCCAGTACAAGAGTCTCCTCTGCCCCGTTATCAACGAATCCTATCTCCTCGCTCAGCACGTTCAGCTTCACATCGTGCTCCTGCAGATACATCAGGACGGTGTTCTCGGCTATCTTGTCAATCTCGGATGTCGGGGTGCCGTCCGCTCCCATGCATACCTCGGTGCCCCTGTCCGAATCCGAAGGGATGAGACCTATGGCTTCCGATACTTTGTCGGCTATCGCAGAGAGTACTTCTATCATCGCCAAACGCAACATTCTGTGAATATAACTAATGTTGCGCTTATGTAGTACCAAGGATATCCGCGACCCATGAAGCCGCTAGAGTTCTCCGGCGGGACCCTCTTCTCTCACAAAGGAAGACTGCACACACAGTCCCTCGTCCCGGGCAAGAGGGTGTACGGCGAGAAGCTGATCTCCTGGGAGGGCAGGGAGTACAGAGAATGGAATCCCAACAGGAGCAAGCTCTCGGCATACTTCGCCCTGGGCGGCAGGTCCTTCCCTTTCAAAAAGGACAGCCACGTCCTATACCTCGGAGCGGCCAGCGGCACCACCGCATCCCATGTCGCCGATATTGTGCCGGATGGGAAGGTGTTCTGCGTGGAGTTCTCGCCCAGATCGTTCAGGGACCTGACCGTGAACTCTGCCGGGAGGAGCAACATGTACCCGATACTGGCAGATGCCACCGCACCCGGGGAATACTCCTTCATAGTGGATCACGCGGATGTCGTCTATGCGGATGTGGCACAGAAACGACAGGCGGACATAATACTCGACAACATGGACCGCTACGGCGCGACGTACGGTATCCTCTGCATAAAGGCGCGCTCCGAGGACGTGACCGCGCCCCCGGCGAGGGTGTTCAGTGAGGTCGCAGGACGCCTCAGGGAAAGGGGATGCAGCGTAGAGGAGCTTGTATCCCTGGAACCTTACGAGAAGGACCATGCCATGGCCATCATCAGAAGGCCCAGGACCGTTTACTGCGTAGCCATGGATGAGAGCGGTTTCCTCATGGTATACAACGAGAAGAGGAACGGCTGGGAGATGCCCGGGGGGAAGATAGAACCTGGGGAGACCATCCGGGAGGCCGCGGAAAGGGAATGCCTGGAGGAATCCGGGTATGAGGTGACGGCCGTCGAATGCCGGGATCTCGGATACTGTGATGTCTGCGCATGCAGGATAATCGGAAGGAAGGGCGACGGGGAGATGACCCCGCGCATGTTCTCCCAGCTGCCCGCAGACCTGGCCTTCGATGAGGACGAGTACTCCGAGGTGATACTTTGGGCCGCGTCTGCAATCAAGGGCAAAGGCGGTTTGTTTTAAATACCCGTATTAGATAGCGGAGGATACAGCCTCGCCGCCTAATTGTTCGGAGCAATAGAATATGGCAAAAATGCACACAAGAAGGAAGGGCAAATCCAGCTCAAAGCGTCCTATGCTGACCGAGAACCCCTCGTGGGTCACGATGTCCGCATCCGAGATAGAGGAAGTCATCGTCAAAATGGCCAAGAACGGCCAGGCATCTGCGATGATCGGACTCGTCCTGAGAGACCAGTACGGAGTGCCCGATGTTAAGCTGGCGACCGGTAAGACGGTCACCGAGATAATGACGGAAAAGGGCGTAGCGTCCGCGCTGCCTGAGGACATTTCCAACCTCATGAGACGCGCCATCTCTCTGAACGTCCACCTTAGGAAGAACCCCGGTGACGTTTCCAACAGAAGAGGGCTCAACCTCATAGAAGCGAAGATCAGAAGGCTCGAGCACTACTACAAGGACAACGGAGTGCTCCCTGAGAACTGGAAATATTCTCTCAGCACTGCGGAACTGATGCTCAAATAAGGGTGCATATGGACGATATCGTCCTGCCCCCCCAAACTCCTTAAGCGATTATCTTCTGCAGCTGAGGCTGTGCGCAGGCATGGCCATGTGCATATCTTCTCGCATTATGATGCGGACGGCATATCCGCTGCCGGCATACTCGCGAAGACGCTTCTTAGGACGGGCAAGGAGTTCGAGGTCACCCTCCTGACGACCCTGGACGACCCGGCAATGGACCGTATCAGGGAATGCGGCTCGAAATGCCTCATACTCTCAGATCTGGGCGCATCCTACATCCCGGAGCTTGAGAGCCTGGGCAAAGACGTGGTTGTTCTGGATCATCACGTGCCATCGGCGGATTCGAATTCAGTGTTCTATGCGAACCCTCATCTTGTGGGGATAGACGGCATGACCGGGGCCTGCGGCGCCACCATGTCGTTCCTGTTCTCCCTGCAGATGGATAATAAGAACTGGGACCTTGTGCAGATCGCCTTCGCAGGCATAACGGGCGACAGACAGCACATCAACGGCGTCACCGACCTGAACGCCCTTCTGCTGAATGGCGCAGTGAAAAGAGGGCTCATAAGAACCTCCCCGGGATCCCTGATACCTCCGGGACCGCTTTCGAGGTCCCTGTATCTCTCCACAGACCCCTATATAAGGGGGGTCAGCGGCGACACCGAGGGGTCCCAGAGGATGCTGGCGGATGCAGGTGTGCCCAACGACGCCCTTTCCTCGGATCTCGATGCCGATGAGGGCAGGAGGCTGTCCTCCCTGATAGCGGTCAGGCTCGCAGTGCAGGGGGTCAGCGTTCAGACCATGCAGGAGATCTCCCGGACAAGATACCATCTCACAGGCTGGAACATGGATGCCGAGACCATGGCGGACCTTTTCAACGCATGCGGCAGGCTTGGTATGGGAGGCATATCGGTAGGGATGTGCCTGGGAAGCGGGGACTGCCTTCAGAAGGCCGTATCCGCGAATGACGATTACAAGAAGAGGATAGTCTCCGCCGTGACCTCCCTGGATTCCAAAGGGCTCATCCAGAAGGAGAACATACAATACTTCAGCAGCACCGAGTCCGGATTCACAGGTATAGTCTGCGGGGCCGCCATGCAGTTCATAGGCGATCCCGGGAAGCCCACGGTGGGCGTGAACTGCTCAGAGGATATCGCGAAGGCCTCCGCAAGGGGCACGTGGGCACAGCTGGACATGGGAGTCGACCTGTCAGTCGCCATGAGGGCTGCCGCCGAGTCTGTAGGCGGCAACGGAGGAGGGCACAGGATAGCCAGCGGCGCATCTTTCAAATCTGAGAAGAAGGACCTTTTCCTGGACAGCCTGGATCAGATCGTGGGCGACCAGATCAGGACCGCCACGTGACCAGGACCTCGTCGGTCCTGAATCTCTGCTCTATCTCCGTATCGGCGATCGACATCCTGACGCCTGAGGAGTGCATCAGATCCCCCAACCAAGCGATCATGGCGCCGTTATCGACGCAGAGCCTGCGGTCGGGAACGAACATCCTGGCACCTCTCTCTTCGGCCATTATCGATACCATCTCCCTCAGGCGGGTGTTCTGCGCCACGCCGCCTCCCAGGAGGACCTCGTCCTTCCCCACATGGGCCATGGCCCTTTCCGTGACCTCGGTCAGCATAGCGAAGCATGTCTCCTGCACGGAGAACGCTATGTCCTCCAAGGATGCCCCCTTCCTTCTCTGCTCCAGAGCGGCCGTCATTATCCCCGAGAATGAGACGTCCATCCCTTTCACAGAGTAGGGCAGGTCCAATAATCTCTCGCCCTTGGCGGCAAGCTTCTCTATCGCCGGGCCGGCGTAATATCCGAGGCCCAGTTCCCTCCCGAGCTTGTCAAGCATGTTCCCTATCCCGACGTCCAGCGTCTCTCCGAATATGCGGTATCTGCCGTTGGAGAAGGCGATCACCTGAGTGTTGCCTCCGGATGCATAGAGGAGGACCGGGTCCCGGCAGTCAGTGACGGCTCTGCCTATCTCCACATGGGCTATGCAGTGGTTCACACCGATTATGGGGAGGCCCAATTTCACTGAGAGCGCCCTGGCCGCAGTGGCCGCCACCCTGAGGCACGGCCCGAGGCCCGGGCCTTTGGAGAAGGATATCAGATCGATGTCACCGAAGGACACGCCTGCGGACGAGAGCGCTCTCTGGATGACCTCGGCCACCTTATCCGCATGATGGTTGGCGGCCTCTCTCGGATGGAGCCCTCCCTCCTCGGGCCTGAACATATCCAATTCGTTGGCCAGGACCTTCCTCCCGGTATCCGTCACGCCTACTCCCAAAGTATGGGCGGTCCCCTCTATCCCGAGAGTTATCATTTGTGCCCGGCAAGCTCCTGCAGCTTCTTGAGAACGGGGGAGCCGTCCTCGGCCACTATGGACTCATCCACCACCAGCACGGGGAATCCCTTGTCAAGCACCTCATAGAAAGCCCCCTCGGCCAGACCGTCCGCGGTGTCCACATTGTAGTACTCCACTTCCAGCCCCTTGGGCATCCTCTCTTTCACGAAGTCGCATTTCCCGCAATCATTCTTGGTGAACAGTTTGATCTCCGTCATTGACATGCGGATAGTATCCCCGATTAAAATCTTCTCTGCGGCCCCCGGATCCTGGTGGCTGGAGCTTTTGCGTAAAAACATATAAAAGTGGGGAGCGTATCTCCGCAATACCGGGCTCGTGGTCTAGGGGTTATGACGTCGCATTGACATTGCGGAGGTCGCCGGTTCAAATCCGGCCGGGCCCACCATCCTCTTGGAAACAGGAGGGATGATATTTCTTTAGGTTGCTTCAGCATACGTAAGAGAATATGGCGACAGTGACCGTTGATATGAGATTCTGCGAGAGGAAGAGCAGGATCACGGTGACCCTGAGAGAGGACGGGGATCTGGATCTGCACATAGATACCGACTGCGACAGCGTGAGGTCCTACTACTCGAATCTTGGCGGGATCATAACCGTTGACGACGTGACAGACAGGGAAAACAGCAGGATCCTCGATCCCGGGATCACCGAGCCCCTCACAATGACGTGCATGACGCCGTTGGGGATAATCAACGCCGCCTGGCTGGAGCTGGGGATGCTGTCCAGGTCCAGGGCGGATAAGGTGGGGGAGAACACCATGATCTTCCATCCGGAGAAGTAACGAATCGTATGTGCGGTTTTAGTACTTGTAATCAGATTTCATACGGATAGCCATGGGAACAGTTCTGGTTGACATGAAATTCTGCGACAAGAAGCACAAGATCAAGGTTACGACAAAAGAGGACGGCAATCTGAAGGTCCATATAGCGACCAACTGCGACCATGTCAAGGAATACTACAAGAATCTGGGAGACAGCCTCACCATAGAGGATGTCACCAACAGGGAAGGGAGCAGGGTCTTCGACCCGGAGGTGTGCTCACCGTGCACCATAACATGCCTGGTGCCCTCAGGGGTCGTCTCGGCGGCGTGGCTGGAACTGGGGATGCTCTCGAAATCCAGAGCGGAGCAGATAGGATCGAACTGCGTCGTATTCACGGGGGCCGGGGATGACTGATACGAAGTGCCTTTGGCTGGCTAAAGACGGCAGATGCGCCTGCTGCAAGGCGAAGAGGATCAGACTGGATGTCCTCAAGCTCGAGAACTATGAGATGTGCGATCCCGAGCACGATTATACTGCATGCGAATTCTTCAAGGAACTGCCACCCCCAAAGAAGTGATTACGGTGAACGAGGAGGAATGGCTGGCGGAGCTGGAATCGGATCTGCGGAAGAAGAAGGACCGGTCGGATACTCTGGACGAGCTTTTCCAGCTGACGTTCCTCGGGGATCCCGAGATCAGGAAGAAGGCAGCCTGGTGCGTCGCGAAAATGGGACAGAACAAGGTTCCGGACACAAGGATCGTCGATATACTCATACCTCTCACCAAGGACCCGGACCCGGAGACAAGAGAGAGCGTGGCATGGGGTATAGGGGAGGTCGCCGGCGCAGGGATAGGGGATGATAGGTGCATATCCTCCCTCAGGATCCTTGCGGATGATGACAACAAGGACGTGAGAGGCATGGCCGCCTGGGCGACGGGCCGGCTCAGGAACAAGCTCTCCCTTACGGACCCGGAACTGGATGATGTGATGAAGAGGCTGCTTAACGATGAATCCGCATATGTGGCGGCATCGGCCAGATTCGCCCTGGGACTTGAATGATATTCGAAGATGGTGGGCCCGGCCGGATTTGAACCGGCGATCTTCGCCTTGTAAGGGCAACGTCATAACCCCTAGACCACGGGCCCGTCTCCGTCTTGATGATTGAAGGATTATAAAAACATGACACACCCCGATTCAGTACGAACTCTGGATGACGGTAGTATCACGACCTGAACCATCATTAAAATAGTAGAAGCTGATTTTCGAAGGACCTGCGACTATAGTCTAGTGGTTAGGACAGTGGCTTCCCAAGCCTCTAACCCGGGTTCAAATCCCGGTGGTCGCACTCACATCTTATTCAATATGGTTTTATGGCTGTTCGCATTTAACTAGAGCAGGGCGGTATCTTGCTGGAAATAGATTGTTCTAAAGGCGAAGGCGGCGGCCAGATGGTGCGCACCTCCGTGGCCATGTCAACTCTCACCGGCAAAGAGGTCCACCTCACCCGGATAAGGGAGAACAGACCCACCAACGGACTCTCCAGGCAGCATTGCACCGCCATCAACGCCGTGGCCGAGATGACCGGGTCCGTAGCCATCGGGAACACCCCCGGATCCAGAGAGCTGATATTCAAACCCGGCAATGAGATGAGATACAGCCTGGACACCGATGTCGGCAGCGCCGGAAGCGTCAGCCTTGTTCTTCAGGCCATGCTCCTGGCGGGCAGCAGGACTGACAGACCCCTCAGGATCGACATAACCGGAGGGACGAACGTCATGTGGGCACCGCCCATCGACACCTACAATCAGGTCCTCTTCCCCCTCATGGAACGCATGGGGATAAAGGTGAAGGCTGAGATCCTGGAGAGGGGATTCTTCCCGGAAGGCGGCGGGAGAGTTTCGGCTCTGCTGGACCCAGTTGAGAAGATAAGCCCTCTGAAACTGCCGGACCTGGGGAAGCTGAAGAGGGTACGCGGCATATGCTTCACCCAGAATCTTCCGGATTGGATAACGAAGCAGCTCATCAGCGGATGCAAGAAGCCTCTGGAGCCCTTCGGAGGCGCAGAGATAGAAACGGAGCGGACCACTGGCATATCCAAAGGTGCGGGCCTGTGCCTTGTGGCCGAATATAAGAAGGGCTTCCTCGGAAGCAACGTGATAACCGCACGCGGACGCTCCCCTAAGGACGCAGGCACGGACGCCGCCAACGACCTCATAAAGGAGATGGAATCGGGGGCCACCCTGGATGTGAACACTGCGGACCAGCTGCTGCCGTATATGGCCATGGCCGACGGCGACAGCGTGTTCTCCGTCTCCAGGATAAGCAGGCACCTATTGAGCCAGATGGACACTTTGGAAGACTTCCTCGATGTGGGCTTCGGAGTGGAGAGGAGAGAGAGCGTCTACAATTTCACAGTCAGCCCGGGTAGAGGAACATGAGGCCCTTCGTACACGTGAACTGCGCCATGTCGGCGGACGGGAAGATCGCAGGTCCCGACAGGAAGCAGATGAGGATATCCTCAGAAGAGGACATAGCCAGAGTGCGGGATCTGAGAAGAGAGCACGACTCCATCCTGGTAGGGGTGGGGACCGTGATATCCGACAATCCTCATCTGACTGTCAAGGGCCTCGGCTACGATGACAATCCCGTGCGGGTGGTCATCGATCCTCACGGAAGGACACCGGACGATGCGCTGGTTCTCGATGAGAGGGCACCTACGGTAATGGTCACATCCTCCTCCTGCGACAGGGAATGGGATGCGGAGGAGATCGTGAGAGCAGGGGATCCTTTAGATCTCAACGTGATGCTGGAAGCCCTTGATGAGATTGGGATAGACAGTGTATTGGTGGAAGGCGGCGGGGAGACCATCGCAAGGTTCTTCAAAGCAGGCCTTGTGGATAAGTACACCGTGTTCGTGGGGCCGTGGGTGATAGGCGGCAAGGCCTCACCCACACCGGCGGACGGGGATGACCCCATAATGAAGAAGATGACACTGGAATCCGCCGAGATCCTCGGGAACGGTGTTCTGCTGACCTTCACTCTTTGAGCTCGATTATGAATTTGTAATAGTTGTTGTCAGCACCGAACGTCTCACTCTTCGTTATGACATAGGTTCTTTTCATTGTCTCGGACAGGACCTTCCTGAATAGGCCGTGGCTGAACTGGGCTATCGAGTCTATCTTGAACGGATATGTCTCCGTGTCCCGGATTATGATGGTCAGAGGAAGGAATGTATAGATGCAGACCTCCCCCATCCCGTTCTTCTCATAGAAGTCCTGAACATAGGATATCACGTCCTCCAGCTTGCCGGGCGGGATCTCTGCTGCCATTCTCACCGCCATGGCCTCCCCTATCTTCTCCAGGGCAGGACCTATGTGCATACCGTAAGCCTCGCACTCCACCAGAAGAGTGCGCAGGAACGTCTTGTAATACGCCTCCGGCTCACATTTGACCGTTTCATCGACCATGTCGTAGAATACGCTTATCCCTTCCTTCGACGCGTCGGTTGAGTACGCAACCTTGGTGGACGATACGGAGAATATCTTCCTCCTGCTGTCATTCGGGTCCGGCTCGGACTTTATCAGACCCCTTGAGACAAGAGAATCCAAGTGCACGGATAACGTGGACTGCGCTTTGCCTGTCGCCTCTGATATCTCTGACGACGACATGTTCTTATCAGAAAGATTCTGTAGTATGCTCTGATGCAGGGGTTCAGAAACCTGCACCAGCTCCGGTTTCCCGTTCACAACGGTCGAGTAGATATCAAAACCGGAGTGGGACATGTTGCTTTTCGACACATCCAATATACTCATTTGCCAAGTTATAAAGATTGCCGATGCCCATAAACGATATCAATTAATCGTAAGAAGGCCGTCAGCATCAGGGTTTGCGAATGAAGGCGAAAACAGAGGGTGGCGTAAGGGACATAAAAGCTGTCTGGTTCGAAGAAGGCAGAGTCATCATGATCGATCAGAGGAAGCTGCCGAGACAGTTAGAGTTCGTCTCCTTTGACAACTATCGGGATGTTGCAGAATCCATCAGCAACATGACCACAAGGGGAGCCCCTTCAATAGGTGCCACTGCGGCCTACGGAATGTGCTTGGCCGCCCTTAAAGGTGATGATATCGAGAAGGCCGCAGCGTTCATAAAGGCAGCAAGACCGACTGCCTACGACCTGTTCTACGCCGTGGACCACATGGCCGACGCACTGAGGGGAGGCGCAGACCCCGTCGAAGCGGCGGATGCCTATGCGCAGACCATCATCGACAAGTGCCTGGCGATAGGACGGCACGGCGAGCCGCTCATAAAGGATGGAGCGAAGGTGATGACCCACTGCAACGCCGGGGCCCTGGCAACGGTGGACGTGGGCACGGCCCTTGCGCCGATGAGAGCGGCTCATGAGAAGGGGAAGCGCTTCTTCGTCTACGTTTCCGAGACAAGGCCGCGCCTTCAGGGGATGCAGCTGACGTCCTGGGAGCTTCTGCAGGAGGATATAGATCACGCCATAATACCTGACGGGGCTTCCGGCCACTTCCTGAGGGACGGTGTCGATCTCGTCATACTCGGAGCTGACAGGATAGCGGCCAACGGGGACTTCGCCAACAAGATAGGGACCTTCGAGAAGGCGGTTCTGGCAAAGGAACTGGGAGTTCCGTTCTATGTTGCGGCGCCCATATCGACATTCGACTTCAGCACCCGCCGCGGAGAGGACATAAAGATCGAGTACCGCTCCCAGGAAGAGATAACCGTGGTATCCGGCGTCAGGATAGCGCCCGAAGGGGCGAGAGCCCTGAACCCGTCATTTGACATGACACCGGCCAAATACGTTACCGGATTCATAACCGAGAGAGGGATACTGAAACCGAATGAGATACGGAAGGTGCTGGGATGAATGATCCCGACGGGAGGAGGGAGCTGGTCCGCGTATGCAGGATGCTGTATGAGAGAGGTCTCACGGTCTCAGCCGGCGGGAATATGAGCCTGAGGCTGAATGACGGCACTTTCCTCATAACCCCCTCCGGCAAGAACAAGGGTCTTCTGACCGAGAAGGAGATAGTAAGGATCGATAAGGACGGGACCCCCTTTGGGGGCGGAACGCCCTCCATAGAAAGATTCCTGCATCTGGCTCTTTACGATTCCAACCCGTCCGTGAATGCTGTGGTCCATTGCCATCCCTTGTACTGCACAGCCTTGGCCGTCAGAGAAGAGAAGGTGGATTGCAGCCTCACGCCCGAGGGCATCATTCTTCTGGGAGAGGTCCCGATGGTGGAATACCACACCCCCGGTTCTGCAGAGCTTGTGGAGGCCGTGAGGGAAAGGCATTCCCATATGGCCATGACAATGGCCCGCCACGGCGCACTGACACAGGGCAGGGACCTCATCGAAGCATATAACCGCATGGAGGAGCTGGAGTTCCAGGCCCATTTGCAGATACTGACCCGGGGGGCGGAAGGATTGCCCGGGGCAGAGATCAGCAAGATAAGGGGCGGTGCACCATGATACTTGTAACGAAATGGTTCGGAGTCTTCCTTTGCGATGGGAGCAGAATACTGGATAAACGCCTGATGCCGAAGGATGCGGCCGCCATATCCGAGAAGCTGGCGATAATGCAGAGGGGGGGTCTTTTACCTGAAGAGAGGGAGTTGGCACAAGGCCGTGAGAAGTTCGAGGTCTCAGAAAGGAGGCAGTCCGAGCTGGGAAAGCCCGTTTTCTTCGATTCCTCTTTCATAAGAGCGGAATCCTTCGGATTCCCCTCGGACCTCATGCACGAGGCCATGATGGGGCTTGCGAAGCTCAGGACGTCCGAGCCTATTCCGCGGGACAGGAACCTGGTACAGGCGATAAGGAGCCTGGATGATCTGATCGAGACGGCGAACCTGATGAGCGAAAGGCTCCACGAATGGTACGGCATGCATTTCCCGGAGCTTGCGGACTACGCCAAGGACGAACGATATGCCAGAGCCATAAATGATCACGGCGACAGGGGATCGGTCATATCCGCACTGGAATTGGACATAGAGTCCATAGGCTCCGATATGGACCCGGAGGACCTTGCGGCCGTAAGGGATCTCGCCGGTACGCTGTGCTCTGTCTACATGAGCAAAGAGAGAACGGAGGATTACATCTCCGATATCGTATCAGTTTCGTGCCCTAACATGTGCGCGCTGCTGGGCGGTCCGCTGTCCGCAAGGCTGATATCCCTGGCCGGAGGGCTGGGGAGGCTGGCATCGCTGCCGTCATCGACAGTACAGCTGATGGGCGCGGAGAAGGCCATGTTCAGGCATCTCAAGTCAGGGAAACGGCCGCCTAAGCACGGAGTGCTCTATCAGCACCCTTCCGTTCACACCGCCCCCTTTTGGCAAAGGGGCAAAATAGCCAGATCGCTTGCGGGCAAGGCGCTTATCGCAGCGAAGATCGACAATTGCGGCGGGGAGTACAGAGGGGATCTGCTCGTAAGCGAATTCGAGAGCAGACTCGCGGACATCAAACGCAGATATCCCGAACCGCCCAAGAAGGCCTCGCCCAAAAGGAAAGACGGAAAGGGAGCGACAAAGTCCCAGGGCGGACGCAGAACCGACCGGTTCTCCAAGAAATAATTATAAGCTCGATGTCAATAGGGCACGTGATAGACGGGAGCTGTCCCGATCTGAATAATAGTCAAGAGGAAATCATATGGGCGGTGGAGATTGGGAAGCAAAGGAAATAAGGGAACTGAAAGTCGGAAGGTACGTTAACATCGATGACGAGCCTTGTAAAATAATCTCGATATCCACATCCAAGCCCGGGAAGCACGGGTCAGCCAAGGCCAACATCGATGCTGTGAGCATTTTCTCAGGTTCCAAAAAATCCCTTGTGGGCCCTGTCAGCACCAAAGTGCAGGTCCCTATGATCGACAAGAGGAAGGCACAGGTCCTCGCCATACACGGCGACGAGGTCCAGATCATGGATCTGGAGACCTTCGAGACATTCAGCATGGCCATCAACGCAGACCATGAGTCCGTTCTCGAAGAGGGCGGCGAGATAATGTATCTCGTGGCCATGGACAGAATGAAGCTGATGTGAGATGCCCCAGGGTACCTCTTTCGCAGATGCTGAGGCATCCTACAACGATGCGGATTTCTGCCTGTACGGCATACCCTTCGACAGAACCGCCAGTTTCAGAGCCGGGGCCAGGGAGGCCCCTGCCGCCATAAGGCGCGCATCATATAATTTCGAGAGGACCCATTACGAGCACGGTCGCTACGACGCCGCTTTGTACGACTACGGGGACTGCGACGATTTCCTGCTCCCCGGGGACATGATGGACGAGGTCGGTTTCGTCATGGGCCCTGCCGTAAGGGACGGCAAGTTCACGATAGCCATGGGCGGCGAGCACTCCGTGAACATACCGATCATTCGCTGCTTCAAGGAGAAGAGCATAGCCCTGATATCCATCGATGCCCATCTGGACTCCAGGGATGAGTATCTCGGGTGCAGGGAGAGCCACGCCTGCATAACGCGCAGAGCTGCAGAGCACCTGGGCCTGGACAACGTTTTCGTTCTGGGAGTCAGGTCCGTTTCCGAAGAGGAACTGGATCGGGATGATCCGATCAGATTCATAGATTCATACGAGATAATGGAATTCGGGATCGAGAAGGCTGTCAGGAAGGCCATGGAAAGCGTGAGATGCGAAGGCATCTACCTGACTCTGGATATAGACGGCATCGATCCCGCTTACGCTCCCGGTACCGGCACACCGGAGCCTTTCGGTCTTACGCCGATGGATGTCAAGAAGGCCATAAACCTGCTGGGAGACCGCCTGGTGGGATTCGATGTCACTGAGGTCTGTCCTCCCGCCGACCCCGGCGGTACGACGTCCCTGCTTGCAGCCAGGATGATCAAGGAAGTTATCGCGGTCAGATCTTGTAGGAATTGAGGAAGTCCTTCACTATCCCTTCATAGTAAGCTCCTCTCTTCTCTGCCGTCTCCGTATCCTTGGCTTCGGAGTATATCCTGAATATCTGCTCCGTGCCGGAAGGTCTGAGGAGAACCCACCCGTCCGGATAGATTATCTTTAACCCGTCAGTAGAATCCGTGGTCCTGGCGGCATTGAGCTTCTTCAGGTGCTCCATGAGGCTTTCCCTCATCTCCGCAGGGCACTCCAATTTCCTCTTGTCAGTGAAATAAGCGGGCAGCGCATCTATCCTTTCCTGCAGGGAGCCTTTATCGGCTATGTACTCCAGCATCTTGGCTGCGGTCATGGCGCCGTCCCTGCAGTACTGCATATCAGGGAATATCAGTCCGCCGTTCTCCTCGCCTCCGAAGATCGCATCCGTATCGATCATCTTCCTGGCGACCACCGGGGACCCGACAGCGGTGTATATCACCTCTCCGCCCGCCTTGACCACAACATCCTCTACCATTGAGGAAGAACTTACGGGAGTGACTATCTTACCTCCCCCTTTCTTGGAAACAGCCATCTCCGCCATAAGTGCCAGGCTCTTGTCTCCGCTGATGAATTCTCCTTTCTCGGTTATGAATACGGTCCTGTCCGCGTCCCCGTCATGAGCTATCCCTATGTCTGCTTTCGTGTGCTTGATGGTCTCTATCAGAATCGCAAGGTTATCCTCAGTAGGCTCGCTGGGGTGGCCCGGGAACTCACCTTGGGGGTTGGCGTTGAGGGTTATCGCCCTCACATTGAGTTTGCTGAGCAGCAGGGGTGCCGTATAATAGGCTGCGCCGTTGGCACAATCCAGCACCGCGACCAGGTTGGCAGCCCTTATCGTCTCCGAATCCACCAGGGACACCACCGCATCAACATAGGAATCGGCAGCTCCCAGGACCTCGTCTCTCGTGCCGACCTCACTCCAGGGTTTGCAGGGGACATCCTCTTCGTATTTCTTCTCGATCTGCTCCTCGTCAGACCGGTGCAGCTCCGTACCGTCTGGAGCGATGCATTTTATGCCGTTGAACTCGGGAGGATTGTGAGAAGCGGTTATCATCACGCCTCCGGAAACATGATTGTGGGTCTTCACGAAGTACTGTATCGCCGGGGTGGGGATCACTCCGAGATCCAGCACCCTGCATCCCATGGCCATGAGCCCTGCTGACACAGCGGATTTTATCATATCCCCTGACACCCTGGTGTCAGAGGCTATCGCCACGGTCCCTCCGAAGAATTCGCCTATCGCCTTGCCAAGACGAAGCCCCAGTTCCGATGTCATATCGTCGTTGACAACACCGCGCACACCGTTCGTGCCGAACAGGCGTTTAGCCAAGTTATGCACCTCTGGCTATAATCAGCACAGTCAAAGTCTCCGCGCAGGAATTGCTTGCGTCCGCTGCCTTCTCCAACGATTCAGTAAGACCGCGCATGAGAAGGATCCCCTTGTGATCCATATCCGACATGAGTATCATTCTGAAGTTGGCATAATCCATCTGATCTATGAGGCGTTCCTGATCATTTATCGAACCGATGTGCCTTTGAACCTCAACATTGTTCTTCCCCATATTCTCGAATGCCATGATCAGAAGCCTGACGGACAGGACAAGCTCCGAGGCCATCTGCTTCGCGGCATCCCAAAGGTATTTGGGAACCTCGGTTTCCGTTTCGATGATCAGCTGCAGGTACAGGCCTGCATCATTGGCCTTGTCCGATATCTTATCGGTCTTCTTGATGAGATGAAGGAGGTCCTCTCTCTCCTGGCTCTTCAGGGACCCTTCGACGATCTCCTTGCAGAGGGTATCCTCTATGCGGTCTGCCTCCCTCTCGTTGAGTATCACCCGGTCTATGCACTTGAGCGCGGTCTGTTTGTCCCCTTCGGATATGGCTTTCAGAGCCTTCTCCAGTTCCACCACCGTATCAAGAACTATCAGGCCATGGCTCCTGCTGCCCTTCTGCACCACTCCGCCGGTCCTCCTGGAGAACCATTCCAGCATGTCCTTCATATCACTCAAGCTTAATCGCCTCCGTTAATCCTTCCTTGGGCCTCTTGAACACCCTTGAGGCCTTCTTGTTGAACACCAAGTACACTTCCTCTCCTATCTCCGGCACTTGCGAATCGGCAGGTATGTTGTAGTCCACATAGTCCTGGGACTCTGCTTCCGTCCTCACGCGCCAATATGTTCCCATGAACACGACATCCCTCACATGTGCCTTAAGCCCGTCCGTCGCCGTGTACACGTGCTCCGGGCGCACCGAGAGGATCGCTATTTCGCCCACATTCGCCTTGGATTTGGAAACGTTTACAGGAACGTCGTTCCTTAATCTAAGGATGACGCCTCCGCCTTTCCTCTTGCTCTCGACGGTGCACTCCATAAGATTCGTTTCGCCTATGAAGTACGCAGCGAATATGCTTTTCGGAGATCTGTACATATCCAGAGGCGTGCCTGTCTCGAATATCCTGCCCTTCCGCATCAGGATTATCCTGTCCGAGACGGACATGGCCTCCTCCTGATCGTGGGTCACATGCAGAACCGTTATGCCCAGACGCTTGACTATGCGCCTTATCTCATATCTCAGCTCCATACGCACCCTTGCATCCAGAGCCGACAGGGGCTCATCCAGCATCAGCATCCTGGAACCGGACGCCAGCGCTCTGGCCAATGCTGCCTTCTGCTGGTCTCCCCCGGAGAGCTCCTTGGGGAAATGACCTGCTTTGTCCAGCATGTCCACCAGCCTCAGGTACTCATCCGCTGTGGACTCGGCCTGCCCTTCTTCAACGGAATGCACCTTCGGCCCGTACTCCGCATTCCCGCGTATAGTCATGTGGGGGAACAGG
Organism: Methanomassiliicoccales archaeon RumEn M2; assembly: GCA_001421175.1. Classification (GTDB taxonomy): domain Archaea; phylum Thermoplasmatota; class Thermoplasmata; order Methanomassiliicoccales; family Methanomethylophilaceae; genus RumEn-M2. Next base: position 90,069 of record LJKL01000009.1, on the reverse strand, counting down.
GCGATGTTCTGGAAAACGTATCCTGTATCCCTGTCCTCCAAAGGAACTTTGGTCACATCCTTACCGTCGACGAATATCTTGCCGTCCGTGGGGCGCAATATGCCTGCCACTATCTTGATCAGGGTCGTCTTGCCGCATCCGGACGGTCCCAGTATTGTGACGTACTCCCCGTCACGGATCTCCAAATCGATGTCGCTGACGGCGGTTATGTCACCGAACCTCATCGTTATGTTCTCAAGTCTGATGTGCGGCATTCAGTCCACCCTTATCTCGTACTCTATCCCGCCTTCCGGTATATCAAACACCTTGGCCTTGTTGGGACTCCAACTGACGGATACCGTGTTGCCTTCCCGGAAATCATCGAATTTCCTGTTAGGCAGCTTGGAATAGACCAGCCCGAGCCCTTTCACCATCACCTCCACGGTTATGGTGGCACCTTCATAGAGTATCTTCTCTACTCTGCCCTCGAAATACCCGGGAAGGGTGGTTGATATCTTGGTATTGCCCACCTTTACCGCCATCAGGACCTCTGCGCCGGGGGAATGGCCCCCGTCCTTGGCCTCCATCCTCAGACCGCCTTCGCTCTCGAGAAGGACCTTCCCGTCCGTTGAGCTGACAACCCTGCACTGGATCATATTGGATCTGCCTACGAAATTGGCAACGAAGGGTGTCTTCGGGTCCTCGAACACCTCTTTGGGGGTGCCCACCTGTATTATCCTCCCCGCCCGGAGGACCGCTATCCTGTCAGCCATCTCCAGTGCCTCATCCTGATCGTGCGTGACATGTATGGCCGTAAGGCCCATGGCCTTCACCATGCCCTTGAGGTCCTTCCTCAGCTCCAGCCTGAGGCGTGCATCCAAGGCCCGGAGCGGCTCGTCGAGGAGCAGAACCCTGGAACCTGATGCCAGCGCCCTGGCAAGAGCGATCCTCTGCTGCTGGCCCCCCGAGAGCTCGTCCGGATATGCCTTGGACCTGGACTCCATATGCATCATGGACAGTATGTTCCTGGCCAACTGCTGGCTCTCCTCCTCGGGCCATCCTTTGATCCATGAGCCGAACAGCACGTTCTCCTTCACCCTCATATTGGGGAAGAGCGCGTAGGTCTGAGAGAGCATGGTGGCACCCCTCTCGGCCGTATCCAGATGCGTGATGTCCAGGTCTCCGAAGAACACCCTGCCCTCGTCCGGCTCCGTCAGGCCGCAGATCATCCTCATGAGCGTGGTCTTCCCTGCACCGGTGGGACCCAGGATGCAGAGGTACTCCCCCGATTCCACTTTCAGGTCTATGCCGTCGGCTGCCATATCCGAACCGAACCTCTTCTTCAGACCCTCCAGCCTTATCTCAGTCATGTCTCAGACCTCCGAGCTTCCTGCGGGTGGCATATTTCACGGCCAACATCAGCACGAAGCATACGGCCGTCAGCGTGATCGATGCCACGGCCGCCTGGTATGCGTAATCCGGATTATTGAATTCTGTGAACTTGTTTATCAGATTGACGATGTAGATCGGCACCGTGTTGATTGTGGGATCTATGGCTATTGTGGCCCCCGTCTCCCCGAGACTCCTGGTGAATGCCAGGATCGACCCTGCGAGAACCGAGGACTGTATAACGGGAAGAAGCACCTTGCGGAATGCCTGGAATGGCTTGGCTCCAAGGGTCTTCGCTATCTCCTCATAGGACGGGTCCACCTCCTCCACCGCACCTATGACGTTCCTTACCACGAGAGGATACGTGAAAGATATATGACCCAGTATTACGAGGACCAATCCCGGAAGGGATGCGCTGGACCAGAACAGGAACAGGGACAGCCCGAGTGCTGTGGTCGGGATTATCAGAGGGACATTCACGAGCATGTCCAAGGCCTTGCCGAGACTCTTGTCCTTGTTCCTGGCTATATAGAGGGCCATGGGTATTCCGAACACGATGTCGAAGGCCGTGGCCGCCCCGGCCACCAGGAAGGATATTCCCATGGCCTTGAACAGGCCTGCCATGTCCGGCAGGGGCCCGTCGATGAGAAGGAAGGAGAATATGAAAAAAGAGGGGATTATGATGAAAAGCGCAAGGAACAAGGATGACAAGCCGTTCCTCATTTTCACTGCCAGACCTCTGCTGATCCTCCTCTCGAATTTCGGCCAGACCTTGGACCAGGGGATCTTCACCTTATCCATCATCATCTTCGCGACGAAGAGCATGAGGAGCGCGAACACGATGAGCAGAACGCTGATGAGGATCAGCTCCGGCATGGCCGCCTGAGAGCCTGCCTGATGCTTCAGTTCGCTGATGAACGTGGGTCCTGTGAAGAAGGTAGACTGCTTGCCTATCAGGCTCAGGGCTATGTATGTGCCCCCTGTCTCACTTAGGGACCTGGCGAAACAGAGTATGAATCCTGTGACGAGGCCCGCCCGGAAGAGAGGCAGTGTTATCGTCCTCACCGCAGTGAACCTGGATGCTCCCAAGGTCATGCCGGCCGTCTCGAAGTTCGGGTCCAGCTGCTCCAGTATCCCGGAGAGGGTCCTTACCATGTAGGGATATGTGAATATCAGGTGCAGAAGGATGACGAGAACATAGGGGCTGAGGACTATCCCCAGGCCGGGCACGTCCAGGCCCTGGGGGACTCCCCAGAAGATCGCCACGGAGAATCCGAGGGCGGCGGTGGGGAATGCCAGGGGCATGTCTATCAGGGTGTCCACGTACCTCTTGCCGGGGAAGTTCTTCCTGACCATCAGCCATGCCATCGGTATCCCCACGATTACGTCGATGATCGTGACTATGAATGCGATGCTGAATGAGTTGCCTACGGCCCCCCATATCACGGCCATCTTCCCGGAGTCGGAGGCGACCCCGCTTATCAGATCCCACTGGGAGACCGCTTCGAAAAGGACGTAGACGGATGGCAGGATTATAAGAACAAGGAAGATCAGAACAACGAGAATTAGCCAGGCTCGTTTGACTCCTCGTTTACTGGACGCGTCGTCAACCCTATCTATGAGAGACATGGCCACCAGCGGCAGACCCTTTCCATGGGTAAATAAGTTATGGCTCTGCCAAGAGGGTGGATCAGAGTATCGATATGCTGACCACGTTGTTGCCGCGAAGAACGACCACTCCGAGGCGTCTTCCTTCGGTTTCCTGGAAGCTCTCCACCGTGTCGTCGATGACCATGTTCATGAACTCGTCGTATCCTGTGAGCTTCCCCTCAAGGACTCTTCCGTCCTTCAAAAGCAGGGACACCCGTTTATCCAGCGATTTCTCCAATAATGCGAGCGGCATGACCATGTGTATCGTCTCGGCTACAAACGGAGTACGATTTAAAGGTTTCCAAAGGGATTTTTCGATTCCGGGATGTCATTGACCCTGGTTCTTCTCTATCCACGCCTTGACGTCCTGGATCCTGCCGCCCTCTATGCCGAAATACTCCGCGAATCTCTTCGTGGTTGTCAGCTCCAGGGTCTGACCTGTCTTCCTGCCGGCCACGAACCCCATGCTCATAAGCTCCCTGACATCCTCGTAGGTCCTCACGCCCCGGGCCCGGAACAGCTCGGACTGCAGCACTGGCTGATTGTAAGCTATCGTGGACAGGGTCCTCATCGTCGCAGGCGGTATCTCCATATCGGAGAACTTGTCAGTGAAATGACTGTACTCGTCCCTCAGACGAAGGGAATACATGGAGTTGATCTTGGAGACCATCACGGCAGAGCCCACGGAATCGTAGTCCTCCGCCAGGTCTGCAAGGGCCTTCCTGACGGTCTGGTCCGACAGCCCGGTCTTGTCGGCGACCTCCTTGACCCTCATGGGCCTGGAGGACGAGAAGAGTGCCGCCTCTACGGCGCCCTTCGAGTCCATCTCAGATCACCGCCTCGCGTATGACGTTCTCCGGTGATGCGTCCTCCACCGTGCCTGCGGCCCAATCAACCTTCAGCTCTATGAAAACGTCCCCGTAGGGGAGCACTTCCTGCCTGACGGCCAGCTTGCCGTCCCTGACCAGATGCAGTACGGCCAGGAAGATCTTGATGTTCACCAGGTTATCCGCCGTATACAGGTCCCTCAGCAGCATCTCACCGGCACCGAGCTTCTGTATCTTCTCGTAGACCACCTCAACATCCCTCTCGTCATCCTCATCGTGCGCCTTGTTCTCGAACTTCCTGGGCTCCTTCGCCTTCAGTTCCAGCTTCAGGCGCTCCCTCTCGGCGGAGATCTCTATCTCCTCTCTTGCATCCTCGAAGGCGTCCAGGAGCTCCATCATGGTGACCTGCCTGACCGGCTCCCTGCGGATGGCGGGGGTGAGGCTCACCGACGGCACCAGGGGAACGAACAATTCGTCGCCGAAGATGTCTGCATCCGTTTCGATGAGATCGTCCTCATCATCAATGCATTCGGAAACCTCCCTTGTCCTGTCCGACTGCATCCTCAGGATCTTCCACGCCATTAGCACCAGCTTGCCGGCGACTATCATGTCATAATCATTCTTGCTTATCTTGGAGGAATAGAGCCTTACGAACTCGTGGAGGTCTATCTCCCATGGGTCCAGATGGTTTTCGAAGACGAGGCTGAATATCGATCTTATCGCCTCATCCGTAGGATCCCCCAGCTTCATGCTGTCGCTCTCCCCCAGGATCCTCATGTACCTGTTGATCCTCTCATTCCCGACGTTGTCGTCTATCAGCGCCTTATGATAGATAAGGTGCTGTTGGACCGCGTCGCTCGTCTGTGCATCCCCGTTCATTTCTCATCCCTCCTCTTCTTTCGCTTCCTGCTTATGTGCCAGTGCCTCGCTCTCATACCTGGAGACCTCTTCGAAGTCCGGCTGTATTATTATCTTGCTGTATCCGTTGGGCTGCCTCATCACCCCGATCAGGTGCTGGGCCATCGCCAGGGTCACCTTCCTGAGAGAGACCTGCAGGAACTGTGCGGTCTCTGCGCTCTTCCTTATCCTTGTGGCGACCATCTCCGCGTTGACGGAGTCCAGGAACATATCCACTTCATCCAGGACATAGAAGGGCGACGGCTGGTGCTCCTGTATCGCGAATATGAACGCGAGAGCGGTGAGGGACTTCTCCCCTCCCGAAAGGGCTTCCAGCCTCAGCAGCTTCCCGTTCTTCGGCTTGGCGTTTATCTCCAACCCCCCTTGGAACGGATCATCCTCGTTCTCCAGCTTCATGAAGGCTTCCCCTCCCCCGGAGAGTTCCGAATAGATCTTCCTGAAATTGCTGTCTATGCCCTCGTAGGACTTCATGAAGAGCCCTTTCTTCTCTGAATTGAGAGAGGCGACCAGCTCATTCAGCTCCTTTATCTGGGCGTTGAGCCTTTCCACATCCGCCCTCAGGCTGTCATATCTGGCCTTCCTGTCCTCGTAATCCTCGATGGCACGCAGGTTGACCTGCCCCATCCTGGCCATTATGTTCTCGCAGGATTTTATCGTCCGGCGCAGCTCCTCCTCCGAGGGTATGGGGCGCTCGACCTCGAATCCTATCTGTGAGACCTCCTCCCTCAGCTGGCGGATGCTCTCCTCCGTTATGGCGACCTTGGCCTCCAGGCTCAGCTTGAAGGATGTTTTGGTCTCGATCTTCTCAAAGATGTTATCTCTCTGCCCTTCCGCCTTGATCTTGCTCTCGAGGAGACCGTCCTTGGCCTCACGGAGGCCCTTTATTCCGCTCTCCATCTCGGCCTCGATTATCCTCAAGGCGTTCAGCTCCACCTTCTTCCTGTCATTCTCATCGGAAGCATTCTGTATCGCTTCGGAATCCAGCTCTATCTTCTTGCTGATCTTGGCGATCTCCGTCTTGATCGACGATAGGTGGCTGTCATGGCCGGACTTCTCGGCGGCCAGCGTGGCCTTCTCGGTGGTCAGCTCGGATACCTGATTGGTCAGCTCGTATACCGAGTCCCTTATCCTCTGTATCCTCTCCTGCATCTCTGCAGGCGCTATCTCGGTTATACGGTCCCTTATGGCCGTGCGCTCCGCCCTCAGGCCCTCTAATTCCGATGTGATCCTCGCCAGATCCGAGGCCGCCTTGGAATTGGCCTCCTTGGCCCGGGAGAGCTCATCCCTCTTCGCCGCAGCTTCGGCGGTCAGCCGCTTCCTCTTATCACTGAGCTCCTTGAGCTGCGCCTCCAGCCTGCCCAGCTTGCCCTGGAGCTCCATGCTGCCCGCATTGACGGACCTCATCTGATTGTCCATCTCACGGATGCTGTCGCGCAGGGCCCTCATCTTGATGCGCAGGGTGTCCAGGGACTCGTTGGCAGCCCTCAATTCCGCAGAGACCGTATCCAGTCTTGATTGGGATGTCGTTCCGAACTTGAGGGTGGCCTGCCTGTTCACTGCGCCCCCGACCATGGCACCGGAGGCTTCTATCAGATCCCCGTCCATGGTGACGATCCTGATGCCGCCCATGAGGCGCCTCCCCTGGTCCATGTTCCTGACCACCAGCGTGTCCCCGAAGACGTACCAGAATGCGGATCTGTACTTATCGTCGAAATCTACCAGATCGATGGCGTAGCCTCGGAATCCTTGACTGACATTATTGCCTTGGCCCGGGGCTTGCCGTCCATCATCTTGTTCAGCGGCAGGAATGTTGCCCTTCCCAGATTGCCTTTCTTGAGGACCGCTATTGCATCTGCGGCCACCTGATCGTCGTCGACGACTATGGCCTGCATCTTACCGCCTGCGGCTATGGACAGCGCTGTCTCGTATTCCGGGTCCACGGTCCCGAGCTCCATTATGGTCCCGTGTATCCCCTTGAGCGCGCCCTTATCCCTCATCTCGAGGACCGCCGTGACCGCATTGGCGCCTCTGGTCACCCTCTCAGTGACCTTCTTCTCCGCCAGCAGGCTGTTGTACTCGTCGCTTATCCTGCGTATGGCGCTGTTGAGGTCGGCCTCCTGCTTCTCGAGCTCTGCCTCCTCCCTCTTGGCAGCCAATATCTTCTCCGTGAATGTCTTGACATCGGAGACGGGGCCCGCATCCTCCTTCGCCTTCTTGATGCTCCACTCGCAGTCCTTTATCTCGAAGCCCACTCCGTTGACCTGCTCCTCAAGGGAGGCCAGGGACCGCGATGCCTCCTCTTCCGCCGTCTGCGCCGTAGCGGCATCGATGCTGGCCCTGTGCTCTGCGGACCCCTTCTCATCGATGGCCTTCTCAACTCTGACCAACCTCTCCTGGAGCTCCGTGTGCTCCCCGCCCTTGCTGCTCATCTCCCCGCTTATGCGGGCCGCCTCGGCCTTGGCCTCCTCCAGCACCCCGCTCTTCAGTTTAAGGGCTATCTCGTTATCCTCTATCTCCCTGATGCAGGACCCGACGCTCTTCTCGGCTTCCGCCAGCATCTGCTTGGCTATGCTCAGGGAATTCTCCTGCTCTTCCTTGTCATCGGCCGCCCTCTCCATGCGGTCTGCGAAGGTCGCCATGGCTATCTTCACGGATTCGATCTTATCCTTCAGAGTGCGATATTCCGGACCGACCTGGGCCTCTATCTCGGCCTCCTTGTCCTTTATCTCAGTCTCCAGATCGGATATCCTCTTCCTGAGCTCCTCCCTCTTCTCCCTGAGTTGGGAGATCTCGTTATCGTGAACGGCGATCTGCTCCCTGGTGTACTCGAGATCGGCCTCTGCAGTCTCCAGCTGCCTGTGCACCGACTGGGCCTTCGCCATCTCCATGCGGCGCTGGGACTCCAGATACTTCTTGGCGGACTCCATGTCCTTCTCGAGCTGCTCGAGCTGTCTCTCCAGCTCACCTATAACTATGTTTATGCGCTCCAGGTTCATCTCCGCCTCCTGCCTCTCGTTGGCGGCCTTGGAGATGTCCTCATCGTAGCTGGCTATACCGGATATCGAATCTACGACACGCCTTCTCTCGATGTTGCCCATGGTGACGATCCTCGTGACGTCCCCCTGCTGCACCATATTGTATCCGTCAGCGCTGATCCTTGCCCTGGTTAGAAGGCTGTCGAACTCGCCCATGGATGATTTCTGGTCGTTGACGTAGAAATATGAATTGTAATTCTCCCTGTCCGAGGTGAATCTCACCAACCTGGTGAGCTTCACCGTATCGGAGTCCCAGGAGATCATGCGGTCTGTGTTATCGAATATCAGGGATACCTTGGTGAAATCGGCCCGGTTCTTGCTCTTGCCCCCGTCGAATATGAGGTCTGTCAGTCTGCCCGCCCTGATCGCCTTGGAGCTCTTGGGTCCGAGAACGAACAGGATCGCGTCCGTTATGTTGGACTTGCCCGAACCATTCGGCCCGGTGACGGCCATATACCCTTCGACCAGGGGTATCGTCATCTTGCCCCCGAAGGACTTGAAGTTCTCTAGCTCAACCTGTTTTAAGTACACTTGTGCACCCCTTTTGGGGGACAGTTCGGAGCCCGGCTCCTATTGCATCCCATTTCCCGCTTTCGCAGGCGGGTATGCTATCGCGAAAAACGATATAAATATGTTTTTAAAAGAGTGCCCTACTGGCTCTGCTAAAGGGCGGATTTCTCTATCAGAGCGGGTATATCCGCCACGGAGCCCACAACCGCAGTGGGCGACAGGCCCGAGCCCTCAAGGTCCTCTCTTGTCGCCTCCCCGGAAAGAACCAGGACGGACCTGGTGCCGGCATTCTCAGCCATCCTCATATCTGTGTAGATGCGGTCTCCCACCATCACAACCTCCGATGTCCTCACGCCCATCTTCTCCGCCGCCATCTCCAGCATCCGCCTGTTGGGCTTGCCCACGATCTCGGCTTTGGCCCCGGTCATGGACTCGAACATCCTTATGAACGGGCCAATGTCTATGTCGTACCCGTCCTCAGTGGGGCACAGGTCGTCGGGATGGGTCGCTACGAACAAGGACCCGTTCTTCAGGAAGCGATAGGCTTTGTTGATCTTCTCATAGGTTATCGACGTATCGAAGGCCAGCAGGACTATGTCCGGGTCCTCCTCGTCCGTCTCTATGCCGGCCTCGGAGATCTCGTTCACCAGATCCTCCACGCCCACGGGATAGACGCTCCTGCCGGGGTGTGCGGATCTCAGATATCTCACGGTTGCGGTGGTCGATGTGAGGATGTTATCCAAGGAGACATCGAATCCCATCCTCTCCAATCTCTGAAGATAGAAGCTCTGCCGTGGGATGAGTTATTCGTGAGGAAGACAAAGGGGATCCCCTTTTCTTTGAGGAATGAGACGAACCCGGCGGCCCCGGGGATAGCTTTCTCTCCCTTGTAGACCGTTCCGTCCATATCCAAGGCGAAGGCCGTCATGGCTTCAGCTCCCTGGCTATTCTCTCGGCGGTTATCCTCAGACCCTCCTGGGCCGCTTTACCGTAAACGCATGCGGCGGGATGGAATGTGGGTATGAAGACCACATCCCTGCCTCCGATCGTGATCCGCAAATCCCTGTTGGCGACCTCGGACATGTTAACAGGATATCCGAGAATATCCCTGCAGGCCGATCTCCCCAGACCGACGACCACCTCGCATGAGGACAGCTCCCCTTCCAGGAAGACCCTGCATGCGGACATCTCGGACTGCTTCGGGTCCCTGTTGCCGGGGGGCCTGCATTTGACCGTGTTCGTTATCAGCAGGTCATCGCGGTCGACCCCGGCTTCCGCAAGTATCCGCGTAAGGCGCTTCCCGGACCTTCCGACGAAGGGCACGCCTTCCGCATCCTCCGTGGCACCGGGCGCCTCTCCCACAAGAGCCACTCTGGAATCCGGGTCCCCGGACGGAAGGACTATCTTCGTCCTGCCTTCCCACAGGCCGCAGAGCCTGCAGTCCGGATCCGGCCTCATCATTCCCTCCGGCCCAATATGCCGGATGCCGTTACCAGAGGGCGAAGGGTCACTCCTATGCCGGCCAGAGCCTCTCTGCCCCCGGCCTCCCTGTCTATCACGGATATGATGTCGGAGACTTTCGCCCCTGCGCCCCGGAGAACACCTATCGCCGAGATGCTGGACCCTGCGGAAGTGACCACATCCTCGACCACGAGAACATTGTCCCCTTCGCAGAGGGTCCCCTCTATGAGCTTGCCTGTCCCGTGGTCCTTCTTCTCCTTGCGGACCATCACATAAGGTATCCCGGTCTCCAGGGCCAGGGCTGCGGCCAAGGGCACAGAGCCCAGAACCACGCCTGCGATCCTGTCCGGCATCAGACCGTCCTCCTTCATCCTGGCTGCCATCTCCTCCGCGATTATCCTCAGGACGGCGGGGTCAGTGGACGCTTTCTTTATGTCGATATAATACTCGCTCCTGGCACCCGAGGCCAGAACGAAATCTCCGAACTGCAGGGCGCCGCATTCCCTCAGCGCCTTGGACAGCCTTCCCTCACCATGGCTCATTCTTAACACCCGCCTTGTAACCTATTATATTGACCACCCTGTGCAGAATGTACGTGATCAGCAACAGGACGATAAGTGCCAGTATGCTCCATCCTTCTATGTAGACGGAGTATATCCATTCGGGATAGAAAAGTGCGGTCAGAAGGAATGCGCCTATCAGGAAATCATACTGGTCCAGGATCGGCATCTCGGCCCCCCTCTCCTTGCCCATCCTCCTCTTTATCATGGACCCGCCCATGTCTCCCAGGACCGCACCGAAGGACAGCGTGAACAGTATGCCTATGCCGGACCACAGCGGCCCGAATCCCCAAAGGTCAGGGGATCCGAGAAGGTGCGCGATGCCCATCTGGATCAGACCTATGGCAACCCCCGCGAATGCACCCCCGAAGAGGCCGCGCCAGGTTTTGCCGTCCCCTAATATCCTTTTTCCTTTCCAGGTCCTTCCGAAATCCACGGGCTTCCCGCCGCCGAATATCACCGCGGCGGGGTTGGGAAGAAGCGCGGGCACGAAAACCCAGAGTCCCACCAGAACTGCTGACAAGATCTCCAATGCGGTCATGTTTCGCCTTACCGCAGGTAGGCAGGGCAATGGTTTAATTGTTTTTACCGGAGAAAAAGATGACGGCGTCCCCGGCAGGGTTCTCGGACGGGGAGGCATCGAAGCCCTTCAGGCCCGCCGCCCGTCTGTCCAGCACCGCGCAGAACCCTCTGTCGGTATCAGACCTTATGAGCCTGCCCCTTGCCTGCCTCATCTTCCTGACCGCAGGAGCCCTCACTATCCTCTCCCAGCCGTTTCCCAGCCTTATATCCGTATACCGTACCAGGGCCTTCTGCTTAACACTCATGAACGCATAGGGGATTCCTATTATCACGGCCATCTCCAGCTCCCTGTCGGGGAAGTCTATGCCCTCGCTGACCCTTCCTCCGGAAACAGCGAAGAGCACGGCCCCCTCAGCGGACCTGAACCTTCCTATCTCATCCGTGAGCTCGGATTGGTCCATCCCCCTTGACTCCATGAACGTGGGCCTACCGATGAGCTCCGAAAGACCCAGGGACAGCAGATCATCCATTATCCTGTACGACGGGAAGAATACGGCGGTGTTCCTGTCCACGGATCTTATGAGGGAGACTATATGGTACACCATCCGTTCCCTGTTATCCCGGTCGTCGAACTCACCGAACTTCGTGGTGACATCCGTGGCGTGAACTGTTCTCAGATTCCCGGGATCGAAGGGGGATTCGAACATCTGGGTCTTTGCTCTTCTCAGATCAAGCTCTGAAACGTACTCGTCCAGCGGCCCCATGGTGCCTGACATATGAACAGAGGAATGGCATATCCTGAAGGGCTCTGCGGCAGGTGACGGGTCCATGCAATAAGCCTCGAAGGAGGGGTTCTCGCCTCCGTTCACAAGCTTCACGTATATCTCGTCCTCACAACGGCCCCAGAACTGAAGGAACCTCCCCAGGGAGCCCATGTACGATCTCGGGAGCTTCCTGCGGGCCTTCTTGCTCTCAGTCACCACCTCGCCCATCTCCACCAGGGATCTGTAGGCCCGTTCCAGGGATGCCGAGGTCGCTCCGAGCTTCCCCATGAGCGCGTCCTGCAGATAATATGGGGGGAGCATGGCATCCTCATCCACAACGAATTCCTCTACTGCCTCCGCCAGAGCGGAGCCGATGGCTGCGGTGAGCATCGTTGCCCTGATCCCTTCGCACAGAAGGGGATCGTTCCATTCCCTTGCCTCCTTCTCCGCAAGATCCAGTGCCCTCATTGTGTACTCGGACGTCATGACATCCCGCAGATAGTCCGGAAGATTGTGGGCCTCGTCCACTATCACCGTTACATCCTGAAGAGCGAAGTTCCCCCAATCCTCCAGGCGCCTCCTGATGTCCGGTATCGCGAAGAAGGAGTAGGGCACCGCGATCGCGTCCGCATAGGTCAGAGCGGCCTTCGCCGTTTCATAGGGGCATATGCCCCGGCCGGCGCAGTATTCCTGCAGCTCCTCCGGCTCCGGCATGGTACGCCTCATATGGTCTATGACGTCATCTATGCCATCCTGGCACATCCTGTCGAAGAACTCGCATCCCCTGGTTCCGCACTCCTCTTTCTTCATTGCTGAGCAATACTTGGAGAGCTCCTCAGAGGAGCCGGAGGAGAGCTCGGGGTCTCCTGCTATGGACGGGCAGGTGGATGGCGTGCGGCCCTGCATGGCAACTCCGAACACATGCGCCCGCTTCGAGATGGCCCTGAGCTCGGAGATGACCTGTCTCTGCTGGGACTTCGTCCTTGTGAGGAACAGCACCTTTCTGCCGGCTTCCATCGCCTCGGATAGGACGCCGGACAGGGAGCATACGGTCTTGCCCGTCCCGGTGGGCGATTCCATGACGGCTGTGCAGCCATGGGATACGGATGCCTTCACGAAATCCACGATATCGCGCTGATGACGGCGGTACCTGTAGGGGAAGACGTCCATGCGGACGTCTTCGCTTACAAGTATAAAAAGGATGAAGGGGAGATGGCCGAAGACGGCCAGGGATCACTGTTCGCTTCCGCGGTTCCAGATGTCGTCGGGGAGCTCGTCGTATACAGACAGGTTCTCCGCCTCCGGCTCCGCGGTCTCGGTCCGGTTCTCCGCAAGCTCCTCGATCTTGTCGCGCCTGAAGAGCCAGTAGTGTATCCTCCACTCCCTTCCGTCGTAGAGGGTTGTCTCCTCCCTCTCGGTGGTGAGTATGGCATTATCCTCCAGCATGTAGAAGGCATCCCTGTCCTCCGGCTCCAGGATGTTGTCGATTATTCTCTCGGAGTATCCGAAGAAATTGAGGACATGGAGAGCCAGGTCTCCGGCCTCCACCTCATCGATTCCTCTGTTGTTGGGACTGTTCTTTATCGCCTGGGTCAGTTCCTCTACCGTGATTATGCCTGTCATTTCCCACCTCAAAGCAGGTTTATGTATCTCGTTATGTTCGAGCCTATCTCGGAATCGATCTTGGAGATTATGGCGGGAGGCACCTTGCCGTCCACTGCCATTATCATGACCGCGTCCCCGCTGGGGGACGATCTGCCGACGGTCATCTGTGCCACGTTTATGTTGGCGTCGCCGAGTATCTTCCCCACAGAACCGATCACCCCGGGCCTGTCCGTGTAACGGGTGATTATCAGGTCGGAGGTCATGGCCATCTCGAATGAGTATCCGTTCACCCCTACGAGCCGGGGTATTCCGGCGAACACCGTACCGCGGACCATGGTGGTCTCGCTGCCGGATGTGACCTTTACAGTTAGGGTCCCGTCGTATATAGTGTTGTCATCGCCTTTGGATTCCATGACGGATATGCCCTTTCCCTTGGCTATGCTCATGGCGTTGATCATGTTGGCCTTCTCGCCGATTATGTTCTGAAGCACGCCGATGACCACGGATGTGGAGATCCTGCGGATGTCCAGCTTGGCTGTCTCCCCGCAAGCTATGATCTCCAGCTTGTCGATGGGCCTTGCGCCGTTCACCTGATGGGCCACTATCCCCAGGTCCTCTGCCAGGGGAAGATATGCCGCCGTCTCGGGGTCCAGCTTGCCCTTGGGCGCATTGACGGCGCTGTCAATCGTGTCCTCCTTGAGGAACCTGACCATGGAATGGGCTATCTCTACGGCAACCCTCTCCTGAGCCTCTTCGGTGCTCGCTCCCAGGTGGGGCGTTGTCACCAGGTTGTCCAGCTCCAGAAGGCACTTCTCGGATTCGCACAGGGGCTCTTCCACCCATACGTCCACTGCCGCCGCGGCGATCCTCTTGGATTTGAGAGCATCGTACAGCGCCTTCTCGTCGACTATGCCGCCGCGGGCAACGTTGACCAGCATGGCATTGGGCTTCATCATGTCGAACTGCTTCTTGCTTATCATGTTCCTGGTGTCAGGGAGCAGGGGCGTATGGATTGTCATCACATCCGACTTCCTGAGGACCTCTTCCAGATCCGTAAGGCGGACGCCGATGCTGTCCGCAACCTCCTTCGGCAGGAATGGATCATAACCGATTATCTCCATGTTGAAATGCTTCAGGCGCTTGGCGACCTCGCCGCCTACGCGGCCTACGCCTATGATCCCAAGGGTCTTCCCGTTGAGCTCCTTGCCTACGAACTTGTTCCTCTCCCACTTCCCGGCGTGCATTGACGCATGGGCCCACGGGATGTTCCTGGCCGTCGACAATATGAGGGCGCAGGAGTGCTCGGCCGCCGATACTATGTTCGCGGCCGGGGTGTTCATCACGAGTATGCCTCTCTCGGTGGCTGCGGGAATGTCCACATTGTCCACTCCGACACCGGCACGTCCCACCGCCTTGAGATTCTTCGCGGCATCCAGGACCTTCTTGGTGACCTTGGTGCCGCTCCTTATGACAAGACCGTCGTATTCTCCTATTATGGCGCAGAGGGCATCCTCCGACAGACCTGTTTTAACATCCGTTTTTATCCCCGCGTCGACGAGGATCTTGATCCCTTCATCGGACAGGGGATCCGAAACAAGAACCTTCATTTCATCTCCTCCATTATTCCTTTCATCGTGTCAAGCAGCTCCGCCAGCGTATCCGGGGTGACGTCCCCCATGTGCCCTATCCTGAATGTCGAGGACTTGACCTCCCCGTATCCGTTGGATATCTCGTAACCTTTAGCCTTCAGGGCCTTGTGGAATGCATCGAAATCGAGCTCTCCGCGGTTGAGAACGCCTATGGTCTTGGACCTGCTGCCCTCCTCCGGGAAAAGACCGTTGAGATTCTCGTCAGCCCATTTCTCAACCATGGAGGCCATCTTATCGTGCCTCCTGTACCTGGCGGCCATGCCCTCCGACAGCGCTCTGTCCAGCTGATAGTCCAGTCCGTAGAGGAGGGACACAGGGGGAGTCGTCAGGGCGTAGTTCTCGTCGGCGTTCTTCTTCAGCTTCTGGAAGTTGGTATAGTAACCGCTGTTCGGTATTTTCGCAGAACGCTCTATTATCCTGTCGCTTATGAGCCCGATGGCCAGGCCGGGGGGCAGCGCAAGGGCCTTCTGGGTCCCGAAGACTATGGCATCGGCGCCCATCTTATCCACCTTGAGATCGGCAGCGAAGGCCGACGTCACCGCATCGACTATGATCATCGCATCAGGGTTCTGCTTCCTGACCTCACCGGCAATGGCAACACTGTCATTGAGCACTCCGGTGGAGGACTCATTGCTGACCCAGTTGACGGATTCTATGTCCTCCCCGACCTTCCCCTCAATGTGGGACGGCCGCATGGCCCGGCCCCAGGGGACCTTTACGGCTACGACCTCTTTGCCGTTGTATGTGGCACAGTCGATCATCCGCTCCCCGAAGGAACCGTTCGATATGCTCAGGCACTTCTTCGAGACAGCGTTCCTCACGGACCCCTCGATGAGAACCGTGGCGGAACCGCCCAGCAAGAAGACGTTCATGTCCGTTCCCAGGGCCTTCCTTATCTTCTCGACGATGTTGCCGTGCAACTGTTTGTACTCTTTGCTGCGGTGCGTGATCATCGGTTTGGTCGTGGACTGCAGCACCTCGGGCTCTACATTGACAGGACCGACGGTGAATAATCTTCTGCTCAAACTAATCTCCTCGGAGGATGCCCTTTCACAGGGACTCCTCCTCTATCGGACGGGCGGATATAATATTTGCGTGCATGCGTGCACGCGCCTCACAACTGGGAGAGGCTCTTCTTTATCCTGGAGAAACCCTCGATTATCTGGCTCTCGGACGTTGCGTACGACACTCTGAAGAATCCTTCCCCGGCAGGTCCGAAGGCCCTTCCCGGGGTCACGGCAACGTGACCCTTCTGCAGAAGATGCTCTGCGAGGTCCGTGGATTTGATGTTCTTCTCGTACTTGGGGAAGAGATAGAAGGCTCCGTCGGGCTTGCAGCACTCGAGACCCGGTATGTCGTTTATCAGGTCCAGTGCCAGGTCCCTGCGCCTCTTGAACTCCGCGACCATCTTGCAGCGGCTTTCCTGAGGGCCGTTCATGGCCTCCACCGCAGCCGTTTGGACGAAGGATGTGCAGCAGGTTATCGAGTGGGTCTGCAGCTTGTTTATCGCCCTTATATCCTCTTCAGGGGCTATGACCCAGCCGATCCTCCATCCCGTCATCGCGTATGTCTTCGACAGACCCGATACGGTGAATGTGTTGTCAAAGGCACCATCGAAGGATGCCATGGGGAAGTGCTTCCCCCCATAGATTATGTGCTCGTAGATCTCGTCTGACATGATCCTCACGCCTCTGTCGGCGCAGATCTTGGATATCTCCCTCAGGACGCTCTCAGGCTGCACGCAACCCGTCGGATTCGAAGGGGAGTTTATGATGAGCATCTTGGTCCTGGGCGTTATGGCGGCCTCCACATCTGCGGGGTCGATCACGAAGCAATCCTCGAATTTCGTGTTGATATACACAGGCTCGGCTCCGGACAGGCGGATGACGGCCTCATAGGATACCCATGCCGGGTCGGGCAGAAGGACCTCGTCACCCGGATCCAGGTACGCCAGGGCAATCATGAATATCGCCTGCTTCGTCGGGGTCACCAGCACATTGGCGGCCTTGCAGGGGATCCCTTTGCTGACGGCCTCGGCTGCTATGGCCTTCCTCAGAGGCGTTATCCCCATGGACGGAGTATAATGCGTGAAACCGCTCCTGACGGATTCCACACAGGACTCCACTATATTGTCAGGTGTGGCAAAATCAGGCTCTCCCATGGAGAACGAAACAATGTCCACGCCGTCAGCCTTCATCTGACTGACGAGATTCGCGATCTTTACCGTTCCCGACGCAGGGACATTCTGCAGCCTCTTCGAAACCATTGATTCGACCTCTAGCACAACTGAATAGATATTTTTTTGCTGAGCATCCGACGTACAACACGGGATTAGGTCATGAGATCCTTAAGGGATCCGTCCTCCGCGGCCTCCCTGATCTCCTTCGCTATACGTCCTCCGGTGCTCATACCCGGGTAGATCAGATCGGCATAGGGAGAGCCTGATATGAAGGGATTGGTCCCTGCCACGATCCTTGTGGAGATCTCGAAGACCTTGAACTCCAGCTTATCGGTCACAATGGTCTCCAGACAGAACGGGCCCCACATCCCTCCGAAGAGATCGTAGGAACGGTTGACTATCTTCTCCGCCATCTCGAAGGCCTTCGGCAGAAGGGACTCCCTGATGACGACAGGCATGTTGCCCGTGACGACGAAGGAGGGGTAGAGGCCGTGCCTCTTCAGTTCCTCCACCGAGCCCAGTTTGTACAATTCGTCTATGTTGCTCTCATCCCTCCTGTCGATGGAGAGCATCTCGAGGGTCCCGCCCCTGGACACCTTGTAGCCGTCCTCCCTGTACGGCGAGTAGAAGAAATGCAGATAGTACCTGGTCCCCAGGCAGTACTCCTGGATGGTGTACGGCTGGGTGTTGTCTATGGACATCTTGAAATCCGGATAGTCCTTGGCGATGAAGAATCCCCTTCCGCCCTTGGCACCGAAGTACTTCACCAGAACCGGTTCCGATATCTCCCTTGCGTCAGTGAATATACGGGGCATGGCCACACCTGCCGAGGTTATCCACTGCCTCTCCATGTCCCTGTTGGACTCCCACTGGAGAACGGCCCTGTTGCAGTATGCCGGCACCTCGTAGTCCTCGAATCTCTTGGGTCCCATGTACTCAACGAAGGAACCGTGGGGGATTATGATCACGTTCCTGTCGTGAAGCTCCTCCACCCTGTCCTCCATGTCGTCGAAGTCCTTGTAGCGGATTATGTCATCCGGCTTCGCAAGAGGGAAGGCATCGTAATACTTCGTGTCGTGGGATATCGTCAGGCCGAGGGTCTTGAACCCGGCCTTCCTGGCCCCGTGGAAGATCTGCAGAGACGAGTGAGAACAAAGGGTCGCGATGGTGATCTCGTCCTTGTCGTAATCTTCCAAAATCGAATCGATCTTCTTCTTAGGGACCATGTCCTCTATTTGATTTCCTCATTTAAAGGTTACCTTTGGAATGCTTCCGCCGAATCGTCTGCATCTTGACGGTGATCTGCTTTCGGTGACCCCCTGCAAGAACTTATTAAGTGACCCTTCGATGGGGAAAACGGGGGGGCTGACCGAGACCCCCTCGTAAAAGGAGAGTCGGTAGAATGAACAAGGAAGAACTGACACCCCATGTGGAAGAACTGAAAAGGGTGCTTGAAGAGAAAGTGACTGAGAAAGAGCTCATGGATGAGCTTGACAAATATGTTAACGAATACGGCGTCGATATGGAATCCGCCAAGCGCGCAATAAGGCGGAAGTTCGGCGGGGAGGAGTCCGGATTCGTCACGGGGAATGCCGTATCGAAGAAGATCGGGGACCTGGCAGGCAACGAACCCAACGTGGACATAACCGCCAGGGTCGTATACGTGGAGAAGAAGCAGATACGTGCCAGAGGGGAGGACAAGACGATCATCTCCGGAATACTCGGGGATGATACGGGAACTGCATCCTTCACCATCTGGAGCGACAGCTACGATCTGGAGAAGGGCTCGGTATACATTTTCAAGAACGCTTACATAAAGACATGGAACGACAGGATCCAGGTCAACATGGGCAGCCGCGGTGTCGTGGAGAAAAGCGATGCAACCATCGATTTACCGGAGCGCACCATATCCTACACCTCCGTGGAATCCAAGATCGGGGGCCTGAAGGAGGGCATGGGCAACGTGTCCGTTACCGGCAGGATCCTCTCGGTGGAGGAGAGGAATGTCAACGTCAGAGGGGAGGACAAGATCGTGTACTCGGGTCTGATGGCTGACGACACCGGGAAGGTGCAGTTCTCTGCCTGGAACGATCACAATCTGAAAGAAGGGGAGACGATCCTCATCACCAACGCTTACATACGCGGATGGAAGGGCATCCCCCAGCTGAACATAGGGGACAGATCCGAGGTCAGCAGGGTCGACGACCCCTTCGGGAGTGCGGATCTGGATATATCCAGCAACAAAACTCTGAGGGAGGTCTCTGAGTCCGGCGGTGGCCTGGATATAACCGTTTCCGGCCTCGTGGTCGATCTGAGGGGAGGGAGCGGGCTCATATTCAGATGCCCGCAGTGCAACCGCTCAGTGCTGGGAGGGGAATGCACCAACCACGGGAAGATAGACCCCGTTCACGACCTCAGGATGAAGATCGTGCTGGATGACGGGAGCGGCGCCATAGGCGCAGTGCTCAACAGAGAGCTTACCGAGAAACTGACGGGCGTGACCCTCGAGAACGCAGTCAGCCTTTCCAAGGCCAGGGGGGAATCCGGCATAATCGCCAGGGAGATAGCCCCGAAGATACTGATGAAAAGGCTCGTCCTGAGGGGCAACGTCATGAGCGATGAGTACGGCCCGATGATGATCGTCAGCGAGGCTGACACAGAGGAAGTGGATATCGAGAAGGCTGCCACCAAGCTGCTGGATGTCGTGGAGGGAGCGCTATGAACGCCAGAGAGACCGCCTGGAGGGTGTTCGCCGGGGAGCTGAACTCCTCCAGCCTGGAGATTAAGAGCGAGGAGGAGAAGTCCCCCTCGTACCTGGTGACCCCTCTGGGTGCGAAACTGAACAGGATCCTGATCGCAGGGGTGCTCCTGGACAAGGAGAACACCGGCACCGAGGAGGAGCCCATGTGGAGAGGGAGGATACAGGATGTCTCCGGGAATTTCTTCATAAATGTGGGAAGGTTCCAGCCCAACGCCGCCGCGTCAATGGCGGATATCGAGGCCCCCTCCTATGTCGCGGTTGTCGGGAAGGTCCGCACCTACACGGCAGACGACGGCAGGGTCTTCGTCACCGTCAGACCGGAGACCGTAACCAACATCGACGAGAGAACCAGGAACCTCTGGGTCCTGGAAGCCGCCCAGTCCACCTGGGACCGCCTGGTGAGGATGAAGGATGCGCTGCGTGTGCAGAACGCCGGGAGGCAGGACCTCGTCAACAAAGGTTTCTCCCAGGAGGATGCGGACGGCATAATCAGCGCTCTGGAGCATTACGGGATACCTGAGAGCTCCAAGTACCTGAAGCTGGTCCAGAATTCTCTCCGGATGCTCCTGCCCGACAGGAACATCGATCTGGGTCTTCCGGAGGATATCGCCGACGCACCGGACGAGATCGTTCTGGGAGAGGATACGGGCAAAGGCAAGGAGTTCCTGCTCAGCCTCCTGGAAGCGATGGACATGGGCGAGCTCGGGGTATCCATGGATGTGATTCTGAAGAAGGCCGCCGAGAACGGTATGTCTCCCGAGGAAGTGGAGGAAGCGTCCGATGCTCTGATGGATGACGGCCTGGCCTATGAGCCCAAGGTCGGATTCCTCAAAGCCATCTGAGCTTGAGAAACAAAAATGCGGGGGAATCCCCCCGCATATATTCCCTTGTTATGCGAACTCGCTTTTCGCCGTGTACTGGAAATAGATCGCTATTATCCCGAGAACCAGACCGATCAGGGTCCAGAACATCAGAACGGTCAGGATTATCGTGAGTACGAACGCAACGGCCCAGAACCTCTTGGTGAACGTCAGGGCCGCATCGACCAAGGCCAATACCCCGACTGCGATCATCAGATATCCCGCCGTCTCGACTGAGGACAGGAGCATATCATAGGTTATACCGTAGTCGATCATCACCTGGGCACTGGCCGGATCATTCATGACCTCATTGGCAATGGCAACCGCATCCATGAGCATCATGGCTCCGAAATACAGGGAGAATCCCGCAAGTACCACAAGCATGCCTGTGACCAGGATGAGTTTTCCTTTGTTGTTGTCGTTGCCTTTCTTGTTCTGATGATCGGGCGTGCCGCTCGCGACGGTTCCGCTCACGGGGCGTGCCGCATTCCTGGCAAAAGGTAGCGGACTCGTTAAGCGTCGCGCCGCACTGTGTGCAGAAAAGCGGTGCTTCGTTTTCCATGGAACGACATATGAATGGCACTGCTTAATAGGTTTATCGTTTTGCCACACAGTTCAGCCGTGCTTCATCTCCTGAATGCCACGGAACCGTATCCGACGACTGCCGTCGGGTCATATCCCAGGGAATCCCATGAATCCGAATACCTGAGGAGCTCTGCCGACGATGGCCTTGCAGCGGATATGGCCGCTGCCACGGGGCCGTATCCGCATGCGGATATGCGCAGATCGCTTATGTGCCCGTACATGGACCGGATGTTCAGTGCCAAAATGTCATCCAATATGATCCCGTCGAGCCGGGCCGCCTCCTGTCTCGGAACGTAATGGGAGAGGTCCGATGATGCGACGATGATGACATCATGGCCTTCGCATGCCCTCCTGATCGCAGATGCGAGGCGCTCCGCGGAGACGGGGTCCTGCCTCCTCATGATCACCGGCACTATCCTCGCATCCGGGTCTATGAATTGTATGAACGGGACCTGGACCTCGACGGAATGCTCTCTCATATGGGCATTGGGGCTGTTCGGTATGAGCTCTGAAAGCCTGCCCGCTATCTTCTCATGTATCCTGCATTCGCCCAAAGGTGTGACGTACGGGTCCCCGCACATAACGTAATCGAAGGGCACTCCGTGATGATCCGGACCTATCACGACATAGGCCTCGGGCAGCCCGTCCTCCGCCACCGCTTTGTATGCATAGGCGGCATTCATCCCGGATGCCCTGTAGCCTGCGTGAGGCGCCATTATGGCGGATATGCTCCTCTTCCCGGAGGACTTCCCCGGAAGCCCCGGTCCCTGCTTGCCCGAGAAGCACCAATTGAGCTCCGCGGCAAGGGCGTCCCTGTCGAGGGGATAGAATTTGCCTGCGACTGCGGGATATCTCATGAAAAGAGTAAGTTGTTTGGAGGGGAAATAGTTTTAGAGCCTTGCCTCGAAATCCTCGATGGTGAAGGCGAAATCTTCCGGGTCCTTAAGGTCGCCCCTTGCGACAAGGACCTCCCTGGCCAAGAGCCAGTACACGCACGCCAGCGCAGCCCTTCCCTTGTTGTTGGTGGGTATTACGAGGTCGACGTTCCTGGTCTCGTTGTTGGCATCGCACATTGCGATGATCGGGATCCCCACATTCAGTGCCTCTTTCAGCGCCTGCTTGTCAGCGGCGGGATCGGTGCACAGGAGGACCTCGGGCTCGATGAAGTCTTTGCTTATCGGATTGGTGAGTGTCCCGGGGACGAAACGGCCTGCGGAAGCGGGTGCGCCGATCGATTTGGAGAACTCCCTGGCGGGTTTCTGCCCGTACTGCCTGGAAGAGACCACCAGGATCTTCTTGGGGTCGAAGCGGGAGAGGAAGTTCGCTGCGAACCTTATCCTCTCGTCGGTCTTCTTCACGTCAAGAACGTAAAGGCCGTCCTGTCTGACCTTGTATATGAAATCCTTCATATCGGCGCTTTTCTGCTGTGTGCCGATGTGCACGCCGGACGTAAGATAGATGTCCTCGGCGATCAGTAAATCGTTGTTCTCCGCTTCACTCATGTGTAATCCTCAGTTCAGTCCCTGACTACGGTTATCGGTATAAGGTCCTCTTCATACTCCAAGAGAGCCACGTCTATGGGGTCGATCATGTTCTCCGGGTACTCTGTTAGGACCGGAGCGCCATATGAGATCTGGAGAGCTCTGGCACCAATAATCCTCGCCTTCTCAAATCTTGTATATTTCATAGACTCACCTTCAGGGCAACGTTGGGTATTAGGATGATGATTATAAAGGTTTTGGAGATTGACCGCTTCCCCGCTGCTAGGAGTGAAAAGGAAATATAGAGGCTGGCTCCATGAAGAGCTTGTGACAGATGAACCTATGCTCTGCGCGGCGGCGTTCTTCAGGAACAAAGGCAAGAGCGTCGTGACCGAGAAGGAGTTCCTTATGGGCATATCCATGGACTTCAGGTGGATGCCTTACTCAGATGCCAAGGAGCTGCTGGCCGCTCTGTTGGCTGCCAAGGTGGTCAAGAGGGACGGGGACCTCATAAGACCGGCCTTCGACGTCGCTGGTGCGGATGTCCCCGTGGCGTACAGGCCTCCGGCGGATCTCATCAGGAAGGCTGCTCCCTCAAGGGAGACGGACTCCATGAATTTTCCCCAGATCATAGCTTTCGCGGAGAAGCACGGGATGAGGAAGAAGGATTTCATCTCGGCCAGCAACGCTTTGCAGAAGAGACTGGGCATATCCCCCGAGGCCGCGGGCCTGATCGTCCTCAGGGACAACGGGACCGATATCTCGGAAATAGCTGAGAAGGTCTACTCCGGGATCTCCCGGGAATGATCATTCTCTCCTTATGAAATCCTGAAGGGTCATCTTGCCCGATGACCCGCTCTGGGTGCCGCCGGAGTATGCCACTTCCTCCATCAGCGATATGCCCAGGGCCTTCTCGATCCTCGCCACCAGCTTATCCTCCGGTATCAGGTCGTTGGCCTCTATCTTGGACAGCATCCCCTTCTTTATCCCAATGGATGCGGCGAAATCCTCCTGGCTCAGTCCCTTCCTCATACGGGCTGTCCTTATGGCCTCTCCGTATTCGTCCATCAGGTGCCGGCTCTCCTTCCCCGAGTAGATATCCCTGGTCTGCATCCTCCTCTCGCGGGACTGCAGCCTTTGCTCTATGGCCTGTGCGCTCGGGCCCTTCTGGGCCACTCCCTTGGACTCCCTCTGCTCATCCCCGAACCTGGCACAGGCTCCGCACAGGTTCAGCTTGGTCCTCTCTATGAACACGGGCTTTGTCGTCGGCACATCCTTGCCGCACATTTCACAGATCATATGTTCCATCCCAACGACGGATATATAATTAAACATGACGAGGCCCTCTCCGAGACCTTTATCCACCTACATGATATCCATTAATCATACGAAAGGTAATAAAACAAGGCGCAATATTGATGAGGGAGAGAGAATGGAGATGGAAAACTCACAGAACAAGGAGTTGGCCTCCGAGCTTAAGTCCAAGATAAGCCTCTTGGAGGAGCGCAACGTAAGGCTCATGGAGGATCTTCAGAACGTCGAGAACGAGAAACGCTACTCAGAGAGCGAGCTCTTCAGACTTCAGAAGGACCTCACAAGGCTCAGAGCGGAAATGGAGAGACTGAAGAGCCCTCCGCTTATAGTAGGGACTCTGAGGGACCTTCTGCCGGACGGCCGCGTGGTAGTCAAGAGCTCCACCGGACCCGATTTCATCGTCTCCGTTTCAGAGTACTGCCCGGTGGAGAACCTGATCCCCGGGTCCAGAGTATCCCTCAACAAGCAGACACTGGCCGTCATGAGCGTGCTGCCGTCGCCTCTGGACCCCATAGTCACCGGGGCCGAGATACTGGACAAGCCGGACATAACCTATGATGACATAGGCGGACTGAAACAGCAGATGCTGGAGCTCAGGGAAGCTGTGGAGGACCCCCTCCTCAGGCCGGAGCTCTATGCCAAGGTGGGCATCGAGCCGCCGAAGGGCGTTCTGCTGGTGGGTCCCCCGGGAACCGGGAAGACGCTGATGGCCAAAGCCGTCGCCAATGCCACTCAGGCATCATTCATAAGGCTGGTGGGTTCCGAA
Source organism: Methanomassiliicoccales archaeon RumEn M2 (assembly GCA_001421175.1). Lineage (GTDB taxonomy): Archaea > Thermoplasmatota > Thermoplasmata > Methanomassiliicoccales > Methanomethylophilaceae > RumEn-M2. The sequence continues at coordinate 65,254 of LJKL01000009.1, read as the reverse complement.
CTGGTGCAGAAGTACATCGGAGAGGGTGCCAGGCTTGTCCGCGAGCTGTTCGAGCTTGCCAAGGAGAAGGCGCCCAGCATAATATTCATAGATGAGCTGGATTCCGTCGGGGCCAAGAGACTTGACGTATCCACCTCGGGCGACCGCGAGGTCCAGAGGACCCTGATGCAGCTCCTGGCGGAGCTGGACGGATTCTCCCCCCTGAGCGAGGTCAAGATCATAGGGGCCACGAACCGCCCGGACATACTGGACGATGCTCTGCTTCGCCCCGGCAGGTTCGACCGCATAATAGACATAGGCCTCCCGGACATCGACGGCCGCACCGAGATCTTCAGGATACACACGTCCAGGATGAACCTGGATGATACGGTTGTGCCCAGGAAGATGGCGGAGCTCACCGAAGGCGCATCCGGAGCGGAGATAAAATCCATCTGCACGGAAGCCGGGATGCTGGCTATAAGGGACAACAGGGACACTGTAACGATGAACGACTTCCTCGACGCGAAGATAAAGGTGCTCGAGGCAGGAAGGAACAAGATGAAACCTGTTCCGGCCCTGATGTTCGGATGAGCTCAGTTTGAATCCGCATCGGGGTCATCGCCGCCGAAGAACGTCTGTACTGCGGCGGCGTGTATCCCGTCCATGCCTTCACCGGTCTCAGAGGATACTGCGAGGACATCCCCGAACATTCCGAGACCCTCTACGGCTTTGTAGAGTTCCTGTCCCACTACTGTGCTGGGGTCTGAGCTCTCATCGGACAGGTCGGAGTACAAGGCATACTCATCACTGTGCCAGAGCACCATTCTCTCAACCGTCTCCGGGTCAACGGTATCCGTTTTCGTCAGTACGTTGATCATGGGAACACCCAACCTGAACTGCACAAGAGAGGAAAGCACAAGGGTTGAGATGAATCCGTTGGGACTTCTGCAGAGCATGGGATCTAGAAGGTACGCCGTCATGGACCTCTCTTTCCCGAGAGCCTCCATTATCACATTGGAGGACTCCCTGAAGGCGAACAGCTCCAGCTGCCCGGGTGTATCCACCAGGAGGAATGTGCTCTTCATCTCGTCAACGGCCTCAGTGAGCTTTCTCACATTCAGGGCCATGAGGTCCGCGGCGACCACCTGAGCTCCGTTCGGTCCCAGAGCGTACTCGTCCATTACCTCGTTCATGGATACCCACTCCCTTATGTCCACATCCGCCTCGTAGGGCAGTGCGTCCGCCCCTGGATCCAGGTTAAGGACCGCGACGTCGATGCCCCTTTCCAGGAGCCATGAGCGGTATGCGCTGACGAGGGTGCTCTTGCCGCTTCCTGCCGTGCCGACGAAATAGATTATCTTCATTTATGCTCGGTTCTTCAATGTTCCATTCATACAAAAACCTGCTTCTCCGCATCAGATAAGTATATATCGGGATCAACGGAGTTAAATAAATCATGTCAGCCGAAGTGCGGGCAGAACGGAAAGACAGACTGACGGGACTATTGGCCCTTGCAGCGGGGATCATTCTCTCTGCGGTGGTGCTCTTCGGGAGCACGGAACCTGGCTGGGTGCTCAACCAGCAATCTTTCATACCTTATCTGAACTGCGAAACGATATACGAGAAGGTCTTCAGCATCGGACTCACCATCAGCGGAACTCTGGTGGCCATCTTCGGCGTCGATCTCATATGGCTGAGAAGGAGGGATGTCCTTTCTGCCGCCGGTGTGCTGTTCCTGATCGCGGGACTGATATCCATGAATATCACCTTCTTCGTAAGCGGTTGGGATTCGCACGGGATGCTCATGGAGGCCATGGCCCTCTGTATACTGCTGGGCATATCGCTTATGAATGCCAACGACTGGATCGAGGAGAGGTTCCTCGCCGGGGGCATATCCCTTGTGCTGATCCTCGCGCTTCTCGCATTGCTCATAATCAACGGGATCTCGGGATTCTGGGTTCCCGCCACCTACGGATTCTCGGCGTGGCTGATAATCCAGGGCCTGAAATTCCTATCCGAATGACACCCACTTTAATAAGTAAGAAGAGCTATCCCACCCAAAGGTGTTCTAATGACAGACAAACCCACTATAGTATCAGCAGGAAAGACCCTGGCTATCCTTGGCGGGATCATCTGCATAATCGGAACCGCACTGACTTTCGATGCAGGCAGCATCAATGTGATGGTGGAGATCGGGCTTCCCCTTCTGTCCGCCGTTCTGTTCTTCGCTGTCAGCGGGGCGCTCAACGTCAACGGCGGCATGAAGGGGGGTGTAATGATCTTCGTTTCCTTCCTCAACATAGCCGTATTGACGTTCGGCACGATATACGGGACCATGGACCTCTACCTTGGTGCAGTCCTGATATTGCTCGCCGCAGCAGTTCTCGCATCGATATCGTCTTCCGGTACCGCCAGATGGATCCAGGCCGACAGGATATGAAAACCCTTACAAACTCAAACTTTTATCTACCCATTAACCAATCTGTAGAGAGGTGGTTCCCAGATGGATGAGAAGTATACTTTCGCCCTCAGGAAGATTGCTCTCTTGGGAGGGATGGACGATTACATAGCCGTCTCCTCTCGGGAACTGGGCGAAGCATTGGAGATGAGCCAGCAGTCCGCATCCAAGAGGATCTTGGAACTACTGGAGAGGAAATACATAACCAGGGACCTGGGAGCCAGGAAGCAGAGGATAAAGCTGACACAGGAGGGCATCGAGGAATTGAAGAAGGAGTACAACGAGTACCGCCGCATATTCGAGCTTTCCGACCACATCGTCCTTCACGGCACCGTCAAGAGCGGCATGGGGGAGGGCGGGTACTACATATGCCAGAACGATTACATGGAGCAATTCAACAACGTTCTCGGTTTCAAGCCCTATGAGGGCACCCTCAATGTCCATGTGGACAAGGAGGACATCGGCAAGCTCGACCTGATCAAGGGAACCTCGGGCCACACGATAGAGGGATTCAACAAGGACGGGCGCAGCTTCGGCGGCGTCACCGCCTACAAAGCGAAGATAAGGAACGTTGACTGCGCCATCGTCGTACCCGAGAGGTCCCACTACAGGGACATCATCGAGATAGTTTGCCAGTACCATCTGAGGCGTACGCTGAGCATCAACGACGGCGACAGGGTGGACGTCCGCGTGGAGATCTGATCACTTAGTCAGCTTCTTCATCACAGAACGGAATACCATCATCCCGTCCCCTTCCTCCGGCTGGCCGTTCCTGGTCCAGTCCTGATGGGTATACCTCGTCAGCACCCTTTCCGGATGGGGCATCATACCCAGTACGTTCCCTGCAGGGTTGCATATGCCGGCTATGTCTGACGGGGAGCCGTTGGGATTCCACGGGTACACCGCCTTAGCGCCTCCGGGGCCCACATACCTGAATGCCACCTGATCGTTCTCCTCCAGCTTCTCTACGAAGCGCGGGTCCTCGCTGAGGAGCTTGCCCTCCGCATGTGCCAGAGGGAACATGACGATCTGCCCCTTCTTCATCTCTGAAGTGAATATGCACTTGCCCCTGTTATCATTCCTGAGGTATGTCGGACGGCATTCGAACCTGCCTGAGTCGTTGGTGCTCAGAGCCGCCGTGGGCGTCTCGGACATCACGCCTTCGAAGGCGGGCAGAAGACCCAGCTCCACAAGGGTCTGGAATCCGTTGCATACTCCCAGGACCGGCTTCTCGGATTCCACGAACCTCTTCAGCTCCGTGCCTATGTCGCTCTTTATCCTGGCAGCGAATATCGCCCCAGCCCTTACGTAATCTCCCGCGGAGAATCCTCCGGGGAAGGCCAGGATATCATAGTCCTCCAGATGGCGTTTCGCATGGCCGGGGGCCTTCCCCGCCAGCTGCTTGAGGTGCACCAGCTCCGGTGACGCACCCACCATCTTGAAGGCCTGGTACATCTCATCTTCGCAGTTGGTCCCCTCTATGCGGATTACGCATACCTTAACATCCTCGGCTTTCATGCTGCACCTCCCATCACATTCCACAGAGGCCTGCTCCATGACTCGTACAGGCCGGACACGGGAATTCTGGCTCCTGCTATCGCAAGGAAGTCCCCGCCCGTCCTGCCTATCATCCTCGCATCCCCGCCCATGATCCCCTCGAACTCTTTTGCGGAGCTCTCTTTGATCTCCACTATCCAGCGGGTGTTGCTCTCAGAATAGAGCCAGATGCTCTCTTCTGCGTCTCTTGGAACATCTATCTCCGCTCCTACCCTTCCGGAGAGGCACATCTCGGCTATCGCAACCGCGGCTCCTCCGTCGGAACAGTCATGACAGCTCCTCACCAGGCGCCTGTCCATCGCAGAAAGCAGCTTCTCTGATATCCTCTTGAAAACTGCCGGGTCGGCTTTGGGAACGGCCCCTCCTCTGCCTCCGTACTTGCGGAAGAGAAGGGAGCCTCCCATCTCATCCTTGGTGCTCCCTACCAGATAGACTCTGCTACCTGGATCTTTGAAGTCTGCGCTGACGGCCTTCCTCGTATCCTCGATTATCCCGGTGGCCATGATCATGGGGGTGGGCAGCACTCCGCCGCCTTCCGACCCTTCATTGTACAGGCTGACGTTGCCTGACGGTATGGGTATCTCCAGTGCCCTGCATATGTCGCCAAGGCCGCGCACGGCCTCCCTGAACACGCCCAGCCTGTCCGGTTTCTCAGGGTTTCCGAAGTTGAGGCAGTTGGTTATGGCATCGGGCCTCGCACCTACGGATACGAGTCCTCTGAGGGCCTCCTCGACCGAGGACATGGCGCCGTTGTACGGGTCCGCCTCCGTGAACCACGGGTTGCAGCCTATGGTGGCGGCCAATCCCCTGAAGCTCCCCGGCACAGGCATTATTATGGATGCGTCACCGGGCCCTGCGGCATTCATCTTACCGACCATGGGTCCGAGGGCGGTTGATCCTCTGACCTCGAAATCATACTGCCTTATGGCCCATTCCCTGGATGCCACGTTGAGATCCGAAAGGAGAGCCGGTATGGCCTCTCCTGCGGACGGTATCTCCGGGAACACCTCATCCTCCTTGCCCGAGACCTTCGGGCTGACGTAGGGCCTGTCGTACGCAGGGCCTCCTGTCAGGAATTCCGTGTCCATGTCCAGGACCTTGGTTCCGTGCCAATACACCTTCGTTCTCGGAATGTCGGTGGTGACCGCGACAGGCGTGGCCAGAACGTCCCAGAGCTCGAATATCTCCAGTATCTTTTCGGTGTTCTCGGGCTTGCAGGTGACCATCATGCGCTCCTGGGACTCCGAGACCCATATCTCCCAAGGTGCCAGACCCTCCTCTTTCAGGGGCACCTTCTCCAAATGGACATCTGCTCCGCATTCCCCGGCGGAAAGGGCCATCTCACCGACGACGCAGCTGAGACCTCCTCCGCCCAGATCCTTCATCCCGGTTATGAGGCCGAGACGGTTTACTTCGAGGCATGCGTGTATTATCGGCTCCTTCGTTATGGGGTCCCCCAGCTGTACGGCCCCTCTCGAATCCTCATCAGAAGTGGAGGTCAGGTCCGCGGATGCGAAGGTCACGCCGTGTATGCCGTCCCTCCCGGTCCTGCCGCCTATGAGGATCATGGTCTCCCCGGGCCCTCCCGCGAAGTTGTTGGTCAGCTCGTCCTTCCGGACTATGCCCAAAGCCCCTACGTTCACAAGGCAGTTCGTCGTGTACCTCTCATCGAAGAAGAAACCGCCGGTGATGGTCGGCACGCCGACCCTGTTGCCGTAATCCCTTATCCCGGACACTACGCCGCTGAGCAGGTACCTGGGGTGCTTCGTGCCGGGAGGGAGCTCCCCCTTCCTGTCGATGAGACCGAAGCACAGGGGGTCTCCGAGCCCTACGGGCTGCGCCCCCATGCATACGATGTCCCTGAGTATGCCGCCTATCCCGGTGGCTGCTCCTCCGTACGGCTCTATCGCCGACGGGTGATTGTGACTCTCTATCCTGAGGGCGTATCCGTGGTCCTCATCGAAGACCATGACCCCTGCGTCCCCTCTCGACAGAACGTTGGGGTGCTTCACCGAGAATACGAATTTCTTGAGTATGTTCTTGGAGCTCTTGTAGCAGCAATGCTCGCTCCAGGCCTGTCCCAGGGACTCCAGCTCCACGTCCGTCGGGTTCCTGCCCTCTTTCCTGAAGTAATCCACAATGACCTTCATCTCGTCCAGAGACAGGCTCAGACCCATCTCCGACGATATGCTCTTGAGCTCCTCATCGGAAGCCGAGAGTATGTTCACGTCATGGAGAGGGAAAGGTACGTCCCTCTTGACGGACAATGCCTTCTTCGCCATCAGATCATCTCGCGGTAACGCTGTAGCTCTGGATGACCGGGTTCGCCAGAAGAACGCGACACATCTCCTCGCCGGCCTTCACAGCCTCGGATCTGCCCATGTCCAGTTCCACTTCGAAGACTTTCACGCACTTGACGGAACCGACGCCTTTGAACCCGAGAGACTCCAGTGTCTTCTTCGTGTTGCTCCCTTCGGGGTCGGCCACGCCTTTCTTGAGCTCTATTCTTATCTCGATTACGGCCATTGCGCGTATATGAGAGTTCACTAATTAAAAGGATTCTTAGCCTACTCAGGCCGTGCGCCTTCCGAAGGCCAGATATCCTGTGTGACCCAGCATGTCGAAGGATGGCCTCACGCCTCCCGGGTGGACCACCATCTCCCTCTGCATGGTCTCATACGCGAAAACATCCCTGAGGCCCGCGTCCCTCATCGCATTGACCGCGTTCTGAAGCTGATTGGCATTGGGGATGTAGACACACACCATTCCGCCGGGCCTGACCTTGGGCAGCAGATTGCCGAAGGCGTTCTCCGGGTCCGGCATATCCATTACCAAGGCATCGGCCGTTATGTCAGGGTCTGCCTCCCGGGCATCGCACACCATGCACTCCCAGTTATCGAAGCCCATGCGCCTGACATTCCTGCCTGCCAGCTGGGCGTTGTCCTCTCTGAGCTCCAGGGTGAGGACCCTCCCGTTCGGGGAGACCGCCCTCAGAAGGGCTATCGTCAGGGCTCCGGATCCGGCGCCCACCTCCAGGACCGTGCTGCCTGCCCTTATGTCGCAACGGAAGAGTATCACCTCCGCATCCTTCGGAGTGATTATCTGGGCTCCTCTCTCGAGAGAGGCCATCATATCGGCGGTGGTCGGTCTGAATACCGTGAACTCCTTGCCGGCCACCATCATCCTGGAGCCGTCGTCCAGCTCTCTGAACCTCTCACCGTCCACGGTGCCCAGGGAGTGTATCTTCAGCATCTTGTAGGCGACTTTGAGCCAGTGCTTCTTCCCGTAGGAGTCTTCCATGAAAACCGACTCATTCTCTTCGAAGGGCATGGGACGTCTATTGCGGAGCATCGGTTAATCATTTCGTATGCTCAAAGGGAACATATAGTTCTCAGAACCTTCTAAACGGCATGACATCTGGGATATTGGGGATAATGGCATGCCCGATACTGGAGGATGAGCTGGTATACAGCCTCAGCAATGACAGGGAGGAGAAGGACATCTTCCTCCTCGATAACGATCACAACAAGATGATAATCCCGAAGCTGGAGGAGAACGGCGTCCCCTACACGCTATTAAACGAAAGGAGCTTCCTCAGCGGGGAAGCGGAGATCCCGGGGGACGGATACAGGATCGTGATATGGATGATGGACCTGGGCCTCCACGAGGAACCGGAGAATCTGAGGATAAGGATAAGGGAGCTCATGTCTGATTTCCAGGAGCATGTGGACGCCATAGCCCTCTATTACGGGCTGTGCGGCAACGGGCTGAAGGGAATAGAGGAATGGTCCTCTTCCAACCTTGCCGTTCCTATGACGATCTGCAAGGACAGGTTCGGGAAGGTTTGCGACGACTGCATCTGCGTGCCCATGGGCGGCACCGATAATTACCTGAGATTATTGAAGAAATACCCCGGGATCATGTACTTCACCCCCGGGATGGCCTGCAGCTTCGAGGAGTTCATGGACAGCATGGAGCTGTTCAGGGGCGTCGAGAAGGGGGACCGGGAGATGTTCAAGATGGTCCTGGAAATGGCCGATTACAAGTACGTCATGAAGATCCAGACGGGCCTGGGGGACCAGAAGAACTTCCAGAGGTGCGTCGAAGAGTTCGCCGAGGAGTACGAGCTGGAAGTGATGGAGCTGGAGGACGGATGGGTCAGCACAGAGGTGGCCGACCTGACCTACGGGCGTGCCAAGTCCCTTCTCAACGGTCACATGGAGCGGGCCGCATAGGCCAGCAGCTCCGATCTCTTGCCGCACACCAGGCACTTGCCCTCATGCTTCTCCGCAGGATACGGTGTGCCCAGGATCTTGATGTCCTTCTCCTCGACTTTCCCCCCCGCACTCCACGGAACCGCACCACGGGAATGTGACGACCCTCTCTGGGACATCGTCCAATGATCCTATTGGCAGGACAGAGGATGCCTGGAAGGCCTCCGCCTTAGACCTCATGTCCTTCTTGATCTCTGCCAGTATCAGCCTGACGCCGGAGACCAGAGAATCGGAGGATATTGTGCCCTTCTCGCCGTTGTCCCTTCTTGCGAAGGTTATGACCTCATTCTCGATGTCCCTGGCACCGAGCTCCAGCCTCAACGGCACGCCCTTTATCTCCCAGTCATAGAACTTGCTGCCGGGCCGGTCATCCCTGTTGTCCAGATGGGTGCGCACACCCGATTCCCTGAGGATCAGGGCAATCTTCTCCGCCTCCAGTTTGACCTCTTCGGCGTTCTTCTTGGAGATTATGGGTATTATGACGACCTGATAGGGCGCGATGTCCGGAGGCATGACCAATCCCTTGTCATCGCCGTGCACACTTATGACCGCTCCCAGAAGACGCTCGCTCATACCGTAGGTGGTCTGATGCACGTGCTTGTGCTCCCCGCTCTCGTCCTCGTACGTTATGTCGTACGGGACGGAGAAATTCGTCCTGTAGTGGTGAACCGACCCCAGCTGCAGCGTCCTGTAGTTGGGCATCACGGTGTCGATGCCCACTGTGTAATGTGCGCCCGGGAACTTGTCCCAGTCAGTACGTTTCAGCAGGAAGTACGGAAGGCATAGCCTGTCCATGACCTTCTCCAGGATCGACAGGTCCTCGTCGATCTGCCTCTGGGCATCCTCCTCGGTGTCGTGGCACGTGTGAGACTCGAAGAAATGGATCTCCCTGACCCTGATGAAGGGGCGGGTCTGCTTCGTCTCGTAACGGAATGTGTTGACTATCTGGTAGATCTTCAGGGGAAGGTCCTGATGGGACCTTATCCAAAGAGAGAACATGGGGTACATGGCCGTCTCACTGGTCGGTCTGACGACCAGGGGGACGTCAAGCTCGTTGTCCCCGGCTTTGGTGACCCAGTATACTTCGGAATCGAACCCTTTGATGTGGTCCTTCTCCTTCTTGAACTCTGTCTCGGGGATGAGAAGAGGGAAGCAGACCTCGTCGTGCCCGGTGTCATCCAGCTCATCGCGGATGAAGCCGTCGATGGAGCGCATTATCTTCCATCCGTAGGGGGTCCAGACGTTCATCCCCTTGATCGGATAGCGCTTATCGGAGAGCCCTGCCTTCTCGACGATGTCGAGATACCATTCCGCATAGTTCTTGCCGTCCAATGGGATCACCGCTTGGGTCTCAGCGCTTCGGCGATGATCGGGGCCACGGATATGTGGGAGAGCTCGTTCTCCAGGGTGTTGCAGCAGAGCACTCCGTCAAGGGAGCTGCCCGTGAGCTTCTGAACTGCGCCGTCGACGAAGACGCCGTGGGTACATGCCACGTAAACGTTCTTGACCCCTTCCTTCTTGAGCTGGGCCGCTGCGGCTATTATTGTGCCGCCGGTGGCGATTATGTCATCGACTATGAGCACGTTCTTACCTCTGCAGTTGGAATTCGAGGGCTTTATCGATACCTCTGTTCCCGATATGCGGGTCTTCTCCAGGTGATCGTAGGGCTTGCCCATCCTGGTGCCGACATCCTTCGCCCTGTCCTTCGCCCCCAGGTCCGGGGACAGGACTATGTCGACATCCCTCTCTTTGAAATAATCGGCTATCGCCGATGAGGCTTTCACATCCTTGGTCTCGCAATCGAAGAACCTGAGAACATCCTCTTTGTGTATATCCACCGTTATCACGCGGTCTGCGAGCATGGCGAGGCGCTTGGACATCACCTTGGCGCTCTCCGGCTCCCCGGGCCTGAAGACCCTGTCCTGCCTGGCGTACCCGAAGTACGGGATGACCAGGGTTATGGTCTTGGCACCCATTCTGTTAACGGCATCCTGCAGGAGGAACATCTCCACAAGGTTGCCGTCAGGATAGGTGTTCTGCACGATCACGACATCATCATCGAGATTGTCGCTGTCTATCCTCGTGTAGCATTCCCCGTCCGGGAATCTCGTTGTCGCCGCCTGTATGTATTTGCACCCAAGAATTCCGGCCAATTCCTTCGCCAGGTCCCTTGATGAGGAACCTCCCACGACTATCATGCTGCTGAGTAACGCGTGCTTTTTATTATACCTAACGTACACGTGCAACGGCGACCCCTTCGGCAAAGGATAATAATCGTGCTCCCCTTATCTCATGCCGGGATGCGAATGCAGGGTAACAACGGGGCCGAAGGCACCGGTATCGAAAGACCCTCTGACAGATTGGTGAGATCGTACAGCGTGGCGAAGGCGGTTACCGCCGACAGCGCCGCGTGTGCTCCTGCGCAGAAGGAGAGGGGGCCGCAGGTACAGGCCGGGAATGACTGCGAGGTGGTGGGCACCATATACGGTAACGTAGGCACGTCCGCCTTCAACTGCAGAGTGATTGCACATCTTGAGAAATCAGAATACGTAATGGCAGAGCACCCCGATTACGGATGGGTGCTGTGCCAGGTGGGAACTCTGATAAGGAAGACGGACCTGACCTTGGAGAAGAGCGCCAACCTGAACGAGAATACCGTGATAGATGAGATGGTCAGCGCCCAGATCGACGTTATCGGGTACAGGGACTCCAGCAATCTGCTCCAGGTCCCCAGGACCACCTTCAGGGCCGGAGCGGATGTCTGCCGGGCCAGCGGGGAAGCTTGTGCAGAGCGTTCTGGGTCTCAGGAACAACACGAAGGTCGGCGGGTATATCGGCTTGTTGCACGGGCACGATCTTCCGGTTACATTGGATATCAACGAGCTGCTGCAGAAGCATGTCTGCATACTCGCCAAGACCGGGGGCGGCAAGAGCTACATGTCCGGGGACATAATCGAGGAGATGATGAAGAGGGACGTTACCACCATGATCATCGATCCCCACGGGGAATACGGTGCCATGAGGGACATGGGCAAGGTCGGCGAGCCCCGTTTCGGAGTTGTGCCCAGAGGCTACGCTGACAGGATCCGGGAATTCTCGGTCCTCAAAAGCGAAGATCCGAACATAAGACCGCTGAGATTCACACTGAAGGCCCTGGAAGCCAGGGAGCTGCTGGAACTGACCCGGACGAACGATGTTCGTTCTTATCTCACAACCCTTAAGAAAGCGATAGATGCACTGAGGGAGCACCAGGAGATCTATTCCCTGAGGGATCTGATCGATGTGCTGCTTTCTTTGGAAACTGATAACAAGAGCGCCGTTCTGATCAACGAGCTGGAGTACCTGGACGAGATCGGCATATTCGCCACTCTCGGGAACAAGGTCTCCGAGCTGGTGGAGAAGGGGAAGACGACCATAATCAACCTGAAGGGGGTGCCCCCGGACATACAGGAGCTCATAGTCAGAAGGCTGAGCACGATAATGTTCGAGATGAGGAAGCAGGATGCCGTCCCGCCCATGATGATGGTCATCGAGGAGGCCCACAACTACTGTCCGCAGGTCGGCACCGCCCTTTCCTCCAAAGCGCTTTCCACAATAGCCTCCGAGGGCAGGAAGTTCGGACTGGGACTAACAGTTATAAGCCAAAGGCCCGCTAAGATAGACAAGAACGTGCTGAGCCAGTGCGGGACGCAGATCATACTCAAGGTGACGAACCCCAACGACGTGAAGGCCATATCCGCCTCCGTAGAGGGGCTGACCGCAGGGATGATGGATGAGGTCCAGACAATGCCCATAGGCATGGCCATGGTCATAGGGGCCGGGATACAGACGCCGCTGCTGGTGGATATCAGGCCCAGGGAGAGCAGGCACGGCGGGACCGGCGTGAAGGTGATATCGGATGATTGACAGGATAACCGAGGAGAAGATCGACAGATACCTCAGCATCACGAACGAGGCCCTGAACAAGCTGAAGGTGGCGGCGCCGGACAGGTCCTTCAACAAAAGGCTGGCAGATGATTTCCTCAATATGGCTCATTCATATTACAGGGATGCGGAGCACTTCAGGAAAGAAGGGGATCTTGTGAATGCGTTCGCAGCGGTCAACTACGCCCACGGATGGCTGGACTGCGGAGCGCGGATAGGGCTGTGGGACGTCGGCGGGGACGACAGGCTGTTCACCCTTTTCGAATGACGGAACCGCCGAAGGATGCCGACCCGTATATCTCCGCTTTCGGGAGAAGTGCGCGGACCTCTTCCGCGGATGCGGTGGTGATGATGCTGTGGCCCAGCATGCACATGGCCGATCTTCCCGGCAGCAGACTCAGCGCTTCCGTGACCGCGGCTGATTCGAGCCCCGCAGCGCGGGAGAACTCGCGGGCCAGGGAGAACAGGCTGCTCTCCGTTCTGTTGTTGACGTAGGATCTCAGGCATCGGTCGCCGCTGCCTTTGATCCTCGCCTCCGTCAGAGGATCGGAGAGGACCCGGGCCGTGGATATGGGGGGGCCCACTACCGCAATGGTCAGATCGAAGCTCAATCCGGAATCTGTCACCTTGCCGTGGGGAGGGAGCCCTGCGGATTCCCTTGTGGGCTGATGCCCCTGGCACATTATGGCTGCCACATCCCCGAGGCCGCCGCCGTTCTCTATCTCTGCGATATGGGCCGCCGGGAACGCCTCGTATGGGTCCCTTCCTACGATATCGCATACGCATGTTCCGGCCGCTATGGTCCCGGCCGCGGACATCCCGAAGCCCTGGCTGACGGGCAGCCCGCATTCGATGCTTATATCGAATCCTCTTCCGGGAGCCAGGGCTGCCACGGCAGCGGCCGTTACTGGAGCGTCGCTGTCTGCGCCGTCCAGGGATACGGAGATCCTGGAGTCCCTTCTTTCCTCCACCGCAACATTCGCTCCGAGAGCGGTCTTTATGCCTGCGCCGACGGAACCTGACCGGAGTATATCCCCCGTCCTCCGGGGAGAGAAGAACAGCGTGATATGACCCGGGCAGAAGGCTTCGGTCATGAGCAGATGTCGAGTATGCTGTTGGCTATGCTCTCTTTGGTGCCTGTTATATCCTTCTCGCCCTTTGCGGAAACGAGTATGACGGATGCGGATGTCTTGCCTGCGGAGTCTATGTCGTTGGCCACAACCGCCGTCAGATCATAGGCCTCTAGCCTCTCCCTGGCACGTGCCGCCAGGGCCTTCTTCGTAAGGCCCGATTCCGCTTTGAAGCCTATGACGGTATCGCATTTCTCCCTTATCAGGGGCAGGACCTTGGGGACTGGTACCAGCTTCATGCTGAAGCCTTTATCGCTTGGCATCTTCCCCGCGTACTCCTCCCCCGGGGAGAAGTCCGCCAGGGCCGCCGGGACTATGACCGCGTCGTGATCTATGCCCTTCACCATGCTGACCAGCTCCGAGACCTTGGCGAAGCGTTTGGTGTCTATGTAATCGGGAAGAGGGACTGAGCATCCCCCCATCCACAGCTCCACCTCGGCACCGCGCTCGAAGGCCCTCTCGGCTATGCGCACGGACATCAGGCCTGTGGAGCGGTTCGTTATGATCCGCATCGAATCTATAGGCTCCTCCGAGCGCCCCCCTATGACGAGTATCCTCTTGCCCACGAGGTCGTCCTTGGAGAGCATCCGGGTCACCCATGCGATGACTTCCTCCCGGGATGCGACCTTGGCCCTGGGACCGTCGGTGTTCGGCCCGATCATCGAGACGCCCCACTCCCTCAGAGTCAGAACATTCTTCGCGACCCCGGGGTTCCTGTACATGGCATCGTGCATGGCAGGTGCCACAGCCACCGGCAGGCCGTGGCCTATGGCCACCGTGGCCATTGACGTGACTGTGCCGTCATCTATCCCGTTGGCTATCTTGGATATGGTGTTCGCGGTTGCGGGATAGATCACCAGCGCATCGGCCTCAGACCCCTCCCCGAAGAGGGAGACATGCTCCGCCTTCCCCGTCAGCTCCGTTATCACCGGATTTCCGCTGGCGAACTCCATGGCCTGAGGGGCGACCATCTTCGTTGCCACCTCGGACATGGCAACGATCACCTTGGCCCCGTGCCTGATCAGCTCCCTTACGGTGGAGAAGCACTCTGTGGCGGCTATGCTGCCGGTTATGCCTATTACCACTGTCTTCCCTCTAAGCTTGCTGCTCTTCTCGCAGAATATCTCCTCAGCCGGATGCATCTCTCATCAATCCTCCTTTCTGATCATCTTCATTATCTCGGCCAGAGTCTCCTTCCTGTCCCTGGACGCGTCCATGACCGGGTAGCCTTTCTCCCGGGCTATGCGCAGATAGTTCTCCCGCACTCTTGTAAGGTATCCTACGGCCTCGAACCTGCTGTTCTCTCCTCTGGACGATATGCGGCCCAGGCCCTCGGCGGGATCTATGTCGAGGACGACGGTTATGTCAGGCTCCCTGATGACCGGCTCATTTATAGCCGCGACCCATTCCGCCAGATCCTCACTGGACGCACTCTGGTAGGCCAGGGACGACACGTAATATCTGTCGGATATGACCACTTTCCCCTGGGAAAGCCACTTCTCTATATCGGCGGTGTGGCAGGACCTGTCTGCGGCGAAGAGCAAAGCCTCCGCCTTCGGGTCGAATCCGCGCCTCCGGATGAGCTCGCCTATGGGCCCGTCCGTCGGCTCGGCCGTCGTGACGACCTCGCGCCCCTCCTGGATCAGCTTCTCTGCGAGAAAGCGGCAGAGGGTGGTCTTACCCGTACCGTCTATGCCCTCTATGACAACGAACATCTGCTCACCTGCCCCTACCTATAACCTGCTCCGTAATCTTTTTGCGGCGGGCGTCCGCATATGTGTTCCAATCTCCGGTAGAGGCTGGGAAGGCTCTGGATGTCCTTCACGTCCTTCATGCACAGGGCCCTCAGCTTATCCCGCATATCCGTATCGTAGCGTACCCCCAGGGAGTACAGGTTCTGCTCCAGGCTCTTGGCTATCTCGTCGCCTTTGCTGTCCCAGTCCGTCAGGATTATGGCTTCCTTCCCCGACTCGAAGACCCTTTCGGCGGCCCTTTGGGGGCCGCCCTCCTTCTGCACCTCTATCGATTCCGCGGCTATCCTGAGGAAGTCCAGGGCCTCCCGGTCCTTCCTTCCCTCTATCAGGATTATGCTTCCCCCGGACATGTCGGACAGGTCCTCGATCAGCCAGGCCAGCTGATCCAGGCGATCGCAGTCGTTCATAGGGCCTCACCTATGTGGCGCATTATGATATCCGGGTCCCCGCGGATCGCAACGGTCTTCTGCCTGCTGGTGTGGCCCCTGACCACCTCTGCCCTGCACCCGGTTATCCCGGATATGAGCTCCTCAACCTCCCTGTTGGCCTTCCCTTCCGTAGGTTTCGCTCTCACCCTCACGATGATCCGCTTCCTCCACGGGTCGACACCTTCCAAAGCGGATCTGTCCGAGCCCGGTGAGACGAGCAGGTCAGCCTCTGCCCCGTCGGGCGAACGGCGGACCGCTTCCGAGAAGTCCATGCCCACCCCATGGTCGGGCGCTCATAATATGGTTTCGAGCAACGGAAAACATCATTGGCAAACATCAAATAGAGCCGGTTTGTTGTGAATACCGTGGCCGGGACGAGCGACGGGATGACCTTCGAGGAGCTTACCTCGATCTACAGCGTAGAACTCAGATCGAATGCTCTCTCCGGGGTTCGCAAGGATCTGTACCCTGCGATGATGGCTCTCTTCAAGGAGCAGGTCGCCAGATGCGATGCGCTGGCAAGCAGGGACCCGGATTCCATAATGTTCGACGGGGCAGTCTCCCGGAAGAAGAACATCCAGAAGTACATGAAGATGGTCACCGAGCTCCGCATGAAGAAGATCGCGGACATGGCCGTCAGGAGCGCCATGGGCGCTACGAACAACCCGGTCCAGCTTCTCACCATCGAAGAGAGGAGATTCCATGACGGCACCATGGAGGCGGCCGCCATGCACTGGACCATTGTGGACAAGAGGACCAGGGCGGTCGTTCCGGACATAACCGCTGCGGCCGCACCCCGCGAACCTTCCGCGGAAGAGGTGGGGATGCCTGAGGAGGAGCCTGCGGACGAACCCGTCTCCGAGACTGGACCGGAGCTGCCGCAGGAGGCGCTGACCGAAGAAGCGCATACTGACGACACGGTCATAATACGCGTTCTCGAGGACCTGCCGAGATTCTCGGGCCCGGACAGGGATTACGATCTCAGGAAGGAGGATGTGGTAAGGATGCCCGCCGTAATGGCCCACGCCCTCGTGAACCGCGACAAAGCGGAGATAATCGAGATCACGCTCTGAGGATGCGCGTATCCCCGGCGAACTCCAGGCAATCCAGCTCCATTCTCCTTGTGCCTGTGAGATTGGAGACCGTCTCCCTTGCGGTATCCGGGGTGTTGTTCTTCCTGCTCAAATGCGCCAGGAATATCTTGCGCTTCATGCCGTTGGTGGTCCTCCTCAGGGCCTCGGCGCAGGCCACATTCGAAAGATGGCCCACGTCGCTCTCTATCAGCCTGCGCAGATATATCGGGTACGGGCCGTTGTCCAGCATGTACTTGTCGTAATTGGATTCCAGTATCGCGACGTCCGATATCCGCAGCGCATCCTCCACCGGCGGGGTCAGCATCCCCGTGTCCGTGGCTATCAGCACCCTCTTCCCGCCGGCCTCCGCCATGTATGCATTGGGCTCCATCGCATTATGGGATGTGGGGAGCGGGGTGAATCTTATGCCGGCAACGGTGAAGGGCACCATGGTCTGTGTCTCAGAGTACAGGACTTTGCCCATATTCGAGGAGCAGAAGGTTGCCCTGTTGCACATAACAGGTATATTCAGAGCCCTTGACACGGGGCCCGCACCTTTCACATGGTCGCTGTGCTCGTGCGTGACGAGAAGGGCCTCCACTGACGAGGGGTCGATGCCGTTGGTGCTCATGAGCTTCGATGTCGCCTTGAAGCTCAGCCCTGCGTCTATCATGACCGCCCTGTCCTCATAGACGAGGACCGTGCAATTACCGTCGCTCCCGCTGGCCAAGATGTGCATCTCGAACATGTGCCTAATCGTCCCGGACCTTTCTCTTGTATATAGAGAACACTATGTCGCCTCTGGTGACTATCCCGACCAGGACCCCTTTCTCCAGAACGGGGACCCTGTTGATATCCAGATCTATCATCACCTTGAGGACCTCCATGATCTTCGCGTCCGGCGATGTGGTCAGAACGGTCTTGCTCATTATCTCATAGACCTTGGTCTCCGATATCTCACGGACTATGGCGTTGAGCTGCTCGTCCTCGTCATCGACCTTGTCCATGGGAACGCTCAGGATATGACTGGCCGAACCTTGGCGATTCAGCATCTTCTCATACTTGACTATGAGTCCCAGTATGTCTATCTCGCTGATTATCCCGACGAGCCTGTAGTCCTCGTCAACCACCGGTGCACCCGATATGTTGTCCACCGCGAAGCATATGGTAGCATCCCTGACCGTGTCCGTCCCAAGCAGTGTCACCACCTGGGTCGTCATTATATCCCTTATCCTGAGTCCCATTGCCCGTCCATCGCAGAATGGAGTTATATTTGTTATGGAGCAAAACATTCAGAGCGGCGAATGTCAGATAATATTTATATCTGAAGGATGTTTGGCGACACCTGAACGGGCCTGTAGCTCAGCTAGGTAGAGCGATCGACTCTTAATCGATCGGCCAAGGGTTCGAATCCCTTCAGGCCCGCCATATCCTATTGACTCCATAATTTAAAAAATTGTTACGTTGTTGATAATTATTAAATCGATACCAGACCTTAAGAAGGATTATCGACCAAATGTATAGGGTGCTTATCCGCGATCAACATAGCTATGCTAGTGCAGATTGCAATATCGACATCCTCTGTCTCCACGAAGAATCAGCAGATGTTTTTATCTTGATGTCATTTAGTCGCTCCAATGAATAAGGGCCGGCATAGTATGTCCCTGTACAAAGGGAAGAAACTCTCAAATAATGGCCGTATTAAAAGAGACTGGCGCTTGCCTGTGGTCATTGTCGATGAAACAGGGGGAATAAATATGCTCGCATCCAATAAAGCTGAAAGACGTACTCATTTCACAGTTGTCGGAACATTAGTGACCGACAGAAAGAGGTTCAAAGCCACCATGAATGAATTCCCCCGGAAAGATAAGGAATTGAAATACTCTGGCACAACTCGGAAGGAGCGTAAACGTATTTTCGAAGATCTCGCCGCTCAGGATTTCTTATTCTCGGAGGTCCACAAATCTCGGCGCAATGAATGTTTTAAGGATAATAAGGCGCGGGTAAGGACTTATGTGGATATGGTCTCCGAGGTTCTCGATATGAACTATTCTGGGTGCCCCTGTGATGTATTGATAGATTCGCCACCCGTCGCGGCGTTAGAAGAACTTGAAGAACTATGCTCAAACTCAATAAATCAGGGAATCGAAATACACTATTTCGAGGTCTGCCCGAGTTCCAACGAGTGGGCCTTGCAAATACATGACTTCATCACCGGAGCCGTGGGAGATGACATTGAGGGCATAACAGACCGAGGAAATTTCTACAATACTATAAAGGATAAACACAGAAGGTAAAATTTATACCGTACTGTGGCATGATTTTACGAACAGTCTGAAAGACTGTACGACCATCCTCGCTTCCCGTTAAGTACTATGGACAGCTCAATGCCACACCATGGTACGGCATACAAAGCAACCGTATAAGAATATATATAGGTTTTGAACAAAGCGAAATCTTACACGTTGAGCAAAGACCCAGTCTTCAAAATATCGCTCTTTGCAAATCTTCTACGACCAGCGATGTCTCTCGTGTTTTTAAGATCTTTGTCCCTCTCGTCGTAGGAAATACAAACTTGGGACTGTCCGTTTCTAATCCACCAGATTCTCTCATATATTCCAAAACGCCTCATGACGATCAATCGGCTCTACATGAGGACGGAAACTGCATCCCAATCAATGTGATCAATCAACCTTAATCTTTCAGCCAAGGGTTCGTAAATCCCTTCAGGCCCGCCATCCGTTACTTTGCTGCATTCTGAAAAGTGGTCTGCGTGCTTGCCGCCTTCTTCGTACGGACCTTCATCTCCTTGAATGGGTCTTTGAAACTGTACCTCATGGCCTTGGTCTTTCCTTCTTTCTCCAGAATGCCCATGGTCACCAGTTCGTTCGCCCTGTTCCTTATGGTCTGTTCTCCCAGTCCCGGAACCCACTTCGCAGCATCCTGCACCGAGAATGACTTAACGGATTTGGCATTCTTGGCTATGGTTCTGGAGTTCTCATCCATCTCCTTCAAATGATCCTTTTCTCTAAAGGATACCACCGCATCTTTGTACGCTCTGAGGAGGGATTCCGCCGTATACATAATAAGTGGCTCATAATCTCCGGAGTCATCCGTGTACGCCAGCAGATTGTAGTATATCTCGGATGATCTCAGCATCTCCTGCTCGAACCTGCATAGTTTGCAATTCTTAAGCCCGAGTTCCTGCAGCAGGATCTGGAACAATGTCCTTCCCGTCCTTCCGTTCCCGTCGTCGAAAGGATGTATGCTCTCGAACTCGTGGAAGAACAATACGGAAGTAATCAGCTCATCATACGGAGAGGTCTCTAACCATCCCGCGAGATTTCTGATCTCATCCTTTATGTGCTTAGGAGGACACGCGATGAAAAACTCGAATCCGTTTGCGTCTGAAACGGCTGCGTCCCTCTCCCGAAAAGCGCCGGGCGACTCCGATGTTCCGGTTCCCTCCATGAGCATGCTGTGAGCCTTGAGCACAGTTTCGATGTTCCACGGAAGCCTGAACAGATTCCTTACGAAGAATGAATAAAGATGATTAAGGATCTCCTGCGCAGGACCGCTTCTTTTCTCATCCTTAATATCGCCTTTGGTGAAGAGAGTGGTGAGCCTTTTAACCTCGTCAAGAGGCAGGTTGTTCCCTTCCAGCTTCACAGACCAGTGCACATTCGAAGAATATGCCTCATTGAGCAGCTCAGAATAAGTATCCGCGCTCAGAATGAATCCTTCCAGAGTACTGTCGCATTCTCTGATTTCCTTTATGATCTCCCTATATTTCGGGTTGAGTCCGACATTCGGTTTGAAGGGTACCTTACGCTTATGCTTTACCGGATAGCCCTTCGGTTGATATGCAGCATAATTCAGACTGTTATAATCCAATATGGTAGTCATGTTTCTTTGTTGATTCAATTATATTATAACTACCATATAATTATATTTTATTATGCTAATCAATTATAATAATCAATTGTATCAGCAAAATACAGCACCATTAAGGCAACCATTGCTCCGGGATCTGAGTATATCAGAGAATATTGATTCCGACCCCCTGAGAATAGCCGTTTGCCATCTTGTCTTCTTTAAGATTAGGTCCTGCTCTGTCTAAAAGTGTGATCTCATAACCTTATCAAGAAGAATGATGCATTCGAAACAATTGTCGCAGGTCCGATTATATAAACAGCAGCAATAATCACGATCCCATGATCAAGATCGAGGAAGAGTGCCCGGACTCCGAAAAGCCCGATGTGTTCCAAAGAGCGATGAGCACATGCCTTTCCACTGACTCCCGGGACCCGATAAGGATCCTGACGTGCCTTTCCACGGACCGGTTCACCATTCTCTGATCCCGTTCGCAGTCCTGACCGCCTACAGGAACAGCGGCGGGGACATCGATCTCCCGCTTTCGATGAAAAGGGCGCACAAACGCGGCTCCGTCATTCCTGCGGGGGCCTGCGGGCATTGGGGCGCATGCGGGGCGGCCCTCGGATGCGGGATAGCCTTCAGCATAATCACCGGCGACGGCCCGTTGGCCGGAGAGGTCTGGAGAAAGAATCAGACCATGGTGTCCCGCTGTCTCGAAGAGATCGCAGGATACGGAGGGCCGATATGCTGCAAAAGGGACGCATATCTTGCGATACCGGTCGCCGCGGAATTCTTCAGGGAATACCTAGGCGTGGAGATGGACATACCCGAGAAGATAAAATGCCACATATCTGACAGGAACAGCACCTGCCTGAAGGAAGCGTGCCCGTTCAACCCAGGACATAAGGTCTGAGTCGCGAAACGCCGTCCCGATCGTCGTATGAAGGCGAAAGATTAGATAATCTTCATGCGTACCGACTATCGTTGATAGGATTCGAAGAGCTCTGCCTGGCGTTGACCATTGTCACGCTTTTCCTCGTGGTGGTATCCGTGCCCACTCTCGCACTGACGGTGAGGAACTCGTCCAAACAGCTCAAACGCTATCTTCTGCTTCGCTCGCTGGACAATATCGGCGATGCCCCGTTGCACATCCAGAGGGAATGGGACAACATCAGGAGCACGATCGGGTACACCACGGCGGTCGTTGACGAGATCGAGAGGCTCGGAGGCATCAAACCCATGGTGTTCCAGATACAGATAGCGACCGTGCTCTTGGCCATCCTGCTGATAGCCGATTGGCTCGGCAATTATATGACGGACGAGGTTGCGATAGTGATGATCGTGCTGTTCGTTATCTGCCTGCTCTCGGTGAGATACGGCAACATCAACATCAACAGGCACCTGGAGGAGTACGGCAAAGTGCTCAAACAGCTCGAGGACAACGGTGACGGGTCCAATATGTACGGATGAGCTTCCGCAATGGTTTTTAACGACGCAGAACATGGCGGCGCCATGACCAAAGTGACTCTGCACACTAACGCCGGGGATATCGTCCTCAGGATGTACGACGACATGCCCGTGACCGCAGGCAATTTCATCAAGCTCGCAAAAGAAGGGTTCTACAACGGAACGATCTTCCACCGCGTGATAAGGGATTTCATGATCCAGGGCGGGGACCCCACGGGAACGGGCACCGGAGGACCAGGCTACTGCATAAAGGACGAGTTCGTCAAAGGGCACTCCAATTCAAGGGGCACCATCTCCATGGCCAACACCGGCAGGCCTGACAGCGGCGGGAGCCAGTTCTTCATAAATCTGGTGGATAACGGATACCTTGACTGGGACAACCCCCGCACCCCCTCGGCTCACCCCGTTTTCGGTGAGGTGGCTGATGCGGAAAGCATGGAAGTTGTCGATGCCATAGGCAGATGCAAGACGGGCAGGAACGACAAGCCCCTGGCGGACGCTGTGATAGAGACCGTTACCGTTTCCGAGTAAGATAATGACACGACACGTCATGGAGGCCTTGGGGAAGGCCAGGATCGTCATCGAGGACGGCAGGGTGGTTGAGATCGGGGAACCGATGGTCAGATACTGCCCTCTTTTCGACAAGCACCGTGGTATAAAGGAATTCAACGAAGCGACGATCCGGGAGAATATGGAGTACCGCATCGGGAAATTCGGAATGTGCACCGGGAACCGGGAGCACAGGATGAGGGATTTCCTCAGCTTCGGGATATCGGAGATCATGAGTCTCGCCGTGAAGAACGGCAAGCTTGACGCCGTGGTCCTGGCAGCGGACGGATGCGGCACCGTGGTTCTGGATGATCCGGAGGTCATCCAGGGCCTGGGCGGCAGGATATCCGGGCTCGTGGAGACGGAACCGATACCGGAGCTGATAGAGAAGATCGGAAGGGAGAGGCTCCTTGACCCCGATACTGCGGCGATGGACGCCTTCGGCGGCGTCCATAAGGCATTCGCCATGCGCTACGGGAAGGTAGGGGTGACCCTGGTCTCCCCCAAGGAAGCGGCGGAGATAAGGGATGCCTTCGGCGATAACGTGGTCATATTCGCGGTGCACACCACCGGCGTCACAGAGGAGGAAGCGAACGGGCTGTTCGACTTCTGCGACGTGATCACGTCCTGCGCATCCCTGCCCATAAGGCGGATCGCAGAGCGGAGAGCTTTGCTCCAGGCAGGCACCAAGGTCCCGGTGTATGCCGCCACCGAAACAGGGGCGGAGATCATGATGGCGAAGCTCAGAGAGCTCGGGAAGGAACCTGACAATGTTCTGGAGATCAGTCCGGACCCGCTGATCTAGAAACGCTCAAGGACCAGGTGCGTACCCGACCTCAGGTATATCAGGGGTACTCCCAGCTTCCGGAGCTTTCTCCTTAGCTCCTTATCATTGGTGAGGACGTAACCTGATGTCAGGAGGGCGGCCTCGATGACCGCCTCGTCACCGGTCTTCTCCGTCTTCAGTACCTCATATCTTCTGGCCAGGGAGAGGGCGACCTTGGAGAATTTGTTATCCAGGCGCTTCAGCTCCCCTACGATCGGTCCGGGAACGACGAATCTGCATTCCCCGATCAGGTTCCTGACCTCTATGTCGATGTTGAGCTTCGTCTCGAAGGGCATCAGAAGCGCGTTGGTGTCCAACACGACTGTCTGCATGTTCACTCGACGATTCCGTATCCGATGAGTCTCCACTTGTTGGAGATCCTTCTGGATATGGCGACCCTCTGGTCCTTCATCACGCAAACCGGTATCTTCAGCACTACGTCGACCGTGTCTCCCTTGCCGCTGCTGGCGACGCCCACCGTGGTGGCCGTCCCTATGCTGAGCATCAGGGGCTCGTTCGTCTTTATCTCCTCCACTTTGATGTCAGAGGACGAACCGACAACGCGGTCCAGAAGATGCACGTTCATGGAGAATTCGTGGGCGACCCTCGGAAGGTGGCCGGGCCTGCCGACCATCCTGCCTGTCAGTCCGTCGGACTTTGTCATCGAGGGATCCAATTTCGTACCTATTGCAACAAGACCGCCGGGGTGCACCTCATTGACATTGCAGCCGCCTGCGAACAGGGATATGATCTTCGTCGTGATCCTCTGCCACTCGGTCTTGCCGCCGACCTCCCTCTTGTAACCGGGGGAGACCTCTATCTCGTCGCCTACCCTGAGCGTCCCCTGTATGAGGGTGCCTCCCAGGACTCCGCCTTTGAGCTCCTCCGGCTTGGCACCGGGGGAATTGATGTCGAAGGACCTTGCAACATGCATGAGGGGCGTGGACTCCAGGTCCCTGGTGTGCTTCGCAATTATGTGCTCCTCTATGGTCTCGATCAGCTTGTCCAGGTTGACCCCGCTGTTCGCCGAGAGGGGGACGATGGGCGCGTTCTCGGCTATGGTGCCTTTGACGAACTCCTTGATCTGCTTGTAGTTCTCGATCGCCTCTTCCCGGGTGACGATGTCGATCTTGTTCTGAACGATTATGATCTTGTCTATGCCTATTATGTCAAGAGCGACGAGATGCTCCTTCGTCTGGGGCTGGGGGCATTCCTCATTCGCCGCCACCAGAAGTATGGCGCCGTCCATGAGGGCCGCGCCCGAGAGCATCGTTGCCATGAGGGTCTCGTGACCCGGGGCATCGACAAAGGAGATTATCCTGTGGATCTCCGCAGGGGTACCGCAATTAACGCAGATCTCCGCGGAACCGTAGGCATCCGTGCCTTCGCATTTTGGGCATTTGTACAACGTGACGTCGGCATACCCCAGTCTTATCGAGATCCCTCTCTTGACTTCCTCGGAGTGCCTGTCGGTCCACTCACCGCTGAGAGCCTTGGTAAGCGTGGTCTTGCCGTGGTCAACGTGCCCGATCATCCCAATGTTGATCTCGGGCTGCCTGCATGTCTTCATCAGTTACCCGCAGCCTCGTCTTTCGGAGGCGAGAGGATCTCTTCTACTGACTTGGGGCCGTACTCGTCTATGACCATATTGATCTGGACTATCTCCCCGGATATTACTGAGCCGCGCACTGCGACCCTGCGCCTCTGGCCGGGGACCTTCTCGTGGAAGCAGTTGCCCTCGGACAGGAGGAGTTTCCTTTTCCTGTTGCCGGGGAGGTCTTTCTTCATCGGGGTGCCGGTTCCGTCGCTTCCTCCGGTTATCTTCAGCTTGAAGCCGGGGAGGCCAACAAAATTCCGTCCACAACCTCTCCGATGCCTTTGCCGATCAGAGAGTTCGCGTGGTGGCCCGACACGGCAACGTTGTAGGACTTGCCTGTCTTTACGTCGTTTATCACGGTTTTGAAATCTACCATTTGAACACCTGTGATGCCCGTCTATTAAAGGAAAGTCTATAAAGATTTGCATTCAGGACTTGGGTTCTGACGGCGGGTTCTCTTCCTTTTCTGATTTCTTCTTCTTACGGGACCTCTGCTGCTTCCTCTTCTCCATATAGGTGAGAAGCGTCGAGAACCTGCTTTTGAAGCTTATTATAGTGTTTATTTGGGCTGGATCTACGCCGCTGTACTGAGCAAGATAGATGGAGACGTAATCCCCGATCATTATGGCCCTCAGACCCCTCTCTATCGCCGTACGGCCCCTTATCCTGATGACCAGGGGATTCATTCCCCTTTCACGGAGTGTGCATACGGTGATGTTGAGAAGCTTTCTCATTATCTTAGAGGACTCATCCTCTTGGAAAAGGATGATCTGGAACGTGTCTCTCTTGCTGCCCTCGGTCCACCACATTATGTCGTTGTGATTCGACTCAGGTATGGTGCCGCTGAACGCCATCATCTTCGAATTCTCGTTGATCTGGGTCTTCCATCTGTATGCGGAACCTGAGAGCACCGAAGATGCGTATATCACGGGCACTTTCCCGTGGATCCTTCTTGCCACTTTCACGGCCACATTCTTTTTGTCCCCGATGACAAGACGGTCCCTCAGCCTGTAGAGGCTGGGAAGGACCTTCTTCAGCTCGGTCTTGAATTTCGGTCCGCCCGTCGTCTCGATGATGTTGGCCATGTAGCCGATCGTCGCACCTATCGCGCTTCTCGGCTGTATCCCTTCCTTTATGGATACCACCTTCACACCGTCAGCGATGGCCTTCTCTCTGATCTTGCCCCCGGAAGTAACTACGACTATCTGGCATCCCCTCTCGACTGCCTGGTCGTACATCATGAGAGTCTCATAAGTATTCCCTGAATAGGTGGAGATTATTACAAGCGTCCTCTCGCCGACCCATTTCGGCAACTCAGTGAACTCTATCACCTCTATCGGCATATCGGAGATCTCGAACCCGGCGTCGGCCAGGATACTGCCGCCTATCGCGGAACCTCCCATGCCGCATATGGCAATGTTGTCATAATCCGCATCGAAATCGATTGTCTCGTTTATCGCAGAATCCATATCGCCCAGGAAATCGTACAGCTGTTCGATCATCCCTGTCGGGTCCTCGGCCTCCAGGAGATTTATCGTCTTCATTACATCCCCCAGAACGGTTCTGACTTCCTCTTGATGGCTATTATCTCATCCAGGGTCATCCTCTCATCCGTATCGAGATCGAGGCTGCCCATCTCCTTGATGGATGAGCCGATCATGTCCACGTAGATCACGTCGCCCTCGCTGATCTGGCGTCCGGCGGTCACCTCATCTATGGCGACCGCGACCTCGTCGCCCTGTGAGGCCTCTTTGATCACCTCTTCGCCTGAGCGCAGGCTCCTGACTCTTCCGGCGTCCTTCCCGTCCCGGGTTATGAGCCTCTGACCCGGCCTTAGCCTTCCGGAGAGTATGCGTACACCCACGATCGCAGGTTTGCTCACTCGGAATGTGCAATTCGGCAAAAGGATGAATTTTCCGGGGAATGAGAATTCTGACCTCTTGTCAATATCGGATTTCTTCTTCAGTTCGTCTCTCCAAAGAACGTATTCCTCTATCAGATGGTAGACCACCTGATCAGAGAACACCCTTACATTATGCGCCTCAGCAACAGATTCGGCCTCTTTCGAAAGGCTCACATTGAAGCCCAGGATCACCCTGTTCACATCCTCGTTGTGCGCCGCTACTTCCATTATATCCCTTCTGGATATATCGCCGACCCCGTATTTCCTGATGGGTATGTCCGCCGCCTTGGCCTCATATGCCAGGGCCTCCAGTGAGCCTATGGCATCCGCCTTTACCATCAGCCCGTTGTCCTGGGTCTCTATCTTTATCGCAGACTCCTCTGTGAGCTTCTTTATCGACGGGTCCTTGGGTCCGGAGACCACCATCAAAGGCGCTCCGGAAACAACGCCGTCCATGGATTGGCAGGCTATCTTCACTCCCGCGGCGGCCGTTACTTCCTTTACGGAGTCGAATCTGTTCCTGGGATCCATTATCTCGTCAAGGGGCTTTGGCTTCAGTATCGCCTTGACGCGTGTAACATGGGGCGAGTCCCTGGTTCCGAGTGCGACGGTATCTCCTCTTTTCAATGTGCCAGCATAGAGAATGAGGTCTATTGTGGAACCTATTCCCTTCTCTTCTTTGATCTCAAGTATCGTCCCCTTGCCCGGGCCGCTGTCATCACGCTTCAGCTGAGATTCCAGGAAACGCTGTGCCAGACCTATCAGTACCAGCAGCAGGTCCGGTATTCCCTCGCCCTCCTTGGCGCTCAACGGCACCAAAGCTACGGCTTTTGTGAAGTCCTCTATCCTGTCGTACCTGTCGGCGTATACGCCTTCTTCGGAGAGCTGCGCTATTATGTTGTAAAGCTTCTCGTCAAAGGCGGCCTTCGTATGGCTCTGCTGCTGCTTCTCTGACAATATGAAGGGTCTGCCGTCGACGCTCGACCACCCCTGGATGGTGTCGACCTTGTTCATCGCTATGACGAAGGGCGTCTTGTACTGCCTCAGGATCCGTATCGATTCTATCGTCTGAGGCTTTATCCCTTCCCTTATATCGATCACAAGGACCGCTATATCAGCCAGAGACCCTCCTCTGGCTCTTAATGTCATGAAGGAATGGTGACCCGGCGTGTCGATGAAAAGGAGCCCGGGAATGTCGAACTTCTTCCTTATCAGGTTGCCGCACACCTTGTAAATATGGTCTATCGGGACCTCGGTGGCGCCTATGTGCTGAGTGATCGACCCTGCCTCTCTCGACTGAACAGAAGTCCCGCGTATCCTGTCGAGCAGTTTGGTCTTCCCGTGGTCTACATGACCCAGTACGCTAACTATAGGCTGTCTGATCGCCATAGGATCGCCCCTCGCAGATTGGAGAGAATAGAAAGGGTTTACTCGTAGGTCCACCTGTCGGCGGACCTCTCGTAGGAGACCAGCTCTTCAGTCTTGAAGAATATCCCGATCTCCCTCTCAGCGGATTCCGGCGAGTCAGAACCGTGTATGAGATTCATACCTGTCTGCATGCCGTAATCTCCGCGTATCGTTCCCGGAGCAGATTCCTGGGGATTCGTCTTCCCCATCATGGTCCTGCAAACGGAAACGGCATTCTCTCCTTCCCAGACCATGGCGAGGACGGGACCGGAAGTTATGTACGATATCAGAGAATCGTAGAACTTCTTGCCCTTGTGCTCCCCGTAGTGCTTCTCGGCGGTCGCCTTTGGTATCACCATAAGCTTCATGGCTACGAGCTTCAGCCCCTTCTTCTCGAAGCGGGTGACTATCTCGCCGCAGAGTCCGCGCTGGACGCCGTCGGGCTTCACCATCAGGTAGGTCCTCTCCATGGGATCACTCCTTCTTTTCCGCGGCCTTCAGCTTCGCGGCCTTCTCGGTTGCGAACTTCTCGGTCCAAGCGGTCTTCCTGGGTACTCTCTTAAGATCCACCATGTTCTTCTGGCACTTGCTGGCGCAGAAGTTCAGCACGGTGCCGTCCTTCTTGACGTACATCTTACCCGTGCCCATCTCAATCTCCTTCCCGCAGAAGGAGCATTTTCTGATCTCTACCATGCGAATCACCTCGACCCGAGCTTCCTGGCCTCTCTGGACGTCTCCCTCAGCATGAGGATGTCGCCCATGCGGACAGGACCCATGATATTCCTGGTGATGATCCTTCCCTTGTCACGACCGTCAAGGACACGGACCTTTACCTGGGTGGCTTCTCCCGTCATTCCGGTGCGGCCGATTATCTCGACCACTTCCGACGGGATGCTGTCAACGTCTACCATGTCAGATCACCTTATTTCTTCAGGGCCTTGACTGCATTGACGATGTCATCACACAAGGTCTTGCCCTTACCGACATCGGTTATCGCTATGGATGCTGTGGGCTTCTCGAGGCCTATGGCGTTACCGAGCTCAATCTTGTTTGGTACGTAAACATACACAACGCCTCTCTCGTCGCAAAGAGCAGGTATATGAGCCAGTATCTCAGGGGGGTCCACGTCCTCTGCCATTATGACTATGGAGGCGGATCCGCGCTCTACGGCTTTGGTGACCTCGTTGGTACCTTTCTTTATCTTCCCGCTGTCCCTGGCGATCTCGGCCAGAGAGTATGCTTTGTCCGAAATCTCCTTCGGGGTCTCGAATTTAACGAATATAGACATTCTATTACCTCTTTCAGGCTTGCGCCTTCATTATTCATCGGCTCAGAAGAGCAACGGCACTATCCGATGGATGTATTTATTGGTTGTTCCTCACACACCCTGTCATGCCTTAAAATAGCATATAGCGCTCACAAACGCAAGGGGAAGGTGGTTGGTTTTTGAAGGGATGGTGCTCCCCGCATGATACGTATCATTCTGCTGTGTGCGTCAAGAGATGTCTGATGGTCCGGGACACCGTAATAACGCGGGGACATTATGAAAATATTTATCCATGTTCCCAATCTAGTTAGATAAATTCACGTGAATATCATGAAAAGCAGTCATGTTTCTGTAACAGCAATGATCCTATCGATCATCCTGTTGGTGATCAACCTCAGACAGACAGAAACGATTACCGTTACGTCCTGCGCCATATGCATCGTCCTTTTCGGCATATCGTCATACCGGTCCATCGTCCGCGAGGAGCATCTCAGGGTTTGGATCACGGTTGTCACTCTCATATCGCTTGTGATCGGAACGCTGTCTCCCTTCCTGGGCTTGAAGGGCACGGTGGCGGCTTTCCTGGAAACCCTGCCGAACATATTCGTGGCCATGCTCATCATCGCGGAGATGATCGCTTTCATGGGGATGCGCCAGGACAGGATGCTCTTTGCGACGTTCTCCGTTTTCTTCTCAATGGCTATCGCATCCTTCGCAGCCATAGTCACATATGTGATACGAATCGAGGAGATACGCTCAGAGATCATTGTCAACAATGATATCATCGTTCAGTTCGGTGCTTCATTCATAACATCCGTTGTGGTCATCATTTTGGTGAACAGGATAATGAAAAAACAGAACGTGAGACTCATCACCAAAGAGGCTCTTCTGGAGGGGGGCTTATGAGAAACAAGGCGTGGGGGCATCTTGACAATGTCGTTCTGTACGTCCTCCCCGGGATCATGCTTGTATTCTCGGCCATGGGGTTCCTGGGCTACAATCACGGGTCTTCCACGGAATGGTACGTGGGATTCACCAACATATTCTGTGCGGCCATGGTAACCATACTGCCGCTGCTCAAAAGGAAAGGATGGTTCATTGCGCCATACTGGCTCATAATACCTGTTTCCCTGAACGTGATGATGTACGGCATATCGCTGTTCTTGGGATTCTATCATTACTTCTGGTGGTGGGACGAATTCACGCACATGCTGTCCTCAATGCTCGTGGCCATATTGGTATTCATCGCACTGGGTGCCATCGAATGCCACACGGACCATATATCTCTGCCCAAACCCGCATTCCTGCTCGCAACCTTCCTAATCACGGTCGGCATAGGGAACGCATGGGAGCTGTTCGAAGGGGCCGTGGATTTCCTTGTCTCATCCAATCATATGCAGGATATAGATGCCTTCGATACACTTACGGACACGACGATGGACGCCGTCGGTGCACTGATCGTCGTCGCCATAGGCGCAGTTACCCTCAGGAAGAGGAGATTCTGCAAAGAGATATCCGGCATGTGGTTCGAAGGGAGGATGGCTGTCATGGGCAAGAGATGGGACAGAAGATGCATATCGCCTGATGATCCCGAGTACGAGGATATCTGCGAAGAGATAGGCAGATTGAAAGACTAACGGGCCACCTTTTCGTATATCTCCTCTATTTTCCCTATGTGATCCTTCCACAGGAACCTTCCTGCCCGAGCACGTGCCAGATTCCCCATTCTCTCACGTTCCGCAGGGTCGTCGAGTAAAGCGTTGACGGCGTCGGATATCGCCTTCGGGTCCTTCGGTCTGATTATGCGGGCAGCCTCTCCCACGGTTTCCGGAAGGCCGTTGACATCCGTACAAACAACGGGCCTGCCGTATGATATGGCCTCCAGGGCGGCGATCCCCATCGCTTCGAACAGGGACGGCATCACGAACACCTTGCAGGAACCCATCAGCCCCGCCTTCTCTTCCTCGCTGACCCATCCCCGAATCTCCACTTTATCCTCCAGACCATTCCTGGAGACCAGCTTCGATATCCTGTTCAGATCGGGTCCTCTGCCGCATATGATGAGCTTGGAATCTATGCCCCTCATCGCCTCTACCAGATAATCCAGGCCCTTCACCCTTACTATGCGCCCCAGAGAGAGTATGAAATCTTCCTCCCCCTCATTTCGGGCAGTTCGTTCAGGCAGTTCGGTATCGTCGATATCTTCGCATCGGGGAACCCTCTTTGGATCAGATCCCTGCGCAGATGCTCGCTGACGCATATTATGTGATCAAACGCCTCCATATGCTTCCTGAACATTTCATCGTTGATCCTGGAGAGCATCGACTGGATGCCCGCTCCCTCTCCCCAGGTGTTATGATCCGTGAAGACCTTCTTGCCTTCGTAAGCTCCCAGGTCCTTGTTATAAGACGGCGCCCATCTGTAATTGTAATTGACCACGTCCGCATCCAGATCATTCAGAGTCTCGAGTACGTTCTTCGATGATATGTAAGGAGGATTGTATATGTTCACGAATCTGGATTCCAGACGTATGACCCTGTAGCCGTCCATGAACTCCTCCTCGGCGGTCCCGGGAAGCCTCCCCGTCACCACGGTCACATCGTGCCCCCGTTCCGCCAGGATCCTGTTCGTATCCTTCATCCTCATCTCTATTCCCCCCCTGAAGGGGTGGAAGAAGGGATTAACGTCCACTATTCTCATTCATCCACCGTATTCCTGATTCGGGAGGATTGTCCTTGCCGAACTTATTCCTATCTCCGTGTATGGTCCTGCAGGCAGCAGTACACGCGTTAGTATGCGCATATCGATAAGAACGGATTTAACACCGTCTATTCCTTTCCGTCGGCGGACATTATCGCATCATTGTAAAGGTCTTCCAGCTCCTTTGCCGAAGCTGCAATGGAGAACCTTTCCGCGGTTCGTCTTGCTTCCTCTCTTATCTCAGAGGATGCGTTCAGAGCCTTTTCGATCGCCTCCAGCATATTATCCTCGAAAAGGAATCCATTCTTCCCGTCCTCCACGAAGGAACTGAAGGCCCTCTCGTTGACGCACACCACGGGAAGACCGGTGGCCATGGCCTCTATTATCGATAGCCCCTGGGTCTCGAATCTCGAGGCTGATATCGCAGCGTCCGCGGCAGCATAATAGCTGGGGAGTTCCTCATCTGAGACGAAACCAGGGAATATGACCCGGTCACCCACTCCGAGGGCCTCAGCCTTTGTCCTCAGCATTTCCTCAGCCGGACCTTTGCCCACCAACATGAGAATCGTATCGTCAAGCAGTGGCATCACTTCAACGATCTCACCTATATTCTTCTCGAATGAGATCCTGCCTACGTATATGAGCACCTTCTTCCCTTTGAGCCCGAGCTTCTCCCTCACTGCCGTCCCGTCGTTGGACGGATTGAATCGGCCAACATCCGATCC
Organism: Methanomassiliicoccales archaeon RumEn M2; assembly: GCA_001421175.1. Lineage (GTDB taxonomy): Archaea > Thermoplasmatota > Thermoplasmata > Methanomassiliicoccales > Methanomethylophilaceae > RumEn-M2. The sequence goes on along the minus strand of LJKL01000009.1, from coordinate 32,360 downwards.
GGTGGGGATCACCGCCGTCCTCCTCGTTCTGACGCCCATCCTCTTTAGTTCCTCGGCCACGGGCTCCGTGGGCGCTATGACCGCGAGCGGTCCTTTGAGGAGATAGCGAAGATATGTCCACACGAGCCTGTCGGAGACCTCCCTTGGCATCTTTATAGGTGAATAATACTGCATCGTATCGCCGACAGACGTGTGGAATGTCAGTACAAGAGGTTTCTTGATCGCCCTTGCGGCTATCAGCGCTTTCAGCGCCATCACGGCGACACCGTGCACATGTATGATATCGACATCCAGGGATTCCAGTATCTCCCTCTTGTTCGAAGGGAATATCGGAACATAGTATCCTTTGTACTTGCTGAATGAGACGGCAGGGAAATAATTCACGCCGGGGAGCCTGTGCTCCTCCCCCGGGTCCGGCGCCACAACGAATACCTCGTGGCCCCGGTCTTCCAGACCCTTCTTGGTTATACACAGAGAAGTTACCACTCCGTCCCGAGTGGGATAGAAGCTGTCCGTTACCATCGCGATCCTCATCAGCGCCTCACCGGTATATCCGTTAATTATATGTCGCACATTTGCAACAAAATATAAGACAACACTTTATTATGCAAAGTATGGAACAGGGGTGTACGGGCGACCGCTTTAAGGAACGTTTTGTACGTTCGGTGAGGCACCCTCTCCTCCCGGTGATCATGACAGGCCTTATGATACGCCTGATCCTGATGCCTTTACTGACCTACGCATATGACATCTCATTCTGGGCGACGACCATACAGAACATCATGAGCGGGGACGGGTTGTATGATATGCCCGGCTATTATTATTCGCCTGTCTGGGGTTACATCCTGGGGGCCGTGGGTTTTATCGGGAACGTATTGCTCGGAATAACTTCCATGGGCGGTTTCTTCGAGGAGCTGCTGCCGGGCATAGAACTCTTCGAGAACTGCTACACATCCACTGCGATCGTTACGACCATCGAGTTCAATATTCTGATCAAGGTCCCGCTGATACTCTCCGACGTACTGGTCGCATGGATGCTCTATTCCCTTGTGAAGGAGAAGACCGGTGACGAACGCAAAGCCGCAACCGGCGCAGCATTGTGGTTCCTGTGCCCCATCGTGATCTATATGTCATCGATACATGCGACGTTCGATACCTTTTCCGTCTTGTTCACGCTCCTCTCCGTGATGCTTCTCCGTAAAGAACATTACCTTCTCGCAGGCATGTCCATTGCCACCGCGACATTCACCAAACTGTTCCCGGCATATCTCATAGTCGTCTTAGTAGCGTACACCTTGGCCCGGCACAGAGGAGACAGGAACGCGATCGGGAAGAATATCATGAAGATGGCGGCAGGCGCACTGATCATCACGTTGCTCATCTACGCCCCTATGCTGCTGGACGGGACATTCGCGGAGTCGTTCTTTTTCATCACGGCAAGAGTCGGGGGTGCATCCGTCCCCACAGAAAACGAACAGGATCTGTTCGCCCTGCTTTCTTCCGGCGGCATGAGAATAGTTACCCTTGTCCAATTTGTGATCCTCCCCGGCATTTGCTATCTCGCATACAGGATGTATACCGGCGGCAAGGACAAGACCGAGGAAGAGCTCGATGACAGGCTTCTACTCTTGGCCCTCGTAACCACCACATTCTCTTTGGCATGGGTGCCTTCCCCGCAGTATCTTCTGATAATCATACCGTTCCTTGCATACCACATAATCGCAAAGGACTGCAGGCTGATCATTCCGTGGGTGGTGATGTCTGTCGGTGCTGTTCTGTTCGCATTCTCCACCAGTAACTTCTCCCTGCTTTTGAGCTTAGGTGCCTATACCGACATCATCGAGCTTGGTACTGTGATATTCCTCATGGAATCCATGCATGTGCCGGTATTCGGGATGCCTTTCCAACAGTTGCTCTTCATTATAACGGGAATAATAGAGGGAGTGGGAATATGGATGATCTTCCTGTACATCTATCTGAGGAGGAGGGAGCATGTTGTCAACGGATAGGCGCATTATTGTCATCTTATTCGCAATGCTGACCGTTCTTCTGATGATCGGTCAAGGCATAGCATATTGGGCCAACCCCAATTCCTTTGATTCCGACATGGACAGGACAGGGGACAACGTGGAATATACGCTCTCCTCATCGGCAGCAGTGGAATACTCCATAACCGTCTTCGAGAACGGAACGGATCTTGAAGGAATATACGTATACTATGATGAAGAAGTTGCTTCTTATCAGCCCCACAGCGCACAGAAGAGATTCATCGAAAGGCTCATGCTTGAATTCGACAGGCGCAACGCGGAGAGGCCGGTCATCGTTGATGCGGACGGGATCGCCGATCTTATGACGAACGTAGATATCGGCATAATCGTTGTGTCCGGCATATTACCGCCTACGGTATTCTCGAATACAGACAGTACGGCGGTGGACTGGGTCAAGGGAGGGGGGGTACTTTATTGGGCAGGCGGTGTCCTCGATTCATCCTACATCGATGCAGACGGGCAGATCACGATGCTTCCGGATCCGGGAACAAGATTCTTCGGCTTCCCGTCGGTTAACACCGAGAATGAGAGAGGATCCGTGCCTTCTGATGACAGGGATATCGGAAGGATGCTCTCCATGAATGCCGACGGCCTGTACGGAGGCCTGAAGATAGCTATTCCCGGCACCTTGTATCCGGGATTCCAGGATGACGGTTTCTCAAGCATATCCCTTGCGTCCGTCGGGAATGGCATGGTGGCAGTGTTCGGGGGCAGTCTGGATAACGCGGTAAGGGTATCGCTGGCACAGACGGTCTGCTCCGGTATCACGCCGGATGTGCGCGGGTCAATAGAATGCGTGACGGGGTCATTCCAAGGTTCTCATTCGGGCTCGACCGTCGTGTCTGGGTCCGTGACTGCATACGTATATTACGGCGGAACCCACATCGTGTACGGGAAGAGATTCTCTCTTTGACCGTGCCTTTCATAAAGCGATCGGTACCGGAATAGTGAAATGATGTTGAGTGTAGTGACCGGGGAGTGAGCTGGATTTGTTCATAAGCGATTGGATATACGGTGCATTCGGGCCCTACGGCGATATCGGGATGCTGCTGTGCGTGTTCCTGATCTTCCTGATAGATGCATTCATATTCCCTACGCTTCCGGAGCTGTTCTTCGTAATAGGGTTCATCTACCAACCCACCCTGGCTTTCGGGCTGCAGCTTCTGGCGGCGGCGGTGATCGCCGAGGTTATCGGTTTCACCACCTTGTATTGGGTGGTGGAGCACATACGCGTTCCCCAGAGAATAAAGAACATAGCCGATAAGTACATAAAATTCCTGATCGTGAACGATGAAAGGATATTCCTTATCAACCGCATCGCGCCGATGATACCTTTCGCAGGCGCATTCATAAGCCTGATTGATGAATGGAAGTTCTCCAAGGCTATGTCCTACATTGTGATCGGATGCATACTGAAATACGGGATGATAATGCTGATGAGCAACTTCTTCTTTGAGTACTTCAGCAGCGACGATGCCACCCTGTACACCCTGCTGTTCGTGTTCATCATCATAATAGCAAGTTTCATCGCAACATACATCAAAAAGAAGAGAAGCGGTATGATCGACGACTGACATATCGATCCCGCAAATGATCCATGCCTCAGACTGTTCCAGCTCCGCCGTACTGCCTGTAAGATGTTGATTTAAAGGGTTTGAGAATATCGGTCCCGGATACGAACGAACCGCATGCTTTAGATCTTCTCCCGTGACGATCCTTGAACCTCCCGTAGACCGCTTTACAAAAGGTCCGGGTATACTAACGAGACGGTTATCTTACTTCGGACTGTCGGGCATGCAGACTGCCGGCGGAGATCCGGAGAACGTTCTGAATGAGAGGGGTTGGCCCCTCTCAGTTGACGTACTCTATCCAGGATGCGTATCTGTCATCCTTGCCGCGCACCACATCGGCGAACTTCTTCTGCAGTTCCGTGGCGACCTTACCGGGCCTGCCGTTACCGACGGGGCGGTTGTCTATCGTTGTAACGATAACGACCTCGGCCGCAGTTCCGGTCATCCAGACCTCATCGGATGTCAGGAGCTCAACTCTGCTCATATCCGTCTCGACGACCTCGTATCCCAGGTCCCTTGCGACCTGTATCACGGAGTTGCGGGTTATTCCCTCAAGGATGCTGTTGGACGGCTTCGGGGTATAGATCCTGCCGCGTTTGTAGATGAATATGTTCTCCCCCGTGCACTCCGCCACATAGCCGTTGCTGTTGAGCATGACCGCTTCGTTGGCGCCCTGCTCCACCGCTTCCCTCTTCGCGAGACAGGACGTGACGTACGTGCCGCCGATCTTCGCACCTGCGGGCGCGCAGAGGTTGTCCGGCCTGTGCCAGGAGGACGTTATTATCTTGGCGCCCTTCTCTGCGTCCTTGCCCAGGTACATACCCATGTTTATCCCGGTTATGGACATTGATGCGGGAACGTTGACCGGGTTCAGTCCGACATCCTCTCCCCTGAGGAAGACGAAGGGTTTGATGTAGTCAACATCCTTGTTCTCCCTGACGACCTGTTTCACAGCATCTATCAATTCTTCTAATCCGTACTCTTTTCCGCCGAACTTCAAAGGTATTGCCATGACTCTGCAGCCCTCGAGTAGCCGGGCCATGTGATCCCTCAGTCTGAAGACCGCGGGACCTTTGTCGGTCTGGTAGACACGTATCCCCTCGAAAACGGACGTTCCGTAGTTGAGACCGTGAGAAAGAACGTGAACATTCGCGTCCTCCCACCTGACCATTTCCCCATCGAGCCAAATCTTTTCTGTTTTCTTCATATTCATCACTTTCGGCTAGAGAGCGTTCAGCGCTTTTACATATTTCGCGGGCTTGGCGCGCTCTATTATCTCATCCACCTGTGCGGACCCGCCAACAACACCCACATTCCCGTTCTCCGTATGCAGCAGAGCATAAGCGGACTGATTAGACGGTTCGACTATCTGAACGCAATAAACATCCTGCAGCTTCTGAAGACGGCCGACAGCCGTCTCGGCTGATTCCCTGTCGAGCACGGACAGTACCATGCGGGCCTTGTTCGGCAATTCGCACGTTCCCACGACTATCGTCTCGACGTTTATCTTGTTCCTGGTGAATTCGCCCATGACCCTCTGCATGACTCCGAATTCGTTCTTGACCACCAGCGATATTACGTACATGTTCGCGCTCCGCGAACGCATATATTTGCGAATATATGATATAGTCGTTGCCGAATATTCGAAGGGGATTGGATTGAAGGGGGCGTGCACTGTCATCCTGCCGACCTATAAGGAATCGGCAAACATAGTGAGAATGGTGGGAACTCTCAGGCAGATGTATCCCGATTCCAAAGTTCTGATAATGGACGATAACTCTGACGACGGGTCCAAAGAGCTTGTGGAGGCTCTTGATGACCCGATGGTAAGATTCTTCGTCCGTGAGCCGAAGGACAGAGGTCTTTCGGCCAGCATATTCCAGGGCATAGCGGAAACGGATACGGAATATTTCGTGAACATGGACTGCGACTTCCAGCATCCGCCTTCCGCTGTCGGAAGCATATGCCGCGAGCTTGAGAAGGGGGCGGATCTTTGCATAGGCATAAGAGAGGAGCGCACCGCGCTTTCCCCGATCAGGTGGATAGCGTCATGGTCGGCTCACTTCCTGGCTGTTCTGACCCTTTGGCTGAGGAACAAGAAGAGATCGAAGGATGTGATGAGCGGTCTTTTCGGCGGGAGAACGGACATCTTCAAAGAAGTAATCTCTGAGAACTCATCAGAGTTCGAGATGAGAGGGTTCAAGGCCCTTTACGACCTGATGAAATTCGCTCCGGAGGACCTGCGGGTGGAGGAGATCGAATTCGAGTTCGGGACAAGACAGGGCGGTGAATCTAAATTAAGCTCCACCGTCATTCTGTCCCTGCTCAGGCAAAGCGAGCCTTTCGGTAAAACCCTGGCAAAACTGGCGGAAAAGGCGCTCTGAGAGATTGAAATGAAAGAGATACCTGTGACCATAGGCATATGCGCCTATAACGAGGAAGAGAACATCGAGAACTCCGTGAAATCAGTCTATCGGCAGAATTACGAAGGCGTTTCAGTATCGGAGGTCATCGTGATATCCAGCGGCAGTACCGACAGGACGGATGAAATAGTACGGGGTATGCTCGCCGAATACCCTAATCTGAGATTCATACCGCAAGAGAGAAGAGAGGGTAAGAACTCCGCGATAAATCTGCTTCTGGACAGCAAGAGGACAGAGATAGTCGTGCTCCTTAATGCAGATAATACGCTTTATGATGAAAACACCCTTTCGAATCTGATCCGTCCTTTCTCTGACGATAAGGTTGGAATAGTCGGAGGGCACCCCGTGCCCACGAATACCAAGGATACGGTAGCAGGATTTGCCTCCAATATGCTGTGGGCCCTCCATCACAGAGTCTCCCTGCTCCATCCTAAGATAGGGGAGCTGGTGGCATTCAGGGACATAGGCACCCGTCTTCCTGTGAAGAGCCAGTCTGACGAGGACATACTCAGGATGAATCTTGAGAGAAAGGGATATCAGAGCGTCTATGCCCCCGACGCAGTGATCCGGAACAGAGGACCGGAGAACGTAAGGGATTTCATCAAACAGAGGACAAGAGTCAACATAGGCGAGAGATACATGAAAAGAGAATTCGACTATGATATCCCCACATGGGATAGGGACCTTCTGTTCTCTGCCGTCTTGGATTCGGTCAAGGACCTGGGATTCCATCCTATCAAGATGTCTCTGACCGTTGCCATGGAGATGTATTCCCGAATGAAGGCCACATCCTATGTCAGATCGGACAAGGGCGACATGGGCGTCTGGAATCCGGTGAGCTCCACCAAAAACTATGATCTCAGTATCTCTTCCACCGCATCGGAAAACGTGAATCCTTCCCTGACCCGTACGGCTTTGCAGCCGAGCCTCTTTCCGAATTCGATATCCTTCTCCGAGTCCCCGATCATGAAGGATCTTGATGTGGCTATCCCATACCTCTTTATCGCCATCTCACCGAGACCGATCTCCGGCTTGCGGCATGAGCATCCGTCCTCAGGGCTGTGCGGGCAATAGAATATGTCATCGATGCGCCCTCCTGCCTCCTCGATCTGGCTCTTCATCTTGTCGTGTATCCTTGACAACATTTCCTCATCGAAATATCCGCGGCCTATTCCGGATTGGTTGGTTATCACTATCACCAAATAGCCTGCGTCATTCAATCTCCTGATGGATTCGGGCACGTGGTCGAACAGGTCGAATTTCTCCGGGTCATCGCAGTAAGGGCAGTCGGGAGCTATCGTATCATCCCGGTCTATGAAAACCGCCTTTGGACCGAACATCTCACTCTCGACCATTCCGCATATGGCGTGACAGGCTACCATGTATCCCTCCTGCACCCTGGGCGTTTCAGTGGTCGGTATGATCACGGAGACATCTGCGAGATCCTTCATCTTCCCTCCGGACCCGGTGAACGTGACCGTGGTGGCGCCGCGCAGCTTCGCCGCTTCCATGGCCAGTATCACATTCTTGGAATTCCCGGAAGTTGAGAGACCGACGACGCAATCCCCTTCTCTGCAGTTAGCCTCGATTTGCCTTTTGAATACTACGTCGTAGGAATAATCATTGCCTATTGCCGTCACCGGCGCTATGTTGGAGAGTGCGATGCCGGCCATGGCAGGGCGCTCCATCATATATCTGCCGGAAAGCTCTGCGGCTATGTGCTGGGCATCTGCGGATGAGCCGCCGTTGCCCATGAATATGACCTGACCGCCTTTGCGCAGGGATCTTACCATGGCGTCTGCTGCCGCGCGTATCTGAACCGGATCGATTCGGGATATCGCATCCGCGCTTCTCTTGAACTCGTTCCTTATGAGGTCATCCATTGTTATACCTCCAGGATCTGACTCCTTTGGGCTCGAACATGAAATCGGTTATCCTGGCACCGCATTTGGCCAATTCTTTTGATACCGTATATTTCTTGTCGTAGTCGCAGATGAAATACATGAATCCTCCGCCGCCCGCACCGGAGACCTTGCCCCCTATGGCTCCGGACGCCTTCGCGGTATCGTACAATTTATCGATGAGCGGGTTCGATATCTTATCGGAGAACATCTTCTTGTTTCTCCAGCCCTCATCCAGCAGCTCTCCCGTGGATTGGACATCCCCCTTCTCCAGAGCACTTGCCATATCCTCTGCGATCCTCTTCGTATGATCCAGGGCCTCTTCGTTGCTACCTTTTTTGAAGGACTTCACCTGAGAGTCTATTATATTTGCGGATTCACGGGTGGTGCCTGTGTAGCAGAGCACGGAACGGTACTGAAGCTCGTTAACCGTATCATCCTTGACCCTTACAGAATTGACATCCACGCCGTCCGATCTGAATCTCATGAGGTTGAAACCGCCGAAAACCGCAGCGTACTGATCCTGCTTACCCCCCTTCAGGCCTATGTCCTCTCTCTCGAGGACATATGCCAGATTGGCGGCCTCGTGGTTGGTCATATTCAGATCAAGCCATTCAGCAACTGCGGATATCACCGAGACTATTACTGTTGAAGAACCCCCCAAACCCGAACCGGGGGGAGCCTCGGACTGAAGGAACATCCTGAATCCCTCTTTTATGCCGAAATGGTTGGTCACAGCCTTTATGAGGTCCATATTCCCGTCCAACGGCAAAGGCCCTCCGTCCAGAGAAGCTTCGAATCTGCCGTAATCGACGGATGTGACAGACATCTTGCTTTCTTTTATGGGCGTTATCGTGCAATACGCATACTTGTTTATCGTGGCGTTGAACACCACTCCGCCCTTCCTGGATGCGTAAGGCTCCACATCCGTGCCCCCTCCGGCCATTCCCAACCTCAGCGGTGCCCTGGACCTGAAGTACTCGCTCATCCGATCACATTCCCTCTTATCCTTGAATTCGGTTTTACCGATGTCCCGTCCCCCAGGACGGAATCGATTATCACAGAGCCCTCTCCGACAACGCATCCTTCCCCCAGGATGCTCCCGATGATCTCCGAGGAATCGATATCGCAATTCCACATAACAAGCGTATCCTTTAAATTGCTATGCAGGACCTTGCTTCCTTTCAGTATCGCTGAGGATTCTGCCTGGCTCTGTTTCATTATCACCCCTTCCCCTGCATAGAACGGCTTTTCTATCACAGAGTCCGAGAACGCTCCCCTCCATTCGCGATCGCTGTATCCTTTAACCGCCATATCCAGGTTGGCGCCTAAAAGGTCTGAAGGACGGCCCACGTCCCTCCAGCTCCCTTCGAGCCTGTAGCTCTGTATCCTCTCGCCCCGGCTCATAAGTATCGGTATCAGTTCCTTAGAGAGATCGAAGGCCTTTCTGTACGGGACTTCTTTCATCACCCTTTTCTCGACAACGTATACTCCGGCGTTTATCAGATTGGAGAACACCTCCTCCGGCCGGGGTTTCTCCCTGAATTCCGATATCCTGCCGTCGTCTTCGATACGGGCTATCCCGAACTCGCACGGATTCTCAACGGGAGTAAGTGCCAGAGTCACTGTTGCTTTGGTCCTTCTGTGTATATCGATCTCTTTTGAGATGTCAATGTCTGCGAATACGTCCCCATTGGCTGCGATGAAGGTATCGTCAAGACGGTCCTCGATCAGCTTTATCGCACCCGCTGTTCCCAGGGGCTCATCCTCATAGGAATAGCTTATGCTTATACCGAACTCTTCTCCGTTCCCTATCTCTGCGACCAGCTTCTCGGACTTGTATCCGCATGCCAGTATTACATCGTCTATCCCGGCATTCACCATGGACTCGATGAGATACATCAGGCAGGGCTTGTCCAGCACAGGCAGCACAGGCTTAGGCCTCGTCTCCGTCAGCGGTCTGAGTCTCGTTCCCTTCCCGCCGACCATTATGACCGCTTGTCTGATCCTTTCCAATGACATCCCCTCTACTGCTCGAAAAATCTGACCACATTATCCCCGGGCTCAGCCCCTATGGATTCTGCCACGGGGGCGCATTTGGCCCTCAGCACATAGACGATGGGCTTTCCCAATTTCTCCAATGAGAGAGACTCATAGTTGGCCATTCCCTTTGAGATTATCAGGTCAGCATTCTTAATGGCATCTCTCAGATCCTTCGGGGCTCTTTTCATATCCACACCTACCGCGAAGACGCCTGTTGTCAGTATCGAATCCAATTCCTTATCGATGCCTGTACGTCTTGCATCTACCATGGTCATGTCGTTCAATATCGGTTCTCCGCGAACGACGCCCGTGATCCTTTTCCCCATCCTCCTGAGCAGCCTTATCAGAACCTTGTCCATCTGGCTCTCTCCGCAGTTGTCGAAGATGTAAAGAACGGAGCTTGCCGCGTCTATTGCCTGCAAAGCCTTCTCGTCCGCATCTATGCCCTGGGACATCAGGCTGTTGAAGAGACCCTTGAACTCGTTCGGATCGTCTATGGCTATTCCCGAACCGAAATCCATTATGTTACCGAGAGCCGCGACCTCCAACGCAGTTCTTAAGGGATCGTCGGAGGAAGAGACCTCTTTCTCCGCCACGTCCACGTAACGCTCCGCTATCTCGTCCGATGCTATCTTAAGTTGAAGGTATGGGTCTTTCACTCCCATGGCGGCGTATGCGCCCCTGTGCACATCCGTTGCGACTTCAGCCGAATTGCGGCCGGATAGCCCGTCGGCAAAGGTCTTCGACACCGCCGAGATGACCTGGAACTCCCTTCCGTTACCGGCCAGCCCGGCCTGGAAGATTGCTCTCCTCATGAGACAGGGCGCGCATTCGGGTTTGACTTTCATGCCCATTGAAAAGACTACGTCCTTTAATACCATTTTTCTGAGCCGGAGTATGTTGTTTATATAGATGAAAAAGTATCGCAACCCCATGGCAGACCAGAAATGCTCCTCATGCGGCATAGGGCTCTACGGCGAGGGCACCACGAACTTCAAATGCCCCAGCTGCGGCGGGGACCGTATCGGAAGATGCGCCCAGTGCCGTGACCAGGGCGTAAAGTACGAGTGCAAGAAATGCGGATTCGTCGGACCGTGATATCCGTGCCGAAGATCGTTGCCGGATATGACATCTATCCGACGGATTCGGATGTGGATATGGATGAGATAATAACCGCTATCCCGAGGCCATACCCGAAGGTATCAGGATCCTTGAGGCTGAGATTAGGCCGGTGGCATTCGGACTGAAGAAGGTCTTCGTCGGTTTCATGATCGAGAGCGAGGACGACGACATCGGAACGAGGCTCGAGAACAGTCTCCGTGCCATAAAGGACGTGGAGAATATCGAGTGCGTTACGACGGGCAACGTCTGATTCTCAAACCCCTTTGATTATTCAATAATAGGTGAAGGTCCGGGAGAATATCTGGACCGGATAGCCTATCCATATGTATAGTACGTAATCCTTGGTGGTGTCGACTGTAATATCGCCTCTTACTTCAGAGAAGCGCAGACGTCCCCCTTCACTATAGACTATATTGGAATCATGAGTTATCTTCGATGCAATCACTTTTGCAATCGTCGGAGCAGAATTCGTCGCGACCTTACCACCGAAATTCACTATCATACCCTCTCCGTTATGGTATTTGGAAAGAACGAGGGAGTCCAGCCCTTCCGCCGTATATCCTATGCTCAGATATTCGTCTGTTATGGATTCCGTATTAATTCCGTATGTACAGTCATTATAGATTATATCGAGATCGCGCAGTCTGTCGAAATGCAGACTTTTCTCCCCGGCGTAGATATCCCATTCCGTACCCATACTGATATTGCTATCCGGAATGCCGAACAAAAGCTGCCCATACCCTTCGCATTCTGTAAGACCCGAAACCGAAGATATGTTGCGCCCGATCACACCGTTCACCCAATACACAACACCTCCCTGTTCCAACCATTTCATCAACGGAGAATCTTTTGTGCAGTCATAGAGAATGTTGGGTATGGCACCGGTCGTGAAAAACAATCTAAATGACTGTTTACTGATCGATATGTCTCCCTGGATTCTTTCCAGAAGTTCTTCCGCGTTAACCATCTCATAATCCACTCCGTGGATTTCCAGTTCAGAACATACAATATCCTTCAGATTTCTCAAATAATCATGACTCAGATGCGCCTCGTAGGTTTCGTCATAATAGATCAAAAGTTTGTCGGGAACAAGTACGGAACCGACATCGATCATCACTACGCCATATTCAGAAGATGTGTTGCTTGAAATACTGTACCCGACTGTACCGTCTCCATTCTCCCAGGATGATGTTTCGTGCCTGTATGGTTCCGTGGCATACGATAATATCTGCCCTGCCAACATAACAATTGCGAACCCGACGAATATAACATAAAGCGTTTTCTTATCCATATTGATTGCTCCTATAGGGTTTCATGAAAGAATATGCTGCTATCACAAGACATGATACGGCGGGGACATACAGTGCCAGTAGGGTATATCCCTGTATAGTGTACAGAGTTTGAAGGAAACCATAATATCCGTTCACCATGGTCTGCAGATCAAATAAACCAGTCCCTGCTGCTAAAGGATAGAGTATGGTATTTCCAAATATCGCTATTGCGTGAATAGGCATCAAAACCGAAAAAGAACCCAGGGTATGAGCCAAAGCTTCTCTCCGTAGTACACCACCGCAAGAGCCAGAAGAGGTATGGCTATTACAGGATACGTAGATATCGGCGGGAACAAGAAAAACATTGTAACAGACATAAGAGAGGCCATGACCAGCTTCTTATCGTTGTCTCCCTTGCTCAAAAATATCAAAAAGGTAGACAAAACTATCATGAACAGCAAGAACGGTATGACAACAAAGATCTTGTCAGGCATTGGGTAAAGTATCAGATCGATCAAATTCAAACCTCCTGTGGCCTGTGCAGACTCTTCTGCACGGGAGGACAGGAAGATGAGAGAGCGGCCCATCTCCCCCTTCAGGAAAACAGGCAACATTATGAAGATCGCCGAAGCAACAAAACCTGATAAGAAAACTGCCAGATTCCTGAGGGTGCTTCTTATAGTCTCATTCTTTGAAATCACATACAACAGAACCGCGAAGGATATCAATATCGGGAAAACTTTTGTTAAAGTCGCGAGTGCCAGTGACGCACCGGCCAAACCGTATTGGTCTTTCATAAGTGCATAAATAGTAATTAACATAAACATCGCAGACAAGGAATCGAACATGTACGCTATTGAGGATGACCATATGATCAGAGGCGACAAGAAGAATAGCGCAAATCCCAAATTGGCCTTCCTCCTGCTGTCCGTTTTCTCCAAAACGATCGAGTAAACGAGCCAGGAGGATATCAGGTCGAATATTGTCAACGGAATGGAATAGAAAAGATTGAATGATAAGGATGTGACCATTGTATAAGGAACGGAGGAGAAATTTGATCCGGACACAAGCTCCAAAGCGAGTGTTCCAGACTCGAAAGGTAACAGAGACCATATTGCAGTGAGAACCGCCAATATATATCCGAATGGGGGAAGATAATAGAAATTCTCGGATTCGTAAAGCGTTCTGTTGCTCTCAAACCCCGCACCAGTTATTATCCAGAACGAGGCATCAAAACTGAATGCGAATGGTATGAGAGCTAATCGAATTACAATGCCTATGATTGCGATTTTCAAAAGAGTGCCATTCATACGACTGAACAGTTGGTTTTCTGCAAAACGCTCTCTGATGCACGCCATAGGAACCTTACGGGTAACATTATTGATTCATACTTTATAGTTGGCGGGATTTTTAAATTCGTGATCTGACGTTTTGGAGGAAACTGTTTTGAGTGCGGCACGCATCCAGATTTTGAGGAATTGATTTGGAAGATGTTCGCTCTGATGCCGCCGCCGGTCTTGCCAAGCGAGCAATACCTAATGTATTGTTCAACTTCCTTCCTTTCATACTCACGGCCATTGTTGGTCTTTTCATGGTACCGTTCTTCATCGGGAAGCTCGGTATAGTCGCATACAGTGTTGTTCCTTTGGCACTTTCAATGACTGGATATGTAACGTTAATATCTGATGCCATATCAAACTCAATAGGGCGCTATCTTGCGGTGGCAATACAACGTAATGATCAAAAAGATGCCGAGAGGGTATACAATACTGCATTCTTTGGTCTCCTAAAGATAGCGATTGCCGCAATACCTGTAATTGCCCTTCTTTCTTTGTTGTCCCCCTCTCTTTTCAACATAACATGGTCCGACCCCCTCAGAGTGCAGGTCTTCTTCCTCACGATCCTGGGATCAGTCATCGTGATCTCCTGGAGCAGTCTTTTCCTCATGGTCCTCTTCGCATCCAACAGACTGGATCTTGTCGGAATCGTGAAATCAATCAACATAATCTTCCAGTTCGGGATGATAGTCCTGCTTCTTACATACAGGGCCCCTGATGTCACATACATAGGGATCTCTTATCTTCTGGCATCCTTCGTGTTCATGTTCCTTGGATGGTTGTTCATGAGAAGAGTGCAACCCAGCCTGAGGGTCAGAAGATCTTGTTACAATAAAGACTACTTCAAAGATATGGCCGGCCTGGGAGGATGGACTCTCATCAACAACCTAGGCAACCTCCTATTCATACAAATGTCCCTCATAATGGTGAATATACTCTACGGATCAGAATCCGGTGGGAATTTCGGCATCGTGGTCTCAATAATCACCATGGTGATATCTTCAACAATAATATTCTCAGAGGTTTTCGCTCCCCCCATTTACCATTTCTATTCTTCCGGAGACCATAAGCGCATGAATATGGTGTCCAGATTCTCAGTCAAGGCCACCGGCATAGTGCTCGGTTTCCCTCTGGCATTCGTCTTCGTGTTCATAGACGACATACTCTCTGCATGGGTGGGCCCCCAGTTCTTGTTCCTTTCCCCGGTCATAATGCTCATGATCGCCTTCATGGTTGGCATACAATCCATAGTTCCGGCCTACACACTCACAATGGCTTACAAAAGTATGCGTGTACCGGCGACTCTCTCAATCCTTTTCGGTCTACTGAATATAGGCCTGATCATTGTTTTCTATGTTACGACAGAACTCGGCCTTCTAGGAGTCGCCTTAGCATGGACTGCATCCATGTTCCTCAGGAACTGTGTTTTCATGCCGTGGTATATAGCTAAAGCAACAGACGTCCCGATCCGAAGCTATTTCATACCTCTGATCTACGGATACCTCTACTTCATCATCAGCGCCACTGTATGCTTTGCAATCGATCATATCTTCGGATTAAAGCTCTCCATACTTGGCCTGGTAGCGGCATTTATCATTCTATTCTCGATCTATATGCTGATCTTGATACCGACGCTGAAAGAAAACGAAAAATCCGTACTTCTTTCCACTCTCCCGAACACCATATCCTCCTCCAAACTCGCAAAAAGACTATTCAAATAACAACTGGCGCATATACGTGAATATTCCCTGATGAAAGGTGAGCCGATGAAAGTACAATTAATACGCAGCGCGGCCGAAAAAGAAGACAATCAGTCGGGCATCGGATATTATGCGGATTACATAGAAGCTTTGCTAAGGGATTCGAACATTGAATATGAGACCATCCATTTCGAAGTCAACCTTACAAAGGGAATTAAGTCGCTCTTCCTGGATAATATGGTCTACCCTTTCCTCAGAGTCTGCAGGGCATCAAAAAAAGTAGATATAGTTCATGCCACCGCAGAACACTGTTCTGTTTTTTTCCCGTTCACGAGGAGCAAGAAAGTGCTTACTTTCCATCATGTCGTAAAGCCAACAGAAACCCACAGAACGTGGGATCTCATATGGCATTTCTCGGTCTTCATAGCTAAGCATTTCGCAGACGAGTTCATCGCGATTTCTAATCAGACCAAAGAGGACATGATCAAATCTCTGAAGATACAGAGTGAAAAGATAACAGTAATAACACATCCGCCAAAACTCTCCATGTACAAGAGCGATGTCGTGAAGGAGGACCTTGTCCTGTTCATCGGCACCCTATGCGAACGGAAAAGGCCCGGCCTTGCAATAGACGTTTTTCGTCATATGCTTGAAAATGATGAATTGAAAAACTACAGGATGATCATATGCGGGGACGGACCTATCAGACAGGACGTGGAGGAATATATACGCAAATACGGTCTGGAGGAGTCAGTAGACATGATCAGCAACATCTCCGAGGAGGAGATTTGCCATCTGTACAACCGCAGTAAGATACTTCTTAACACATCCAGTCTGGAAGGTCTCGGGATCACTACTCTGGAGTCTCAGAAATGCGGTACTCCTGTTCTGTATTTCAGAGATGCGGATATGCCACAAGAAATAATGGTGGCCGCAGTCCCCTGCGATAATGCTGAAGACATGGCCAATCAAGCCTTACGGATACTGACTAACGAAAAAGAAACGGAGAGGCTTGCAAGAGCAGGTATCGATTATGCAGAAAGCTTCGGCGAAGATTATTTTAAGGAGATGGAGAAGGTCTACAGGAAGCTTCTCTGATCAATCTTCCAATAAATCAGAGTACATATTCAAAAGAGCTTTCGGGTATTCTTTCTCCAGAGACCTTTCCTCGACTGATTTAAGGTGAGAATTCCTGAATTCCTCATCTTTGATCAATCTCAGCATATTCTCGGCAAAATCCTTCTCATCGATCGAAGGGATGAAATTGACCGTTACCTCCTCGGGTATTCTAGCATCCCTGAAGAAAACCACAGGAGCTCCGCACGCCTGTGCCTCTAGGGCTGTCATTCCCAAACCCTCATGCATCGACGAATTCGCGAATACCGATATCCTGTTGTAGAATTCGATCAGCTCATCTTTGGTCATTCTGGGAATGAATTCGATTCTTTCCGATATCCCCAACTCTGCGGCTGCGGATTCCAATTCACCTCTTAGCGGACCGTCGCCGCATATTACGAAACGATATCCTTCAGTTCCGGGCATCTCGGTGAAGAGTTTAAATGCCCTGAGCCCGCCGATGATGTTCTTCCTCTCTATCAGCGTTCCCACGAACCCTATGGTCTTCTCTCTTGATCTTTTTAGATTGCGGAATTCGGGGGCAGGGCCGTGCATCATAACACGTATCTTTTTCTCATCGATGCCGTACGTCCTGATGAGATCCTCCTTCGTCTGCTGCGATATCGCTATGATCATATCCGAATGAGATACGGCGATTTTCGCAGCCATCTTCCATATGGGATACAAAAGTCTGGATCTGCCCTCTCTGCTGTCTGAGACATGATGGAATGTGACCACTTTCTTACCACGAACGAATGGTAAGAAGAGGCAGCAAAGCTCCTCCGTTGCGTGATATATTCTTGACCGGGAATTGATGATGTAAAGCAGCGGCTCTATGAATCCGTACTTCAGACATTCTGCGTGGCCATCCTCTGTCGTCAGCTTGAAGCGTATCTCTCCGTGACTGAGAGATGAGCTTTGCAGTACGGATCCGACAACATCCGAGTAAGCTCCGACACCCGTTTCCTTTGACTCCTTTCCGCGCCTCAAAACAATAACGTCGATCAACGTATCGCCATCCGAATCAGACAGAATACTCGGTCGCGTCCTTTTCCAAAGACTCGGATATGAATCGGGCCATAGCATGCAGCAGGACCACGTGGCAATCCTCCGCCTTCTTCATGTCATCCAGAGCCACATGCACAGGATGGTCTGAAAGCTTCTTCAAACGGCCGCCGTCGAATCCCGTGAAGGAGATGACCTTGCAGCCCACGGACCTTGCGTACTCGGCAACCTTCACCACGTTCTCCGAGTTCCCGCTGCCCGAGATACAGAACACGATGTCCCCTTCCTTCAGAACATCCTTGATCTGCATATAGAAGACGTTCTCATATCCGTAGTCGTTGGAAAGTGCCAGCAGCGTAGTTACGTTGTCGCAGAGGCTTACGAAGCGGAACCTCTTCTTCAGCTTCCCGGACACGGCTATATTGAAATCGTAGGCCGCATGGGATGCGGTAGAACCGCTGCCCCCGTTTCCCATTATGAAAACCGCGGAATCACGCCTGTACGCCTCCGCTATCGCCATGGACGCCTCTGCAACGGAATCGATGTCAAGGGATTTCAGCGCATCTCCGACCCCGTCAAGATACTCTCTCAGTCTGGATGTTCGGACGCTCATGCTAATTGATACCACAGTGCCCTGACCCTTTATTTATCTTCCCAGGTTCCCGGGAGATACGGAATCCGACAGAATCGATAGAAAGCGTATAAATCATTAATACCCGGACCCGCCTATCTGGGATATATTACCAAGAGGAAATAATGGTAGGCGTAAGTGTCATAATCCCGGCCTATAACGAATCCGGCACCCTCCGCAGGATATCCCGTTTCCTGGAAGAACAGGAGTTCGGTGACATGGAGGTCATCTTCGTCGTGGATGATAGATCCACCGACGGAACGCCGGAGCTCGTCGAAGAGATGGCACAGGTCTCCGGGAAACTCAGGGCGATCCTGCAGAAGGGACCGGGAGGACTGGGGGGAGCCAGGAACATCGGCCTGGATGCCGCTGCCGGGAAGTACGTATGGTTCCTGGATGCCGACGACCGCCCGTACCCGGATTTCCTGCGGACCATGTATTCTCTGGCAGAAGAGCACGATGCCGAGATAACTCAATGCAATTTCATACGCTCTTCCGATCCTGAGACGAAAGAGCCAGATACGGAATGCGATGCTCTGGTGGCAAGCGGCAAGGAGGCCCTTACGGAGAGGGCCTACGAGAGAGTGCCCGTAACGGCATGGTCAATGCTCATAAGACGCGATTTCCTTCTGAATAACGGATTGAGATTCTCTGAGGGCGGCTACGCCGAGGACGTGGATTTCATATATCGTGCGTTTGAGAAATGCCGGAGATACTGCTACTGCGGGAAACCGATGTACCTTTATCTGGAGAATGAGAACTCCGTCTGCTTCACGAAGCAGAATAAGCGCGGACAGGGCGAGATATCCACTTACGACAGTCTTTACGAGCACTTCCGGAACGGTGATCCCGAATTCTACAAGGTGTTCAGAAGAAGGTCCGCCCTCATGAGAGTCCGCTCCGCTTCCCACATGGATTACAGGAATTTCATTTCGTACATAAAGAGCCAGGAATGCAGGGATATGATGAGGGCAGAGCTGAGCGATCCTCTGACGCCGGAGCATGTTTGGCTCAGGGTATCGCCGACCTCTTATTACATAGTGATAAAGATATTCCTTAAGTTCATCTACTACAGGGAGAAGAGGATATTCGGCAGGAGGTTCCGGAGATGAGGGCTCTGATCACAGGCGGCGCAGGATTCATAGGCAGCCATCTGGCAGACCTGCTGCTCAGTAAAGGATGGACAGTAGTATCCGCTGATGTTTCGGAGAATATCAGGAATATATCCCATCTGATCGGAACGGAAGGATTCGAGCATGTGCGCATGGATGTCAATGACACTCCGGAGCTGTGCAAGGCAGCGAAGGGATGCGACATGATCTTCCACATGGCCGCGAACTCGGACATAAGAGCCAGCGGGAAGGATCCCGATATAGATTTCAGGAATACCCTGATGACCACCACGTCTGTATTGGAATGCATGAGGATCAACGGTCCGAAGAGACTGTTCTTTCCTTCCACCTCCGCCGTTTATGGGGACCGCGGCATCCAACGATTGAGCGAGGACCTGGGGTGCCTGGAGCCGGTATCGTACTACGGGGCCTGCAAACTGGCATCGGAGGCTCTCGTTTCAGCGTATACTTACATGAATTCCTTTTCCTCGGTGATCTTCAGATTCCCTAACGTCGCAGGTCCGAGACTTACCCACGGCGTCATATTCGATTTCATAGATAAGCTCAGAAAGAACCGGGATGAACTGGAGATACTGGGTGATGGCAACCAGGACAAACAGTACGTACATGTTCTCGATCTTGTACGGGGCATAGTCAAATTCACAGAAGATATGGCTTCAGGAACACGAACATACAACATATCAACTGGCTCATCTGTCACAGTGCGCAGGATCGCAGATATCGTGTGCGAAGAGATGGGTGTCAGCCCCAAATACATTTACACGGGCGGGAGAACAGGATGGAAAGGAGATATCCCCTGCTTCAGATACGATATCTCGAAAGCAGAAAGAGAAGGCTGGGTCTATAACCACGATTCGGAAGGCGCTGTTCGCGAGACCGTGAGGTCAGTCCTGGGTTGATACCATGGACATTGAATCTCTAATCGCAAGGATCGAAGAGTACGATTACATATCATTCGACGTTTTCGACACTTTATTGCTGAGACCATACGTCAAACCGACGGACCTTTTCCGGCATATGGAAAGGAACGAGAATGTGCCGGGATTCGCCGATGCACGTATCTATGCAGAGAGAAGAGCCAGAACTAAGGAAAAGCCGGAAGTGCCGCTCTCGAAGATATACGATACGATACGGAAGGAGTTCACCGGTCTGATGAAAAAGGAACTGGAGTATGAAGCTCAAATACTGCAGCCGAACCCGGAGATGAAGAGGGTCTTCGATCTTTCCGTCCACAAAGGGAAGAGGGTTGTACTGCTTTCGGACATGTACCTTCCGTCGGGATTCATAGCCGATGTCCTATCAAGAAGAGGGTTCTCAGGATATGAGAAGCTGTACGTTTCCAACGATGACGGGAAGAGCAAATGCTTCGGGGATATGTTCCAGAAGGTCCTTGAGGACCTTGATATCCATCCTTCAGAGCTGCTGCACATAGGCGATGATGAACGTTCGGACGAGAGGACCCCATCCGCAATGGGCATAGCCACGGCAAGATACGGGAAGGTCATCGAACGCTATCTTAAAGAGCATAAAAGAGAACGGAGATACTACCTCAAGAAGAAGGACCTGGATCGATCCGTGATAGTCGGCACGGACGCTTTGAATTGGATCTCCCGTAACGATAATAAAAACTACTGGCACGATCTCGGTTACAGATACGGCGGACCTGTGCTGACCGCTTTCGCTTCCTTCATTGACGATAATGCAAAAGACAAGGAGGGAACGATACTCTTCGTCGCCAGGGACGGATACGGCCCAATGAGGGCATACAACATCCTCTACGGGGAAGTGGAGAACAGATATGTTTACGCCGCCAGGATATTCAACATACTGCTGGGTCTTAACGGAAGGGACTACCCAGGATATGAGGAGCGGATAGTGGATCACTTCTCGGAACTGGGATATCTGAAGGACGCCGGCGATGACAAGAAGAGATTCTTCACTGAGAACAGGGATCTCTTAGAGGAATTGATGTCCAAGGAACTGATCGCGTACGGAAGGTACCTTCGCGATAGCGTCAAAGATGGCACCGTTTACGTTGTGGATGCCACGACCCAGAAGTTCTCTTCCCAGAGGCTTCTCGAAGCTGCCTTGGGCAGAAGCACCGTGGGGCTTTACTACACTATGCTTTCCCGAAAGGATGTTTCTCGACAACAGATCATTCATCGGATACAGAAGAGTGCCTCTGGCATATACGAGGGTGGACATCCCGGAATTCCTGATGTCGTCTCCTGAGTCCCCCGTATCTGGTATGGTGGACGGGCAACCCTTTTTCTCTGAGGACGTTCCGGAAGAGGAAAGATTCAGATTGGAGATAATGAATTCAGTCATCGAGGGTGAAGACGAATATGCCAGATATGTAAGATCGATATTCGGAAAGTTCGTTCCGAGGCTTAGATCCAATGCACCGGAGAAATGGATAGAGTCTCTAACTAAAAATAGAACAAAGGAAGAAAGGGAGCACCTGTCGAAACTGTTCTGGGCAAGCGATCCCTCCCATAGCGAATACCACGGGATCGTATTCTCTCCGAAGGATGCTGTACCCTTCATTCTGAAGAAGATCGATGATCATTACGTAAGTCTAAGAAGAAGGATTGAATGAGCCAGCATACAAGAAACTGCATATTCGTATTCTGTCTATCATATGACATATGATTTTCAAATGCACAGTGTGGCTCTTTCTTTATCTCGTTAAAGGAAAGGTATAACCTAGATATCTTTAAATTGGCACTGGTACGTCTCGTATAAGCAGAGGTTGTCCTTTGGAAGGTGACGGAACCCCTCTAACGGAACTGCTGAGGCAGATAAACAGATTCGTTGATGATCTAGAGCATTCTTTGAACGACCGGATCGACCTCCATGTAGAGTGCGATAATGCTATCCTGTGCGGAATGGGCGGCTCCGCCATATCCGGCGATGTGGTGGCGGATCTTTGCGTTGAGGTCTCGGATATTCAGATAGAGGTGCTCAGGTATCCGTCTCTGCCGGGATGGGTATCAAAGAGGACCTTTGCCGTAGTGTCAAGCTATTCCGGCAATACTCACGAAACGCTGAGCATGTACAGGGAGGCCGCGGGCAAAGGATGCCCCGTGGCCGTCATATGCTCAGGCGGGGAGATCGAGAAGGTCGCAAAGGAACGGGGAGACTATGTCGTGAAGGTGCCCGCAGGCATACAGCCCCGTCAGTCGATAGGATTCATGATCGGCTACATCAGCAAGATGATGGACCTGGTCGCCGGAACAGATGTGGCAGGAATGATCAGAGACACGATACCCCGCCTGAGAGAGTATAATAACGCACTGAACGAGAATGACGGCGACAACGCGGCCATACTGATATCCGAGGCTATTCAGGATAAGATACCAGTGATATGCGTTGATGAGCCCGCTTCGTCCATAGCCATGCGCTGGCGCTCTCAGCTGGCGGAGAACTCCAAGATCTCGTCCTTCAGCTGGATCATGCCGGAGTTCAATCATAACGAGATCGTTGGATGGATAGAAACTCCGAGAGAGGAGCTGTTGCCGATCCTACTGATGCCCAGTGTGCATCCGGAATGCATGAACGGCATCCCCGAGTCGACTAATGCAACGCTGGAGAAGAATGGTGTGTCATTCTACAAGGTGTCGCTGGAAGGGAAGAACAGAACAGAATGCCTCCTGAAGGCTTTGATCCTGGGGGGATCACGTCTCATATCATTTGGCTAAGATCAGAGGTGTTGACCCCATAGAAGTGAAGCCCATCGTCTCCTTGAAGAAGGAGATGAAGAATAATCTGAAGGCCAACGGAAGCCAGCGCGTTCTCGATGTCTGATCACCGAATACCGCATTCACACCTGATGCGTGCGTAATAGCTACTCTTCTTATCACAAAGGATCTTTTCAAGTTCATCGGGAGTGATGTACCCCTTCTCCAAAGCGATCTTCTCGGGGCAGGATATCTTCCCGCCGGCCTGCTCTATATTGTATACGAAAACGCTCGCCGACAATAACGATTCGTGGGTGCCGGCATCGAACCAAACGGAATCTCCGTCCAGCTGCCTGGCCTTCAACTTCCCGTTCCTTAAATAAATATTATTAAGATCTGTTATCTCTAATTCTCCACGGGGAGATGGTTTCAATGCCTTGGCGTGATCGGACACGTTTCCGTCGTATATGTAAAGGCCAACGGCCGCGGTGCTCGATTTCGGGACGGCGGGTTTCTCTTCTATCGATATGACGTTGAAGTTCTCGTCGAAATCGATTACTCCGAAACGTTCCGGGTCTGGAACGTCGATCCCGAATACGGTTGCGCCTTCGTTATCCGCTATAGATTCTTTCAAAGATGATTCGATGGTCCTGCTGTGGAAGATGTTGTCCCCGAGTATCAGTATAACGCTGTCCCCGTCAATGAATTCCTCTCCTATGAGGAACGCATCGGCTATCCCCCGGGGAACGTCCTGAACGGCGTAGCTTATTCTTATACCGAGGTCGGAACCGTTCCCCAATAGTCTTATGAATCCTTCTTGGTCGCGACGGCTTGTGATTATCAGAATATCTTTAACGCCGGCCTGTAGCAAAGTGGATAAAGGGAAGAAGATCATCGGCCTGTCATAGATAGGCAAAAGACATTTTGGGACAGGTACCGTGGCCGGATAGAGCCTTGTGCCCAGGCCGCCAGCCAGGATTATGCCTTTCATGAATAGCGAACCTTCATTTGGATATTAATCTCTAATCATATCATGGACGGGATTATCAAGATTGAAGATAATGCAGAAGTAGAGATGAATTGATTTGATATCAAGTGCCAAAGAAGAGACGGGGTCTCAAACCACCAGATTAATTATTAAAATATCACTCCTATCACCACATAGGAAACAGGGTGTTTGACGGGTGTTAATTTATGTCAAAAAATAGACTGCTTTTGGTAGCCGGACCCTGCGTGATCGAATCGCAGGATTGTTTGAATATGATAGCCAAAGAGATGAAGAGAATAACAAAAACATTTGACATAGAATATTATTTCAAAGCGTCTTTTGACAAAGCAAACCGCACATCACTGAATTCATATAGAGGCCCGGGCCTGGAAATCGGTTTAGATATGCTTCGGGAAGTGAAGAAGAAATTCGATTTGAAAATAGCTACTGATATTCACGAACCGTGGCAGGCAGAACCGGTAGCGGAAGTGGCCGACATGATTCAGATTCCTGCATTCCTTTGCCGTCAGACGGATTTGTTGGTAGCGACAGCCAAAACTGGAAAAATTATTAATGTGAAAAAAGGACAGTTCTTGGCCCCCTGGGACATGAAAAACGTAGTCGATAAACTGACCGCTTCGGGTGCGAAGAATGTCATCCTTTGCGAACGCGGGTCTTCCTTTGGATATAACACATTGGTAGTAGATATGACCAGTATAACCGAGATGAAGAAGTTTGGATTCCCTGTGATGTTCGATGCCACCCACAGCGTTCAAAGACCTGGGGGGCAGGGAACATGCACCGGGGGAGACCGCACTCGCGTCGAACCACTAGCAAGAGCGGCAATGGCGGTCGGGGCCGATGCTCTTTTCATGGAAGTTCATCCAAATCCGGATAAGGCTATGTCTGATGGACCGAACATGGTTAAACTTTCAGATATGGAAACGATGTTACACAAACTCGTTTCACTTTATGATTTTATGAGAGGTCTTGACATATGAGCTATCTGGAAAACGGACGGCAGGTATTCGATAAGGAAATAAAGGCCCTAATAGACACAAAAGACAATCTTGGTGGGGAATTCTCTTCGTTTGCAGATGCTATTTGTAAATGCAAGGGAAGAGTGATCCTGTCAGGTATGGGAAAAAGCGGCCATGTCGCAAGAAAAATCACTGCTACAATGCAAAGTCTCGGGATAAAATCATATCTTATGCATCCAGCCGAAGCACTACATGGAGACCTTGGTATGCTAACGGAAGATGACATTATCATAGCGCTGAGCAACAGTGGCGAAACGGATGAGATCCTTAATCTCATACCTGCGATAAATAAAGTTGGCGCAGAATTGATGTGCGTCGTGGGAAGAAGGGATTCAACACTTGAAAAAAACTCAAGCATAGCGATAGTATTACCTCCAATCGAGGAAGCATACCTTGGCTCGTTAGTTCCCACGAGCAGTACCACAGCTATGTTAGCATTGGGTGATGCTCTTGCAATTGCCGTTGCCAAAGAAAGAGGATTCGAAGCAAAAGAGTTCAGCGTATTCCATCCTAAAGGGACTCTCGGAAAAAGGATGACTCTCAAGGTCGAAGGAATGATGATCAAAGGGGAGGAGAATTCCACTGTTTTATCTGGTTCGACAATAAGGGAGGCAGTTCTGGAAATGTGTAATAAGCCGATTGGTGGTACAAACGTAGTTGATTCGGAAGGTCACCTTATTGGAGTTTTCAGCGATGGAGACCTAAGAAGATTATTCGGCAGAAATCCAGAAGAGGCAATGAACATAATAATAGATAGTGTGATGACCTGTGAGCCAGTATGTTTAAGTCCGAATACTTTAGTATATGACTCTATTGATACAATAAAGAATAAAAAAGTATCTTTCTTCCCCGTAGTAGATAAAAACAAAAAACTGTTGGGAATTATTAGACTGATAGATGTCGTAAGAAGTGGGTTAATGGGAGACTAATATAATGATTAAAATGCTGGTCATGGACGTTGATGGTACGTTAACAGACGGCAAGATTTATATGACGTCAAACGGAGAAGAATGCAAGGCCTTCGATATCAAAGATGGGTATGGCATCCGAAACATTTTACCTAATATGGGAGTGATCCCAGTAATTATAACTGGTAGATCGTCCAGCATAGTGAAAAAACGTGCAGAAGAACTGAATATCAAAGAAGTACATCAGGGAATTGATGATAAATTGATATTGTTGAACGAAATTTGCACAAAACATTCAATCTCCATTAAAGATGTTGCTTATATCGGAGATGATTGTAATGATATTCCGTCAATGCGCACTGTAGGTTTATCTTTCGCTCCAAGCGATTGTTCACCAGAAGTGAGGGGTATTGCAAGCTACGTAATGTCTTCTGCAGGAGGACGGGGCGCAGTGAGAGAATGCATAGAATATATAAAGAAAATCAACAGAGGTCTTCAATGAAAGTAGTAGCTTTTCTGCCGGCTAAAGGAACAAGTCAAAGAATAGAATCAAAAAATATGAAATTGTTGAATGGGAAACCTCTGTTTTTACACACACTGGAAAAACTATGTGACTGTGATTTTATAGATGAGGTATATCTTGATTCTGAATCAAATGAGGTATTATATTATGCAGATTATCTAGATTATATTCCATTAAAACGCGATCCTGCACTCGCTACCAACAAAACAGACGGTCACCAGATGTTCTACAATGAGATTAAGCAGGTGGATGCGGACATATACATCCAGATCCTAGGGACGAGCCCTTTCATAAAAAAGGAAACAATCAAAAAGGTATAGATATCCTGTTATCAGACGGCCCATATGATTCTGTCGTTCTCGTAAAGAAGGATAAACAATATCTATGGAATGAGGGCAAACCGATCTACGACAAAACACATATCCCAAACAGTGTAGACCTTCCAGACACCGTAATCGAAACAATGGGTATGTATATAATAAAAAAGAAGCAGCATTCAAAAACAAACAAAGGTTTGGTGACAATACCTATCTTTTAGAGGCGGAGCCTATTGAGGCGGTCGATATCAATTATCAAAAAGATTTTGAATTGGCAGAATATATCGCACGCGGACAAACATATAGCGAAATTGCTGAATTGAATGTTATAAAAATCATCTAACTTCAGCGATAATCTCCGATATCCTTTCTGAATATAACATTAACAACTCCATAACGGGCATGATGTCTAATTTCAAAGATAAAAAAATGTTAGGTCGTGCCAACACAGTGAAAATCAGATTCCTCGAGAAGGGTGAAGATTTCAATGGAATATACAAAGGATTGGAAACATACAAAAGCATGAGATACGGGGACATAATTGTAATTGAAAATGAAGCAAAAGATTATGCTTATTTTGGGGAATTAAATGCAAACCTTGCCATAAGGGCTGGTGCTGTCGGCACGATTATCGATGGGAAAACCAGAGACATAAACGAAGTAACCGGTCTTGATTACAACGTTTATTCGACGGGGTATTGCTGCTCAGATGTTAAATACCGGGCAACAATCGAATCACACAATAAACCAATTACGTTGCAAAATGTACACATAAAACCATCTGATCTAATATTCGCCGATGTGAATGGAATAGTTGTCATACCTCGCAATTTGGAAAAAATTGTAATTAAAAAGGCGATAGAAACAATAAAGAAAGAAAACGAAGTCAAATTAAATCTTATTAAAGGTCTATCCGAGAGGGAGATTCTCAAAAGAAGTGATGGCGGATTTTAGAAATATTTTCTTCAAAGCACATGATAATTTTCAATATTCCGAAACAAAACAGATGACAATTGGCAATAACTAAACGATTATCTATCGTGTGTGTGAACCTCTAGGTTAATCACTAATTTATAAACAATTTTCTCCCCAATTCCCAAACTTGCAATAACAAGGATTTAGCACCCTATATTACGCGCATGAGTGTGCACGCGCGACTCATAGAACAGGCGGATCGATGCCGAATGCCTCGTAGATCAGACGCTGCTTCTTGCCGATCTCCGAGACCATCATCGTCCCGCCGATCTTGGATACGGTCACCAGGTTGAGCTTCTTCAGTATCGACGGTATCCCGAGCTTTCTCAGTCCGTTGTCCTTCGATACCTGCGTGTTCATGTACATGCGCAACCCCGTCGCGATGAACTGGATGAACATCACGCCCTCTGCGGACACAGCGTCACGGACGTATTCCAGACCGCCGTCCATATCGTCCTTCAGCATCTCGTAGTCCTTCTCCACCCAGCCCCTCAGGCGGTACAATTCGAGAACTGCCTCCGGCGTGTCGGCCGATGTGGTCAGCAATATCAGCCTTCCGCACTTCCTCATGGCGAAGGATGTGGCATTCCGCTTCCTTGCGAGGGATATCATGCCGTTGTCCTCGGATATGTCGAACAGCTGGCGCAGATCCGAGTTGCGGCCGTCGAAAAGAGCGGAGACGTTCTCTTTCGTATACTCGGTCTTCGCCGCTTCGCGTTCTACGGAATCGATGCGTTCGGCGAGCGTATCTATCTCGTCCTTCCTGCGGTCGTTGTTCTGGTAGACGATGGCTCTCATCGTTCCGATCGGTGCTCCGTCGCGATCGACGATATCGGAGAACGGCATTCCGACCGTGATGTCGGCGAAGAGCTCCGTCCTTCCGTGGAAACGGAACATGTTCTCGGGATTCTCCAGATCGCCGATGGCTTCCGATAATGTTGATTTGAACAGGTTCTTACCGGAAGGTATCGGAACGGTGAAGCCATAGCCTTCTGTATACATCGTCCTGAAGTTGTTCTCCGAGTAGAATCCGCGGTCCATCACCAGATGCTGCGACGATGACCCCATGCCCTTGAGCTCTTTGATGAGATTGACGACCGTCACGCTGTCGCTTATGCTCCCGGGATACAGCTTGTAGAACACGGGCATCCCTCTGTCCAGCGAGTGGACGTAGCCCATGTTCACCTGCGGAAGGCCGCTCTTCTTGTATTTGCGGCCGTATTCAAGCATGTCGAACAGCCTGGATGATGAGAAAAGAACAGTGGTGTCGAATATCACGACGCCGGAATCCTTCACCGCCGCAGCGCAGTATCTCTTTCTGGCATCCTCGTTGCGTCCGATGCGCTGGACGATCTCGGACATCCTCTGTGACGAGTAATCGGAATCGATGTCCAGAAGTTCGCGGAGATATGTGGATTCGATTGAGTCCTCGATGTTCCTGAGACTTGACGGCTGAGCTATGCGCATTATCGCAAGTGCGAGTATGTCCTTCCCCGTATCGTTCCCGAACGCGTCTGTCAACGCCGCTGAGAGTCCGGAATCGTCGGCCAGATGCGTTAGCAGATGGTACTGGCCGATATTCTTGCTCCAGTACAGCGCTTCAGGCCTCTTTACGACGTCGTCGGTCCTCTTGCGCCTGCTCTCGTCGAGCACACCGTTCTCGTCGCAGGGCCCGATGTACTGCCGTTTCTGCTTGGAGTTCTTCTTCTCGGGATCCCAGACGGCCTCCGTGACCCTGTAGAGGTAGTACTTCCCGCGGATCTTCTGGACGACATCGTAGCTAATTGTTATTGGTAATAACAATGAAAATATATAAATACTTCTGGTAGCCAGATCAAAAATCAATCACCACTTGTTATTGCAGAATCGGGAGTTGGGGTGTTTACATATTAGATATGAATTCTTTCGAAATATCACTTAGCATTTCTCAAAAATTACTCCCATATTTTTTATTAGAATTTGGGAACGCATCGTTCTAGATACAAATGTTATTGTTTAAGAAGTGGGCTAGTGTATTCGACAAATATTTCAGAATGATCGCCTATAACATGAGCACATCAAAATAATAAGTCGCCTTATCTTTTCATAATGAGAATAGGGAGGGATTGCCGATTTCACAAACCGAGAAAGGATTCGAAGAGGGCAAGAATCTTCATTTCACATCGTCATAAGGACTCTGGACAGGTTTCTTTCCTTAGAAATCAGAGGAAAACCTCTTGTCTGGAATTCACGGATTATTCTATCAAGAAGCCGTATTCTTTGTTTTGGAAACTGTCCGCCAGATACAGAATAAGGAATTCAGACGGCGTAATCATTGCATTGGGATCCAGCACACATAAAAGTAAAAGCGTCGAGAAAGAAATCAACATCGCAAAAAGATATAACAAACCGATTATCGGGGTACCGTTGAGGAAGGGTGTGGCAATCCCCAAGGCTATGGTAGGCGTTGGTAAAATCATAAAATGGAATTGCAAAAATATACAAAAGGAAATCGATAAATTCCGTAGAAAAAGAAAATAGGTGTGTCATGTCAGGAAGAAAAGCATTGGTTATCGGAATAGACAACTATCCAGGATGTGAGCTATCTTGTTGCGTGAATGATGCTGCAGAAATATCTGCACTTTTGGAAAGAAACGAAGACGGAACACCTAACTTCAGCGTACAAAGGCCGGATATATACAGAGAAAGAGAGTTGATGCATTATCTTAAAAAACTTTTTTCAGGGGAAGATGAAACGGCTCTTTTCTATTTCGCAGGACACGCAATGACTGCCGATGCAGGCACATATCTCATGACGCCGGATGAGTTTTCAAACGAATCTGGTATCTCCATGGGTGAAATAATGACTATGATATCCAATTCAAATAACCGCAATAATATTGTGATACTCGACTGTTGCCATGCAGGAAAAATCGGTGAGCCCTTTTTCGTTAAAGATGTGTCTTCCCTAAAGAATGGGACCACAATCATGTCTGCATGTAAAGGGAGCGAGACGGCAATCGAAAGGGATGGACACGGTATCTTTACAGATTTGCTCATAAACGGACTGAGAGGTGGCGCAGCGGATCTAACTGGGCGTATAACTCCTGGAGCCCTTTATGCCTATATAGATAAGTCTCTGGGGCCATGGGATCAAAGACCCGTTTTCAAAACGAATGTTTCCAACTTCGTTTCTCTGCGAAGGGCCAACCCCCCCTATTACACGAGAATCTCTTGTTAAGATCACAGAGCTTTTCGGAACAAGCGACTTCGTCTTGCCTCTCGACCCTTCCTTCGAATTCACCAACGACCCGGGATATGAGAATAAACTGATAGAGCCTTATGCCGACCCTGGGAACATCTCCAAATTCAAAATATTGCAGGAATTGGAGGGCGTGGGTTTGGTCGCTCCGTTGGATGAAAAACATATGTATTTCGCCGCTATGAACAGAGGCAGTTGCAAACTTACATCCCTCGGTAAACATTATTGGAGATTGGTTAACGGGGGACGCATATGATCGCAAAGACAAGAGCATACATTAGTTTTGACTACGACCATGATAAAGAATTAAAAGACTCCCTCATGGCACAATCCAAGTTAGAAGATTCTCCTTTCGAGATAGTGGATATGTCCATTGAAGAGGCTATCGATCACAATTGGAAGGATTACGCACGCGGAAAAATTAAACAGAGCGATTTGGTGATTTTCATCTGCGGAAAATACACAGATACAGCAAGAGGCGTTTCTGCAGAGATGTCGATAACGCATGAGGAAGGGAAAGAATACTTCCTGTTGTGTGGCAGATCTGATGAAAGAGTTGTAAAACCGAGCGGTTCACACTCTTCTGATAAAATATATCGTTGGACTTGGGATAATCTTAAACTGTTGATTTCTGGGTCAAGGTGAATATTAAAAACCCATTAACCCCAAATTAGATTGTAATATTAATTGCCGGTTGATGTGAGATTCCCGCAGTTCCTTTTTTCAATAATCCCTAATAATTCTTTTTTCGCCCATAATAATCCGTTATTCATAGCCTTTTCCATCCATTCTTCTGCTTTATCAAGGTCTTTTTCAACACCATTACCGTCACGGTATGCGCGCCCCATATGACCCATAGCATTGATATCACCAGATTTTGCCAAAATACAGATAATGTTAACAATTTTTCCTATATCATATCCCTGAAGATCGTTGGCCACAACCACATCAAATAATTCATTAGCGGCCCACCTGACATTGCGGTTCACAGCCATATCAAAATATTTAGCAGATTCAATAGGGTTCTTGGTTACACCCTTACCATCACGATACGCACGACCTAATGTTACTGCCGCCCCGCCGTTTCCTGCATTAAAAGTTCATGCGCAAGATCAATCATTTTCGCATAAGATTCAGGAGTGCCGATTTCCCATAACGCACCCATCTGTTCATTTTTCGCATAGGATATTTTCTTAGATGCTTTTTCAAACAATGCTACAGATTTCTCAAGATCCTTCTCAACCCCTTTACCGAATCTGAAAGCTCTGCCCAAACGGAATATCGCACCACAATCCCCCGTTTCCGAAAAATCGGTTATTATTGATACCATCTCCTCATATGATTCGGGAGTGCCGATGTTCCAAAGGATATCGAAAAGTTCGTTTTT
>LJKL01000015.1 GCA_001421175.1 Methanomassiliicoccales archaeon RumEn M2 | reverse complement strand
AAGGAGCTCGCCAAGCCCACGGATGACCTGAGCACGTTCACCTACACCGGCTCGGAACAGACCTACGCTCCCGCGGGCTTCGACATCAGCACGATGACCGTCAGCGGCGCCGCGAGGACCGATGCCGGGTCCCAGACCGTCGCCGTGTCCATAACGGACAAGACGAACTACCAGTGGACGGACGCCACACAGACGGATGTGACATTTGACTTCACCATAGGTCCGAAGGAGATCACCGTCACCCCCGACGTCCTGAGCAAGGTCTACGGCGGTGCGGACCCGGTATTCACCTACACCCTGTCTGAGACGGTGGCGGTGACGGGAGCCCTGAGCAGGGAGGCCGGCGAGGACGTGGGAACGTACGCCATGACCCTCGGGGACCTATCCGCAGGCGGCAACTACACCCTGTCCCTGGTGCCGAAGAACTTCGCGATAACTAAGGCCCCCCTGACCATCAAGGCCGACGATAAGGCGATGACCTTCGGCGGCGCGGAGCCCGAATACACAGTGACCTGCACAGGGTTCGTCAACGGAGAGACCCAGACGGCACTGACCGGAACGCTGTCCGTCACAAGCGGCTACGACAGCGAGGTCTACGCACCCACCGCCGTCATAACGGCGTCGGGCCTCACTTCCGATAATTACGAGATATCCTTCGTGCCCGGGACCCTGACCGTCAGCAAGGCCTCCGTGAACGTACCCGAGGCGGAGACCCTGACATACAACGGGTCCGAACAGACAGGCGTCCTCCCAGGGACGGGATACACCCTGTTCGGGAACACAGGAACCGACGCCGGCGACTACACAGCAACGGCGACCCTGGTCGACGGATACATCTGGTCCGATGATTCCACTACGGAGAAGATCATAGTATGGAGCATATCTCAGAAGGAGATCACCGTCACCCCCGACGCCCTGAGCAAGGTCTACGGAGGGGCGGACCCGGTCTTCACCTACACCCTGTCTGAGACGGCCACGGTGACGGGAGCCCTGGGCAGGGAGGCCGGCGAGGACGTGGGCTCCTACGCCATAAACCTGGGAAGTCTGATTCCTGAGAGTGGGAACTATAAGCTGGCTCTTCCTGAGCCTGATGTAATGTTCACTATCATATCAGGTCACATATTCCTTGTACTTGATTTCGATTCCGCAGCATATACAGGGAATCCGATATTACCTGCCGTCACGGTGAAGGATGACAACGACAGGATCCTGGGCCCGTCCAGTTATGGGGTGTTCTATTACAATAATGTCGATGTAGGTGAAGCACTTGTTGAAGTGATTGGAATAGGCAATTATGACGGTGCCTACGGTTCAGCTGTGCTCACGATCACGCCGTATGTCGGGAACTTGGTCATAACGTTCGAGCCTGTCTACGAGGGCTCCCCGACAGAGCCTCCGGTCATAGTTAGGGATGATCTCGGTGCGACTTTGGTCAAGGATGTTGATTACTTCGTATCCTATGAGAATAATGTCAGCACTGGTACGGCCACAGTAATTGTAACAGGTATGGGGAACTATCTGGGTAGCACAGAGACATCGCATTTCGAGGTAACCGCATACACTCTGCCTAATGATCTGGGTCATGTAGTGATAAAGGACAGGGCCACAGGCAAGGTCCTGGGCCCCAAGGATATCGTATATCAGGGGCAGAAGCTCATCGTGACCCCGAGTTCGAAGATCGAGGGAGATTACGTAATATACGACTGGCAGGGCAACAGCATAGGCTCTGACGGGGATTACACGGTCTCCGGACCCGTATACGGGCCGTTCACTGTGGAAGGCATCCCGATTCCGGACCCGGAGAACGTGGGAGAGTGGGGCTCCACTCTCGGTATAAGCCTGATAATCCTGCTCATCCTGCTCAGGTACGTGAGGTACAGGATGAGGTCAGGGTCTTGATCACAATCTCTCTTCAAGGGCCGCGACCAAGAGAGGCAATGCTATCGTAGCATCCCCTTCCACTGTCATCTTACTGGCATCCGCCTTGACCTTTCCCCAGGAGACCGCCTCCTTTATCTTGGCACCGGAAAGGGATCCGTCGAATTCCTGAGCCGTGGTCATGTAAATGGCGTAATCCAGCCCTCCGCGGAATTGGTTCCACCAGATGACGTGGTGCTTGGATATCCCTCCGCCCACAATCACGGCGCCGGTATACTTCGCATCATTTGTCATCTCGCTGAGCTTCTGCTCATCCTTGAAGAGGTCGATCCTGAGGCCCCTGTGCGTCTGGTAGTACATCCAGAGCTGGCATCCGAAGGAGCCGTCCGTTATGCCCGGAACGAATATCGGTATGTTCCTTTTGTGGCACTGGTAGAGCAGGCTGTCCTCATTATCTAGCCTCGCGCCCACTGCATCTATTATCTCATGGGTGGAGAGCGAGAGGGTGTCCTTGAAGATCTCCTCGAACATAGGTGCCAGATTCTCTTCGAGGACTTCCCCGTAGCAGGAGTCAGGGACCAGGACATTCCCGAGCCTGCTTATGCACTCGTCCCTGAGCTTCTCGTCATCCATGTCGAAGTCCCCTCTGTAGTAGGACTCCCACGTCCTCGAGAGATCGTGGTCCAAGGTTCCGCAGGTGGTTATTATGAGGTCCACCATCCCCTTTTTCACCATATCGACTATAACGCCGCGGGTGCCGGTTGCCATTATGCATGCGGGGAAGGAGAGCATCTTGAGGCATCCCTCTTTCCTGATCATCTTCTCGGCTATGTCAACCGCATCAGCCAGCTTGGGGGCCGTGAATCCTCCCGACCTGCCCATGGCCTCTATCATTTCGTTGACCGTCATGCCTTTCCTGATCTTTATGTCCTCGACCTTCAACAGATTCTCCATTATGAACGCCTCCTGCTGTCGTTCCTCCGATACCGGCGACCCTCTTAAAAGGATTGTTGCGGTACTTACGCATACGGCGAAGCCAAAAATACGCGGAATGCGTAACCGCCGGTATGCTTATATTCGTCAGAGACAGGGACTACTCCGGTCTCCTCCGGGCAGTGCAGGGGAGGAAGGTCGCCGTATGGACCTGCAACACCTGCGCCAGACTGTGCAACGGCATAGGCGGCACCGAGGCTGCGGAGAGGCTTGCCGAGGCGCTCCGAAGGGATGGCACAGACGTGATCGGAGTCCGCTCCGTATCGGCTTCCTGTCTTGAGGATAAGGTATGTGCCAGATTGGAGAAAGAGCCCTTGGATGAAGCGGACCTGCTGATATCCCTGGCATGCGATTCCGGCTCTTCATGCGTTGCCAGGCTGTCCTGTAAGGAGGTCATCAATCCCCTTATAACCCTGGGGCGCGGATATCTTTCCAAGGACAATGTGCCAGTACTTACTCAGAATGGATATTCGGAAGAATACGCCCGGGGTAAGGACGGGTCCGATCCCTTTGTCTGAGTCTTTTAAAAAGAAGACTTAAACTCTTTTATAGGGGGACAGAATACAGACATCAACGTTTAGGGGTTAACTAAATGATAGAGATAACAACAGAAAATCTACTATTCATGATCCCCGTCGCGGTGCTGATAGCGGTGCTCTTCGCGCTCTACTTCCATAAGAAGATAATGTCTATGGATAAGGGCACGCCCGAGATGCAGAAGATATCGGACGCCATAGAGACAGGCGCCATGGCATATCTTAGGCGCCAGTACAAGACGATAGGGATCATAAGCGTGATCATCGCGGTGCTTCTTGCACTGGGCGGTCTCTTCGAAAGCACGGAGGACTACCTGGGATACAAGGTGGCGATTGCATTCCTCATCGGAGCGGGATTCTCGATCCTTTCCGGTTACATCGGTATGAGGGTATCAGTCAAGGCCAACATAAGGGCCGCGAATGCAGCGAGGACCTCCCTCGGCGAAGCTTTCAAATGCTCATTCCGCGGCGGAGCGATATCCGGCATAGCCGTCTCCGCTCTCAGCCTTGGCGGTCTGTTCGTCGTTTTCTACCTCTACTACATGTGGATCGGAGATATGACCCAGACTCTCCACTCCGTTGTGGGTTACGCGTTCGGTGCATCCTTTGCCGCCCTCTTCGCGCAGCTCGGCGGCGGTATCTACACCAAGGCCGCCGATGTGGGTGCTGACCTGGTCGGTAAAGTCGAAGCAGGCATACCTGAGGACGACCCCAGGAATCCCGCGGTCATAGCCGATCTGGTCGGCGACAACGTAGGGGACTGCGCAGGCCGCGGTGCTGACATCTTCGAGTCAACCGCCGCAGAGATAATCGGATCCATGGTCATAGGTCTGGCCGTGATGAAAGCATTCGGATCGGTCTCCTACAACTGGATATTCCTTCCCCTTGTGATCATCGCCTTCGGCCTGATATTCTCCCTCATAGGGATATCCGTCGTTCGCATCAAAGATGAGGATGCGGATGTAAGCAAAGAGCTCAACAAAGGGTACTATCTCACGATAGCCCTGGTCATCGTGGGATTGATCATATCGACCTACGTTCTGCTCGAGCCCCTGATAGAGAAGTGGTTCTACTATGTGTTCTGCGGGATATTCGGAATAGCCCTCGGACTGGCCATCGTTTTCCTGACCCAGTACTACACAGGTGACCACAAGCCGGTCAAATCCATAGCGGAGGCCTCGGAGACGGGACCCGCCACGAACATAATCACCGGCATATCCGTCGGACTCGAGTCCACGGTCATGCCTGTGGTTTGCATAGTGGTAGCCATAATAGGCACGTTCCTTCTCGGATACTTCGCATCCCCCGTAGCGGGGCAGGAAGTGATATTCGGGCTGTACGGTACCGCCATAGGGACCATTGCAATGCTCGGATCCTCCGCCTTCATCCTGGCAGAGGACACCTTCGGGCCCATCACTGACAATGCCGGCGGCATAGTCGAGATGAGCAACCAGCCGGAGGAGATCCGCAACAGGACCGACAAGCTGGACTCCGCAGGCAACACCACCAAGGCCCTCACCAAGGGATACGCAATGGGATCCGCGGCCCTTGCCGCTTTCCTGCTGTTCGCAGCCTACTTCGAGATAATCGGAGAGATACAGGGCAAGACCATAGTGGAGGTCATGAACGTCAACCTGGGCAACCCCCTCATATTCGCCGGAGGCTCATAGGAGGTGTCCTGGTGTTCTTCTTCGCCAGCCTGGCCATAAGGGCCGTCGGTACGGCTGCCGGGGAGATGATCGAGGAGGTCCGCAGGCAGTTCAGGGAGGACCCCGGGATAATGGAGGGAACCTCCGATCCGGACTACGCCCAGTGCGTGGACATAGCCACCCGCGGCGCCCTCAGGGCAATGGTGGCTCCCGCCCTGTTGCCCATAGTCGTGCCCGTGGCCTTCGGCCTGATATACAGGTTCGTTCTGCCTGCCGAGTTGGTTCACCACACTCCCGAAGCAGTCGGCGGCCTGATAATGGTCGGGACCATCGTCGGCATACTGATGGCCAACTTCCTCAACAACGGAGGAGGGGCCTGGGACAACGCCAAGAAGTTCATAGAGAGCGGCCGCCACGGGGGCAAGAACTCCCCGGCACACGCGGCAGCGGTCGTCGGAGACACCGTCGGAGACCCCTTCAAGGACACCGCAGGACCTTCGATACACGTTCTCGTGAAACTGTTGGCCACCATATGCCTGGTGACGGCCGTCCTGTACGTGCCGATCTGAAACCTTTAGGAAACGGGGGGCCAAGCCCCCTCTTATTTTTCTATCCAACACCTGCGTGCGTGTGGATGAGATTTATATAGGAGCGCTTTAATCCCTTCGTACTCAAGAGGACCCTATAATGTACATGATGACAAAGGCTGAGAGGGTAGTCCGCATACCTCCTTCGGAGCTGAAGGAGGATATAGACAACGTTATCGATGCCCTCACGTGGGACTCCTACGAGGGAAGACTGGGCGCCGACAAATCCATGACTGTTCTGATAAACAACGTGGAGGCCGTGGGTCCCGGGCGCATCGTGCACGGTGACGGGGCGGTCTATCAGACCGTCAGATTCGATCAGCTCGTATTCAGACCGAAGGACAACGAGGTGGTCGAGGGCGTCGTCGTCGAGATAGTCAAATTCGGGGCCTTCATAAGATTCGGTCCCCTGGACGGGCTTCTCCACATAAGTCAGGTGATGGATGACCGTGTCGATTACGATCTGGACAACCAGAGGCTCATCGGGAAGGACACCGGAAGGGCCCTCTCAGTAGGCGATGTTGTGAGAGCCAGGATCGTCAGCATGGAGCTGAACGAGAAGAACCCTCAGGACAGCAAGATCGGGCTCACCATGCGTCAGCCCGGACTCGGCAAGCTGGAATGGATAGCTGATGACAACACCAAGAAGGGGGAGGCGTAATGGCAGGACCTGCGCTGAAAGCCTGCAAAGTGTGCAGTTTCATATCCCCTGAAGACGCATGCCCCCGCTGCGGAGGGCAGATGTCCAGGGAATGGCAGGGATACCTTGTGATCATAGATCACACCAATCCGAGATAGCGAAGAAGATGGGCATAACCTCCAACGGGAAGTATGCTCTGAGGGTGCGCTGAAGATGGTATCCGGAGGCTGGGCTATCCCGGAGAGCATAAGGGACGAGTTCAAGGTCCCCATAGGCCGCAGGATAGAGGAAAACGATTTAAGAACATACGAATCACCGATCGTTGTCGGCGACGTGGTATCGCTGGCTGCGAGAAAGGTCGGCATATCCCCCCTCCTTTCCGTCTATGACGGAAGGACCGAGAGGAAGGAGATGACCGACTTCGCCCGCCTCGTCAGGGACGAGGGGCTGGACGAGACAGCGGTGGAGAATCCTCCGGGCAGGATAACCCGGAAGATGGCCGAGGCTGTCAGAAACGCTTTGGAGGGTAAGGTCCCGGCGATAATACGGGTCGATGGAGAGGAGGATCTGGCACTCATGCCCTGCATTCTTTTCGCACCTGTCGGCACCGTCATCGTCTACGGCTGGCCCGGAGTAGGGATGATGGCGGTTACCACAGACGCCATGATCAAAGAGAAGATAAGAAAGCTCTGGAACAAAATGGAGGAATACGAATGAAGATGGATATAGCAGAAAAGAAAGGCAACGCGCTCTTCAAAAGGACGGAAGTGCGTTTCACCATAGACCACAAAGGGGAACCGACGCCCAAGCTCGCAGCGGTCGCCGAGGAGATCGTGAAGAGCATGAAATCGAAGAAGGGCGCCGTGGTGATCGAGAGCATCGAGACCAAGTACGGCGGGGGCGTCTCCACCGGATACGCCAAGGTCTATGATTCCGAGGAGGCCGCGCTCGAGTACGAGTCTGAGCACCTTCTCAAGAGGAACGGCATAAGCAAGCCCGTTTACAAGCCTGCGGAGTGATGACAGTGGCAGCAGCTAAAAAAGGAAAAGAGAAGAAAACGACTTCCATCGCGAAGGGTAAATCCTACAGCACCTCCGGCGGAAAGGTTGAGAGGACCAAGCCTGTGTGCCCCAAGTGCGGCCCCGGCGTCTTCATGGCCACCCACAAGGACCGTGTTTCCTGCGGGAAGTGCGGATACACAGAGTTCAAGAAAGAGTGAAGGTCCATCCTCTCTGTGATTCTCAGAGCTGAAACCCATTCCCAACCCCCTTCCTTCTCGGGGCATATGTTATAGCCAGGATATTATCAGGGCCTCCGGAGCCTTGGACCCGGGTTCGAATCCCGGTATGCCCGCCACACCAATGCTCCCGAGGGATCTCATACGGTCATTCAAGAGCCCATCCAGATACGGCCAGTGCATAACTATTCTTAATATATCCTAAGGTCATCTAATAACGGGAGGTGAGAATCTATGAGTGCCGTTAAAACAGCCAAGGACGTGATCTACACACTTCTGTCCATACTCATCATGATAGTATTGGCGATCGTGTTCTTCATAATCATACTGTTCATCATAAAGTTCGCGGCAGACGCGGTCTTCGGATCCGGTGTCCTCGGTGCGGACTTCGCCGTTCTGTCCGCAGTCATATTGACAGCGGTCAGCATGCTGGGAGGAGCTCGTTACTCTGAGTGATGAATCAAACGGGGGTTCCCCCCTCAATATTTTTTCTTCGTTTCATCAGTCAGCTCAAAGCTATTATTACGAACTGAACGATACGGGTGCATGGAACTCAGCAAGGGCGAGCAGGCAATCCTCAACGGTGAATCCGGGGAAGGTCCGCGAAAGGCGATGGAGCTGATCGTCGCTTTAGGCAAGATATACGGGGCCAAAGGTCTCGTGGACATAACATCAGCGCATCTGTCCGGCGCATCATACAAGACCATAGGCGACGGAGGGCTGCTCTATCTGGAGGATATGGTCGCAGGAGGCTCCAAGGTCAAAGTGCCATCCACGCTGAACCCTATCGGGATGGATCGCGGGAGATGGGGTGAGATGCACATATCCGAGGACTTCGCCGAAAAGCAGTTGAGGATAGTGGAACTATACGGCAAGATGGGGGTGAAGACCACATGTTCCTGTACCCCGTATCTCGGTGAGAACGTACCGAAGTTCGGCGATCACGTGGCATGGGCGGAGTCCTCAGCTCTGTCCATGGTCAATTCGATGATAGGTGCCAGGACCAACCGGGAGGGAGGTCCCGGCGCTCTTGCGGCGGCCATACTCGGCAAGACCGCAAGATACGGATATCATCTGGAAGAGAACAGAAGGCCCACTGTGATCATAGATGCGAAGATAGGGGATTCACTGTTCGAGCACTCTCTTCTGGGTCAGGCCGTCGGATCCAGGATAGGCGGAGGGATACCTTATTTCAGAGGCATAAGTCCCGATATGGATCAGGCGAAGACCATGGCCGGAGCCATGGCGGCATCCGGTGCAGTGGCCATGTTCCACGTGGAGGGAGTGACTCCCGAGGCCGGGTACCAGGACGTATCCGGTCTGGACATCATCACCATAGGGGATGATGAGATAAAGGAGGCGAGGGAGAAGCTGAACACGGCAGACGAGGTGCAGCTGATAGCTCTCGGATGCCCTCATCTGTCGGAGAGGGAAATGAGGGAGATCGCAGGCCTGCTCAAAGGGAAGGAGAAGAAAGGGGACGCAGAGATATGGTTCTGCACCTCCGAATCCGTAAGAGCCAGATGCCCGGATGAAGTAAGGGTGATGGAGAGGTTCGGCCCGGTTCTTGCGGACACCTGCATGGTCGTCTCCCCCATAGAGGGGGCTTTCAAGAGAACAGGCACCAATTCCTGCAAAGCAGGCAACTATCTTCCGACCCTGTGCTCCCAGAAAGTGATGTGCAGAGACATCGCAGACCTGCTGAGGGTGATATCATGATGATACAGGGAAGGACCATATCTCCCGGGAAGGCGGAGGGGGAGGTCCTCGTCATAAACGATGCATTCAGTTTCCTGGGCGGCGTGGATGCTTCCACGGGGGAGCTGAAGGTGAGCCCCGGAGGCAACATCGCAGGCAAGGTCCTGGTGTTCCCCGGCGGTAAGGGCAGCACCGTAGGTTCCTTCGTGATGTACGATCTCAAAGTTCACGGGAAGGCTCCGGCAGCGGTGATCAACGCATCCGCTGAAACGATAGTCACCACAGGAGCCGTGATCTCATCGATACCGATGGTGGACCATGTCGATGTGGCATTGTTCAAGACAGGCGACATTGTGAAGGTGGATGCCGATCAAGGGATCGTAGACATCGAAGGCGTTACGGTAACGGATTCCGTCTCCTCCGTGATCCTGATCGACGGCAGGATACTCATGCTCAGGCGTCCTGAGGGAGCCAGCTCCTATCCCGGCCGCTGGTCCCTTTGTGCAGGGAAGATCGAAGAGGGAGAGGATCCTGAATCTGCCGCGGCCAGGGAGATAATGGAGGAGACCGGCATAGAGGTGGGCAAGCCTCTGGGGAGCATAGAACCT
The DNA here is from genome assembly GCA_001421175.1 of Methanomassiliicoccales archaeon RumEn M2. Taxonomy (GTDB): domain Archaea; phylum Thermoplasmatota; class Thermoplasmata; order Methanomassiliicoccales; family Methanomethylophilaceae; genus RumEn-M2. The sequence goes on along the minus strand of LJKL01000015.1, from coordinate 157,167 downwards.
ATACTCGTGCGCGAGAAGAACAGGATATGGAGGGTTCGCCCGTTCATATTCAGGGCGGACGGGATGGTCCCGTCCCTGAATAAGGAGACGTCGCCTACAGGCTATGCCATCCGGAGGACGTCATGTCATGCGGCAAACTGGTGGAGGGGACCCCGGAGGCCGTAAAGTCCCTGTTGGAGCTCACACGCTGATCGATATCCCGATCACGATCTCCTTCCCGGAGACGTCCCAGGCCTTGACAGATTCCCCTCCGGGGTTGTCGGTGAAGATCAGCTTCTTGGACCTGACTTCTCCGGATATGTGCTCCTTCCAGGTTGAAACGGACCTCTCAAGGTCCTCTTCCGCCTTTATCTCGCAGTTTATGTAATCCTCCACATCCAGCTTCATGTCCTTGCGCATCTGCTGGATACGGCGTATCAGCTCTCTGGCATATCCTTCGGATTCGATCTCCGGGGTCACCTCGAAATCCACGAAGACATCCCCGGGGCCGAAGCTGACCGCGACCAGTCCCTTCTTTCCCGGGGCTTCTCCCGTGTATTCTACGGATTTGATGTTGCCCTGCTGTGCCAGCACAGCGCCGAACACTCCGACGGAGTCAACGGTCGTCTCATCCCCGCATATCGTCACGGACTTCAGGGGCCATCTGAGCTTGCTGCCCATCTTCTGTCTCTCCGCGGCGATTATCTCGACTATATCCTGGATGAGCTTCATGCTGTACTCCAGATCGTCCCTTATCAGCCCCTCGTCCCAGGACGGCCAATCCTCCATATGCACGGAGTCCAGGCCGCCCCCCCATGTGGAGGTAGACCTCCTCTGCTATGTGCGGGCACACCGGGGCGAGGGTCAGGGCCGTGCTCATTATGGCGTAGTGCAGGGTGAAGTACGATGCGTTCTTGTCCTTGGCTGCGTCCTCATCCTCTGACCATGTGCGGTCCCTTACAAGACGGACATACCATCTGGAGAGGTCCTCCAGGATGTACTCCTCCAGAACGCGGGTCAGCTTGTGCAGCTCCCTTCCTTCCAGATGTGCGGTGGCATCCCTCTTCATCTTCTCCGTCCGGGAGATCATCCAGAGGTCCTCATCCCTAAGGCTGTCCCTCATGGAATCGAAGGTATGGGCATCAGGATCGTAACCGTCTATGTTCATGTATGTGGATGCGAAGTTCACCACATTCCAGTACGTGTTCAGTACTTTGCGCCCGTTCTTCGGCCCGTCCTTCTGGAAGGCAGTGTCGTCCCAGGGAGCATTAGCCCTCAGTATGTAGAATCTGAGGGAATCCGCTCCTGTCTGGTCTATTATCTCTATCGGATCAATGACGTTGCCCTTGGATTTCGACATCTTCTGGCCCTTGGGGTCCAGGACCCAGCCGTGCATCATGACCTCGTCGTAAGGCGCCCTGTCGAAGGATATGACGCCTGCGGCCAGCTGGGAATAGAACCATCCTCTTGTCTGGTCGTGAGCCTCCACGATGAATCTCGCAGGCCACCACTTCTCGAATTGCTCTTTATCGGAGGGCCATCCCAGATCCGCCCATCCGGCGACCCCGGAGTCGAACCATACGTCGAGTACATCCTGGACGCGGTGCATCTCGCCGCCGCATCTGGGACATTCGAAGGTGACGCCGTCTATCCACGGTCTGTGGGTGTCCATGCCCTCCGTGTAGCCGTCCCCTTCCCTGAGTTCATCGTAGGTCCCCACGACGCGCTTCTCTCCGCAGGGGCATGTCCAGACCGGCATGGGGATCCCCCAGTACCTTTGCCTGGATACGCACCAGTCCCTGGCACCTTCGACCCAGTTCCTCTCTCTGGATGTTCCGGCCCATTCCGGGACCCATTTGACCCTGTCCACTTCGGCGAGCATCTTGTCCTTTATGTCGGTGACCTTGAGGAACCATTGCTTTGTGTTCCTGTATATTATGGGGGGATTTGCATCTCCAGCAGTGCCCATAGCGATGCTGGGTCTTCTCCGATGCGAAGAGTATGCCCTTCTCCTCCAGATGTTTCAGTATGTCCTGGTCAGTGGTTTTCACCTTCTTACCGGCCAGGAGAGGGAAGGCCTCGGTGAACCTCCCTGCCTCATTCACGGGGCAGAAGGGATCCAGCCCGTATCTCTTCCCCGTCTCGTAATCATCCGGCCCGAAACCCGGGGCCGTGTGCACCAGCCCCGTGTTATCCTTCTCAACGTAGTCTGCAAGGACGACCCTGTGCCTCCATTCAGTCTTCCTGCGGTATCTGTCGTCGATATCGAACGGCGGCAGGTACCCGAGACCTTCCAGGTCCTTGCCCTTCATCCTTTCGAGGGTCTCCGTTTCCGTGAATCCCCCTTTGGATGCCACGTGCTCTGCCTGGGACTCGAGGATTATCACGGTCTTGGAGCGCTCGCCGTCCTTCATCCTTATCTTCGCGTAACCGAAATCCGGATGCGCTGCCACCGCCATGTTCGACGGGAGCGTCCAGGGGGTGGTTGTCCATATCAGCAGGGAGCCCTCCCCTTCCGTGAGGGGGAACTCCACCATGACCGACGGGTCCTTCTCGTCCCAGTACTCGATCTCCGCCTCGGCCAGTGCAGTCTCGCATCTGGGGCACCACGTAAGGACCCTGGAGTCCGATACGAGGAGGTTCTTGTCATATGCCTTTGAGAGAGTCCACCATGCGGCCTCTATGTAGCTGAGCTTGAGCGTCTGATACGGATCCTCCCAATCCATCCAGACACCCAGTCTTTTGAATTGCTCCGTCATGCTTCCGCGGAGCTCCTGGGCGAAGTTCTTGCAGGTGGTCACGAAATTATCTATCCCGAACTCCTCGATCTCCCTCTTGGAGCGGACGCCGATCTTCTTCTCCACCTGTACCTCGATGGGAAGGCCGTGCATGTCGAATCCGGGCTGGTCGCGGACGTTGTAGCCCTTCATGCGCCAGAAGCGTATGAGGGTGTCCTTGATCGTCTTGTTCATAGCTGTCCCGAGATGGATGGAGCCCGTTGTGTAAGGGGGGCCGTCAAGGAAGTAGAAATTCTCCCCTTCTGACCTGAATGCTCTCGTCCTCTCGTAGATGTTGTCTTTCTTCCAGAAATCCTGGACGCCTTTCTCTATTACCGGTGCGTTATAATCTGCTCTGACCTGCTTTATCATCGCCAGCCACTCCGGACCGGGTATATCTTGCCCGGCCGTGGGCTCCTGATTGCGGAGGTCGTTTATAAAACAGCACCATACGACTCAAAGAGTCAGATGATCCGGGGAAGGCGATTCGTTTATTCCCATCGCGCTTCTGCCGCGGACGATCAGAACCAGGAGTCCAGGGATCTCTGCTGCCTTCTGGCCCTATTCGCAGATCTGGCACAATCGATCTTGTCCAGAGCAGAGATGACCCTGCTCTCCGTGAAATCATATCCTGTCAGCATGTCCACTATGCCGTCCCGGTCCATATCCCTGGGTGACAGATCGTAAGCGTCCGTATACTCCCCTTCCAGGAATATCTCCCTTACCTCCCGGTATTCGGGTATCTCCTCGCCTATGTGCCTCAGAGCGGCCTCAAGGCTCCCGTGTCCCTGATCAGCTTTATGCCTCTCTTGGGACCTATGCCGGATATGCCGGGATTGAAGTCCGTGCCCATCATTATGCAGGCATCCACCAGCTGCTCGCGGGTGAGACCTATCTGCAGAAGCGCGTCCTCCGACTCGATTATCTCGGTCCGGACCGTCCTGTACTCGTCCCTGCCCGGCATCTTCCTCCTCCCGGTGATCGTCATATTCCTGACGAGCCTGGGCGCGCCGAAGAGGATCGAATCGTAATCCTGGGATGCGGATGCCCAGACGTCGCCTTTGGCGCACATGTAAGCCGCCTGTGCCTCTCCGTCGCTGGGCGCTTTGATCAGGGGCATGCCCATGAGCTCCAGGAGCTCCAGGGAGGAGGTCCTTATCTCGTCCGTCATCCTGGATGTCTGCTGGGCTTTCGAGAAGGCCTTCTTGATGTCGCCCTCCTTGATCGCCTTCTCCCATTCCTTCTCCGCGTCGTCCCTGCGGGTTCTCCGCCGTTCCAGCGTGGTGTACTTCAGCTCATGGGGGACGCCGTCGAATACGAAGGACGGCTCTATGCCCGATTCGATGAGGTTCGCGGTCCTGTAAAGAAGCCCCGAAAGATGGGAGGTTATCCTGTTCTTGGAGTCGCACAGGGGGTAGCCGTCCGGCTGCCTTATGATCGAAAGGAACTGGTAGATAGTGTTGTATGCGTCGATGGTGACCTTCTTGCCGCTCAGGAAGCTGAGGTCGACCTCGCGGCACTGTATGACGCCAGAGAGGTTGACTCCCATGGATGCACCTATCCTTCCCTCTCGGATATGCCCGCAGCGCCGAGGGCCAAGGCGGAGAAGAGAAGTATCAACGAGATGAACGCGGCGTACAGGACATCGGTCGCAACGAAGACGACAAAGAGTGCCAGGAACAGCACGGAGATCAAAACGGTCAGGTACCCGCCGGAGACGGCGGACCTCAGGGACAGCTTAGCCATGACTGCATAAAAGGACGGGTCTTAGATTAATCTTTCCCGAAGGTCTTCCAAAGCGCTATCTCGGAGGCCATGTCCTCCAGGCGGTAGAGGTAGCTTCCGGCCGCCAGGACCGTCGCCCCCGCTTCGGCGCACCTTCTTCCCGTTTCGCGGTTGATGCCGCCGTCAACGGATATCTCCAGCCGGGGATTGCTCTCTTCAGCGTATCTGCTCGCCGCTGATATCTTGGGCAGCCCCTCCTCTCTGAAGCTCTGCCCTCCGAATCCGGGCTGAACGGTCATCACGAGAAGGACATCCACATCATCAAGGTACTTCTCGACAGCAGAGAACGGGGTACCGGGGTTCAGGGAGATGCCCGATCTGAGGCCCCTGTCCTTTATGGCCTTCAGAGCCTCCCTGAGATCGCCCTCCGCCTCCGTATGCACGGTCAGTATGTCCGCTCCCGCATCGGCGAAGGCACCGACATATCGGACCGGTCTCTCTATCATCAGGTGCACATCGAACACGATCCCGCTGAGGGGTCTGAGAGCCTCCACCACCAAGGGACCCACGGTTATGTTCGGCACGAACATCCCGTCCATGACGTCTATGTGGATCCAGTCCGCCCCAGCACGCTCAACCCGGAGCAGTTCCTCTCCCAACCTGGAGAAATCGGCGGAGAGCATGGACGGAGAGACCTTTGTCATGAGGAGGCCGATTATCCTACAGGGATTTAACCTTTGAAGTTCCCCGTTCCCCGTTCGAACGGCCCTTCGTCGACCTGTTCGCGATCACGATGCTCTTGGCGAACGGGAAGGAAGCGGCGATTATCAGTAAACAATAAATCTGTTCTCCGGGATTGGCTGTACCATGAGCAGAGATTCCGCAGAGCATACGTGCGATGTGCAGGGATGCACGGCACAAGCCGAGAGATCCGTGTCCGGGAAGAAGGTGGAGATGACGGGTCTCGCCCTCAGGAGCGAGGGTATCAGACAGGTCCACCTCTGCAAGGCTCACTACAGGGAGCTGAAGAAGGAGACGAAGGGCATCATCCCGGACTACATGGGCTGAGAGATGATCGAGGTTCTTTTCCTGGGGACCGCTGCCAGTACCCCTTCCAGGAAGAAATCCCTTCCCTGCGTTGCCGCCAAGCATGGCGGCGATGTTCTGCTTTTCGATTGCGGAGAGGGGACCCAGAGGCAGCTGATGATCTCGCCGTTCTCTTTCATGAAGGTGAGATCCATCTTCCTGACACATCTGCATGGAGACCATATAATGGGGGTCCCGGGACTATTGCAGACCATGGGCCTCTCGGGAAGGAAGGACCCGGTATTCGTTCATGGTCCGAAGGGGACCTCATCCTCGATAGATATGCTCATGGGCTCGTGCGAAGGAGAGATCCAGTATCCCATCGTGGTGGAAGAGGCCGAGCCCGGCTTCGTTTACAAAGGCAAGGGGTACAGCGTGAAGGCCGTTGCCTCCGATCACGGCACCCCGTCATTGGCGTATGTGATGGAAGAGGACAGTCTGCCGGGGAAGATAAACCGGAGGAAGGCAGAGAGCCTCGGCCTGGAACCTAAGGATCTGGCACTTATAAAGGGCGGCGTCACAGTCAAGGGCGTTGAACCGGAGAAGGTCACAGGCCCCGTGAGGAGGGGTGCCAAAGTGGTGATATCCGGGGACACCCGCCCCAGCGAGCACATCAGGGAGGCCGCGGCCGGAGCGGACATGCTGATACACGAGGCAACGTTCATGGAGGAAAGCGCAGAGCTCGCGGACACCCACATGCATTCCACCGCCATGCAGGCCGCCAGGATAGCCAAGGAGTCCGATGTCGGTATGCTGGTGCTTGTTCACATAAGCAACCGCTATGAGGACCTGTCTTTGCCCGAGGAAGAGGCGAGGTCGGTATTCCCCAACACCGTCGCCGCAAGGGACATGGATATGTACCAGGTGTCCGCGACGGAGATCAGATCAGCTTGAGCATATCGGCGTTCGTTATTATCCCTATGACCGATCCCTTCCTGGAGACCAGGATGGCATCGCAGCCGCTTATCATGGCGGTTATGGTAGCCAGCGGTGTCGTCTCGGAGACAAGGGGATAAGGGTCAGACATCACTTTCGAGATGGTGGTATTGGACAGCTCATCCATGGTCAGGCCCTGCCTGAGAAGACCCAGTATGGATTTCTCGGATATGCTGCCCACGGGCAGCTCTCCCGTAAGGACGGGGACCTGGGAGAATCCGGTGGATTTCATGAGATCGGAAGCGGCTTTGACATGCTCTCCGGATTGAATGGAGACGACACCTTTGGATGCTATCTCTGCGGCCGTGAGTCCCTTCCCGTCGTCATCCTTCATGGCTTCCATGGTCTCGAACAGCCTGACTATCGTGTCGTAACCTGCGGAGATGGTGTTCTTCTCTATCTTGGCTATGGTGCTCTGGCTGATACCGGATGCTGCAGCCAGTTGAGTCTGGGTCAGATCAAGGGCCTTCCTCATCTTCCTGATCTCTGACGTCGGGGGGGAATCTCATACAATCAGGATTGTAAAATTCATATATGAATATTTGTCGCAATGTCCTTTATTTACTGGTAGAATCTGCCTTCTCTGATAACCTGCCCCGGAGGGTTGAAGACACATGAGCAAGAACATTTACGTAGAGGGCATAAACGAGGTGCCCACGCCTAAAGGCAAGATCGAACTGGTTGAGAGGAAAGGGATAGGTCACCCGGACAGCGTCGCGGATGCCCTAGCCGAGGAAGTATCCAAATCCCTGTGCAGGATGTACAAGAAAGAGTTCGGGACCATACTGCACCACAACACAGATGAGACCCAGATAGTCGCCGGCATGTCCGCCCCCAAATTCGGCGGAGGGAATGTGATCTCCCCCACCTACATACTTCTGGTAGGACGTGCCACAACATTCATCGCCGAGAACAACGGCCTCAGGGAGCTGCCCTGTGCGGCCACAGCCCTCAAGGCTGCAAGGACGTACATGAGGAACACCTTCCCCAACGTCGACATGGACTCCGACGTCATAATCGATGCGAAGCTGGGCCAGGGATCCGACGACCTCAGAGGCGTTTACCAGACATCCAAGATCCTGGCGAACGACACCTCCTTCGGAGTGGGCTACGCACCGTACTCCATAACGGACAAGGTGGTCTATGATACCGAGAAGTTCATAAACGGCAAGCTGAAGAGCAGCCTCAAGGAGGCAGGCCAGGACGTCAAGGTCATGGCTTCCAGGGTCGACAAGGATATCACCCTTACCGTGGCCTGCGCCATGGTGGACAAGTACATCGATGACGCGGAACACTACAAGTCAGCGATCGAGCAGCTTAACGACAGAGTGTACCAGAACGCACTCGACATCATCGACGGCGAGGACGTGACCCTTAATCTGGAGGTCAACACCGCCGACGATTACGACCGCGGTGTGTACTACCTCACCTGCACGGGCCTCTCCCAGGAGATGGGGGACGACGGGTCTGTGGGAAGGGGCAACAGGGCCAACGGGCTGATAACGCCTTACAGGCCCATGTCCATGGAGGCCACCTCCGGTAAGAACCCTGTCACCCACATCGGTAAGATCTACAACATAATGTCCCTCCGCATGGCAGAGGACATAGCGGAGAAGGTCAGCTCCGATGTGGAGGTTCGCGTCAGGATACTGTCCCAGATAGGAAAGCCTGTGAGCCAGCCTCTGAACTGCAGTGTGCAGCTCGTCACGGACAGGAAGGAGCCCAAGATGAGATCCTGGGAAGCGGAAGCGAAGGAGATAGCCAACGATTGGCTCAGCAACGTGGACAAGATAACAGACCTTATAATATCCGGTAAAGCATGCACATTCTGATAGAATGAAGATCATGAGCATACCGGATTACGGTCCCATGTTCCGCTTCAACGACGCGGACGTCTACTGGGCGCTGCACGTCCTATCCGACGGGAGAAGGATGGGCCGAAAGCGCCTGGCAGAATTGCTGGGCATCGGAGAGGGCAGTGTGCGAAAGATCGTGGAGACCTGCGGGATTGGGATATGATATCCGTCCATCAGACGGGCATAACCATAACCCGTTCCGGCCTGGGCTTCCTGGCAGAGCTTCCCATAAAGGTGGTGGACATCGATCTCGGGGATGCCGTGGTGGGAAAGCATCAGCAGGCCGTCCTGGTGTACGGGGTGGGCGGCAAGATCGAGAACGGCATGCAGCAGCGGGACGTCGGCATCAGGGTCGGCGCCTGCGGCTGCACCACCGTAGTCATGAGGGACGACGTTCTGCTGATACCTCCGGACTGGAACCTCGACGAGGAGCGTCCCGACATAGCGGATAGGATACGGAGCACCACGGATATGGGCCCCAACGACGCCATAATAGTGGGCAGCGGGCAGGACATACACACTGCGATAAACGCCGCCCTCATGGCAGCGTTCCAACTGTTCTGATATGAAGCATCTTCTGGGATACACCATATACGGCAATGTCGCCGACATACCCGGGAAGGGCACTGCCGCCGAGAGGCTCAGGGGGGCGGGAGCCGACGGGATAGAGCTTCTCACGGGATATCAGAGCATACCCGAAGACGCCGCCTCCGTAACCGAGGCGGTCCATCTGCCATACGCCACCGATTGGTACGGCGTATGGTCCGGCAGGATAATCGTCGGTGAGGATATGCCGGACGATACGGTTCGTCACATGTTCTACGGCAGGTCGAGGGAGGGGATATGCGATACGATACTGGAATGCATATCAGGCGCTTCGCGCCTCGAGCCCGATTATGGCGTGCTGCATGCGGGGAATGCCAACACGGACGATCTGCTGGTAAGGGAGCAGTCGGACAGCGATACGGACGTGCTCAGGGCATTGGCGGAAGCGGTCAACGATGCCGTCTCCCGTCTCGGGGGGGAGCCTCCCATGAGAATACTGTTCGAGAACCTGTGGTGGCCCGGCCTCAGGATGACGGACGCATCAGGGTACAGGATCCTGGAAAGGGAACTGGAATTCGAGGATTGGGGATTATGCCTGGATACAGGGCATCTCCTCGTTTCCCTGGGAGGGGTTCGCACGGAGGATGAGGCCACAGATATCCTGCTGAGGACAATAGACTCCTATCCCGGGGACATGATCGACAGGATAGGCGCGATGCATCTCCATCTCAATACCTCTGCGGATTTCATGAGGTCCTACCGCAAGGACGGGGAGGTCCCTGCCAAAAGGGAGGACAGGATATTCGCCGCGTACGATCTGATCTACGGCTCGGACAGTCATGATCCGTTCATGTCATACGGGGTCAGAGATGTGGTCGAGGCGATTCGCCCGGAGACAGTGACCCATGAGATGAAGACAGGGGATCCGGGAAGGATGATGTCCGACTTCATATGCCAGAGGTCATTATTCGGCTGACATTATGTTTATATCCGCCGAATACCTGCTGTGGGTCAGGAGGATGGATGCATGGATAATAGGATAGAGGACACGTTGGTTCTTATTCTGATGCTCATATTGGGCGTCGCTCTGATGCTGGCTCTCACCCTTCTGGTGGTCTTCGTCCTGGCTACGGCCTCGGACCAGATAACCGGAGGCGCAGGGGTCATCAACGCGGCGGCCCTTCTCATGAGCGCGATGATGATCTCCGTGACCGTGTACATCGTCGCAAGGAAGAGATAACCGTACCGTTAAACACCTTAACCGAAATCTATAGCACTTTCTCCAGTGCCGATACCACGTCAAGGCACAGTCCGGGGCAGAATTCCGTATAGATCCTGTCCCTCTGCGCTATGAAATTGTCCTCCTCCTTCCTTATATCCAGGCCCATGATCTCCGGACACGAGATCCCTTTGCCGTGCTTCTTCCGGAGCTCTGCCATGAACTGCTCCTTCTTGATCAGGGCGAGTCCTTTGGCGGAGAAGTCCGGCCTGTCGTTCCCGTACTTCAGCCCGATTAACACATATGCGGCAAGCACCGCTCCGCAGGCGCTGCCCTCGAACAGTCCCATCCCCAGGCACGATACGGAACGCATAAGCTCGTCGAAGTTGCTTACCTCGATACTGTCCTTCATTGCGAAGACGACGCATTGGGCGCAGTCGTAGCCCTCGTCGTACAGTTTATTGAGGTCAGCGATATCCATCGCAACACGAATCAGCAGAGCGGGTTATTACCTCTTCGCCCTTCTGATCGGGTTCGCACGCATCGGTTTGATGCGCATCCAGACCTTAAAAGGCATTGCTCAGCACCTTTCATTGTCCGCCCCTGTCGAATCATATTTATAATAGGTCATTATTGGACACTCCAGAGGAACAGGAATGGCACGCTTCAAAGAGGCAGAGGGCAGACTTCTCGACAAATCGGTTTGTATGAGCTGCTACGCCACGAACCCAAAGAACGCCAGCAGGTGCCGCAAATGCGGGTACAGCAACCTCAGGCCCAAGGCGAGGGAAAGCAGGAAGCAGTAAGCTAGCCTATTTCCCGCTCCGCGCTTTGTTTGGTCCGTGACACGGCTAAGCGGTTTTATACTTCGAAGGCGTGGACGGATTAGACATCCTGAGGGAGAGATAGGATGAAGGTTCTGGTAATCGACGATAACGAGGCGATACAGGAGATAATCGCCGAGATATTGGGCGTAGATGGTTACACAACAGAGATAGCAGGGTCCCTAGAGGAGGCCCGGTCGAAACTTTCATCATTCAAGCCCAGCGGGATACTTTTGGACTCCGTCGTCAACGGCGAGAGCTCCCTCCCCTTCCTGGACGAGCTGGATCCCAAATCCGGCGTGAAGGTTCTGATACTCACCAGCGGCAAGGAGAAGCTACCTAAGGATTCGCCCCTGATATACGGCCACATACAGAAGCCGTTCAGGAGCGTGGACATAATCGATAATGTCCGCGGGATGACCCTGGGAGAGGCTGCCGCGGCCAAGAAGAAGAAGGCAAAATTCAAGCTGTTCGGGCATAAGAAACCGGAGACGGAGGAGACTCATGAGGCGGAGATACATTTCGGGAGGTCCTACATCGTCTTCGAGAACGAGCCGTTCCTGGTCTACACGATAGCGCACACCATGCAGACCAGAGGATGTGACGTGATGGTCGTCACGTCGGAGAGCGTCAAGTACGTCAATGATAAGATAGGCGGTGAGACCATGAGGATCCTGGGACTGTCCTCGAGGCTGAAAGCAGGATATGTTGAGATGTCCAAGCTGGGGACCCTCATGGCAAGCATGGTCGAATTCATAGAACAGAACGCAAAGCCCGTGGTGATCATCGACAATCTTCAGCCCCTTATAGAGGCCAACAGTCTCAACGGCGTCCTGACCATGATATACCAGTTGATAAACGGAGGCGCCAAGAAGATATCCTCCGTCATAATATCGGCACCGGAGTCCAGTTTCACGGATAAGGATAAGGACCTTCTGCTGATGAACATGGAGCTTTACAAAGAGGTCCGAGCGTGATACGATGAAGATAGAGAGAGTATGGGCCAGAGAGGTATTGGATTCCAGGGGCAATCCTACCGTAGAGGCAGAGGTGACCGTAAGAGGTCACAGCATAACCGCCATAGCGCCGTCCGGAGCTTCCACCGGCACATGGGAGGCTCACGAGATGAGGGACGGCGGCAGCAGGTACGGCGGCAAAGGCGTCATGAAAGCGGTCTCCAATGTGCGCGGGGAGATAGCGTCCTGCATAACGGGCATGGACGTATCCGACCAGGCATCCGTTGACAAGGCCATGATCGAGCTGGACGGCACGCCGAACAAGAGTAGGCTCGGGGCCAATGCCATAATAGCCGTGTCTCTGGCGGTGGCCAGGGCAGGGGCCGGTGCGGAGATGGTGCCTTTGTACGAGCACATCGGTAACGACGGCAGGACGCTTCCCGTGCCCATGCTGAACATAATAAACGGCGGGAAGCATGCGGGCGGCAACCTGAAGATACAGGAGTTCATGATCATACCCGCAGGGGCCAAGACGTTCTCCGACTGCCTCCGTATGTCCTCCGAGGTCTATATGTCCCTGAAGTCCATGCTCGGCAAGAGATACGGCGCATCGTCCGTGAATCTGGGGGATGAAGGCGGCTTCGCTCCGCCCCTCAGCACATCCGCGGAGGCCATGGGCGTGATATCGGATGCGATATCCGCTGCGGGCTATGTCCCGGGCAAGGATGTCTTCATGGCCTTGGATGCGGCTTCCAGCGAATTCTTCTCCGACGGCATATATGAGGTTGACGGCCTGAGGCTCTCCCCGGGAGAGCTGGCCGATCACTACGTGGGACTGACCAGGGATTTTCCCCTCATCAGTCTGGAGGACCCGTTCACCGAGGATGATTTTGAGACCACGGCCGCTCTGACGAAGAGGGTCGGCTCCAAGGTGCAGATCGTGGGCGACGACCTGTTCGTTACCAATACCGAGCGCCTTAGCAAAGGCATAGCCCAGGGATCGGCGAACTCATTGCTCCTGAAGGTCAATCAGATAGGCACGGTCACGGAGGCCGGGGAAGCCGCGGAGATGAGCTTCAGCAACGGCTATTCCGTTGTGGTCTCCCATCGTTCCGGCGAGTCCGAGGATTCCAGCATAGCAGACCTCTCCGTGGGGTGGGGCACCGGCCAGATAAAGACCGGGGCACCGGCCAGGGGAGAGCGCACTGCGAAGTACAACAGGCTCCTCAGGATAGAGGAGGAGCTGGGCTCCGAAGCGGTATTCAAGGGAAGAAAGGCGTTCAGATGACCAAAGAAAGACTTTTCTCGGCTTCTGAGGAGGAGATACGCAGCGGGTACACAACAGATGTTTACTTCGACAGGACCAAAAGGATCCTGGAGGCCCGCGGAAACGGGGAGACCGTGGTATGGGCCGAGGTCACGGGCAGCGCTCTGCCGAAGGATTGGAGCTGGGCCGTCTACTGCGGTCTCGAAGAGGTCCTCAGGCTCGCCGAGGGATATCCGATAGACATGTACTCGGTGCCCGAGGGCACAGTCTTCAGAGCCAGGTCCTCCAACAGCGTGAGGATACCCCTGATGAACATACACGGAGTGTATTCTGGATTCGGTATAATAGAGACGTCTCTTCTCGGAATGCTGTGCCAGCCGTCAGGTGTTGCCACGTGCGCCGCAAGGACCAAGATGGCCGCCGGCGGGAAATCGGTGACAGCCTTCGGCAACCGCAGGATGCACCCGGCCATATCCGGGGTTCTTGACCGCTCGGCCTTCATAGGAGGATGCGATGCCGTCTCGTCCCGCATGGGAGGGGACATAACCGGGACGGAGCCTCTGGGCACCACCCCTCACGCGCTGATGCTTGTGATGGGGAGCAACGAGGAGGCCTTCAGGTCCTTCGACGAGATAATCGAACCGGATGTCCCCCGCATAATGCTCATAGACACCTTCTCGGACGAGAGGACGGGAGCCATGGACGCATGCAGGGCCGTGAAGGATCTTGCGGGCGTGAGGCTGGACACTCCCGGGTCCAGGAGAGGGAACTTCAAAGAGATAATCGACGAGGTCCGTTGGGAGCTGGACATGAACGGTTACGATAAGGTGGGCATAATGGTCTCTGGAGGACTTGACGAGAGGTCCGTGGCCGCCCTCTCCGGCACATGCGTGACCGGTTTCGGGGTCGGCACCTCCATAAGCAACGCGCCCACCCTGGATTTGTCCATGGATATAGTGGAGAGGAACGGGGAGCCCGTCTCCAAAAGAGGGAAGTTCGGAGGCCGGAAGTATGCCTACCGCTGCCCCGACTGTCTCTACATGGACGCGTCCCTGTCTGCAGACGACAACATAAGATGCTCCTGCGGGTGCAGTATGGAGATGATCGAGGAGAAGGTCTTGGAGAGCGGGAAGAGGACCTCGAAGCCCCGCAGCGCCAAGGAGATACGCAAGAGCGTGCTATGGCAGCTGCGGCAGATATCCGAGCTCTGACACATCTTCGTTGTCGATTTATCCGATGGTATTCGCAGACCCCTGCATTTCCACTGGAAGATGGACCCCCGTTAAGTTAACACCCCTCCTAAACGGGTGTTGCTGGCTAACGTTGTTTAAATCCAGAAAACGAGTAGGTGCGGATCAGGCCCCGGAGAATTTTCCGCAGTATGGAAACAAGCTTCGACATTTATTTTTCTCTGTTTCTCAAATCATTTTTATGCGCTTCGGAGATAGGCTTATATGCCTACTTGAGTTAAGCAATGAGCACGGCGCGGAGGATTGGGAACGTTCGCATTTTGCGAATGCTACTGCGTGACGGCTCCTTGGGGGCCTAGGAAGGAACAGCGAACATGACAACGATAGCGGTAGCTATGGACCACAGATCCTGCGGGACGATAGATTACGTCGATCCCCGAGACATGATGAAGGTCTATTGCAACTGCGGAAGGATAATAGGTCTTGACGCTGCCCAGATGAATCTCAAACTGAGTCTGCGCAAAGAGCTCCAATGCACGCATTGCAGGAACTCCAGGATATCCCGAGACATAGAGGAGCTGAACGCCCTCTTCGAAGGTACCCCGGAAGAAGGGATTTGATATCACTTTTATAGTTGCAGAATGGTAGCAGCCTCAGATGCACGTTCTAGTAGTCGCAGGAATGCTCGGCGCCGGCAAGACATCAACCATAATCCAGCTCCTGGGCCCGCTATCGGCCGGGGGGCGCAAGGTTGCCATAATCGAGAACGAGATAGGCTCCGTGGGTATCGACGGGGAAGTGTTGAACAAGAACGGCCTCAGATCAAGGAGCTGGCAGGGGGATGCGTTTGCTGCACCCTCAAGTCCGGGATGATAGACACATTGAAGCTCCTCCAGAAGGAAGTGGGCCCGGACATAGTCGTCATAGAGCCCACCGGCATAGCCGATCCTGAGTACATCCTCGTCTCTATAGACGGAGTTGTAGGGCTGGACATAGATTCCGTGAAGGTCGTCGTGGTCATAGACGGGGAAAGATTCCTCAGGCTGAAGACGATGTTCGAGAGGCCTCTGAGGAACCAGCTGGAGATGGCTGACCTGGTGCTCATAAACAAAGTGGATGCGATATCCCCGCAGGATCTCAGATCCATAGAGGATCAGATACGATCCTTTTTCAAGTACGCCGGCAAGATCCTCCATGTAAGAGGAGATACGGGAGAAGGCATGGACGTCATTTCCAAGGAGATAGGTCTTTGACCCGGGATGAGCCCTTCATACCAACGGTACTGGTCATGGAGCTCTCGGGGAACATGGGCGGCACATCCCCCGAGGAAGCGGTCTCCCTGTTCTCCGGCGCCGTCTCGGAGACGGCATCGGGATGCGCCAGGGCCGGCGGTACCATAGGGCATATAAAGGCCAATCTGCGATCCTCAGGGGAGATGGTGTCAGCCAGCTCCACGACGGAGGACGGCAACGTTAGGCTCAGGTACGGTCTCGAGTCCGCCGTCGAGGATTACAGCATAGTCATGAACGCCATAGTCTACTGTCTTGAGTACAGGGGATATGAAGGCGATCGCAGAGAAGGCCTTCTCCGCACTCCCTGTGGATACCTCCGTATGGAACAAAGGCGGTCTGTGCAACGATCCCAAATGCGGTGATCCGGATTGCAAGGACTCATCCCACAGGAAGATAGTCGATCTACTCTGAGCGCTTCTTCTTGCCGGGGCAGTCCATGCTTATGCAGCTGTTCCCTTTGCTGAACTCCAGCATCGGAGCGCCGCAGTGGGGGCAGGGATCGGGTGCCGGTACAAGGGTGCCCCTCGGTCTGAGGGGATAGGTCTGCTTGCATTCCGGCCATTCCGTGCACCCTGCGAAGCGCTTGCCTGCCTTGGAATACATGACCTGCATGCGGCCCTTGCCGCAGGTGGGGCACGGCCCCAGGTCGTTCTTCCTGATGTTGCTGGCGCACTTCGGGTCTATGCACTGCACGCTCGGCGGTGAACCCCGCCTTATGACCTTCAGCATCGGCAGTCCGCATGCCTCGCAGACGGATTCCGTGGTCTGTATCATCGCCCCTCTGGGGAGAGGATAGGATTCCTTGCATTCGGGATATCCGTCGCAGCCGATGAAGTTCCCGTTGCGCGATCTCTTTATTGTAAGGTTATCGCCACATTTCACGCATGTTCCCAGATGCTGCTGGGACCTGAGGGCGGAACGGATCTCGTCCCCTATGGCGGTCTTCTCGCTCTCTATGGCCTTGACCGCACCGCCCAGCATGGCCTGGGATTCACCCACGACCTCTTGGAGGGTCTTGTTGCCGCTGCCTATCTCGAGCATATCGCTTTCGAGCATGGCGGTCATCTCCGGCTCGGTGATACCGCCACCGTGCTTCTCCAGGGAGCGGGTAAGGGCGATCCCTCCTGCGGTGGGGATCATCTGAGCCCCCTGTATGTAATTCCTGGAGTAGAGCTTGCCTATGATGTCGTGCCTGGTGCTCTTCGTGCCCAGGTTGAGCCTGTCCATCTCCTGTATCAGGGACCCTTGGTTGTACCTGTACGGAGGCTTCGTAGCATCCTCCTCCAGGCTTATGGACCTGACATCCACCGCGTCCCCGACATTCAGCTTGTCGATATGGGAATCGGTTTTGCGGAGATATTGGCCGTAGTACCTTTTCCAGCCCTCCTTCTTCAGGATGTACCCTTCTGCCTTGAATGTCTCGCCGCCAACGTCGATGGTGCACTCCGTGACCTCGGCTTCGGCGTTGGGCGCCAGTGTCGCCAGGAATCTCCTGACTATCAGTTCGTAGAGCTTCCATTTGTCACCCTTCATCGAGGACGACCTGGCTCCGGATGTGGGATGGATAGGCGGATGGTCCGTCGTTCTCCTCTTCCCTCTGGACGGGGAGATCTTCTCCTGGGAAAGTATCTCCGTCGCCTCCTTGGAGAAATCGGAATCCTTCAGCCTCTCCAATATGCTCCTGAGGCCGAGGCTGATGGGATACTCTGTGTTCTCTGTCCTGGGGTATGATATGTAACCTGCTGTGTAGAGGTCTTCCGCCAGCTTCATGGCCACGGCAGGAGGTATGCCTATCTTGTTGGCCTCCACCTGCATCTGCGTGGTATCGAAGGGAGGGGGCCTGTACTCCTCCTTCATCCTCACCTCATAGGTCTTGACGGTCCCCTTCTTCACGCCTTCGCATCTGCTCATCACGATATTGGCGCTCTCCTTCTCCCAGAACGGATTGGATTCATGACTTCCCCTGAAAGCGAGCATCCCGAATCTCCCGCCCACGGTCCAGAAGGGAATGGGCTCGAAGGCGGCTATCTCCGCATCCCGGTCAACCAGCAGTTTGAGGGTCGGGCTCTGGACTCTGCCTACGGACATGAAGTTCTTGCCCACCTGCCCGGATGAGAGCGATATGAGCCTGGTCAGAACAGCTCCCCAGGAAAGGTCAATGATCTGCCTGGCCTCCGCCGCGTCCGCCAGTCTCTCGTCCGGCTCCACAAGGTTGGAGAATGCCTGCTCGACCTCGGCTTTGGTAAGGGCACTGAACTTGGCCCTTTTTACTTTGTTGAGGTCGATCCCGGCGTACTTGACGGTCTCCATGCCGATGAGCTCTCCCTCTCTGTCGTAGTCAGTGGCTATGATGACCATGTCCGATTCGTCGGCCACGCTCTTTATGGCATCCACTATGCTCTTGATCTTCACCCTCTTCTCCTGGGGTGCGTAGACCAGGTCCGCAGGAGGGAATTTGCTCCAATCGCTGTATTCTGAAGGATAATCCAGCTCTATTATGTGCCCTCTCAGGCTGACGACGGAGTACTCGTCATCCCCGGAGTCGAATGTCAGCACGCTCACGCTCCCGTGCTTCTTGGTGCTGGTCTTCCCGCCCGATAAGATGGCGGATATCCTGCGGGCCGCATTGGCCTTCTCGGTTATCACGAGCTTTTTCATCCGGAACGGTTGAAGCAATAGGCCTTATTAAAACAATGTCATAATATCCGTGGTACGGGCCAGTCATGGGCGGACCCGTTTCCAGCACCGGCGCTGGCACATGCGATATGCATTCGCAGAGGGCACAGAAGCGCTTTTTTACTGCTAACGCAGTCCATATCGGTATGAACGTTCGGGAAGCGGTCCTGAGGGACCTGAGGTCCACCAAAGGAGTTGTCAACGCAGAGCTGATGGACGACGACATATCCTGCGAGGTGGAGTATTTCGAACGGAATACGAAGACCCAGGTAGGGTTGGAGTTCAGGAACGACGGATATCTGGAGGCCATGAGGCGTCAGGTCAGGATATGTATATTCTGCACAGAGGATTTCGAATTCCCCGAGGCCCCATCCATGTACTACATGTCCGATGACGGCATAGTCATGGGGCATGAGGTGATGCAGTGTGAGATGGAAGCCTATCTTGCAAGGGAGGACCTCGTCTGGATCTCTGACAATTTCATAATGTATCCTGACAGGACGGGCTGCGGGGACGGGATATTCGTGTTCAAAGGGAAGGAATATCCGGGCATAGAGGCCTATCCGGGCTGCACCAACGGCATAATAACGATCCCGGCCGGCCCCTCGGACCTGGCTCTGAAGAGCAGATACGGTATAGAGAACCGACGGGAGATAGCCACGGCCGTTATGGCCTTCGACCTCATCTGAGGAGCATTATCCCGAAGAACTCCACCCTGTCGTCGAAGAACGAGAATTCCCTGCCGCATTCTTTGACATAGTCGCTCATCACTATGCCGAATCCGCTTATGGACGGGACCAGCATCTCAGGGTGCTTGCACTCGGCATCGGGATAGGTGCAGCTCTCGCAGTATCCGCATTTGCCGTCGGCCATCATGAATATGTCCGCCCCCTCTTCCCTGAGAGCTACCGCCGCCTTCCTGCAGTCATCCTGG
This sequence comes from Methanomassiliicoccales archaeon RumEn M2, assembly GCA_001421175.1. Classification (GTDB taxonomy): domain Archaea; phylum Thermoplasmatota; class Thermoplasmata; order Methanomassiliicoccales; family Methanomethylophilaceae; genus RumEn-M2. Next base: position 137,904 of record LJKL01000015.1, on the reverse strand, counting down.
AACTGCAGGGCGGCGGCCTCCGCGGCCCTCCTGTCCCGGGGATCCAGCTCATACGTCCTGGTTATCAGGGCCGCGCTCCCGTAGCCGGAAAGCATCTCTATGCATTCACCGGGCGTGGCGGATCCCGGAGGGCACGCCCACGTCACACCGTAAGCGCCGCATTCATTGCTTTCGCAGCGCTCCCTGCATTTCGAGATCGTATGAAGCGTCGGACCGGGTATCGGCGCTTTCCTCACATCGAAGCCTCTGGCTTTCAGTTTTGTCTTGGCATCTTCTATTCTCATCTCAATCCCCTCTTAGTCCCATATGATGCATGTTGCCGGATGCTGCGGATGCGATGGTCAGCTTGCCCCTCAGCACCCCCTTCACAGACGTCAGTTCGTTGGACATGTTCTTCAGGTCCCTCATCATTCCTATGGCGGTCATCGTCTCGAGGACCTTCCTCCCCTCAAGAGGTACCCTGAGGCTGCCTACGACATCGGTCCTCCACTTCCTTCCCAGGTCCCTTAACTGATCATGGATGCCGTCGTGCCCGCTGTCGTATATGAACACCAGGATGCCGACCATCATCTGGGTCTCGTTCTTCCACTCCTTCTCGGCCAGAGTATCCCTTATCAGGTCCCTTATGGCTTCGGAGCGGCTCACGTACCCTTTCTGGGAGATCGAGAGATCGAATTCATTGAGAAGCTCCGGGTCCAGGGAGACTCCGATGCGGGTAACGCCGTCCATGGACCCGTTAACGTATTATCCGTATTAAATGGGACACATTCTTATTATAAGGGATACCATAGACACGGATATGGCGTCAGAACTGACCCCTGTTTTCAGAGAGGTCATATCAGATATGGTCAGAGGAAGGACCGTGGCCGTCGCATTCTCCGGAGGACTGGACAGCGGGATCGTTGCTGCGATCGCCAGGGATGCGGCCCGGTCCGCGGTGCTCTACACCTCCGGTGTCGATGACGCTTACGATGTGAACGAGTCCCGGGATATGGCCGGGATACTCGGCATGGAATGGCATCACGTCAGGATATCCGAAGAAGACATCGAGGATTGCGTCAGGCACATGATAGGGATAACGGGAACGGTGAATCCCGTCACCCTGTCGTTCGAGATACCGTTCTATTACGTGGCGAAGCACGCTTCCGAGCCGTACATAATAGGCGGTCAGGGAGCGGACGAGCTCTTCGCCGGATACTCGAAGTACATAGGTCTCTCGGAACCGGACCTCAGGGATATGATGAATGCGGACATGTGCCGTTTGCTGGATGAGACGCTGGCTCATGAGAGGGCGGTTGCGAAGGAGTTCGGGAAGGAGGTATTGTACCCTTTCCTTGACAGCAGGGTCGCCAAGGCCGTAGGGGCTATTGACATAGGAGATCTGGCACCAGGAGATGTAAGGAAGAAGAGCCTCAGAGAGGTGGCCGAGGACATAGGTCAGCCCGAGGTCGCCGCGAAGAAGAAGAAGGCGGCCCAGTACGGCTCCGGGTCCATGAGCCTGCTGAGGCGCATAGCCAGATCCAAAGGGATGACGGTCCGAGAGATGATCGAGGGGATGTAGTTTGCAGACGTATCCCGAATCCCTGGATTGGCTGTACGGGCTTCAGAAGCACGGGGTGAAGCTGGGCCTCAGGAACATCAGCATGCTGCTGTCGGCTCTGGGGAACCCGCAGAACAGCTTTCGAAGCATACATGTGGCCGGTACCGACGGGAAGGGCTCGGTATCCGCCATAACAGCATCCGTGCTCCGCCAGGCGGGCATAAGGACCGGGCTCTACACCTCGCCGCACCTGGAGAGGTTCAACGAGCGCATATGCGTGAACGGGGTGCAGATATCGGATGAGAAGCTGGCATACTACGTTTCGAAGCTGAGGCCGAAGGTGGAGGAGATGGCCTCCGGGGGCATGATGTGCACCTTCTTCGAAGTGACGACGGCGATAGCGTTCATGCATTTCAGAGACGAAGGGACGGAGTACGCGGTCATCGAAGTAGGGATGGGCGGAAGATACGACGCCACCAATGTGATAGTGCCGGAGGTCTCTGTGATAACCAACATAAGCCTTGAGCACACGGAGTATCTGGGGGATACGATAGAGAAGATCGCTGCCGAGAAGACCGGCATAATAAAAGAAGGCGTACCGGTGGTGACACTGTGCAAAGAACCGGCATTGGGAGTAGTAAGGGCCAGGGCAGCAGAGGCCGGTTCGGAGGTGACAGCCGTCTCTCCGCCCGATATAGTATCGATGAGCCCTGAGGGAACGGAATTCGTCCATGGCGGGAAGAGATACTTCGTAGGTCTGGCAGGCAAGCATCAGGCCGTAAATGCGGCCACCGCCGTGGAGGCGGTGCGCCTGCTTGGGGATGAGCGTACGGAGGATGCCGTCGACCTGGGTCTCAGGAACGTATCCTGGCCTGCGAGGCTTCAGAAGCTCCCCGGGCACCCCATCGTGCTTGATGTCACGCACACCGCAGCAGGTGCCCGGGATCTTGCGGAAGATATATCCTGGATATACGGGAAGGTGACTCTCGTAATAGGCGTCCTGACGGACAAGGATCTGAGGGGCATAATTAAGAGCCTTGCGCCGGTGGTCAACAGGGCAGTGGTCGCCTCTCCCGATTCCGAAAGGGCGATGCCCCTGGATGCCGAGATGTCCCAGATATCCGATTATCTGGGTAATGCGGAAAAGGCCCCCTCCGTAGGCGAAGCTGTCAGGAGGGCCCTGGAGATAAGAGGGGACGATACAGTGCTTATAACCGGTTCCCATTTCACCATAGGGGAAGCGATCAGATGGCTGGGGATATAGTCAGGATACTGGACGAGTTGGCGCCGCTTTACGGCAGAGGGGCCTACCCCGGAAGGTCCATAGAGGGGCTGAGCCCGGAATGGGAGGCGGACCCCTTCCATGTGCTCATAGCCACGATCCTGTCCCAGAGGACGAAGGATGCCAATACACGAAAGGCATCGGACCGTCTGTTCTCAGAGTACGATTCTATAGAGGAGCTGGCGGAAGCAGACGAGGATGCGGTGTGCGAGCTGATACGTCCCGCAGGGTTCCCCAGGCAGAAGGCATCAGGGATCATCGGATGCTGCAGGGCACTCCGGGATGAGCACGGGAGCACAGTACCGTCGGGAACGGAGGATCTGCTGAGCCTTCCGATGGTCGGAAGGAAGACCGCCGCATGCGTGCAGGCCTATGCCATGGGGATCCCGGCAGTCTGCGTTGACACCCACGTTCACAGGATATCGAATCTGATGGGCTTGGTCAGAACGAAGAATCCCGAGGAAACGGAGCGTGCTCTGATGGAGATCACCCCCCGGGACAGATGGAATGACATAAACCGTTACATAGTAAGGCACGGACAGGAGATCTGCCTTCCGAACCGCCCTAGATGCGCGAAATGCCCCGTTTCATCGTATTGCGACCATGCGCAGAGCAGAGCGGAGAGCGACGGGATTAATACTGATTAAACCATCCTCGGGCCTGATGCATGAGATCTCCGTGATTTCGAACATAGTCTCCGCTATACAGAGGGAATTGGAGAAGTACAATGCAAAGGGCGTTGAGGAGGTCGTACTGATCATAGGGGATATGACCAGCCTCGGCACGGAGCAGATGCGTTTCGCTTACGAGATCGTGACGCGCGGCACCATCCTGGAAGGTGCCGACCTCATCATAGAGAGGGAGGCCGTGGAGGTCATATGCGCCAAATGCGGATATGAGGGGCCTGTCAAGGAGATCAGGAGCGATTTCAGCGAGCATACGATCCCGATACTGTCCTGCCTGACTGCGGGGGCCACGTCAAAGTGGTCAAAGGCCAGAGCTGCGGGGTCAAGAACCTCAAGATTTTGGAGGCAGAGGATGTATAAGTACCGGGACGAGGGGACGGCCAAGAGGATAATCGATAAGATAAGCGCCCTGAACAGCGAGTTCACGTTCATGCACGTCTGCGGCACTCATCAGGACACGATAGTAAGATTCGGCCTGGAGGGGATGCTGGCAGATGCGGGGGTGGAGATACGCCAGGGACCCGGTTGTCCTGTATGCGTAACAACCAGCAAGGAGATAGGCGACGCCATACACATGGCGCGCTCCGGCATCACGGTCTGTGCCTTCGGGGACATGATGAGGGTGCCCACCACCGTAGGGACCTCAATGATGCGAAAGCCGACGGGGCCGACGTCAGAGTGGTATACTCCATAGAGGACGCGGTCAGGATGGCATCGGAGACCGAAGGCGATCTGGTATTCGTGGCCGTGGGCTTCGAGACCACTGCGCCCTCCACATGTGTGCCTCTCCAGAAGGAACTGCCGGAGAACTTCAGCATATACAGCTGCCACAGGATATGCCCCCCCATACTCAAGACGATATTCGACATGGGGGAGACCAAGGTCCAGGGCATGATAGAGCCGGGCCATGTGGCTGTCATAACGGGAACGAAGATGTTCGAGCCCCTTGCGAAGGAGTACAGCATGCCGCAGGTGGTTGCAGGATTCGAGCCCCTGGACATACTGATGGCATGCTACATGCTGTGCAAACAGATCGAGGAGGGGAGGTGCGAGGTGGAGAACGAGTACACACGTCTCGTCAGGCCGGAAGGCAATCCCAAGGCGCTGAAGCTGATGGATATCACCTACGACAAAGTGGACAAGGCCTGGAGGGGGTTCCCCGTCATCGGGAAGAGCGCCCTCGCCCTGAAGAGCAAGTATGAATCCCATGACGCGACCAAGGTCCACCAGGACATCCTGTCCGGGGCGCCTGAGGTGGAGGCGGAGGCAAGGGGATGCAGATGCGGAGAGGTCCTCAGAGGCCTGATAAGGTCTGAGGAGTGCCCCATGTTCGGCAGGGCCTGCAAGCCCATGAGCCCCTCGGGCCCGTGCATGGTCTCCGCCGAGGGAAGCTGCAACATCGCGTACCGTTTCGGTAAAATGAGGGTGTGAGTATGAAAAGTTCCGAAGAATGTGAAATGATCAAAGTGCCAGATAAGAGAGTTTTCGTTATAACCAACGACTCGACAGTGTTCCTTACGGACAAGTGGGTCAGTGCCTTCGATATGTTCGGCGGCCGTATGACCGAGGTGAAGAACCTCGTCAAGGATCTCTGCGACAAAGCGGACGTTTCCCTGGGAGTTGTCTCGGGAAGGTTCGGGTTCATACCTGCGAACTATGTGGTGATGCCCTACCCCTGGGTCCCCGAGTCCAAGGAGGATTTCGAACTGCTCCAGTCCAAGAGGGATTTCCTGGGTGCGATAAATACGACCGTCAACATAAAGGTGGGCGAGACCTACCTCTACGATAAGATAATCGTCTGCGTACCGAAAGCCCTGTTCGAGATGATCAAGGAAGTACTGCCTGACAGAAGAGTGATAGCCGTCACGAACCCCCAGTTCAAGGAGGAATGCGAGGGCAGAGGATGGTCCTATTACAAGCGCGGCGGATCCAGAGTGGGCAAGAAGAACTCAGAGGCCATAATCAAGGAGATCGAAGACTGGAACGCAGGCGCCTGAGGTCCTCCTTGGTGTCCTCATCCACTCTGTAGGAATCGGTTATCTTGCCGATAGCCATACGCAGGACGTCCTTCTCCAGAGCGCCTCCTCTGAGCACGGGGTCCGTTCTCCCGGGATACTTTATGTAGCATTCCGAGAGGGCCCATGCGACGCCCATCTTCAGATAGTACCCCTCATGCCTGACGGAGGACAGCATACTGAGCACCCGGTCTATGTGCTCATCGTCCAGGAAATATGATTTCATGATGACGGCGGCATATCTCATCCCGAACTCCGTACCGTCATCATGATGTGCCAGAACAGAATCCCAAAGGAGGGGGCGATCCTTCTTGCCTAATTTCAGGGAGGAGCAGAAGGCATCGCACACGGCCCAATTGTCCATTCCCGACACATACTCCTCCGCCAATCCCATGCGTTCCCCTATGTCCATCGGCGCAAGGCAGATGACCTGTCCTCTGATCAACTTCTCCTCCAACGAATCGTCCTCGCCGTCAAGATATTCGCGCCAGTTCCCTTTGGATACAGCCTTGGCGATCCTCTTGACGACGGGTGCTCTGACCCCAAGCAATTGACCCGACCCGGGGATGATCTTCCTGCTGAATTCGCCGTATGCCGCGTCAGAATTCTCAAGGAGCTCTCTCCTGACCTCGTCCCTGATGCTCATGGTGTGCAATCCCGTGCAAAGAGTATATTCTTTGTCGGGCATCATATACTGTGATAATCAGCGCCAGCAGAAGGACCGACATCCCGGCGTTCCATTCGGAATGGATGATGAACCGTCTGCGGGAGGGAAGGCTGATGGTCCGCAATCCGGGCTTCAGGGGCATAGTCTATGACGTGGATGTGAGCCCCGGTAATGTGGATGCCATATTCTTCCTTACGAAGGACCCGTCCCCCATGGTCAGGATGGTGGACGAGATCGCAGAGATGGGTCATATGCCCTTCTTCCAAGTAACGATGACAGGTAACGGGAAAGCGATCGAACCCGGAGTCCCGGACGTCAAGAGGGTTGCTGATGCCTTCAGGCGAATATCCGGGAGTATAGGGGCGGACAGGATGGTGTGGAGATACGATCCCGTGCTGCTCTCCGGGAGCGTGAGCCCGGAGGATCATGCGGAGAGATTCTCCGAGATATGCTCTCTGCTGGAAGGCTGCACAGGAAGATGCATATTCGGGTTCTTCGAACCACATGCCAAGCTGGGGGAGAAGATCGCATCAGGTTTGCTCCGGGAGGCATCCGCGCAAGAGAAGAAAGAGGTCGCCGCAACCCTGCTGCCGATAGCCAGGTCCGCAGGGATGGAGCTAACGTCCTGCTGCTCCGGTCCTGTCCTCGAGGGTACGGGAGTAAGAGACACAGGATGCATAGATGAGAGCACGGTTCGCCGTTTCAACATACCGTTCACAAAATACACGGTCCCTCAAAGGGAGGGATGCACATGCGTGAAGACCCTGGATGTAGGAACATACGGCACATGCTTCCATGATTGCGTTTACTGCTATGCGAATCCCGCCTCTCCCGGGAGGCGGAGGTCCGATCCGGGAAGCATCATGCTCGGGGATTCCGTAACGGAAGGGGATGAGATCATAAGGCTGGGCAAGAGGCAGAAACGCCTAAGCGACTTCTGATCCGCGTCCTTCTCTCTCTAATTCTCTCTTCATGCGCTTAGGTGAGAAGAGATAAGCGTCCATGAATATGACCCAGCATATCTCCACTACGATGGATGCCGTAACTGGGAACAGCGCCTTACCTGGCGCCAGGGCCGCAGAGGCGGCCACGGCAGTGACGAGAGCTATCGCGATGCCCTTGTTCTTGTAGGATGTCATCAGAACGTCCGTAACCCTCTGCTCCCACGGGACCCCGGCCCTTCTCTCCATGATCTCAAGGCCAAGACCCAGTCCGAAGGTTCTCAGGGCGGCTATGCCCATGAATGTGACGAGCAGCAGCACCTCGCTCCTGAACATGTTGGCGGAGGCACCCACCGAGAGGAACACCAGTATGAATATGCAGGAGTTCAGGAATATAGCCAGATTCTCCTTCTTGATCTCAATCTTCACAAGAAGACGGGAAAGGAACAGGGGAACAACGACGACCTGGGCAACAGCTATTATCACGCCTGTCACATCGATTATCTTATCGAGCATGAGCCAGACCATGAAAGGTATGTAGATGACTGAGAGGAAGTACACGGCGATGGCCCCTCTTGCGGCGTGCTTCATATCCCCTCTGAGTATGTAGGACAAAGGAACCACGGATGCTGCGAAAGGCGTCAGGCCGATGAATACAAGTCCCACCTTGAACGCCTCATCCGTGAAGAAAAGCGATGCCGCGAGGGGTATGGAAGAGGCAACGACCATGCTCAGGATAACCGCCCTCAGGACGGATTTGGGATCATCGGCGGGATTCAGCCCCTTGTACGGGATCCTGGACAGTGACACGGTCATCATGACCGCCAGAATGAAGATTGTCAGATTGCTTCTCAGGTCCGGGGAAATCTCCGGGAAGTATCCGCTGAGCCCCATTGAAAGGGCCACGATCAACGCCAGGGACATCATGAAGGTCCCTCTTCCCAGAAGATCCTTTACAGACACGGAGGCTGTGACCGGCTATTATGGATATATATATTTTCTCTGACCCGCATTCCGTTCTGCTGAAAACGCCGGACTGCGTAAGGATATTAACAGGGTGCCGCTTACGATACTACTCATGAAAGAGGTCAGACCTGTCAAGGCGGGCTGGTACAATGCGTTCAGGCCCTGGACGCTTCACGGGGCCGTCGTGCCGGTGCTCATCGGTACGGTTGTGGCGTACCACAAGATCCCGGATTCTTTCAACCTGATCATATTCGCCCTCATTCTCATCGGCGGCTGCCTTCTGCAGTCCGCGGCGAACCTTCTCAACACATACGGTGATTTCGAGAAGGGCATCGACACGGAGGAGAATCACATAAGGTCCCCGGAGCTTGTTACGGGTGCCCTGAGACCGAGGAGCGTCCTGTACGCAGGCATCGCCTGCCTGGGCATAACCGCATTGCTGGGTCTTATCTTCATATGGTATTCCGGATGGGAGATACTGCTGATAGGGCTGGCAGGCATAGCCGCGGCCGGGCTGTATACCGTGGGGATGGCCTACAAATACAGAGGTCTGGGTCAGATATCGGTATTCATCATGATGGGCCTTCTAATGCCCTTGGGGACATATTTCGTCCTGACCTCCCAATTCTCCCCGGATCCCGTGATGGTCGGCCTCCCCAACGCCTTCTTCATAACCGCAGTCCTCTGCGGCAACGAGATGAGGGATTTCAGGACGGACCTGGAAGCCGGGATCGGGACCCTTTGCGGCAGGATAGGGTACGAAAGAGGTCTCAGGCTCTACTGGGCCGAGAATACGATCCCGTATCTCATACTCGTTATCGTGGTGATAGCGGGATTCGCTCCGTGGACGTCGCTCATAGCATTCGCATCTCTGGCACTATGGTATAAGCTGATAAGGAACAGCAAGAAGGCGGATGAGGACAGGCGTGCAGCTTCATGATGGTCCCCGCGGCGTTCAAGCTCAATTGGGTTTTCGGCGTCCTTCTGACCGCAGGATATTTGATTGGGATCATCTTCCTGTAGGTGCTGATATGGAAGAAGACAAGAAGGCCGGCAATCAATTCGAGGGTAAGGACGTCTATGTAAAGGACGTCTTCAACGACATAGCTCCGTACTACGACAAGATGAACGGCATAATGTCCGTGGGCATGATCAAGCGCTGGCACAAATTCATGTTCAAGAAGGCGGGGGACATCTCCGGATTCTCGGTCCTGGATGTAGGAACGGGAACGGGGGAGCTCGCCTTCATCTCAGCAAGGAAAGTGGGTCCCGAGGGCAGGGTCACAGGCCTTGACATAACGCCTGCCATGCTTGAGATGGCGAAGCAGAAGGCCGCAGATCTCGACCTCCCGACGGAAGTGGATTTCGTCATAGGGGACGCTCTTGATATGAAGTTCGGGGACGGCATCTTCGACCTTGTGACATCGGGGTACATGCTCAGGAATGTCACGGATATACAGAGGGCGCTGAACGAGATGTACCGCGTCCTCAGGCCCGGAGGCCTGGCGGTGGTGGCAGAGCTTGCGAAGCCCGGGAACAGAGTGATACGCTGGGGGCACAGGGTGTACCTGAACCGCGTGGTTCCGTTCTGGGGCAGGAAGTATGACAAGGGCAAGGTCATAGACGGCAAGCAGCCGGCCTACGACTGGCTGACCTCGTCCCTGGAGGGATTCCCCTACGGGCAGGAGATGCTGGAGCTATTCAGGAGGGCCGGCTTCACGGATGCGGAATGCTACAGCAGGTCCATGGGGGCCGTCAACATATACGTCGCCCGCAAGCCGGAGAAGGCTCAGTAGCCCCTCTCCAGCCTCAGCAACGATTCCTTCATTTCGGCACCGTAAAGATAATCGCCGGTGCTCCCGTCGGACCTCACGACCCTGTGGCAAGGTATCGCGATTATGACGGGGTTCGCGCCGCAGGCGCTGCCCGCGGCCCTCGCGGCCTCCCGCCTCCCCGCTCCCTCTGCTATCTGGGCATACGTCCGGGTCTCGCCGTAGGGGATCCCGGATATGGCCTTCCACACCCTCTTCTGAAAATCGGTCCCGTCCGGGCGTATTTTGAAATCGAAGGCCCTCCGTTCGCCGGAGAGGTATTCCGACATCTCCGCGAAGGCCCTCAGGGCCACGTCAGTGGGCTCCCCCTCACCCTCCTGCAGCAGTATACGGGTGACATATTCGCCGTCGTCCTCTATGGCAAGCGTGCCAAACACAGTGGGGAAATAGGAGATGCTCATGTCATCAATGAACGGATTCCGCATACCTAAAGATATCATGCGCTCCCCTGTTGCGAGAGCGAGTCTTCAGTTTATTTATACGAAAGCGCATAGACAGAGCATGGGCAACGTCCGCGGTTACGAGAACGACTCTCTTATCATAGGCAGATTCCAACCTCTCCACAAAGGGCATATGGAGGTCATAAGGAAGGTCTCCAGGGAATCGGACCATGTGACCATAGGCATAGGGAGCGCGCAGTATTCGCATACCAAGGAGAATCCTTTCACCGCCGGGGAGCGTTACAGCATGATCGCGGAGACGCTAAAAGCGGAAGGGATCAAGAACTGCTATATCGTGCCGGTGGAGGACCTCAACCGCTATTCGATATGGGTATCACAGGTGGTATCGATGTGCCCCAAGGTTCACCAGGGTGTACTCCAACAACCCGTACACACGCCGTCTTTTCGCCGAGGCCGGATTCGAGGTCAGGGATTCGCCGCTCTACAACCGCTCGGAGTACTCCGGCACAGAGGTCCGCAGGAGGATCAAGTCCGGAGGGAATTGGACCTCTCTCGTACCCGATCAGGTGGCGGACATAATCGATGAGATCGACGGTGTGGAGAGGATAAAGCAGCTCAGCGGGGAATCGGAGAATGGCATCTGAGGCCGAAGAGGCAGGGCTGGCACTTAAGAGGGCAGGACTGACGCTGGCACTTGCCGAGTCATGCACCGGCGGGGGCCTGGGGGCGGACATAACATCGGTTCCCGGCTCCTCCGAGTTCTTCCTGGGTGGCGCGGTCGTCTATTCCGACAGGGCGAAGGAATCCGTCCTGGGGGTCAGAAGATCGACTCTGGAGAAATACGGGGCGGTCAGCGCGGAGACCGCATCGGAGATGGCGGAAGGCGCCCGGAGGCTGTTCGGGTCGGATGTCGCGGTTGCGGTGACCGGTATAGCGGGACCGGGCGGCGCGACGGAGGGCAAGCCCGTCGGTCTTGTGTACACAGCAGTCTCGGTGAGAGGGCGCATCGACATCATGAAGCATGATCTATCGGGCGATAGGGAGAGCATAAGGAAGAGGTCCGCCGACGGTGCATTATTACATATGCGAACCGCGTTGAATAATTGATGTCAGAGAGATACATTCGTCAGATACCTCTCGTCAGCGAAGAGGGGCAGGAGCGCCTGGCCGGCTCCAAGGTGGCCGTCATCGGATGCGGGGGCCTCGGATGCAACGTGATCACTCAGCTGGCCATGGCCGGCGTCGGGGAGATGGTGCTCGTCGATAAGGACGCACCCTCGGAATCCGATCTCAACAGGCAGTTCATATACGCCGGCAGGAGGCCCGCTCCCAAGGCCGAGCTTGCGGCGGAATGGGTGGGTCAGATATCCGAGAGAACCAAAGCTGTCCCGATGAGCAAAGAGCTCAACAGCGGGAACGTGGGATCCGTCCTGAAAGGATGCGATATCGCAGTGGACTGCCTGGACAATAACGAATCCAGGCTCGTTCTCAATGCCGGTGTGCTGAGTAAGGGCATACCTCTTGTTCACGGGGCGGCGGACGGACCCTGGGCCAGGTGACGGTGGTGGTCCCGGGCAGGACGGCCTGCCTTGAATGCTTCCTTCCCGAGGTCAGGCCCGGGATCATACCCGCCATAGGATCCGTCGTATCCGTGATCGGTGGGATCGAGGCGACGGAGACGATAAAGATGATCTCCGGAAAGGGGAAGCCCCTGGTAGGCAGGCTTCTGTCGCTGAAAGCGAGCACATGGGACATAAGGATCGCGGAGCTGGAGAGGCGTCCCGGATGCACAGGATGCTCGGGGAACGACTGATATTAATACGCCTTCTTCCGATTAGACCGGCATGGAGCTCATCAGGACGGGAAAGGTCAAAGAGGTCTACGCCGTGGACCAGAAGACACTGGAATTCGTTTTCACGGACAATATATCGGTTTTCGATAAGATCATACCGTCCAGTATCCCGCACAAGGGGAACACCCTGTGCAGGACGGCGAAATTCTGGTTCGACCTCCTGGAATCCAAGGGGATAAAGACTCATTTCGGGGAGTACATCCCGCCCAACAGGATGAAGGTGAAGAGGCTCAGCATAATCGAGGATTATGATAAGATATACACCGATACGGTGAACTACCTCATACCTCTGGAAGTGATCTGCAGGCACTACGCCGCAGGGTCCCTGATGGACCGCATAAAGGCCGGCAGGATAAAGGCGGAGGATCTGGGATTCCCGAAAGGGCACACCGTCAGGTACGGGGAGAAGCTCCCGCGCCCCTTCGTGGAGACCACCACCAAACTGGAGGCTCACGACAGGGAGCTGACGGAGAAGGAGGCAAAGAGGATAGCCGGCCTTACCGATGAGGATTACGACGAGATCGTGAGCACCGTTCTCAGGATAGATGAGATCATAGCAGAGGAAGTGGCCAAGAGGGGCCTGATACACTGCGATGGCAAGAAGGAGTTCGGATACGACGAGGAACGCAATCTGATCGTCATAGACACCTTCGGCACGTTGGATGAGGACCGCTGGTGGGACGCCGCGGAGTATGCCAAGGGCAAAATGGTGGAGCTGAGCAAGGAGTTCGTCCGCCAGCACTATCGTGAGACGGATACCACGGCAGATTGATGGCCGCAAGGGAGAAAGGTGGCGCCGAGCCCGATATACCGGCTCTTCCCGAGGAGGTCGTTGACAGGGTCAGCAACCTGTACGTGGAAGTGTACGAGAGGATAACAGGGCAGAGGTTCTGATCACTCTGTCCGGACGATCGTCCGCTTCTCTCCGGCAGAGCACTCGGTATTCTCCAGTATCTCGACTATGGACAGCTTGTCCCCGTCCTTGACGAAGAAGGGATGGCACAGACCCCAGTTGGTGCATCCGACCTCCGAGCATTTCGCATGCTCGAAGGTTATCCTGCTGCCGTCTATGGCGTACTTCCTCTCGACGCAGACGCGCATCGGGACCTTGACGACAACCACCGCTCTGACACCGCTCTCGTGCATCTCGCACTCATGGTGCACGTCCCTGAGCTCGGTCACCTCATACATCCTGCCGACCTCCAGGTTGAAGCACACGTTCTTGAATCTGCATTCACGGCATTCAAGCGAGGGGCCCAGGTAATAGAACCTGTTGCCGATCCTCGCCTGCGATTCACCTATAAGCGTTACCAATACCATTTCCCATACCTCAGATGACGTGTGTAGCTCTCGCCAGATTCTCGGCGGCGGCTCTGGACAGCCCGTTCTCGCCTATGATCGTGGCCCTGTCCTTCCTGATCCTGTGCATATATGTCAGCGCATCGATCACATCCTCGGAGTTCAGGCCGAGGCCGGCGGCATCCACCGGCGCCCCTATATCCATCAGGGCGTTCCTTATTCTCATCCAGTCCTTTCCGTGGAGATAGGTCATCATTATGCATCCCACTCCGCACTGCTCTCCGTGCATGGCCTTACCGGGATGCAGGGTGTCCAGGGCATGGGAGAACATATGCTCTGAGCCGCTGGTGGGCCTGGAGCTGCCGGCCACGGACATCGACACCCCAGAGAGGATTATGGGCTTCAGGACGAGCCATGTGCACTCCTCGTCGTTAGGCCTTATGTTCTTGGAGTTCTCGATTATGGTCTCCGCGGCCATCATGGACATCTGGTACGCCGAGGTGCTGAAGAATTCGTTGTTGCTCTTGCGCGAAAGCTCCCAGTCCGCCAGAGCCGATATGTTGGAGATCACGTCTGCGCAGCCGGACACAAGATACCGGAAGGGCGCGTCGGTTATCACGCCCGTATCGGCAAGTATCCCCATCGGGGAGACGGCCTCAACGGATTTCGTCTCGGTGCTTGATTTAAGGGACGCCCTGCCGGAGGCTATCCCGTCGTGGGATGCCGAGGTGGGTATGCTTATGAAATGCACGCCCAGCTTCTTGGCCGTGAGCTTCGCGGTGTCTATCTTGTTCCCGCCTCCGACAGCCAGTATGAATCTGCTCCCCGTCTCTTTGCCGAGGCTCACAGCATCGTCGACGCATTCGAAGGTAGCGTTGCCTGAAAGATGAACGGTCATCTCGTAGCCGCCGTCGGACATGAATTCCTCCACGTCCCTGCCGGCGGACTTATAGGTGTTCTCCCCTGTGATCATGAGCCCGGGCCCCGAAAAACCGAGGCTCATGCTCATATCCACTATCCTGGGCAGCACCTCATGACCGACCAGTATGCTTCGGGGGAATACCATTTCCCTTGATTTTGTGAACGGTTCTTCCATCGGGCACACCTCTGCGCCTATACCTCTGAAAACATATAAAACTACACACGGGCATCATTGGCTCATGAAGGCCACACTAATCGTAGGAAGCGCCAGGAAGGAAGGCAGCACGGAGATACAGTGCGAAGCCTTGGCCGATGCCTTGGGAGAGGAAGGCTTCGACGTCAGCGTGATCAGGCCTTATGATATGGATATCAGGCACTGCACAGGGTGCAACAGATGCTTCACCGAGGGCAAGTGCCACATAAAGGATGACATGCATGTGATATACGATGCGGTCAGGGATGCCGATCTCATCGTTCTCGGAACGCCGGTATACTTCTCCGGACCCTCTTCCATAATAAAGCAGGTCATAGACCGTTTCCAGTTATACTGGCACACTGAGGACGACGATCCGCCCAAGAAGTATGTGGCACTTGTCTCCACCGGAGGCAGCAGGAACCCCAGGTTCGAGAACGTCACCTCCATCTGCAGGGCCTTCGCCTTCTCCATAAATGCGAAATGGGGAGGCGAATCCCTGGTGGAGAATACGGACGGAGAGGACATATCCCCTGCGGGCAAGGAGGCCTACAGGTTCGGGAAGGCCCTGGCTCTGAAGATCAAAGGGCAGATATGAATCGCCGCCCGGCCATGACCGGTGCGCTCTCTGAATAGGGCAGGATCTCCGCGATCCCGGAGAGCCTCGCCCATTCCAGTGCGCTTATGATGCCGTCAGTATCGATCACGGCCGCCGAATCGAATCCCAGGGACACCAATCTGCTCAGTATGTCCTCCGGGCTCCTCTGCCCGGGCGCCATCAGCCCGGAAACGATTATGGCGGGAATGATACTCTCCGAGACAGAGAGCATATCCTCCAGATCATCGTAGGAGGTGAGATGGCAGGGCACGAGGACCGTATCCGCCTCGCTGTTGAAAACGTCGAAAAGGTCGTCCGCATCCCTTACACATGTCATGAGCCAGACATTGTATTTCTTCACTTTGATGTTCTTGATCACGTCGGCTCTGAACTCCCCTTCCGCAATGCCGCGCACATCCACTGCGAGGAAAGGGGTCTTCCTGTCTATCCTGCTGTCCGGGCCGGATACAAGATCGAGATAGTCCGCAGTGCCTTGCAGGTCCCGGCCGAGCCGGCCTGCGGTAATCCTTCGCCCCTCGCGGAAAACGGCCATGGCAGGGATCTCCTGTGTCATCGGCCTGTGGAATCCTGTAACGGACTGATATGCCTTTGCGCCGCGATTCTCCCGAGAGGAGCCCTCTCGGTAAGAGGTCAATCATTTAATAAACGGTAAACACTGATAACCAGCAGGTGATATTAATGGCGAAACGTAGGGAGATATATCATTGCGAGATCTGCGGGAACATCGTCGAGGTCGAGGTCGGAGGGAAAGGCGCTCTGGTCTGCTGCGGCGAGGACATGAAGCTTCTGACCGCCCAGACTGCCGATATGACCAAAGAGAAGCATGTGCCTTATATCATGAAGGAGAAGGGCGGGTACAGGGTCAGAGTGGGAAAGGAGACTGCTCATCCCATGATAGACAAGCATTACATCTCGTACATCGAGATATGCGCAGACGGCATCATCATGAGGAAGTACCTCAACCCCGGAGACGAGCCTGAGGCATTCTTCAAGACCGACGCCGCAAAGGTCGAGGCCTGGGAAGTCTGCAATATACACGGGCTTTGGAAAGCTTAAAACCCATCAAAACCGGCGGGCACCGCCCGCCCTTACTTCATCCTTTTTCCAGCTCTGTAAGTGAAGGTTTTTATCAGCGTAAATGTACGGATGTTGCGAGGTTAAGGAATATGTCCGAAAAAAAGACCCAATGGAAAGGAAAACTGAGTGCCAGCCCCTATAATGACAGGGTGCTGCCGCTACTTTCCCATAAAGTCGAGATTCTGGACACGACGCTGAGGGACGGAGAGCAGGCGCCCGGCATAGCCCTGTCCATGTCGGACAAGATCGCCATAGCGAAGGCCCTCGACGACCTCGGAGTGGATGAGATAGAGGCGGGATTCTCGGCCTCAGGCAAGGACGAGAAGGAGACCCTCAAGAGAATAGCCGGGCTCGGCCTGAACGCCAGGGTATGCTCTCTGGCCAGGTCCACCGTATCCGATATAGATGCGGTCATAGACACGGGTCTGGACTACATTCACACGTTCATAGCGACCTCCGACATCCATCTGGAGAGGAAGCTCAAGATGACGAAGGACCAGGTCCTGGACAGGGCCGTCTCCGCGGTGCAGTACGCCAAGGACCACGGGCTGAAAGTGCAGTTCTCATGCGAGGACGCCACCAGAAGCGACCTGGACTTCCTGAAGAAGGTATACGGCAGCGTGGCGGAGGCCGGTGCCGATCTGATAGACATCCCGGATACGGTGGGAGTGATGTCCCCCCCGTTCCATGGAGTTCCTGGTATCGGAGATCTCCAAATCCGTGAAGGTGCCGATAGCAGTGCACTGCCACAACGACATGGGGCTGGCGACCGCCAACTCCATAGCTGCGGTGGAGGCGGGAGCGTCCCAGGTTCACGCATGCGTGAACGGCCTGGGGGAGAGAGCGGGCAATGCCCCGCTGGAAGAGGTGGCCGTGCTGCTCTTCATAAATTACGGCATAACGACAGTGGAGCTCTCCAAGATAGGCCAGGTCTCCAAGGCGATATCCAGGTACACAGGCTATCCGATAGAGTATACGAAACCGATCATAGGCAGGAATGCATTCGCACACGAGTCAGGTATACACGTGCACGGCATGCTGGCAGATTCCTCGACATACGAGGCATTCCCCCCCGAGCTCGTGGGGATGGACAGGAACATATCCCTGGGCAAGCATTCCGGAGCCCATTCCGTGAGGGAGAGGCTCGACCGCATGAAGGTCGACTTCCCTGAGGACAGGATGCCCGAGCTGATGGAGAGCATGAAGGCCATAGCGGTGGGCGGCAAGAAGATCGATGACATAGAGCTGGCCGTGATAGCTGACAATGTCCTCTGGAAGGACAATGTCCAGCACTCTGTGGCACTGAAGGAGTTCGTGGTCATAACAGGCAAGAATGTCACGCCCACGGCCACAGTGACGATAGAGATGGACGGAAAGAAGAACACCGCCTCCCAGGTCGGCCTGGGCCCGGTGGATGCGGCTATGAAGGCGATAAGGGACGCAGTGAACGGGAACGTCTCCCTGGAGGAGCTGCGCCTGGATGCCATAACGGGAGGCAGCGACTCCATCTGCGAGGTATCGGTGGTGGTGAAGGACGCCAAGGGCGACGGCAGCGCATCCGCAGGGAAGGCCGTCGGTCTGGACATCGTCAACACATCCGTCGATGCCATCATGGAGGCCATAAACAGAGACTATTCCAGGAGGAAATCACAGTGAAAGGCAAGACCGTAGCGGAGAAGATACTCTCCAAGAAATCAGGCCAGGACGCCAGGGCCGGGGACATAGTGGAGGCGGAAGTGGATTTCGTGATGGTGAACGACGTCACGGGACCCATAGCCTTCAGGCGATTCGAGAGCCTGGGCCTCCCTCCGAAGAAGGAGAAGATCGTTCTCATACCGGATCACTACGTCCCCAACAAGGACATAGCCTCCGCCGAGCAGGCCAAGGAGATGAGGGAGTTCGCGAAAAGGCACTGCATAGAGAACTACTTCGAAGTGGGGAGGTCCGGGGTCTGCCACCAGATCATGATCGACGAGGGCTTCGCAGCCCCCGGAAGGCTGATCGTCGGAGCGGATTCCCATACCTGCACCTACGGAGGGCTGGGCGCCTTCTCCACAGGCATAGGCTCCACAGAGGCCGCCGCGGCCTTCGCAACGGGCAGATTATGGTTCAAGGTCCCTGAAACCATCAGGATCGAACTGACGGGGAAGTTCCGCAAGGATGTGGGGGGAAAGGACCTGGTCATCAAGCTCATAACAGATATGGGCGTTGACGGGGCGATATACCAAGCGTGGGAGTTCGGCGGTCCCGGGGCGGATGCCATGCCCGTGCCGGACAGGCTCACCATATGCAACATGGCCATAGAAGCAGGGGCCAAAGCCGGCATATTCCCCTGTGACTCCAAGACCGATGATTACGTGAAGGACAAGGTCAGAGGAGACTATGAGGCAGTGGTCCCGGACAAGGACGCCCGTTACGTCAAGGTGCTGAGATATGACCTCTCGGAGCTCGAGCCCATGGTGGCATGCCCCCATCTGCCCGAGAACGGACGTCCGGTCAGGGAGGTGGACGTCGCCATAGACCAGGCCTATCTCGGGTCCTGCACCAATGGCAGGATAGAGGATATGAGGATAGCTGCGGAGATAATCAAAGGAAGGAAGGTCGCACCCGGAGTGAGGATGATAGTCGTTCCGGCAAGCCCGTCCGTGCAGAGGGCCATGATAGACGAGGGCCTGATGACCGTGTTCATGGATGCAGGCGCCTTCGTGTCCGGTCCGACCTGCGGCGCGTGCCTCGGAGGCTACATGGGGATACTCGCCGAGGGCGAGAAAGCTGTTTCTTCAACGAACAGGAACTTCGTGGGGAGGATGGGCCACAAAGGCTCCGAGGTGTATCTCGCTGGGCCTGCGGTGGTGGCGGCCTCTGCCGTGCTCGGCCGCATAGCAGTGCCGGAGGACCTTCCATGACCGTCTACAGAGGAAGGGTATGGAGGTTCGGGGACCACGTGGACACGGATCAGATAATACCCGCAGAACGCCTCGTGTCCGAGAACCTGGACCGCCTGGGGGATTTCGCCTTCGAGAAGGTAAGGCCCAGGATAGCGGAGAAGATGAACGAAGGCGACATAATAATCGCCGAAAGGAACTTCGGCTGCGGCTCCTCGAGAGAGCATGCGCCACTGGCACTTATGGATGCAGGGATCTCCTGCATCGTGGCGGAATCCTTCTCCAGGATATTCTTCAGGAACTCGATAAATACGGGCCTGGCACTTGTTGAGTGCCCCGTCGAAATAGAGGAAGGCTCAGAGGCAGAGGTGGATACCTCGGCCGGAACCATACGGGACCTGAGCACAGGCAAGGTATACAATTTCAAGAAGCATCCCGAATTCATACAGAACCTAATCGAATCCGGCGGGCTCATAGAGGCCATAAGGAGAAGGAAATGAATCACCTGGCACTTATACCCGGAGACGGCATAGGGAAGGATGTGACCGATGCGGGGATGCAGGTGCTTGAGGCGGTCTCCGAGATATCCTCTTTCCGTTATGATGCCGAGCTCTTCGACATAGGCTCCGAGAGGTATCTGGAATCCGGGACCCTCCTGGAGGCCGGGGAGATCGAGGCGCTGAAGTCCAAGGATGCGATATACTTCGGAGCCATCGGAGACCCGAGGGTCAAGCCCGGTGTCCTGGAGCAGGGCGTCCTTCTGAGGCTCAGGTCCGCTCTGGACCAATACATAAACTTCAGACCCGTCACTTCGATCCATCCCTATGTGCCCCTGAAGAGGGAGGTGGATTTCGATATCCACTTCCTCAGGGAGAACACGGAGGACTTCTACATGGGAATGGGAGGCAAGGTATCCTCGGGAGGGGATCTGGAGCTCTCCGCTTCCCGCAGGATGTACGAACTGAAGATATCCCTGCATCTGGATGCGAACACGGAAGAGGACTTCGCCGTGGAGCTGGGCCTTCTTTCCAGGAAAGGAGTCGAGAGGTTCGCGGAATACTCCTTCAGGCATGCCGAGTCCCTGGGGCAGGACAGGGTCACCCTAGTTGACAAGGCCAACGTCTGCACCGGGATATACGGATTCCAGAGGGAGATCTTCAAGCAGAAGGCCAAGGAGCATGACATGGACCTGGACTTCATGTTCGTTGATGCAATGGCCATGGCGATGATAACGCGCCCCGAGAGGTACGGCACCGTTGCCGTTCCGAATCTGTTCGGGGACATACTCACGGACCTGGGCGCACAGCTCCAGGGAGGTCTGGGACTTGGTGCCAGCGGGAATATAAACCCTGAGGGAGTGAGCATGTTCGAGCCCATACACGGTTCCGCGCCGGATATCGCAGGGAAGGGCATAGCCAATCCCATCGCGGCGATCATGGCTCTCAAGATGATGCTGGACAATCTCGGATACACGGAGGAGGGGGAGATAGTCAGGAAGGCCGTCTCGGGATGCCTGGCGAATGGGAAGGTCACCCCCGACCTGGGCGGCAAACTCAACACCTGGCAGGTGGCCGATGACATAGCAGCCCGTGTCCTGAAGGGATGAGGATGAGGCTTGAGATAAGGGCGGAGTACGGGGACAAGGGGACAGCGGAAGCCGTCTTCGCCGCACTGATGCCCGACAATAAGGGCTACGTCGATTCCCGGATCTCCGGGAAGCAGCTCATGTTCGTCATAGAATCGCCGGACGCGGGTTCGATGAAGAACTCGGCCGACGATCTTCTGGCATGCCTCAAGGCCGCGGAGAACTCCGCAGGCTTAGTCCCCGGTGCCGCTGCGGACCTTGACGGCGACGCCCTTTGACATACTGGCTATCTCATCTGCCGTGAGCAGTGCACGTCCGGTGGCTACGAAACGGTCCTCTGAATCGGTGACGATGACCTCTTCCATGGGCCTTATCTCACAGTCAGCGGACAGGACGAATCCGCAGAAGGCGTTCCTTCCCTGAGAGACGAACGGGACCGCATCATCATTCACAACCACTCTCATGTGGGGAGCAGGTACTGCGGAAAGTATCCTTCTGGCACCTTCTTCCCTGAGGGTGAATAGCCCGTCTCCGGCGCGCATGGACAGAACATGCTCCCCTTCGGAGATCACATTCCTGATCTTACCGGTCTTGCGGCTGGTCACCAGCTCTATCTTGCCGGCTATCAGGGCATCGGCAGCATCCTTCCCGAACTGATATCTGGCCACGGCTTTGGCCCTTTCAACGTCAACATCATAGCCCTCTCCTTCGCAGTCGGTATCCACAGGCCACATGACGATCTCCTCGAACCCTGCGTTCTCCAGGAAGCATGAGAGCAGGTCATCCTCCTCCTCTCCCACATCGTACTCCCTCTGCATCGGGAACACCGATTGTGCCAGAGGATAGATCTCATCAAGCTCCGCAGGCACAGGTCCGAAGGGTGATATAACGACGGGAGTGAAACCTGCGCTCCTGCAGTCTCTGAACTCCTCCGCGTAATATCTGCTGTAGGGTTTGCCGTTCTCCAGGAACAGGGCGGCCTTCTTCGTCGGCGGTACGTATCTGGAGACGATCCTTTGAGAGTATCTGAGGAAGGAGGGTCTTCCCCTGGTCTCCACGCCGGAGTAGAACATGGCGCCGTCCCTGCTTATGGGCTCGGTCCTCTCAAGGAATTCTGAGTAATCGTAAAGTCTTCTCAGCCCGTCCAACAGAGCCGGGTGGGACCGGCATCTGTTCTCGGTCAGTTCCCACAGCCTGCCCTCGGAGAGGTATCTCCTCACCGTGTTCATCTCAGCCCTTATCTGGTACAGATTGTGGCGCGCTATGGTCTTCTCCCTGTCCTTCTTGCCGAGGGCTTTAAGGGATTCCACGGTGAGCCCCCTGCATGCGGGACAGTCGCAGTCCAGGTGCTTCATGTCGCCCAGGCGGTGCGTCCCGTCTATGAACATCAGCCTGTCGTCCCTGGCGAATTTCGCGTAGGATGCGGAATCGAAGAGATCGCATCCCATGAGCACAGAAAGAGCCAGTACCATGGGATGTCCCGCACCGAAAAGGTGCACGGGGCGGTTGGGATTCAGTCCCATCTTCGATGACATCACCACGTCAACGAGCTCTGAGAACCTGTACTGCTCCATAAGGGGAACGACCCCTCCCACGGGATGAACGTCCACATCCATGGAGGCCATCCCCCTGGCGCATTCAGTCCTCAGATTGTTGTACACGGATCCCTGAACGACCCCGTTGATCATCATGTCCCCTTTCATGGACACGGCCTCGGCGGTCCTCTCTAGAGTGACATCAACGGCGTTCCTGGTCCTCTCCTCGCTCCACGAGGGCTCTGTGAATATGTCGAGAACAGTGCCTATGTCTGTGCCTATGGCCTTCTGGAACTCGACGATCTCTTTGTTGGTGACCTCGACCTCCCCGTACATATGGCTCTGGAATGTCCCGGAGTCGGTCATTATCACGCCGTCGTAGTCCAGCATCTTGTGGAGGCCCTCGGACAGGGCCCTCTGCTTGAGGTCCTCATTGTTCCTTATGATGTATGAGTTCGTTATGAGCGCTTTGAACCCGAACTCCTCATAGAGCTCTCTCGGTGTGACCGTGAATATCTTGGGGTTGACGACCGGCAACAGGGCAGGCGTCTCTATCTTACCCGATCTCGTGGTGAGCACGCCCATTCTGGCGAGCCCGTCTCTTCCTGTTATCTCGAACATCAGACTGCCATCGGCTATCTGATTTAAAGGATTCTGTCCCTTTCCATATCCGCATAGACCTTGGCTATGGCGTTCTTCATCAATATGTCGGGTATATCCTCGATATGAGCCTCGTTCCAGTCGAGACCCGGATCTATCGTTATGAGGGCGGGCTTCCCGTCGCATCCGCAGTTCCCGTCATCGGATTCGGGGATCTTTATCTCCAAACCGTCAAGGATCTCCGGGACGCTCCTTCCGTTTATGTAGACCATGTTCCTCTCCCCCTCCGTGGCGAAACCTGTGAAGTACTTCACGGATATGTCAGCGCTCTGCATCTCGAGCACCAGGGCCCTCACATAGCTCTCCATCTCCCCGACGGTCTTCCTTCTGATGCTCTCCGATCCGATGGGTCCCCCGGAGTATCTGTACTCAATGTCCAACATGGCCATGACGCATGTATCGGAAAGAGTGTTCATAAAATGACCGCAGAGGCCGAATCCGGTTGTAGTTCTGGCAACATATAAATCAGGTGATGGCGAATCGGGGACATGGAAGGCGAGGGGGAGTTCAAGCTCGTTATACTCATGAGGTCAGACCTCAAGATGTCCAAGGGCAAGACAGCCGCACAGGCGGCCCACGCCGCGGTCACATGCGCACTGGCATCGAAGAAGAATGACACCAGGACCTTCGACAGATGGATGTCGGAGGGTCAGAAGAAGGTCGTTCTCAAAGTCACATCCCTCAAGGAGCTCTACGAATTCAAGGCCATTGCCGATGCCCAGAGGATCACGAACTCCCTTATAACGGATCAGGGGAGAACGGAGATCCCCGCAGGTTCCGTAACATGCATGGGCCTGGGTCCCGCTCCCAATGCCGTTCTTGACAAGATCACCGGCGGGCTCTCGATGCTGTGATGATAGCCTTCAGCTCCTTTGAGGCCAGAGCTATGTCCTTCTTGGATACGACCGCGGATACGAAAGCGACGCCGTCGGCTCCCGCCCTCACCACGGAGGCCGCGTTATCCCTGCTCATCCCGCCTATAGCCACCACCGGTATGTTCACCGACAGATGTATCTCGTTCAGAAGGCCGAGCCCGCCTGCGGGGTCGGCATCCGCTTTCGTTCTCGTCTCGAATACAGTGAGCCCGAGATAGTCCGCGCCGTTCCTCTCCGCCTCCAGAGCCTCTTCGACGCTTTTGACGGAGACTCCTATCAAGAAGTCCGGGGAAACCAGTTCCCTGGCATCCGAAACAGGTATGTCGCTCTGACCCAGATGGACCCCGTCCGCCTTGGAGAGCATGGCTATATCCAATCTGTCGTTGACGATGAACATTTTCCCGTTAGTGTCGGCTATCTTCCTGATCTCCTTCGCCCATTCGAGAAGCCGGCCCCCGTCCGCGTGCTTGTCGCGCAACTGCACGACATCGGCTCCCCCTTCGTATGCGAGAGCCGCGACCTCGACCGGCGACCTGCCGAGTGAGAGATCTGGGTCAGTGACTACGTAGAGGCTGTACACGAACGGTACCTCCTCCTTTCATCAGCAACCTTCCCGTCCATGTTGTAAAGGGCGTCGAAGAGCAGCGGTTTGAACGTGCCGGGCCCCCGAGCCTTCTCGCCCGCCAGATCCCCGGCGATGCAGAATGCGGATATCGCAGCGCCCACGGAGTCGACGGATGCGCCCTTCGTTCCGACGTAGCACCCTACGACTGCGGACAGCATGCATCCTGTGCCTGAGACGCGGCCCATGAGCTCGTGCCCGTTCGAAAGTGAGTATGTTCTTTTGCCGTCGGAGACGTAGTCCACGGGGCCGGTCATGCCGACGACAGCCCCCGTCCTCTTGGCCAGGGCCTCGGCGGCCGCAGCTCCCGACCCCCCTACGGAGTCCACTCCGCGGACCTTCCCCGCCTCTCCGGCCATTATGCTGATCTCCCCGGCGTTGCCCTTTATGACAGCGACATCCACCTTCCTCAGTATGAGATCGACGGCAGAGCTCCTGAAGGATGTGGCGCCTACGCCGACCGGGTCCAGGACGACAATTACGCCGGCATCATTGGCGGCTTTTCCGCAGGCGATCATGGTGTCCACGACCCTTGCGTTGGCGGTGCCGATATTGAGGACGAGGGCGGAAGCGAATCCCGTCATCACCGGGGCATCTCCGATCTCATCGGTCATGACGGGCGAGCCGCCCGCGCATATAGTCACGTTAGCGCAGTCGTTCACCGTGACATAGTTGGTGATCTGATGGACAAGGGGCACCTTCTTGCGGACGGATTCCATGATCCCGGATATCCTTTCCATCTTCCCACCTCAGAAGTCGCAGCGCTTGCTGAGCTCGGCAGGCAGATAGAGGGGCCTGAAAGGCTTGCCCTCCGTCTCCTCTTTTATGCGTCTCACAAGCTGATCGACGGTCATCTCCAGATCCTTGTTCTCGGATCTGACGAACACCTTCAGCTTCCCGGATTTCGCCTCCTCGTCGCCTATGACGGCCGCATAGGAGCACCAGTCCTGCTTCGCCCTGCGGACCTTCTTGCCCACGGTGGCATCGGTGTCGTCCAATGAGACGCGGATCCCTGCGGAGCCGATCTCGGACATGATCCTTGCCGCATCTGCGATATGGGACTCCGAGACGGGCATGATCCTCACCTGCTCGGGCGTGATCCAGGTCTCAAGATATCCGGGCTTTCCGGACCTCTCTATCGCTACGGCGGTATCCAGCAGTGTGTACAGCCATCTCTCTATGGAACCGATAACGGCGCAGTGCAGTATCACGGGGTACTGCTTCTCCCCGTTCTCGTCGCTGTAGGTTATGCCGAACCTCTTGGCGTTGCCTATGTCGATCTGAACGGTACCGATCTCCCTGGGCCTTCTCATCTGATCCAGGAGATGGTACTCTATGTTCACGGTCCAGTAGTAGTTTATCCCTTCCGGGTAGATGTGTATCAGGGCAGGGCGCTTGTGCTTCCTGCAGATGTTCAGTATGA
Source organism: Methanomassiliicoccales archaeon RumEn M2 (assembly GCA_001421175.1). GTDB lineage: Archaea > Thermoplasmatota > Thermoplasmata > Methanomassiliicoccales > Methanomethylophilaceae > RumEn-M2. Next base: position 112,028 of record LJKL01000015.1, on the reverse strand, counting down.
GGTCCTTGTTGTCCTCATAGGCCTTCATCGAGGAGAAGTTCACCAGCATGTCGTAGTCTCTGCCGATGGCCTCGACCTCGCCGTATATATCCCCGTCCAGGACCTCGAACTGCTCCTGCGCCTCGGGGACGCTCCTGCACATGACGTGGAAGTCGGGCATGTTCAGCCTTCTGGTCCTGAAGCAGAGCATGGTCTCGCCGGACTGCTCCAGCCTGTAGGAATCGGCAACCTCGAAGGCACCGAAGGGCATCTGCTTGTAGCTGATGTTCCAGTTGCGTATCATGGCGAACTGCTGGTGGCAGGCCGCGTATCTCATTATGAAGGTCTTCTTGCCGGTTTCGACGGTGTAAAGCCTGTCGCCGAACAGGTCCGCGTGCTCCTTCACCGGCGGCTCATCCAGAGAGAACATATTCGTTCCCTTCACATTATAGACGTTGATCCCGGAGGAGTTGACTATCTGTGTCGCATAATCGGCGACGAGGTCGAACATCAGGGCCCCAGGGGGGCTGAAGCTCATGTGGCCGACATCGGACATGGACTCCCACTGCATCCCGAACTTCTTGCAGAGCCTCAGGTATTCAGGCTCGCCGGTAGTCTCGGCCTCCTTGCCCAGAGCCTCCTTGGCTATCATCTGCATCATGCAGTCAGAGCCGTTCCTGAAGTCCGCGATGGAGATCTCCTTCCCGTCCTCTGCGAGGACGAAGTACTTGTCCTCTCCTTTCGGCTTCTCCGCGATCTCCTTGCCCTTGAAATCCCTGGAAAGCTCGGAGAGGGGGTGCCCTTTGCACTTTATGTCGAAGGATTTGTACCATCCGAACGGGGCCCTGACGACCTCGACTCCCTTGGCGGTGATCATCTGCTGCATCAGGTCAAGGGCGCCTATGGAGGCCTTTGGCTTAGCCAGGCTGTTGCTGAGGTGGGCATACGGGTAGAGCATTATGCGCTCCGCGCCCACTTTCCTCATGGCATCCAATATATCCGCCGAGGCCTCTGTGGCTATCTGGACGATCTTGTCCTCGTCGTCTTTCTCGACAGTTATGAAGACCACGAGTACCTCCTCCATACGGCCTTTGTGCGCGTTCTCGGGTATCTCTTCCGCCACAGGCGTTCTCTTCTTGGACTCGAATTCCATCGAGTCCGCGTGGATATACAATGCTCTCATGACACCAGGTCCTTCTTTGGATGCCCGTCTCCTATGACGGTTGCTTACCAGGGACGTGCATTAAGAAGAGGATATAAAAAGGTTTGAACGGAGAACGTCAGAAGCCCTTATGCACGCACCCATCCCGGGAAGGGCCGTGAACAGATCCGGTCAAAGATGCAGAGTCCGTTGCCCTGGTAGCGCACTCCTGAGTCCCGCCCGCGGGAGCAGGTTTTATAATGGGGATGGCATTAGCACCTTCAGTTCGATGGCTTCCAAGAAGAGAGGGTCAGCAGGTCAGAAGAAACAGGGCAGAAAGCCTCAGGAGAAGGCGAACAATACTGTTGCTCCGAAAGAGCCAGAGATCCTTTTGGATGATGCGGCTGAAGAGACGGCAGAGCCTCAGGCGAAGACCGTTACGAAGCCCAAGGACCAGAAGAGCAAGGCAGATGCGCCGGCCGCGGCCCCCAAGGAAGCGGCTGATAAGGCGGGACCTCAGGCGAAGAAGGATCCCAAGTCAAAGGTTCCGCAGAAGACCGTCAAGGAGAAGCCGAAGGTCAAGAGGAGCATCGACCCCATAATAGCGGTCTGTGCCGCAGTACTTCTTCTGTCCTCCGTTGTGATCATCGCAGCCACGATAGACGACAAATTCTTCTCTCAGGGCGACACATCGGCGGCAAATGCCTGGGACACAGTAGAGGTTGATTACGTAGGCAGCTTCTACGGTTACTATGACGAAGGCGGCATGGTCTTCGATACCAGCATCGAGAGCATAGGCAAGAATGCCGATTACCTCAAGTCCTATAGTTTTGAAAAAACCAGTTATTCCAAGCTCTCATTCACCATAGGGCAGGGGAAAATGCTCACAGGATTCGAGAATGCCCTTCTCGGCATGAGGCCCGGGGAGACCGTAAGGATACCGATACCCGTAGGCGAGGGCTACGGCGACGGCACATCCTTCAATGGCACATACACAGTGACCGGTCTGAAAACCGATCTTGTGCTGAGCATGACCAAGGATGAATGCACAGCGTACCTCGGATCCGCGCCGACAGGCAGCGGGGTCTTGAGCGCCAAGACACCCTTCGGCTGGAATGCCCAGGCAACCTTGGATTCCGAGACCGGTACCTATGTTGTGATCCAGAATCCCTCGGTGGATACCTATAAACCGAAGGCTGACACCTCCGACACCCCCGACGTTCAGTACAAGGTCACGGCCGTGACCGCAACTGAGATAACCTTCGATTATGAGTTCTCCGATGACGTGAAGAACAGAATGGATAAGACAGGCTGGCACGTTAAGGCCCTGGATAAGGATGCCAAGGAGATCTTTATCTACAAGGAAACGGGCGGCGCTCCGGATTACACGTACAAATACCCGACCACCGAAGAGGATGCCAACGAAAGGATCGTCTCCACTGAGAGGAATGATGTCATCCTCTACTTCGAGATAAGGTTCGTCGGATACGCTTAGATGAATTGCCAGAGCTTGTCGGTAACGTCCTTGGGGTCCTTCCCGATGATCCATATCATCCTGTCGTGACTCGTCTTGTCCGTTATCGCGTCGGGCACGCATCCACATCTGCTTATGGAATTGGATACCAGTTCCCTCAGGCTCATGTTCCTGTTCTTCTTCAGGTCCATCTTCCCGACGATCATACCGACCTCCTCCATCACGTCAGCATAATCGTTCGAGTAGGATATGTTCATGGCAGACCGCTTCTCCGGGTCCTTCTGCATCGCCTCCAATATGACGAATGACAGATGGCCCGCGGTACCGAACTTCGCAGGCCCCTTGGTGGTCCTGCCGTTACGGTGCCTCATCTTCCCCTCTATGCCTGCGATATCCTCCGATCCCGCGGGATTCTCAGCCGCGAAGGCGATGTTCATGCCCGAATCCGGGACGGCGGATCCGGGGACGCTCTTTATCAGTTGGGTGGCAGCGACATCCAGAGCATCCAGTATCCGGAAGCGTTGGGTATCGTCCTGCATCTTCACCACAGGGTTCACAACGCCGATCCCTGTGCCCACCGCGTACATGGAGGATATGGATTCCTGGATCATCTTCCTGGACCTTATCACCGCGTTGCCTATGTCAATGCTCTTGGCCAGATGTGCCGTTATGTATGCGGACAGGACGCAACCGCTTCCGTGCCCGTTCCTTTCCAGGCGCGGGTACTCCAGGGTGTTGATCTCTGACGACAGGTAGAGGTAATCCCTCACGGTGTTGCCCCCCATATGCCCGCCCTTGAGCAGAACGGAGGACCCCTCCTTGCCGATGAGCTTGCATGCGAGCCTGGCGTCCTCCTCGTTCCTTATCTTGATCCCGGAGAGCACCTCCGCCTCGTATCTGTTGGGCGTGATCAGATCGCAGATAGGTATCAGGTCCCTTTTGAGAGCATCCACCATCCTGTCGTCGAAAAGGTGGTCGCCGACCGTCGCGATCATCACCGGGTCTATGACCAGAGGTATGTTGCGGTCCTCAAGGACCCCGGCCACCGCCGAGACGATCTCGGGATCGTACAACATGCCGGTCTTTATGGCTCTGATCTCGGAATCCTTCAGCACGGCCTCGATCTGGTCCACCACCATATCGGGGGGCAGAGGGTATATCCTCTCCACAGATCTCGTGTTCTGGGCAGTGACAGCGGTTATAGCAGTGCATGCGTGCACCCCCAGGGCGGCCATGGCCTTTATGTCGGCCTGTATACCCGCTCCTCCGATGGAATCCGAACCCGCAATGGTAAGGGCGCATCTCATGTTGCGCTAAATCGCCAACGTAATATTAAACAAGTGGGAAAGCTGCCTTTCGGGAACAGTTATATAATTATTTGGCGTGGGGGAATCAGATGAAGTCCAACAGCTATCATTTCGTTCTACAGGACAAATCGGATTACAGGGATCTCGCCCCGGTCTTCCCCGATATTCTCAAGATCATATTCTCTGAGAACGGTCACTTCGTCAGTCCTGAGGAAGAGGAGAGCAGGGAGATGTTCATCGAGCTCAACATGGCTGACCTTGAGAAGAACAGCAAGCCCGAGGGTTACAACAGGAAAGCCCTCTACAGGCTCCTGTTCCCCATAGGCAGGAAGGAGTTCTATATCAAGACCTACAGCGGCAAGATGAGCGACGTCAAGCGCATAGGCGAGATGATAAGCGAGATGCTCTCAACAGCCAAAGTGAAGTTCGAGGTCAAAGAGAACTTCGAAATGGACTTCTGATATCTCAGATCATGAGCCACAGAGCATAGGCCATGACGGCTGCGAGCACCAGGCTCGTGTTCCTCTTCCTCAGATACGTATTGTCCTTCTCGTTGCGTAGCTCGGCTATCCTGTTAGTGAATAATTCCTTCGTGCATCCCATTAATGCCACCGAATAAGCCTCGTTTTCAGAGTATATAAGCGGGAGCGGGAGAGGTCACCGAATCCTGCCGAATTCACCTTAGCAGCTTTTCCCAGCAGTCCTCTATTATCTCGGTCTGACGATGCACGAAATCCTCTCTTGCGGCCAGATTGTCCAGGAGGTTCTCCTTCTGGACATCCGTGGAATCCGGGGAGGTCCCTCCGTACGAGCTGCGCCTCTCGACGCATTTCCTGAGAGGCAGGACCCCGAACACGTCCTGCTCTATGGCCGGGGAGAACTTCCTGAGCTCTTCCAAGGTGAGCTCTTCCAGGTCCTTCCCCTTTCTTATGCAGTACTTCACGGCCGCCCCGACGATCCCGTGGGCCTCGCGGAAGGGTATGTCCTTCAGGACCAGATAGTCCGCCAGGTCAGTGGCGTTCATGAACCCGGCCTTGGCAGCTTCCGCCATGCGCTTCCGGTTAACCTTCATGGTCCCCACCACCGATGCCATGATCGATGCGCATTGGATGATCGTGTCCATGGAGTCCATGGCCGGCATCTTGTCCTCCTGGAGGTCCCGGTTGTATGTGAACGGCAGCCCCTTCAAGGTCACCAGCATGGAGATCATGTTGCCGATCACGGAACCTGCCCTGCCTCTTGCCAGCTCCGCAACGTCGGGATTCTTCTTCTGCGGCATTATCGACGAACCGGTCGAGTATGCCTCGTCCATCTCCACGAATCCGAATTCCTGGGAGGACCAGAGGACCAGCTCCTCTGCCAGGGACGAGATGTGCACCGCGGTCAGGGACGCGCAGAACAGCATCTCTGCGACGAAATCCCTGTCGCTCACGGTATCCATGGAGTTCTCCGTAGGCCCTGAGAATCCAAGGGCCTGAGCGGTCATCTTCCTGTCTATGGGATAGGTGGTGCCGGCCAGGGCCGCCGCCCCGAGAGGGCAGCGATTCATCCTTAGATACGCGTCGATGAACCTGTCGCCGTCGCGTTCGAATCTGAATGCATGTGCCAGCATGTGCTGTGCCAAGGTCACGGGCTGTGCGTGCTGCATGTGGGTGAACCCTGGAAGTATCGCATCCCCCTCATCCTCGGACAGGGAGATGAGGGCGTCTATCAGTCCGTCCAGAGCGTTCACGGCGCTCAGGGATATGTCCCTCATGTACATCCGGAAGTCCGTGGCGACCTGGTCGTTGCGGCTTCTGCCGGTATGGAGCCTCCCCCCCTCCGGGCCGATGATCTCGATGAGGCGGTGCTCTATGTTTGTGTGTATGTCCTCAAGCTCCAGATTGACATTGAAGGTGCCGTCTTCCAGTTCCGATACTATGCTCTTAAGGCCTTCTATGATGGGGTCGGCCTCTTTGGCCGGGAGTATCTCGCAGGCCCTGAGCATCCTGACGTGGGCCAATGAGCCCATGGCGTCATAGAATGCGAGGGCAACGTCGGTTCTTAGGGACGAAGTGAAATCCAGAGTGTCCTTCCCCATCGCCTTGTCGAACCTTCCCGACCAAAGTGCCTTCTCCGCCATCAGGTTCACCTTTTCCTGTGGACCCTGGAGGCCGTCTTGTTGGGCAGCCCCCAGCAGTAGATGAACCCCACGGCGGCGTTGTGGTCGTACACATCTCCTTCCGCGTATGTGGCGAGGCCCTCGTCATACAGGGAGTACGGGGACTTGCGGCCCACGACCATGACGCTGCCTTTGTAGAGCTTCACCCTAACCGTTCCGGTGACGTTCTCCTGGGTCTTGTCTATGAATGCGCTTATGGATTCGCGGAGGAGGCCGAACCACAGCCCGTCATAGGCGAGCTCCGAGAACCTCTGCTCCAGCTTCTTCTTCATGGATGTCACATCCCTCTGCAGGGTCATGAACTCCATGGACCTGTGCGCCGCGATCAGCACGGTGGCTGCGGGGCACTCATAGGTCTCCCTGCTCTTGATCCCCACGAGGCGGTCCTCCACATGGTCTATGCGTCCGACCCCGTTCTTGCGGGCGATCCTGTCCACTTCGCCTATGAGCTTCAGGCCGTCCATCCTCTTTCCGTCAAGGGATACGGGTATCCCCTTCTCGAACCCGATCTCCAGGTACTCCGCCTCATCGGGTGCGTCATGGGGTGCGACCGTCCATCCCCAGGCGTCCGCAGGCGGCTCTTCCCAGGCATCCTCGATTATGCCGCATTCGCAGCTCCTTCCCCAAAGGTTCTCGTCTACGGAGAAAGGACTCTCCTTCTTGACGATGATCTCTATGTCATTCTCCTTGGCGTACTCGATCTCCTTCTCGCGGGTGAGTACCCATTCCCTCATCGGAGCTATGACCTTGATGTCAGGGTCCAGGGACATTATGCCTACGTCGAAGCGCACCTGGTCGTTGCCTTTGGCCGTGCAGCCGTGGGCTATGTATCTCGCTCCCTCGCGGTGGGCCACATCTATCAGCTTCTTCACGATGAGCGGCCTTGCGATCGCGGTACTCAGAGGGTAGACGTCCTGGTACATGGCGTTGGCCTTCAGGGAAGGCCAGATGTAGTCCTCGACGAATTCCTTCTTGGCATCGATATATTCTGCCTTCACTGCGCCGTTCCTCAGAGCACGGGCCATTATGTCATCCTGGCTCGGGGGCTGTCCCACGTTTATTGCCACAGCTATGACATCCACATCGTATTTCTTCTGAAGCCAGCGTATCGCAACAGATGTGTCGAGCCCGCCTGAGTAGGCGAGGACGACCTTCTCCCTCTTCTGTTCCGCGGTCATGTTATCCCTTCGACATAATCGGAGTCCCGTTTAAATTGTTGCATACCCGCTCCAAACGTTACGCTCTGGCCTTTGTACGTTCACGGACATTCTCGGAGGACGCTATTCGGATCAGGCAATCCAGATGCCTTTTTCGACTGAGTATGACGGTTAGTTGTTTGAGCCGCATCATGTAGCATTTGCATCAGAGAGGCTCCTTATTGAGATTATGATGACACCCGGTGTCTGAAACAGGACAATATATTTTTAAGACTGATTACCATGAATCCACCGTCCATTTAGTCAGGGAATCCAAATGAAGAATGTGGGTATTATCGGAGGTACCGGGTATACGGGAGGGGAGCTTGCGCGCATCCTGTCCCGCCATCCCGGCGTCAGCATCGCGGCCATGACGTCGCGTCAGAGCGCAGGCAGGAAAGTTGGCAGCGTACAGGCCAATCTGGAAGGTTATGTGGATATCGATTTCACCGAGTCGATCCCGGAATCGACGGATCTGGATCTCGTATTCGTGGCCACACCCCACGGCGCATCCATGGATGTGACCCCCGGCCTTCTGGAGAAGGGCATCAAGGTCGTCGATCTCACAGGGGATTACAGGTTCAGGGATGCGGCAGTCTATGAGGAGTGGTACGGCCACAAGCATAAGGACACAGAGAATCTGGCACATGCGGTTTACGGTCTCCCGGAGTTCTACAGGGCGTCCATTTCGAAGGCCGATCTCGTCGCCAACCCCGGATGCTATGCGACCTCCGCCATCCTGGCATGCGCACCTCTGGTGAGCACGGGGCTCGTCGAGGGCAAGATATTCGTTGACGGCAAGAGCGGCACGTCCGGGGCTGGCATGACCCCGTCCCCGCGTCTCCATCACCCCACATGCGGAGAGTCAGTGATACCGTACAGCGTGGGAACGCACCGTCATACGCCTGAGATCGAGGCCGTGATAAAGGACATCTCCAAGGAGGAGAGCGACGTCCTGTTCGTTCCGAACCTGGTACCGATGGTCCGCGGCATAATATCCTCGTGCTTCTTCAATCTGAAAGAGCATCTGAGCCAGGAAGAGCTCTCCTCGGTATTCAGGAAGGCGTATGCGGGAGAGCCCTTCGTCCGCTTCTCCGAGGAGCCGTCGATAAGGGCCGTTGTCGGTTCCAATCACGCACAGGTAAGCGCCCGCGCTGACGGGGCCTGCGCAGTCACATTCGGAGTGATAGACAATCTTATGAAAGGTGCGTCAGGACAGGCCGTGCAGTGCATGAATCTGATGCTGGGCTTCAAAGAGACAGAGGGCCTGGACTTCCCGGGCCTGGGGGTATGAGAATGGTAGAGATCATCGAAGGAGGCGTTACAATGCCCCAGGGGTTCCTGGCGGCCGGAGTGCACAGCGGGGTGAAATACCGCTCAATGGACCTTGGCATAGTATACTCGGAGGTCCCGGCGGATGCTTTCGTCGGATACACCAGCAATAAGGTGAAATCCGCACCGGTGCAGATCATGATGAAGGAGAACTCCCCGAAGCTCTCCGCCGTTGTGATCAACAGCGGGAACGCCAATGCGCTGACCGGGCGCCGCGGCATGGAAGACGCCATGACTATGAAGGAGACCGCTGCGGCGGAGCTCAGCCTCGATCCCAAGGAGGTGGGCGTCATGTCCACGGGGCTCATCGGACGCTTCATGGATATGCACAAGGTCAAATACGGCATAAGCAAGGCCGCAGGCTCCCTGAGCAGGGGGAGGGATGCGGACGCATCCTTCGCAGAGGCCATAATGACCACGGATACGATAAAGAAGGAGTGCGCGGCCAGCGCACGCCTCAAGGACGGCACATTGGTCCACATAGGCGCCATATCCAAAGGGAGCGGGATGATCGCACCCCACATGAAGGTGCTGCACGGGACGACGCTCTCCGTGATAACAACGGATGCGAAGCTGTCCCCGGCCTTCCGCGAGACCTGGCAGGAGATACTGGACGATTCCATGAACATGGTCTCCGTTGACAGCGACCAGTCCACCAACGACACATGCATCCTGATGGCCAACGCCCTTTCGGGAGGGCAGTGCGCGGACAGGGACCCGGAGTTCAGGGCGGCGCTGACAGATGTGATGACGAGGATAGCCCGCGCCATAGCCCTTGACGGCGAAGGGGCCACTAAGCTCATCGAGGTGCAGGTTCTCGGAGCCGAGACGAAGGATGACGCAAGGAAGGCGGTGCATTCGATAATCAACTCGCCGCTGGTCAAATCCGCCATATTCGGCTCCGATCCCAACTACGGCCGTATAATGATGGCCCTGGGCAACAGCGGATGCTCTTTCAATCTCGAGGACGTGCGTCTGACGATAAAGGGCGGGGACATGGAGGTCCCGATACTCGATTCCGGCGCACCGGTGTTCCAGGAGGAGCGCTCCGTCGAGGTGGTGCGCATGGCCATGGATAACAAAGAGGTCACGATAATAGTGGATCTCGCCATCGGCGAGGAGACCGCCGTGGGCTGGGGCTGCGACCTCACATACGACTACGTTCGCATAAACGCGGAATATGCCACATGAGGGCTGCGGGATGTCATATCTTCTGAAGTTCGGCGGGAACGCCATAAGCGGCAGGGAGGACATGGCCCGCCTCTCCCGGGAGATCGCGGGACTCGTCAGGGACGGGAAGAGCATAGTGCTCGTCCACGGCGGGGGGCCGGAGATCAATGCCGAGCTGGAGCGCAGGGGCATCAAACCCGAGAAGGTAGCAGGCGTCAGGATAACCGACGTGAGGACGATGAAGGTCGTGGAGGAGGTCCTGAGCTCGATAAACCGTGACATGGTCGGGGCCCTCATCGAAGCCGGGGTCGGGGCTGTCGGGCTGGCTGCCAAGGATGTCACCGTCTGCGTCAAAAAGGGACCTGCAGAGATCCGCGAGGACGGCAGGGTCCGCATGGCGGACCTGGGCCGGGTGGGGGATGTGGTCTCCGTCGATCTTGAGAAGATAGATTCCTTGCTGAGCGCAGGCAAGGTCCCGGTCATCTACCTGTCGGAGCTGACTGCGACGGCAATGCCCTGAACGTGAACGCGGACACAATGGCCGCAGGCATAGCAGCCGGGATGAAGGTCGAGGAGATGATACAGATAACCGACGTTCCCGGCATACTGCTGGATATCAGGGACCCTTCCACGAAGCAGAGCGTGCTGACGCTTGCCGAGGTGGATGTCCTGACGGAGAAAGGGATAATAAGCGGGGGCATGGTCCCCAAGGTCGAGGCATGCCGCCGTGCCCTGGAAACGGGGGTGTCCCGCGTGCGCATGGTGAACGGCAAGGACAAAGGATCGATAGTGTCCGAGGCCCTGAGGGGATCGGATCACGGAACGCTGATAATAAGGTGATACAATGAACCTGAAAGAGATAAAGGAGAAGAGCCAGAAGTACCTCTTCCAGAACTACGGCCGCATGGACCTGAGCTTCACCCACGGCAAGGGAGCGTATCTCTACGATACCGAAGGGAAAGAGTACCTGGACCTGGTGGCCGGCATAGCGGTAAATTCGTTAGGATATGCCCATCCCGAATGGGACAAGGCAGTCGCGGAGCAGGTGTCAAGGCTCTCCCATACGTCCAATCTCTACTACGTTGCGGAGCAGGCGGTCCTCGGAGAGAAACTGGCATCGATAATGCCTGAGGGGCTGGACCGTGCGCTGTTCGTCAACAGCGGCGCCGAGGCCAACGAAGGCGCGCTGAAGACAGCCGTACGCTACACGAAGAAGAAGAAGATCCTCTCCGCGACCAATTCCTTCCACGGCCGTACCGCGGCAGCCCTCGGCGCCACGGGGCAGGTGAAGTACCAGGATACGTTCCAGACCCTCATCAGCGGATGCTTCGACTATTTCGATTTCGGTTCCTCTGAATCCGTGAAGTCCATGATAGGCAAGGATACGGCGGCGGTGATCGTCGAGCCGATACAGGGGGAGGGCGGAGTCGTGACGGCTCCGAAGGAGTTCTTCAAGACCGTCCGCGACCTGTGCTCGGATAATGCTGCCCTGATGATCGTTGACGAAGTGCAGACGGGGATGGGGCGCACGGGGAAGTGGTTCGGCATCGATCATTTCGATGTGATACCTGATATCATTACAACGGCGAAGGCCCTCTCCTCCGGGGCGCCCATGGGGGCAGTCTCGACGACCGGGGAGATATCCTCGGTGATGACTCCCGGGACCCACGGGACCACCTTCGGCGGCAACCCCCTGGTCTGCTCCGCCGCCATCGCCACCATCGACATAATGAAGCGCGAGGGCCTCGTGGACAACGCCGCGGTGCTGGGCGCCGAATGGATAGACCAGATCAAGAGGATGGAGAGCCCGGAGATAACGGCAGTAAGGGGAGCGGGTCTAATCATAGGCATAGAGATGAAATCCCGCGCCAAGGAGTTCCAGCAGCATTGCCTGAGCCAAGGCGTACTGGTCAATGTCTGCCACGGCAACGTGGTACGTCTGATCCCACCGCTGATAATAGGCAGGAAGGAGACGGAACGCTTCAACACTCTGCTGAGGGAGTTCCTGGGTGCCTGAACATCGTTGTCCTATAAGTATCAACATCGAAAATATGTGTCCGTGATAGGACATATATATTCGAAAGATAATCAAGCGGGCATGGCCAAATCAGTCTCGAAAGAGAGTCTCGCAGAGAAGACGAGGAGCTATATCGACGCGCATCCCAGCATAAAGGATTGCGTCTCAAAGGGCCTGATCAACTATTCCTCCCTCGCCAGGCTGATAATGAAGGACCTGGGCATAGAGAACGAGGAAGCGGTCATGATCGCCTGCAGACGTTACGCGGGCAAGCTCGGGACCACCACCGATCATGAGATGAGCATTCTGCGGATACTCAAGGACAGCCGTCTTGAGATGAGGACCAAGACGTGCATAGTCACCGCCAAGAACGATTGGACGGTGCTGCACAAGATGGACAACCTGTTCAAGGACCTGTGGAATGAGAATTCCATAATGCAGATCGTGCAGTCCGCCTCCGCGGTGACGATAATCGCCGACAAGAGCCTGAAGGACAGGATAACGGACACGGTGGGAAGGTTCAATGTGATAAAGGTCAGGGAGAACCTGGTGGAGATAGCCGTTAAGAGCCCCGAGAGGATCGTGGACACGAGCGGCGTCATAGCCTATCTGATAACGAACCTATCGAATGCTGGCATAAATCTCGAGGAGATCGTGAGCTGTCACACCGACACCATATTCATAGTCGGAGAGGCGGACATGATCAATGCGTATTCCGTACTCACGAGATGCATACAGAACGCAGAGCAAGCCCTTGAGCCTCAGTGATCCGTATATCACGTTCCCGCAGGACACAGGTGCTAACGAGACCGATGGAGAAGTTAGCACGCACGAAGCCTTACGACGGGTCGTTGTTACCAAGACAGGAAATGCTCCCGGAAGAGGTTCCTTCTCGATCTTTCTACGCCTGTTCGCTTTGCCCTCATATGAGGGGTCTTCGCATGCAGCATATGGATGAAGCGCCGTGGGGCGGTACACTCCATTCCCGCATGTTGCAGGGCACCGAGCGTTCGGACAGGTGTTAATTTCCCGAGGGAAAATCCAAGTGTCTTAGTTCACTCTTGCGATCTCCGCGCGTGCAATAAATTATATTCGTTGCAGACTATTAATATCTTTTGTATGTTACATCCAACATACCATCCAACCAGGAATGTGGAAGGCAGAGGTACCTTCACTCCTTGCTGAAGATCTCATCCAGGAGATACATGGCGCCGGACAGGCCGTAGATCGGGCGGGGCAGGAACCTTGTCCTTGCGAGGCTGGGGTAGCCTATATCGATGCCTTTGAAACAGCTGCCTGTCATCTCCAGCATCTCCGCGGTGTGCCCGTCCGCGAATGCGAAGTCGGTCTTCCTCGATGCGGGGTCTGAGCGCCATGCGTCCTCCGCCCCCATGCTTCTGAGGAGACTGCGGATCCTGACGGCCGTTTCCTCATCGCCGCCGGGGTCGGGGGTCACGGATTCGGGGATCATGCCAAGATAATCATAGAGCCATCCGATGAGAGGCAACAGCACCGACCCGTCGGCCATGGCGACGAAATCGTTGCATTTCACTTTGTTGGTGTACAGGCATCCCTTTATGCGTCTGAATACCCGCTCCCTGCGGTCGCGTATCAGCTCCTCCGCCCTGTCCGCACTCTTACCTGTCTCAGAGGCTATGGTCTTTATCCATTCCTCAACCGCATCGAATCCCACAGGGGAGCCGCTGTCGCAGGATATCGCGGGTATGCCGTACTCTTCCTCGTAGAACTTGGCGGTCCTGGCACAGTATTCGCTGCTGACTATCACGTTGAACTCTGCGGCCACGGATTCACTGACATCCCTGCGGCTGCACCCGGCCCCGGGGGAGGACAGGACCCTCAGGCCGATAAGTTCCAGCAGATGCTTCAGATCCTCCAGGGCATCCTCCCAATCGTTGCTGGAGATGGGAAGTCCCAGTATGTTCACCGTTCCGGGCAGCGTTCCCCTCTTCTCGGGCCTCATCCATTTCAATATCGTTCTCACAGTATGATCGTATCCGGACGAGAAGGGCTGGGATATCAGGGATTCCTCCACAGCCATCGCCTTATCGGAGAATCCGGCCCGTTCTATGGCATCCGTTATGTTGTCCCCGATCAGCGCGGCCCCCGGGGATCTTATGAACACGTTGAAAACGTCCCCGTCGGAGCACAGAATAGGCAGGGATTCCTTGATCTTATGATCAGACCCGTGGATGTAATCGTCCTCATCCATGTAGGTGCACGGGACCCTCGGCTGGCCGAAGAAATAGGGCACCGAGTACTTCTCGTAATCACCCTGCCGGGCTTTGGAATAGCACCTGGATATGGCATAGGAGTGATAGCCTCTGCAGCCCCCCGGGCCGTGGAGCACGGCACGGCCGTCCTCGAAGCTCTCCACAGCCATCAGGGCCCCTGTGAAACCGTCGGGATATATCGTCATGCGTACCGCCTCCATCCCTCTATCACAGGCACGGACATGAGATTGGCAAGCCTCCGTCCGAATTCCAATACGCCCTCGATGCCCACATCCGGCCTGATATAGCCCGTCGCCCTGACATCGAGAGACGTGAGGCCGCTGTCCGTGAGAACAAGGTCCGGTTCCAATTCCCTGATGTCCGAGTTCAGATCCCCGATGCTGTAGTTCTCGGCGAAAGGTATGCCCATCTCACCGTAGCGGGACTCAGGATGCTCCTTCCATTCATGCCGGGGCCCCATTCCTATCTTTATGACCTCGATCCCGAGATCGGACAGCAGCTCCAAGAGCCAGTCTATGTCCGCAGTGAATCTGTCCTCTATGATGGCGCGTTTTCCCTCCGTTCTCTTCCTCAATCGTCCTATCTCGGAGAGGTATCTCCTCTCTCCGCGCAGGCATACTTCTTCGGCGACATCGCCGATACCGAAGGCTTCGCCCATCTTCTTATGGAATGCCTTGTAGCCTTTGAGCCCTACGGGAAGAGTCCCCTTCTCAACGGATATGCCCGCTTTGGACTCTACCAATCGTGATATCCTCTTAGATTCCGCATCATCGCCGGCTGCGAAGGTCATCTTCCCGAGCCTGATGTTCTTTATGGATTCCAGGGTCGTTTCGTACATGAATCTGCAGTTCATGCGTATTCCCAATGCGGAGAAGAGGGCCCTGGTGCCCCCGTCGGGGTCCCGTCCCCGTCTGAACAGATATCTTTCCGCGATGGTGTTGACCGTCATATCTTCCGGGGACACAGACCCGTCGACGGCATCCAGCATGGCATCCGCCGAAGCGACATATCCCGTTCCCATGTCCCCGGTTATATTGCCGTCCGCTTCGATGACCCTGAAATAGATCTCCGGGTGCTCGTTGCTTATGGCGTTGACCACATCTATGGCGTTATCGCCGATTATGCCGGAGACGCATGACGTCACGATGAAGAAATTCTTGCGGCCTTCCAGTATCAGGTCGCGGATCCTCTGCTCCAGGGTTCCGGCGCCTCCGAAGACGGATACGGTGTCATCCATCTCCGTGGAATGGATCCTGACCGATTGCAGATCGGTGCCGTATCCTCTTTTCACTTCCGCTATGCCCTTCAATGCGGACATGATGTGCGCACAGCTCCTGGGCCCGTGCAGTATAGTGACCGCGTCGGAAACGGACAGGCACCCGTAGACTGCCCCGGCCGTGGCGCATGATGACAGTATCCTGTTCTCGGTGGTCGCCTTCCTTACGAGGGGTTTCCTCATGCACACTCGGCATGTTCCCTTTTCAGTATCATCCGCTCCCGGCTCCCCGGTTATCCTCTCCCCTTTGGCGATCATGCCCATCTGCTCGTCGTTAAGCGGTCTCGATTCCCGGAGCTCGGACCTGTTCTTCTTGATGCTAAGCACGTGTGTCGCAACCTTCTCGAACTCCTTAGCCGCATCCGACCCGGGGAACAGCTCGGCTATCGTCCGCCCTTCGGACTCGGCCCGGGCGAAGAGCTCGCTTCTGGGTATGCGGGCGACTATCGGCAGTCCGACAGCATCCGCGAACCTCTCCACGATATCATACTCATTCTCCATCCCCCCGGCAGTTGAGTATTATGCCCGCCACTCTGGGGATGCCCTTATCGAAGTTCCTTATCCCTTTCAGTATGTTGTTCGCCGCGTATACCGACATGAACTCCCCCGACGTAACCAGATACACGCCGTCGGCATACTCGTTCCTCAGAGGAACGGCGAATCCGCCGCAGACAACATCACCCAGCACATCATAGAGCTTCACGCTCAGGTCCATCTCGTCGATCCCGAGGTTCTTCAGGGTGTCGAAAGTGCTCAGGATGCCTCTTCCGGCGCATCCTATGCCCGGTTCGGGCCCTCCCGCCTCCACGCATTTGACGCCCCTGACGCCGTCCAGGACGATATCCTCCAGATGCCTGTCGTAGGGCGGTGTCCTCCGTATGTAATCGAGCACGGTGGTCTGCTCCTTGCCGTCAAGGAGAAGTCTTGTGGAATCGTGCTTGGGGTCGCACCCTATCTGCAAGACCTTCTCCCCAAGCCCCGCCAGGAGGTATGAGATGTTGGCGGATACAGTGGATTTCCCTATCCCGCCCTTTCCGTAAATGGCTACCTGAATCAAAACCGCACTTCCTTTACGGATATGCTTCAGGCAAAGCCATTCCGCACATCCTGATGGATGGAATATATATCCAAACCTTAAATAGATGACAACCGCACCCATCGGGAGAACGGGGCAAGACGCTTGTGTTAAATACAAGGTTGACTTGTCAACCATTTGTGAGAAGGATAACCGATCAGCATATCGCACCCAGAGTCATAAAGCAATATCTGGACAGCAGGATGACTGCCCGTCTCGAGTCCTTGGGACTGCAGGGCTCCCAGGGGCCCTATCTGCTGGCGATAGCCCGGAATCCCGGCGCATCCTTGAAAGAGATAGCAGCGCACCTGATGGTGGACAAGTCGATCACCACCCGTACGGTAGGCACCCTGATCGATATGGGATTGGTAAGGAACGAGAGCGCGGATGCGAGGCGCTACAGCCTGGTGCTCACCGGAGAAGGGGATAATGCCGTGGAAAGGATCGAGGAGACGTTCAGTGAGATATGGGATGCCCTCCTCTGCGATCTGACGGAAGAAGAGCAGAGGGCCTTCGAGTCCGCATGCGCCAAGATAAAGGCGAGATTGAACGAGGAGGCCGGGAATTGATATTCAAGTATGTGAACCGTAAGGAATGGTCCCTTGTCGGGATATGCTTCGTGCTGATATGCCTGCAGGTCTATCTTGAGCTGGAGATCCCGGGATACATGTCCCAGATCACAATGCTGCTGACCACGGGCGGGACCGTGGAGCAGGTCATGGATCAGGGATGGCCCATGGTCGCCGCGGCATTCGGCAGCCTTCTGGCCGCGATAATGGTGGGGGCCGTGGCAGCATACATAGCCGCTTCGCTTTCGAAGCGTCTCCGCAAGATGCAGTTCGACAAGGTGGGTGCCTTCTCCAGAGCGGAGACGGGGAGATTCTCTCTGGCCAGCCTCATCACGCGTTCCACGAATGATGTGACCCAGGTCCAGATGGCCTTCGCCATGGGAATGCAGGTCGTCATAAGGGCGCCTGTCATGGCCATATGGGCGATCGTGAAGATCGCCGACAAGGATATGCACTGGACTCTGGCGACGGCCGTGGCAGTCGCCGTTCTGATGCTCTCCATAACGATGGTTCTGTATCTCGTGGTGCCGCGCTTCAAGATGATACAGAGGCTGACGGACAACGTCAACCGCATAACGGGAGAAGGGCTCACCGGAGTCAGAGTTGTCAGGGCATACAACGCCGAGAGCTACCAGGAGGCCAAGTTCGAGAAGGCCAATGAGGAGCTGACCTCCACGAATCTATTCACCAGCCGTGTCATGGCGGTCATGCCGCCGGTGGTGACTACGGTAATGAGCCTGCTCTCTCTGTCGATATACATAATCGGTGCGATACTGATATCCGCCGCTTCCGGTCCCGATCTCAGGTTGGAGATGTTCTCCGACATGATCGTCTTCTCATCCTATGCCATGCAGGTGGTCATGGCATTCATGATGATGGTCTTCATCTTCATGATCATCCCCCGCGCGGGAGTGGCCGCCAGGCGCATCGAGGAGGTCATCGACACAGAGCCATCTGTCAAGAGCGGCACAGTGAAGGAATCCCCCAAGGGGAAGGAGGGCGAGATAGAGTTCAGGAACGTATCCTTCAGATACCCGGGGGCAGCGGAGAGCGTCCTTGAGAACGTCAGCTTCAGGGCCGGGAAGGGGGAGACAGTGGCCTTCATCGGATCCACGGGGAGCGGCAAGAGCACGCTGATAAACCTCGTTCCTCGCTTCTACGACGTGACGGACGGGCAGATACTCGTGGACGGCGTGGACGTACGCGACTACGAGCTGGAAGCGCTTCACGGGAAGATAGGCTATGTGCCGCAGAAGGCGACCCTGTTCTCCGGTACAGTGTACAGCAATGTCAATTACGGGGATACCAGCGACAGCCGCACGATAGACGACGTGAAGAAAGCCGTGGCCATCGCACAGGGCACCGATTTCGTGGAGAAAATGGAGGGAGGATACGAAGGCGCGGTATCGGAGAGCGGCACGAATCTTTCGGGAGGACAGAAGCAGCGCCTCTCCATCGCACGGGCCATATGCAGGAGGCCGGAGTTCTATATCTTCGACGATTCCTTCTCCGCCCTGGATTATAAGACCGACCGTGTCCTGAGGGACGCTCTGAGGAAGGAGACCTCGGGGGTCACCAGTCTGATCGTGGCACAGAGGATAGGCACCATAATGGAAGCCGATACGATAATCGTCCTGGAAGAAGGTCGCGTAGCGGGAGCGGGAAGGCACGACGATCTGCTGAGGAGCTGCGAAGTGTACAGGAACATCGCACTGTCCCAGCTGTCGGAAGAGGAGTTGGCGAGATGAGGCACGGAGGCCCTCCGGGCAGAAGCGAAGCGCCGGCAGAGAAGCCCAGAGCCTTCGGCGAGGCGTGGAAGAAGCTGCTGTCCTACATGGGAGGATACAGGATCGCGGTATGGATAGCGATAATGTTCGCGTTCGTCGGCACCGTTTTCATATTGATAGGGCCGAACAAGCTCAGGGACATAACCGACCTGATAAGCGCCGGCCTGATCTCAGGCAATGTGGACATGGCCGCTGTCTGGGAGATAGGCTACTTCCTGATCGCGATATACGCTGCCAGCGCGGTCCTGTCGTTCCTTCAGAACTACATCCTCGCCACAGTGTCCCAGAGGACGGCATCGAGGCTCCGTACTGACATCTCTAAGAAGATAAACCGTCTGCCCCTGAGCTACTTCGACAGATCCAGCAAGGGGGACATCCTGAGCCGCGCCACCAACGACGTGGATACGCTGGGCCAATCGATGAATCAGAGCGTGGGAACCCTGATAACATCGGTGACGATGCTCCTGGGCTCCCTGGTGATGATGGCCTATACGAACGCAGTGATGATGGTCGTCACCGTTCTCTCATGCGTAGCCGGTTTCGCTCTGATGTTCTTCATAGTCAACCTTTCCCAGAAGCATTTCGGCACCCAACAGGAGTATCTCGGCAAGATGAACGGCCATGTGGCCGAGATCTACTCCTCACACGACGTCGTCAAAGTGTACAACGGGCAGAAGGAGGCCGCGAAGAGGTTCGATTCCATAAACGAAGGGTTGGCGGGCAGCGCCTTCATGTCCCAGTTCCTGTCAGGCCTCATGATGCCGCTGATGAACTTCATCGGCAACTTCGGGTATGTGATGGTGTGCATAGTCGGGGCGACCATGGTCATAAGCGGACAGATCACGATCGGCGTGATAGTCGCCTTCATGATCTACGTCCGTCTGTTCACCCAGCCGCTGTCGCAACTGGCACAGGCCTTCACGGGGATGCAGTCCGTGGCCGCCGCGGCGGAAAGGGTCTTCGAATTCATCGGGGAGGAGGAGCTTCCCGAGGAAAGGGACGTTACCCGCAGGATCGGGAAGGTGAAGGGACATGTGGAATTCAGGGATGTGCATTTCAGCTACGTCCCGGGCAAAGAGGTCATCCGCGGATTCTCGGCCGAAGTCAAACCGGGCCAGAAGATAGCCATAGTCGGGCCCACGGGGGCGGGGAAGACGACCATGGTGAACCTGCTAATGAGATTCTACGAGACCGACAGAGGCGACATCCTCATAGACGGCGTTTCGATAAAGGATATGAAGCGCAGCGATGTGCACGATCTGTTCTGCATGGTGCTGCAGGATACCTGGATATTCGAAGGCACCGTCAGGGAGAACATCGTCTATTCGAAGAAGGATGCCACCGAGGATGAGATAATCAGAGCCTGCACGGCCGTCGGAGTGGACCATTTCATAAGAACGTTGCCGGACGGGTACGATACGATGCTTGACAATACGTCGTCCCTCTCGGTGGGACAGAGGCAGCAGATAACCATCGCCGGGCGATGGTGGAGAATGCTCCCATGCTGATCCTGGATGAGGCTACCAGCTCCGTGGATACGAGGACGGAGAGGATAATCCAGAGGGCAATGGACTCCATGACGGAAGGGCGCACATCCTTCGTGATCGCGCACCGTCTCTCCACGATCAGGAACTCTGATCTGATATTGCTGATGAAGGACGGCAATATAGTCGAGCAGGGGACCCATGACGAGCTGCTTGCACGCGGCGGAGAATACAAAGAACTGTACAACAGCCAGTTCGAGTACGGGGAGGAGGCCTGAGCATGCCCGTAGCAGAGCATCGCAGGTCTAACGCTTAAAGAACAAGAACGTCATTCCGTTCCGACGGAAGCGCCAGCGGACGCTGACACATCCGTCCGGCAGGCGTGGTATCCGATGAGCGTTGAAGATACGGAATTCGATTTCCATCTCATGAGGCGTGGGGAAGCGGAAGGTGTCATACGCTGCATAAGGGATGAGTACGGGGACAGGTACCCTTACAGAATGATCTATGATGCCGATAAGTTCTATGAATCATCCCGGAAAGGCGAGATCATATCAATGGTCGCCGTCGACGGCGGGAACAACACAGCCGCCCATGTGGCACTTGCCTCCTCAGCCCTGATGCCGGGCACCATGGAGCTGTGCATGGGCATAGTTTGCAAAAGATACCGTAATCGTTCGCTGATGAACACGATATCGAGGAAGATGCTGGATCACGCCTCGGAGAATCTCGACCTGACGTCGGTGAACTCGCAGCCCGTCACCCACCACGTATACGCGCAGAAGGTCTGCGCTGCCCAGGATTATCATTGCTGCGGTTTCGTTTTCAATATCGCCAACGAAGGCCTGTTCGAATCCCTGGGCAAGTATCACAGGGGCAGCATAGCGCTGGTGGCAAGGATGCTGAGAGATGAGCGGAGGATCATCTACGTCCCGGAAGAGGTTACCGATCTGGTCAACAGCATAGTCTTGGATATGGGATTGGAAAGGGAGTTCGCCGTTTCCCGCGGGATATTCAGGGAAGGCATGTCCGATATCTCGGGGGAGGCGGATGACAGCCTGCAGTTCGCAGACACGGCGGTAAGGCGCATAGGGGATGACATCGAAGAGAGGCTCACATCGGAATACGAGGGCCAGGTGTCCCGGGGCCGTAAGGTATCCAGGCTTCTCCTGAACCTTTGCGATCCGAATGCCCCCGCAGCATACGATATCGCCAAAGGCCTGGGGTACTTCTGCACGGGGGATGTTCCCCGGCTGCTCAGACACAGATTATCTGATGATGGAGAATCCCATGGGCCGTCCTATAGAGTATGACGATCTCGTGGTCCATGAGAAGTACGCAGGTCTGCTGGGTCTTGTCAGGAAGCTCGATCCCCACGCCGCATAGAGATAGAACCGGCAGAGAATCATTATCTATCCTTCCGCCGCTCCGTCAAAGATGGCGGACAGGTGGGATTGGCGGGATGATAAGGTACCGAGAATAGACGGCAAGCTTGCCGTGGTGACCGGCGCTGCATCCGGGCTCGGAGCGTACATCGCGGAAGCCTGTGCATCAAAGGGGCATCGGTCGTCATAGCCGATAAGGATGCCGAGGGCGCAGTATCGGTGGCGGCGGGGATACGATCATCCGTGCCGGATGCCAGGGTATCCGTAATCAGGCTCGATCTGTCTGATCCCGAATCCATATGGGAGTTCGCTGATCTGTACAGATCGGAGCATGATTCTCTTGATCTCCTCATAAACAACGCAGGCATAATGACCCCTCCTTACGGCCTCACCGTCAAAGGGTTCGAGCTGCAGTGGGGAGTGAACCATCTGGGTCATTTCGCTCTCACGTATCATCTCCTTCCGCTGCTTTGCTCAACACGGGGATCGCGTCTTGTGACCCAGACCTCCATCGTCCACAGGGGCGGGAAGATTAACTTCAGGGACATAAACTCCCGGGATTCATACAGCCCGTGGAAGGCATATAAGCAGAGCAAGCTGGCGACTCTCCTCTTCTCCCGGGAGATGGATGCCCGTCTGAGGTCCCTGGGAACGGAGTCCCCGATCAGCATAGCCAGCCATCCGGGATTGGTGAATACGCAGCTCTATCGCAACAGGGAGAGGATGAGGAGGTGGCTCAGGCCCTTCATGCACGATATCGGGGCGGGCGCCATGCCTGCGCTGAGAGCCGCTCTGGACCCGGATGCCGAAGGAGGGCAGATGTACGGTCCCGGGGGCTGGATGGAGTTCAGGGGCCCGACCGTCATCGTGAAGCCTCACGGGAAGGGAAGGGACATGGGTCTTGCGTCCGGGGTATGGGAGCTCTCAGAGACCATGACGGGCCTGGACCTCTCCTCCCGCCTCAGGGAGTGCACGGCACCGGGACGGGAATAAGCGAAAAGCGTCAATATCGGGAACCGTATTGCCGTCTCATGGACCAGTTCATCGTCATCGGGCTAGTGGCAGGTCTGATCACCACCTTGGGCTATGTGCCCCAGGTCATCAAGGGATATCGCAGCGGGAGCATGGAGGACGTATCCATACTGATGCCTCTTGTCCTCATTCTAGGAATGAGCCTGTGGCTGGTATACGGGATCATCCTCCGGGATATCCCGATAATGCTCTGGAACGCGGTGTCAGTGATACTAAATTCCGGGATGGTTATCCTGAAGATCCGGTACGAGAGGAGAAAGGGGAAGGCGGTGCCTCCCGCGATCCTCTGATCCGGAGGATGCGGGATATCACAGATTATAAAGTTTTGGATAATCCTGCCCGAAAGGCGATGACGGTCACATACGGGCACCTCCAAGGGAGGGAGAGAAAACGGTCTTTTCCCGGGCCCGGATATGCTTCTGGGCGAAGAGGGGAGACCGCACAGATAAAGAATATATACGCCGTTAATTCGTACTAAGACGGATTAATATGTCAAGTTCTGAATCAGACGATATCAAGTACCAAAAGCTCAGGCGGTTCAACCTGATAATGGGGTTCTTCCATTTCATACAGGCCGCCATAATGCTCGTGATCGCCAATTACGATGTGAAGATGTTCTTCACCACATCGTTCCTGGATGCCACCGGCGGGTTCCCTCCGGTAGGGGCCAGCACCCCGGTGGAGTTCTTCAGCGTACCGTTGGGGCCCATGGTGGCCATATTCCTGCTGATGTCGGCCATAGCCCACCTCTTCTTAGCGACCGTCGGATACAAGTGGTACGTAGAGAACCTGAAGATGAACATCAACAAGGCCCGCTGGATCGAGTATGCGGTATCATCATCGTTCATGCTCGTCGTGATAGCGTGGCTCTGCGGCATGTTCGACTTCGTGTCCGTAATGCTGCTGTTCTCCCTGAACGCATGCATGAACCTGTTCGGCTACATGATGGAGCTTCACAACCAGAACACCCAGAAGACGGATTGGACCGCCTTCATATTCGGGTGCTTCGCGGGACTGATCCCCTGGGTCGCCCTGTTCATGTACTTCCTGGGAGTGACCGGCGGGTCCCCTCCCGGTTTTGTCTACGGCATAATGATCTCCATAGCGTTCTTCTTCAACATATTCGCTGTGAACATGGTCCTGCAGTACAAGAAGGTCGGGAAGTGGA
Source organism: Methanomassiliicoccales archaeon RumEn M2 (assembly GCA_001421175.1). Classification (GTDB taxonomy): domain Archaea; phylum Thermoplasmatota; class Thermoplasmata; order Methanomassiliicoccales; family Methanomethylophilaceae; genus RumEn-M2. The sequence goes on along the minus strand of LJKL01000015.1, from coordinate 88,223 downwards.
AGGATTACCTCTACGGAGAGCGGTTCTACATCATCCTGAGCCTGGTGGCCAAGACCGCCCTGGCCTGGCAGGTCTTCGCCGGAACATTGGTCTGAGAAACGCTAAAACCAAACCTTTTCCTTTTCTTTTCATTTGCGAGAATAGCGGATGTATTCTCCTATGAGCGACCTGGTCTCGATCGTCTCCTCGATGGTTTAGATGTCGTCCGCAGAGGATGTCCTGTTGGTGACGAGGATCGCGCCGCATACGTTCATCTCTTAGAAGAAGTAGTGAAGCACGGCGGTTCCGCCGGATGCCTGCGGTGATCTTCTCAGTGGCGAAGCACCTCTGGCAGGCACCTCTTCTCTTGCGGCAGCTCGGACACCAGGTCCGCTATGGTCGTTTTCGACAGCTGGTTCATCATCGATCTGATGGCGATGTCGAAACGGGACGACAGCAGGTCGTGTATCTCGTTCCCCACCGGACAGTGTGTGTTCACAGTATACATACGGAAGATACCGTCCGCGTCGTCCGTGTCGACGGCCGCGAACACGTCGTAGAGCGTGATCTCGTCCGCCGGCCTGCCGAGCCGAGTCCTGGCCTTGCCCATGCCAGGTTTCAGGAGGCTGGCCTTGGAGAGCTTGGTGAACACGTTGCGGACTATGACGGGGTTGCATCCGATGCTGGTGGCCACGATCTCGCTGGTGATCCTGTCCTCGTTGAAGAAGGCCACCATGAGCAGGGTGTGAATCCCCACGGTGTACTGGGAGCCTACGTGCATCTCATTCTCCGAGCATCGACTTGCACTCGGCGTAGAGGCAGTTCGTGGAATGGAGGGTCGCCCAACCCTCCTCTGCCACCTTGACCTTCAGGCGGGTCCTGTCGGAGATCTTCTGGAGATCCTCGTCGAAGTGCTCATTCCCTATTCCGGTGTCCAGCTTCAGGATGTACTTGTAATCTCCCTGGTTCAGGAGCCAGCGCATATATCCGTCGCGTCCCGGCTCTATTCCGAGGGCTTCTCTGATCTCGTCGGTGAGACTCTCTTCCGTCTTGAGTGCGTCTGCCTGGTCCGCACCCATAAAATCATCATAGTTCGAAGCCATTGCCGGGAAGACATAGAGATGCCCTGTGTACTTCTTCATCATCTCGTTGTACCTGGGACCGCCGGCTACGTTCACGCCGACGCAGTCGTGGCAGAGATTGCCCCCGGCGTCGCGGAACATGGCGGCGGGCTTGAGCCCGTTCTTGGCGCACCACTCGGGGATGTCCCAATTGAAGTTGCCGCAGGTGCCCAGGTAAAAGCCGAGGCGTCTGCATAGGGCTGCATCTCCCTGGTGCTGTTCTCTACGGTGGACTTCAGCTCCTCGGGCCTGGAGTGCAGGCCGAGGTCCACCATCAGGACCAGCACGTTGAACTTCGAGGGGTCGGGGCAGTACTTCCCGGCCAGGAGGTCGTCGTATCCGATCGTCTCATAGGGCACCAATTCCTTTTCCAGCTTCCTGCGGAGTGAGCCGTTGTTCTTGTTGTCAATGATCGTTATGTACTTCTCCTCGGCATCATTCTTGAGCCCGAAGACAAGGTTGTCGTCCAGCATCGGGCATGCGATTATCCCGAGCGTTCCGTGTGTCATAAATATTGTTACAAATAGTGAGTATATAATGATTTCAGATCCTCGGACGGGAGGCCCGTAACGACGGATGCACCGATCTTGGAGAGGCCTTCTTCGAAGAGCGGTCTCCAGTCCTCCGGTTCGAGATCTTGCTCTTCTCCCTCATCGATGAGACGGTTGAAACTATCAACCATTTCCTGCGTGATCTCGTTCTTTTCCATGATGCATCCATATGATGCTCGTGTGTCAGAGAGATGGATAATTGTCTATTAAACAGGGCATGTTTTCACCTCGTTCTCTTGTCCTGCTAATTTATAATCAGGCGGTTATCAGAACGGCTGTCATCTAGTGTCATCTTGCTGGGTTTTGATGTATTTTATTCATCCAAATCCAGTTTGTTGTGGCATTCGTGGCATTCTTGTGGCATGATGAATTATTACAAAAACGTAAAAACTGAAAAAATAGCGATCCCTTATAAGCTTTGAATGTCTTAGTATTTAAAACAAGTGGAGCCACTTCGGAGATTCGAACTCCGGACCTGCTGATTACAAGTCAGCCGCACTACCGGGCTATGCAAAAGTGGCTTAGGTTCCGTGTAAACGTATCCGCTTATTATTACTTTCGCGCCTCCGCGCCTATATGATGGCGTGACAGCAACCTTTAATATATACCCGATATTAGGCAGGCTCATTCAGAACAGACTTTAAGGTGACAATAATGGCTAAGAAATCCCTGAAGAAAGGCGACATCGTTCGCATGAACTACGATGCCTACATAGCAGACAACGAGAAGCTCTACGACACCACCTATGAGGACAAGGCCAAGGAGAACGGCATGTACAATGAGCAGTACAAGTACGCTCCCATGCCCTACATAGTGGGCTCCGGGAAGCTCTTCCCAGCCCTCGACGCAGCGATAACCGCCGCAGAGATAGGGAAGAAGACCGTTGTCGAGATACCGTCCGAGGAAGGCGCGGGAGCCAGAGACCCCAAGCTCCTGGAGACGCACCCCCTCAGGGAATTCCACAAGCAGGAGATCAACCCGTACCCCGGCCTCGAGGTCAGCCTCGGGGAGCGCAGGGGGACCGTGCTCAGCGTAGGAGCCGGGCGCGTGAAGGTCGACTTCAACAACCCCCTCGCAGGCAAGAACCTCAGATACGAGTTCGAGATCACCGAGGTCGTCGACGGTAACGACGGGAAGGCAAGGGCCATCCTCGACATGGACTTCGGCACCTCCGACGGTTTCGAGTTCGAGTTCGACGAGAAGAAGGTCTCCGTCAGGATGCCCGACCTGGTGAAATTCAACCAGGGCTGGCCCATGTCCAAGTTCAGGATAGTCTCCGACCTCAGGGACTCCTTCGGCGTGGACACCGTGGAGTTCATAGAGACCTGGACCAGGGCGCCTGCCGCCGACAAGTCCGCTCCCGAAGAGGAGTGAAATCCATTCGGGCGACCGTGACGGCCGCCCCGTTATACTTTATTCATCGCAGAACGCGGATCTTCTCAGATACGGGCATGTACTCCTTCGCGCCCGGCCTCTCATTCACGGCCCCGAAGGGCATCTGCGCCAGCAGCTTCCATCCCGCGGGAAGGCCCCAGCGTTCTTTCACGTCATCATCAATGAGGGGGTTGTAATGCTGCAGGGATGCCCCCAGGCCCAGATCCGCGAACGCCAGCCAGAACGCATACTGCATCATGCCTCCGGCGTGATCCGCCCAGACAGGGAAATTGTCGGCCCCCGAGGGGAATCTCTCCACGAAGGAGGACGTGACGTCCGTATCATCAAAGAACAGCACTGTGCCCGCGGCCGCGCGGAAGGAGTCTATCTTCTCCGAGGTCTTCCCCTCGTACCGTTTGTCGCCTATCCTGCGCCGCAGGGACGATTCCACGATGTCCCACAGGGCATCGTGCTCCTTCTCCAAGAGCAGAACGACACGCTGGCTCTGGGAGTTGTATGCGGAGGGGACGTCCATAGCGATCCTCTGAAGGCGGGATACGGCATCGTCGCTCAGAACGGCTTTGCCCAGATCGTACACGCTCCTGCGTTTGCCCACGGCGTCGATGAATTCCATGAGGGCGTAATCATCACCGGATTGTAAAACGATTGCCTGGCAGAAGGGGAACCAGCAGGTCAGGGCTCACAAAAGCTTTTAATCATGACCCTATATCTCGGCACAGCGGACGGGTGGCCTAGCCTGGATATGGCGGCAGCCTCCTAAGCTGCAAGCCGAGGGTTCGAATCCCTCCCCGTTCGCCACTTGTTCAAATCAGCATCCTTGAAAAAGGTCCTATTATCCATCAAGATCTTCTTCCGTAAAGGACAGCGACCAGAACCATTGCGACTATAGCTATGGCGAAACCGGAGATCGTGCTTCTTTCGGCGGGTGCCTCCCAGACAGCGGTCAATGTAACGTCAGACGTGCCCACGGCATATGTGTCGCCTGCGGCGTAGACGTCTGTTCCGTCGGTCCATCCTCTGAACACGTATCCGTCCTTGGTGCCATAGTATGTGGTTATGATGAAAGAATCTCCCTCGGCCAAATTCGATTGGATCGGTGCTGAGGCGGAACCTCCGACGACGTCGTAAGTGATGGTATGATGGCCTCTCACCAATCTATCAAATGTTCCTGCAAATGAGTTACCGCTTAAGTTCCCGAGTGTATGTTCAAGTATTGTTGAGGAATCTTCATTGTAGAATGTGAGTCCCTCGAATGCTTCGTAGCCTATGGACGCCACGCTTCCAGGTATTGTTATGGAAGTCAGACTGAAGCATTCAGAGAACGCCCAGTCTCCGATGGATGTCACACTTTCGGGAATCATCACCGATATTAGGCTAATGCAGCCGGAGAATGCGGAGTTGCCTATGGACGTTAAGCTGTCAGGTATTATCACAGATCTTAAGCTTGTGCAGCCGGAGAATGCGGAGTTGCCTATGGACGTCACACTTTCAGGCATCTCAACAGATATGATGCCGGTGCATCTGTAGAACGCCCGGATGCCTATGGATGTCACACTCCCAGGAATCTCAATAGATGTGATGCCGGTGCATCCCTCGAAGGCAGACTGGCCAATGGATGTCACACTCCCAGGAATCTCAATAGATGTGATGCCTGTGCAGTAAGAGAATGCATAGTTCCCGATCAACGCTACGCCGTCGGGGATGACGATTTCTCCTTCATATGTTCCGGGGCACTGTATCAACAAAGTCTTTTCTTTATTGTAAAGGATGCCTTGATCGTCGTTTGAATAGTGAGCATTGTCAGCGGAAACGATGAATTCTGTGAGGGCAGTGCAGTAAGAGAATGCATAGTTCTCGATGGACGTCACGCTTCCGGGTATGGTCACGGACGTTAGACCGGTACAGTTGCTGAACGCATTGCTGCCGATTGACAGAGCACTTCCGGGTATGGTCACGGACGTTAGACCGGTACAGTTATAGAACGCATAGTCTCCGACGAACGTCACGCTGTTGGGGATGATTATCTCCCCTCCAAGTCCTCCGGGACACTGTATCAATGATGTTTTGCCCTTATTGTAAAGGATGCCCTGCCCGTCATTTGAATAGTTGGTATTGCTGTTTGAAACAATGAATCCTATAAGGGAGTTGCAGCCGGAGAACGCATTGATACCGATGGACGTCACGCTTGCAGGTATGGTCACGGACACCAGGCCGATACAGTTGCTGAACGCATTGCTGCCTATAGACGTTATGCCTTCCTGCATTGTCACGGATGTCAGATCTGCGCAGTAGCTGAACGCATAGCCTCCAATGGACGTCACGCTTGCAGGTATGGTCACGGAAGTCAGATCTGTACAGTAGTAGAACGCTCTGTCCCCGATGGACGTCAGGCCTTCCTGCATTGTCACGGAAGTCAGATCTGTGCAGTATAAGAATGCCCCGTCCCCGATGGACGTCACGCTTGCAGGTATGGTCACGGATGTCAAACTGATGCAGAAGTAGAACGCATTGTCTCCGAGGGACGTCATGCCTTCCTGCATTGTCACAGATGTCAGACCGGTACAGCCTTCAAATGCAGATTCGCCGAAGAACGTTATGCTCCCAGGTATGGTCACGGAAGTCAAACTGATGCAGTAGTAGAATGCATAGTCTCCGATCGATGTTACGTTCTCCTGTATCGTTACGGATGAGAGGTCAGTATAAAAGAACGCACCTTCTTTGATGGATGTTACGTCATATGTCACTGAATCGTATGTCACGGAAGAAGGGATCACAAGATCCGTTATGCTCAGATCATCGAGACCAGTGACTTCTACGGTGCTGTCAGTTTCGATCAGATAATTCAGGCCACCTTCCGAGAAGGACGTGCCGACCTCCGCACCCTCCGAGGTATCGATCTCTGAGATGACGACGAAGGATGAAAACGCTGCTACAACGACAATCGCGAACAAGGAAGCTTTCAGAGCAGAAGACATGGACATCGTTTTCACAACCTTTTTGATCATAACAGATCCGTACAAGACTTCGACACTCTTGTTCGAGTAGTGTTATATGTACTCTGTCGAATGCGATATCTTATCACGCCGATGTAGTTCAAGATATAAATATCGGCAGTTTCGGACCTCAGGGGAAATGTAGCTGATTTGTTGCCCCGTCAGATGTCTGGTATCGGTCGAAGATCTCCGATCTATTCACGCAGTCATCCGTTTTGCCGACGATATTATCTGGAGAGGGGATTAGGATAAAGAGGGTGCGGGGCTCATACGTCACACGTGCTTCACGGGGTTCGCATGAAGACATCTTATGAGGCAGTGAAGTTCTCCCTGTAAGAGGGTTCGTCAATGCGGGGCCTATAGTTTGCAATCTGATTTCAAACCGATCATTGAGATCAGGGTATTTTTCCATCTTTTGCACAAATGAATACCGTTAATTATTGTCTTCATCCATACGGCGGATATGAAGAACATCTGGCACGACATCGACCCGGGCAGGATATCCCCTGAAGATTTCATCGTCGTGGTGGAAATATCCAAGGGCAGCAAGAACAAATACGAGCTGGACAAGGATACGGGGCTGCTGATGCTGGACAGGATCCTTTACACCTCGACCCACTATCCTGCGAATTACGGCTTCATTCCCAGGACGTTCGCCGATGACGGGGATCCCTTGGACGCACTGGTGCTGTGCTCAGAGCCCATCGCCCCCATGACGCTGGTCAGGTGCTATCCCATAGGTGCGATAAAGATGATCGACAGCGGCGAGAATGACGAGAAGATAATAGCGATACCTTTCGGAGACCCAATGTACAATTCATTCAGGGATATATCCGATCTTCCGGAGCATATCTTCAACGAGATGGCCCATTTCTTCTCCGTATACAAGACGTTAGAGAAGAAGGACACGGCCGTGGATGAGGTGATAGGGTCCAAAGAGGTCAGGGCGATAATAGAGCACACCATGGAGAGCTATAGAAAGCTCTTCTGACCGATCATTCTTCGAAGGTGCTCTTCGAATATGTCTGCCCGATCCAATGATCGATCATTCTGACTCAGTCAATCTTAAGAGGGAGTCGCCCATCTTCTTTATCAGACCCACTACCAGAGCGTTTCCCATGACGAAGTATCTTTGGCGTTCGGTCATCGTATTCGTCCAGTCGTCCGGGAATCCGTTCATGCGCTCGCATTCCACAGGCGTCAGTATCCTGTATCTGCCATCTTTGCCCGATATTATATGGCTGCTGCGGTTCTTCGTCCCCTCGCTTGTGAGCATGGTTCTGCCAGGGCCATCAAGGTTGTCTGGGAAAGGTATCCCTCCTTCAGAATAGAGATATGTTATGTTGGTGCCAGCCTTCTTGCGCTTCAGCTTCTTGGGCCCCTTCATGAATTCCCACTTGGGCAGGTCCAAGGCTTTGACATAGAATCTCTCATCAACATCATCCTCGAGTATGTCTCTCAGCCTTGCTCTTTTCCCATTGAATCTTGGTGTCACTCCTCGCGTGTAGATCTGATGATCCTTCATCACACCTGCGGATAAGAACTGCTCTGCGAAATGATCGGAGACCTCGATAAGAGAACTATATTTTTCCGACCCTATATTGAAGGTCCCTATCTTGTCATCCGATGATACTGGATCTATGGGGAACTCCTTTGAGAAGAAACCGTTATCATGCACAGTCGCTTCCGGATTCCCCATGTCGATATCGATCGATTTCCTGGTATCTCCCCTACTGGCGAATATGAACACCCTCCTCCTCTTCTGAACGAATCCGTAGTCCGCCGCATTTATGGCGCGCCACTCCACAGAGTAGCCAAGGTCCGCCAGGCATCTGAGTATTATGCCGAAGTCCCTGCCTCTCTGCGTGGAAGGTGATCTCAATAATCTGTCAACATTCTCCAGCAGCACATACTTCGGGTGCCTTCTTTTTATTATGTGGTCGATGTGCCACCATAAGACTCCCTTCTTACCGGCGATCCCTTTTGCCTGAGTGGTGGCAACGGAGTAATCCTGGCAAGGGAATCCTCCGACTAACAGGTCGTGCTCTGGCACTTCATCCCTTGCGTTTGCTATATCCTCGTTCACGTTCAACGAGCCGGAATCGCCGTAGTGGGCATCATAGCAATCGAAGGCGAACTGATTCTTGCGCCCCGGCTCCCATTGGTTGGCCCACAATGTGACGAAGTGATCGGACGATGCCTCCAAACCGCATCTGAATCCGCCTACACCGGCGAAGAGCTCGACCACTCGTATTTCCTTTGCCATTAAAACCCGAACATCGACCTTGCTTATAGTTCTTTGGATCGACCATCTAGCTCGTGGGCGATCCTCCCCACGACCGCCTCTATTTCCGTGCGGATCTCGCACTCCCATACGGTTATCACAGTCCATCCAGTCTCTTCCAGGGCCTCTCTTTTTTCTGAATCTCTCTCCTTGTTCCTTCGAAGTTTCGGTATCCAATAATCCTGATTCGATCTGGGCAGCGGCAGATTGCATCTGGGGCACATATGCCAGAAGCAGCCGTTCACGAATATCGCCACCTTTCGGCCGGGATATGCTATATCGGGCCTTCCGGGGACCTTCCATTGTAATCTGTATCCAGATAGCCCTGCCTCTCTCAGGGCCCTTCTGAGCGTGATCTCCGGACCAGTGTTCTTTCGTCTGTTCGCCCTCATAACCTTGGAGACCGAATCGTTCGAAGGCGTGGAGAGCGCCCGTCCCGGATGTGCTCCTCGTTCATACTCACTCAATCGCTATAGACTCGTTAAATATGATGTGTCCCGATTATTCAGGTATGAGCGGACCGGGCGATATGCCCTATGACGAGAGGGATGTGGGATCCATACTAAGGCATGCCAGCCTATTGAAGGGAAAGACCCTCCGGACTTTAGGCATCAGGGGTGAGCTGGATATCGATTCCTATAAGGGCAAGGGATCCTTCGGACAAGTATTGGAGGAAGGGTTCTTCCACATAGAGAATAACAGCTCCCCCGAGCCCGATTTCAAGGAGGTGGGCATGGAGCTCAAGACCACCCCCATGAAGCACTCCGGGGGCAAGAAGGTCTCCAAAGAGCGTCTTGTCCTCAACATAATCAATTACATGGATGCCCCGGAGAAGGGCTGGCGCATGTTCGCCGATAAGAACAGCGATCTGCTGATAGTCTTCTACCTGTGGGAGAAGGATATCGAATTCTTGGATTATCGGATACTCAAGACGGTAAGGTGGAGATTCCCGGAGGATGACCTCGAATAATAAGGGAGGACTGGAACATAATAGAGGGGATGATAAAAGACGGTCGTGCGGACCAGCTGTCCGAGAGGCTCACACGGTATCTTGCCGCTTGCACCAAAGGAGTGGGGCATGACAGGGACATGAGGGAGCAACCCTTCTCGGACGTGCCTGCCAAGCAACGTGCCCTTTCCTTGAAATCATCCTATATGAACAAGGTTTTCAATGAATCCGAGGATATCGGAAACTCCATCCGGAGGAAGGAGGACGTAAGAGGATATCAATCAGTCATCGAAGGAATCTGGAGCGAGAAGTTGACCTTCGATGAGCATGTGCTAAGCATATTCGAGCCATTCATAGGGAGGGACTGTAAGGAGATAGAGGGCATATTAGGCATCGACCTGGGGCGGTCCAAGCAGTACTACAACCTATTGGCTCTCAGGATGGCAGGGGTCGTTACTAAGCACATCAAGGAATTCGTGGATGCTGATATAACCATGAAGATTGTGAGATTGAAGAGGAATGGCGTGCCGAAAGAGGACATGTCGTTCCCTTACTTCAAGTACACAGATCTGGCGGTCCAGACATGGGAGGAATCGGATCTGTCCGAGCAGATGGATAAGCGTTTCTTCTTCCCTGTGTTCCAGATGACGGAGGTCAAGGACTCGGATAAGAGCTCGGTCATATTCAAAGGTGCATTCTTCTGGTACATGCCCTTCGATGATCTGATGACCGTGAAGGAAGTATGGGAGGACACAGCCAGGAAGATCAGGTCTGGGGTGTACGATGATTTCGTGAAGAAGTCCGATGGTAGGATATCCCATGTCCGTCCGCATGCACGCGACAGAGCGGACACAACACCAACGCCCGATGGCAAGGATATGATGAAGAAGTGCTTCTGGCTCAATAGTGATTACATAGCCAAGGTCGTCAAGGAGAACCTTAGTTAATCCTCAGCGTTATTGCATTCTAGAGGTGAGCAAATCCATCAACGTCTCAGAGACAAAGAGAATGTCATGATGGATGCAATAGATTCTGGAAGACTGGAGCAAGCCTCTACTTCAGGGGAGGACATCGATCACATCCATCGTAAGATGGGTTGGAGCTGATTGACCAAATGTCATGGTTTGAACGCCCTCAGATACTTCAGAACATCAGCATCCTTTTCCGTCCAATCCGGTGTGAATCCCTGCTTCATGTACTCATTGTACCATTCGGTGCATTCCTCCATGGGGCCGCTCATATCGAGCCTGTCCTTCAAGATGAAGAATGAATTCTCTCCGTCAGGCACCCACTGCCTCGGCCTCAGGTAATCGCCCTCATCCAGGAAACCCACCAGGAAGACGATCTTGTCCAAACCGGACAGCGCCGCATACAAAGAGGCCTGCAGCATGTATTGCTCCGGAACGTTCGTGTAACCGCCGGAATCATCCTTCCAGGCCTCTCTGGATCCCGAGGTCTTGATCTCCAGGACGGCCTTCCTCGAACCGTTGCTGCGGATGTATCCGTCAACCAATCCTCCGAACAGCTTCTCGTTGTGGAAGTGATCGTACCCGCATCTTTCCCCGGACACGGGTTCCTCTATCTCCGCGTCATATCCCAGCATCTCCGATATCACGTCCGTATTGCGGACAGCATAATCCCTGAGTATCGGTTCGATCACGTTCCCCGCTTCCAGGTACTTGTTGGTCTTGTCCCCGGGATAAAGTCCCGCAAGCTCGCAGGCCGCTTTGAACGGGGTGGAGAACTCGCTCAATCCCAGTATCGGGGCGATGCGGGTCCCCGTGATCTTCTTCAGCTTATACGTATCGAAATAGACGGTCTTGCTCTCGTCGTCTATCTCTATTATGGCGCGCCTTCCGTCGAACATTCCTATGCATCTCAGATGCTGACTTGCAATACATTACTGTCGACCGCATTCCGGTTCGATCCCTCGATCCCATCGCCGAGATTGCCGATCCCTTCGGGTGCCGGGACGAGCATTACGTCATCGCGATACACCGCCGCCCCGGGCATCGGGAACCAATCTCGCATGAGCCCGATCAGCATCGGTCTCGGAAGGGCACCCGTCTTCGTCAATAGAGCATTCAGGATTCACGCCGGATAATAAGCCGGTTGATCCGTGTACGAATCATGCGCTCTTTTGCATCTCAGTGATTTGTGGTCTCATCATAAAAAGACCGCGCCCCGATAGCTTGATGAAAAACGGGAGCAGTTGAGTTGTATAGATCATACGAATATCCCGATCTGCGAATAGGGGATCTCGCCGATCAGGAATAGACCTCGGCGAAATAGAGAGAATCCAAAAGATATCTTTCCTGCGTCTTCTCCGTCAGCTTCCACAGGAAGCGCTTGGCGGAGAGCACCGAATCCGCAATCCTCCTCTCGATCTCCGCTTCCGATCCCGGACAGGCATTCTTGAGATGGCCCCAAACGTGCTGTGCGGCGTTCACTGCATTCCCATGCGTCACAGGAGACGAAAGCGCATCATCGATCAGCCTGTAGAACTCCAGGACGGGATATGAGCTCTTGTCCTTCAGAAGTTCCCTTATCCCGTGATATCCTTTCGGAGAATGTTCGAGTACGAGGTACTTATAGCGGGCCCGTTCCCTTTCCAGCTTCTGTATATCGGGCGGAGATACGGCGTTGATGCATTTCACGGCCGACAGGTTCTTGTCCTTGACCTCGGCCATAATGTCCACGTTCCTGTTCGGCAGGATGTCGCAGAACCGCACGAACTCATCCGCGTTCAGGGTTGCGGAGTGGGAGCCGGGCCGTTTGCCCGGATCCTGCTGCGAGTAATGGAGCTTCTGCGGACCGTCGTCCACGCTCCAGGTCCTCCCGCAGGAAGCGATCCATTCCCCCTCCGTCCGGGAATCGTCGCAATTCACCCGATGATGGAGATTGTCGAATACCACCGGGATGCCTTCGCGCCCCCCCACGGAGAGGACATCCGATATTGTGTAATGGCGGTCGTCGTTCTCGATGACCAGCCTGCGACGTATGCTGTTGTTCAAACGGCGGTGGTTCCGGACGAAGCGCTCTATTGCTTCCCTCTTGTCCCCGTAAACGCCTCCGATGTGGAGGACTATCTTACATTCGGGGCCCGCCCCCACGGCGTCCAGGAATCTAGAATGGTACATCAGGTCCTCCCCCGCCCTTTTTACCACATCCTCATCAGGAGAGTTGAGCACTGTGTATTGTCCGGGGTGCATGGACAGGCGTATGCCATTGTAGATCGCTTTATTCCCGATGCTTCTCAGCTCTTCGCCGAAATCGTCCCACCATCTCAGCGTATTGACGGGGTGGGAGCCGAAAGGTATGATGTCCGAGCTGATGCGGAAAAGCTCTATTCCGTTCTTTATGTTGTAGTCGAGGATATTGTCCAGCGATCTCAGGTTGGATCCTATCAGTTCCGACAGGACATCCGGAGTGGCATTCCTCGCCGTGCAGGTTCTGAATCCGGTCCCCGGGACTCCGACGGTGAGGCAAGCATAGCCGATTCTCATTCTGTTCCTCGCCCTCTGTCATGCTCTCCCGAAGATATAAGGCATCCAATCCTTCTTCTCCGGTGGCAACGTTCCGATATTCGCTTCCGTGGTCCAGATATGCAACCACTCAGTCAGGTCTGTCAAAAGGTTTTAAATAAGAGTCCATGTTAGAGAGGCTGGAATATATAGGGTCCTTTATCTTGTGGGCTTTTAGTATTTAGGAATAAAGGATCATGACAGATTTCAAAGTTCTAGGTTTAGACGATAAGTTGTTGAAAGGCATCTCGGAAATGGGATGGACAGAGCCCACGCCCATTCAGGTCGAGACGGTTCCCGCAGGTCTGTCCGGAAAGGACATACTTGCCCAGGCACAGACCGGGACCGGGAAGACCGGGTCTTATGCGCTCATCGTATTATCACGCACACGCTCCGGGTCCGCGAAGCCGAGCACCCTCGTCCTCGCACCCACAAGGGAGCTCGCCGTTCAGGTACGTGAGGAGATGTACAAGCTGTCCAAGTACACCGGGCACAGGTCCATCTCCGTCTACGGCGGAGCGAGCATAGGGGAGCAGGCCCGCGGTCTGCGCAACGGCGCCGACATTGTCGTGGGGACACCCGGCAGGCTCAAGGACATGATCTCCAGGGGCCACCTCGATCTCTCGGAGATAAAAGAGGTCGTTCTGGATGAGGCGGACCGCATGCTCGACATGGGATTCGCCGATGAATTGGAATTCATAATGGATTCCGTTCCCGCGGAGAGGCACACCCTGCTGTTCTCCGCCACCATGGCGGAAAGCATCAGGCACATAGCTCTGAAGAGGATGCGCACACCCGTCGAGATAAGCGTCTCCAGGGATGAGCCCGTCTCCGACCTGGTGACCCAGTATTGGGTTCCCCTTCCGAGAGGAGTGAAGATGGAGAGGCTGGAGACCATACTGGATAACGGATGCCCGAAATCCGTCGTCTTCTGCCAGACCAAGAGGATGGTGGACATGCTGGCAGAACGTCTGTCCGGCAGGTTCAAAGTCGAGACGCTGCACGGGGACATACCTCAGAACAAGAGGGAGAGGACCATGCGCAGCTTCAGGGGCGACAGGTTCCAGGTTCTAATAGCCACGGATGTGGCCGCCAGGGGACTGGACATCAACAGCATCGATCTCGTTGTGAATTACGACATACCGGCAGATCCCGAGAGCTACGTTCACAGGATAGGCCGCACCGGCCGTGCCGGGAAGGAGGGCACCGCAGTATCCTTCGTCACAAAGCCGGAGGAGTACCTCATACGCAGGTACGAGAGGGAGACGGGCAAGAGGATCATGAAGATGATGGCCGAGGACATCCCGTCCGCCGGCACCATGGTCATCGATGACCGCGTACCCTCGTCCGGAGGCCGCAGGCGCCGTATGTCCTATGACGGCCCGTCCGGCAAGAAGGGCGCAGCGCGCTACGCCGCTTCGGCAGCCAGGTATTGAATTCTTTCAGGGCACGCCCGTGCCCGTTCAAACCATTTATCAAGGTCTTCAAAGACCTCTCATTTTTCTATTATTAGACCGGGATCAGACCCGCAGGTTTCAAGCCCGGTTCGAATCGCAGAAAGGTGCGGGAGCATTGCGTACTATCGGATAAGAGACCGAATCTGATGTCGGGAAGGGATATCAGCCGGGCGTTCGCTGAAACTAATTGCTCTCTCGACACCGGATCAGAATATCCGTTAGCGGAACCTCGAAGCCGAAAACCGTTCAAACAATCTGTTCGGGTGTTTTCGGCATCGGAAGAATTAATTAGAATTCAAAAAAATATGAATATCGAGGAAATGCTGATCGGAGGTTCATATGAGCTACCTGTTGCAGATCGTTGAGGCCGAAGAGCAACCCGTATTGTCGGTCAAAACAACCACATCCATTCGTGATATGCCGGACGTCGTCGGAAGGGTTTACGGTTCGATAGTGAACCACATCGTTCAGAAAGGCGGAAAGCCGATAGGTCCCGCATTCATAGCATATTATAACATGGATATGGAGAATCTCATCGTTGAGATCGGCTTCCCCATCGCAGGGGAGATCGAAGGAAAGGGGGAGATCGTATCAAGGTCCATTCCCGCAGGCAAGAGAGCAACAGGCTTCCACAAAGGGCCCTATGGCGAGATCGGTCCTGTTTATGAGCAGCTGACAAAGTTTGTCAGTGAAAAAGGCTATGAGCCGACAGGGGTCGTTTATGAATACTATTACAATTCACCCAACGAAGTATCGGAAAGCGAACTGCTTACGAAGATAGAATTCCTTCTCAAGTGATCGGATCGTTCCTCCGATCAGACGAAGCGGGAAAATAAGTGGCGGTCCCGGGATGCCCGGGACCTTGTTTCATGCCTGATGGCTCATCGTCTCCTGAGGAATACAAGGCTCAAAGCAGCTATCACCGCCACCGCTGCGATGCCTATGCCCGCATACAGAAGGATCCCGTCACCGTTCTGATCGCTGCCTCCGTCATCCGGTTCCTCGGCTTCGGTAATGGTCAGAGTCCCTGCGGCGTATGTGAAATCATAATTGTCCGCAGCTCCTCCTGACGGCGTTAGAGTATACGTTCCGACAGCCGTGCCGGCGCCGGTTATGGTGGGCGCTGTGTAACCACCGGCCGTGAGAGCGGTCTCCCCTCCCACGAATCCCGTGACGGCGACGTTCAGTTCGGGAGAGGTCCCGAACTCTATCGTCTCTCCGGCATATACGGCAGTCAGCGTAGCCTTGGCCATCGTCCATGTTACCGTCTTATCGCTATCGGTACCGTCCGACCAGTACAATCCATCCTTCAGTATTGCAGTCGCTGTGTATGTTCCGGGGTAAGTGCCCTGGTTATTGGTCGTAATGAAGTAGTTCGTACTGAAGGGAACCCCCGTTTGCAGGGAGCCGTTATAGACTAGCCCGACCGCAGCCTTAGGTATCGCCGTCGTTGCAACGGCGTCCCCATATTGTCCTCCCTGCATCGGTTGTTGTGTAGCTCTTTACGACTCTCTCTGCAGGATCGGTTATTTCGCTGCCTCCCGTTCTCAGAGTAAGGCCCGTAGTGGCGGTAGAATTCTCTGTCAGGAAGAATTTCGTTACTGTCCCCACACCAATGATCTTCGTGAGATCCACTGCTGCCGGGCTGTCTATCACCAATGTTGTAGCCGAGATACGTAAGAAGATGCTCGAATAATCCGTCACGGTGGAAGAGGCGTCGCCCCTTATCATCAAGTAGGAAGGATTGTCTAAGGTGAATGCGGTACCGTGTATGCTGTTGATATCATCGGGCATGACCACTGAGGACAGGGAAGCGCAGCAAGCGAAAGCGTAACTGTCCAGGAGGGCAACGCCGTCCGGTATCGTGACAGAGCTCACATTGGACCAGCTGAACGCATTGCTATCCACCGCCGTGACGCCGTCAGGGATGACGAAAGATCCGGTCCTGCCGCACGGATATTGCACCAGAGACGTTCCGTCAGCACTGTAGACCACTCCGTTCACATCTTTGAAGTTGAGGTTCGCATCATCAACGAAAATATTTGTGAGCGAGGAGCAGTCAGAGAATGCGGCCGCTCCGAAGGTTGCTACATTTCCCGGGATCGTCACGGACGTCAGTCCGGAACCCAAGAAAGAGCATTCGTCCAGAGTGACCAGCCCGTCAGGTAAAGTTATCGAACTCAGCGAGGAGCATTTTTGGAACGCTCCGTTACCGATATATGTGATATTATCCGGCAGGTTGATGGTGGTCAGGGCTGTGCAGAGTGTGAATGCGCCGCCCTCTATCGACGTTACACTATCAGGTACAGTGACGCTGATCAGTCCCGAACAGCCATGGAATGTGCCAGTATTGACAGTGGTCAGCTGATTGGGAAGAGTTATCGAGGTCAGTCCGGTGCAACCGGAGAACGCGGAGCTGTTAATCGATGTGACAGAGTTAGGTATTGTTACAGAAACGAGAGATGTGTAGTTTTTGAATTGTTTTATAGATGTGACTTCGAATAGTGCACCCTCACTTACATAATATTCATCAATAATTGCTGTTGTTGCATTTGTGAACTCAAGTCCTATTACACTAGCAGTCATGTTAGTTCTGTTAACTTCATATATAACATTTGAATCAGAGGGCAGAATTGTAGCGATTTGAATCCATTCTGTTCTAGTATTTGCAGAGAAAACTTTACCATTAAGATCGAGGGCATTCTCTATAACTGTTCCACTGGAATTTTTGAAGACTAAATTCCCCATTTCATGACTTTTTGATGAATCTATTATTCCGATTATTGTAATGTGATTTAAAGATGCAATGCTTTCAATATTGACAGAGGATTGACTGTAAAATGCCACAGAATTAATTGTGTTTGGGAACTTGTTGATGGCTTCAGTATAATTTGTCGCGGCGCCAAAAAATATTACTGAATTGAGGCTTGTACATCCTTCAAACGAATCAGGTGATACTATTGCGTTATACTGCAATTGTACCGAGATCAAAGATGAACATCCTGAAAATGCTTTAGTGCTTATCGGGGTGTCGCCCAATATCTGTACAGATGTAAGATTGGTTTTATCTTTGAACGCTTCGTCGTTCATTGAAGTTACATCGTATGTGGCGGAAACATACAAGAAACTCGCAGGGATCATGATTGAGTTCTTACTTGCTCCGGAAGCACTCAGCCCTTTGACTGCGGCTGTATGATTCACGGTATCGATCATGTAAGCTATATCTCCGTCTTCTACTGGTTCTGGCTCTACGGCTTCCGTATCATCCGCGATGAAGGCCGAAGCCGCCAATACGATCAATGAGAAAGCCAGCCCGGCCAGTATCAGTTTGGTATACTCGGATTCACGTCCTTTCGAAAACATGATTAAACATGAATTTTTTTCATATATAATGATTCCGCTAATGATATATATGATACTGCGAAGGCCGGCAGCGATCTGACAGAATCATCCAAACCTTGCGGCAATCGTCCCGCTGACCTCCCCAGGGCCCGCCGGGCCTTTATGCGCAGAGAGGTGACAGACCAGAAACAGCATATACTAGTTCGATTAACCATTCCCCATGTCAAAGGATAGAAGGTATCTGCCCCGGCGCTTGATGACATCCGCCGCAGGGCTGATCACGATGGCCTTCGCGGTGGTCGTCTCATCCAAGGCTGTTCTGGGGACCTCCCCCATAACCTCTGTCCCCTTCGTTCTGAGCCTTGCGACACCGCTCTCCCTGGGGACGGCCAATCTGCTGTTCTCCGTCATCCTGATATCCGCGGGAGTGCTGATAATGGGGAAGCTCTACCGCCCGATCTATCTGACGCAGATCGTGACCGTCGTCGTGTTCAGTGGTCTGTGCGACCTCTTCTCCCTGTTGCTCTCCGATCTCCATATCACAGGCTACGCCTTTCAATGGGTGACCATAATCATAAGCTGCCTGATGCTGGGGCTCGGCGTCAGCCTCCTCATCGCCTCGGATCTCACAATGATGCCCCCTGAGTATCTGGTGCTCTTCATATCGTTCCGTACAAAGGTCGATTTCGGAAGGGTGAAGGTGATGGTCGATCTGACCCTTGTGCTTGTGGCGGCCGTGATATCCCTGCTGCATTTCGGCACCTTCGTCGGTGTCCGCGAGGGAACGCTTTTCGCGGCCCTGGTCCTGGGCCACATAATACGTGCATTCACAGGGCAGCTCAAGAGGACAGGATTCTACGAGATCATCGGCCGCGAATCCGTGAAGCGGGAAGTGTCCCCCGGATCATCCTGATCCTCTGTCATCCGCAATTCCTGGAAACCTTTTTCCTTTTCCGGAGCTCTTTTAAGGAGGAGCATGCGGGAGATAAGATATGACGACTAAAGTACGGATCAGGATGTTCCCCTGCGGGAACGTATCAGAGATCAGAGTCAGCGGCACAATAGACGGAAGGTACATGGTGATGACGGACAGCAGCACCTGCGAGAAGGCGAGAAGATTCGTTGAGGGGCTCGGCCCCCTGACCCTCGACGACCTTGCCGATAAGAAACGGAGCAGGATATTCCGGGATTTCATCGATTCGGACATGAGCGCCAACTGCCTCCTGCTCCCCGGCGTGATGACGGCCGCCTGGGCAGAGGCGGGCATGATAGCCGCGTCGGCGAAGAGGAGAGGGGAGTCCCTCTCCATTGAGTTCATAGACTGACAGGAACGTATCAGATCCACCCGTGTATCACCGGGGGCTTCTTCTCCTTCGGTACGGTCTCCCTGATCTCGGGATATCCCACGGTTATGGTGGCCCTCAGGGTCCTGTCCTCCGGGATATCCAGCTCCTTTCGGAAATCAGGGTCGCCGTTCAGGCCCTGAGCCAATCCTATCCAGCAGGTTCCCAGGCCCATGTCCTCCGCGGCCGTCATGATGTTGCCCGCAACAAGGGACGCATCCTCCACCGGGGAGTAGCATTCCGGGGAGGTGAAGAGGAATATCAGCGCAGGGGCACGATGGAATATCACGGACCTCTCGCTTGTCAGTATGCGCTCTATGTAAGGGCTCATCCTTCCGGCGGCCCTTCTCTCCTCCAAAGTCCTTCTCTTGCCCCTTTCCCCGTATTCTGACACTTTGTCCCTGTCGGTAACGACTGCGAAGGACACATCCTGGGCGTTCAGGGCGGAGGCTGCGCGGCAACCCGCCTCTATCAGTGCTCTCATCTTCTCGGGAGGGACAGGCTCGGGCAGGTACTTCCTGACAGACCTTCTCCCGTACAGGGCATCCATGGTCTCCATGCACCGTTATGAATGTACCTGATGAAAATCATATGTAATATCTTTGGGTGCCCCGGTTCAGCCTTCCGTTTATCGCGTTCATGACGTTGGGGCTCATGCTCCTGTCTCCTCTGATTATCCTGTGGGCTGAGGCCGGTATGCCTGAGAATATTATATTGTCCAGGATATCCCCGTTAATCCTTATCCTGGGACGTATCCTGGAGTATGCGCTTTGGATGCTCCCTATGCATTCTCCCATCGTCTCGCTGAAGAGGTAGATGTTGCTCTCCACGTAGTTTCTCGATCCCGTATACTCCGAGGCGTTCACCAGGAAAGGATTGTAGTTCCCTTGGGAGAAGTCCTCGTCAAGGTCCTCGATGGCATCCATCACATAGACCCAGATCCCGAGATTAAGGAAAAGGTCCTTCAGATCGTCATCGAATCCTTCTCCCAGGATATCGCCCAGGACGCCCATCATGGAGGCTGCCGAGAGCCGCCCCATGAGCAGGGCATCCGGGCATCCGTCCCTCTCGGCATCCAGGAGGGCGGAGTACCCTTTCTCGATATGCTCCTGGAAAGAGGGGTAGTCTCCCTTCGCCTTCTCGATGGCCCTGTTAAGTGCCAGCAGGCCGAATTTGGATCTCAGGTCCGGTCCGTCGGTCTCGTCATCGACCAGGCTGTTGTTGGTAACTAGCACCGTGTACGCGGCCAGGGCCGACATCAGCTCCGATCCCGATACCCCGTGCCTCAGGACGCAGAAGCTCTTGTTCGGGGTTCCCTTCATCCCAATCCCCGATTCGGAGACGGAGTTCAGAAGTATGTTGGCGAAGGTCATCTCATAGTTCACGGCGACGGTGGAAAGCACCCCGTACCCGTCCCTCAGCTGATGGCATGTCTCGCAGTAGTAATTCCTGTAAGTCATCGCATCCTTGGATGAGAGGGTCGATTCCACCGGCAGAGTATACCCGAACATACGTTTCCTGTAGAGTGCTGAATGATTTATATATGTCTAAAAGTATC
Source organism: Methanomassiliicoccales archaeon RumEn M2 (assembly GCA_001421175.1). Classification (GTDB taxonomy): domain Archaea; phylum Thermoplasmatota; class Thermoplasmata; order Methanomassiliicoccales; family Methanomethylophilaceae; genus RumEn-M2. Next base: position 67,727 of record LJKL01000015.1, on the reverse strand, counting down.
CCACGCCGACAGGTCTGGCAGGATGTATACTATATGGTTAAGGACAGGTCTATCGATTTGAAAGCCGAATCCGGGGTTAAAAAGGATCCCGGCCTGAGGAGATCTGCCTCGGCGGAAAGGAAAGCGAGGATCGAATCTGCCAAAAGAGAGGAGAGGGCAAAGTTGCACGCGGAAAAACAAGCCGAGAACGAGAAGAAGGCCAAGATGGCGGCGAAGGAAGAGAATAAGAAGGCCAAGATGGCGGCCAAGGAAGAGAGGAAAGCCGGTAAGGAGTCAAAGGCCATCGCATCCAACGAAGACCTCAAGAAGACCTATGCGGAGCAGTCCCTTCCGGCATTCGCCACGACTCAGTACAAGCCTCCTACCGGGGAGGAAGACGAGAATAACTATCATACCGGCCTCGCAGGCTGCTACTCCTGCTGCGGCCCCAAGTGCACATGGTCCTGCATAGGCATCGTCGCGGTGCTGCTGGTCTGCTGCGCCTACGTGTCTGACGGCTCCTGCTGCTCGTACTGCTACTGGCCGTTCTGAGCGCTGACAGAGGCCGAAAATGGGTCAGTTCATATCTGTGATAATGAAGCCGACCCTCGGTTGCAATCTTCAGTGCAGGCACTGCTATCACCGCCCTTCCGAGGTCGATTCCTCGGTCATGGGCAGGGAGGTCCTTGATAGGACGATATCCCTGGTGGCAAGGGAATACGATTCCGCGTGGTTCATATGGCACGGCGGGGAGCCCCTGACCGCTGGCGAGCCCTTCTTCAGGACGGTTGCCGCTTTGGAGAAGAAGCATTATGGCAAGAGAATAGCCAGATGCGGGAATACGATACAGACGAACGGCACCCTTCTGAAACCGAGATTCATAGAGTTCTGCAAAGGTGCCAGATTCAACATCGGCGTATCTTACGAGGCCGGCCTGGACAGGGGACTGCGTCCCGGGGCCGACGGCGATCACATAGAGAAGATGCTGTCATACATGAGGGACAAGAAGCACATGTTCTCCGCCAGCGCCACCATCCACGGCGGCAACGTGGGGGAGATGGCGGAGATATACGAAAGATTCAACGAATCCGCGGTTCCGTTCACATACAATCCCGTGATCCCCATGGGGTGCGCCGCGGACAACCCGGATCTGGCTTTGGACGCGGATGACTACATAGAAGGATGCATAGAGGTCTTCGACAGGTGGATGAACGACCCCGATACGAAGATCCCCCTGATGCCCTTCTATCAGTACGTAATGACCGTGGTGAATGACAATCCCAACATCTCCGACTGCGCCCACGCCTCATGCCTCACGTCATGGATATGCGTTCATCCCAACGGGGACGTGTATCCCTGCGGCAAGGCCTGCCCCGAGGATCTGAGATTGGGGAACATCCTGGAGATGGACAGCATCTCCGACGCCTCGATTCAGAGGGATTCGCAAGGATCCTGGAAGGATCTATATCCCGCAGGAAGAAGTGCCAGGGATGCGAGATATACAGATGGTGCAACGGCGGATGCAGTGTCGATGCCATGGCCGAGAACGGCATAGGGGAGAACGGCGGCTTCTCATGCGTGACCTACAAAGCCGTATTCTCCCACATAAAGTCGGAGATGGAGCGCATACTCAGGGACAAGCCCGACCTCTCCGGATACAACCGATTCATCAGGGATGCCATTGTGGGCAAGATGATCAATCCCAGAGCCTACGACTCCGTGGTCCGCATCCAGTGACCGCAATTTAAAAATCCGACTCACAGGGATACGCTGTCTTATGGCTGAATGCAAGATAACCGCAGATGCGGGCGTATGCCGTTTCAGGACCGTTGTGGAAGCGGTCGGCGATGATGAGATGAACGTAACCTTCAGGATAAAGAGCGAATGCCCCGCCATCAGGGAGATGGCCAAGGAGCTCAAGGACCCCATGGAGGTCTTCGAGGTTCTCCGCCTGCCGTTCTCCGATAACCCCATATATTGCGCCGCAAGCAGGAATATAAATCACAGCGCCTGCCCCGTCCCGTCAGCGATAATAAAGGCCGGAGAGGTAGCTGCGGACCTGGGCCTCAAAAGGGACGTCTGCTTCAAGATAGAGTGATCAGCGGATCTCAGCAGGCCCGTGGCCGGTCAGGACCATGGTGCCTTCACCCATCTCCTCTATCATTCTCTTGACGGATTCCCTCATCCTCTTCGCTTTCGCGGGATCAACGTCAACGCTCTTCATGAGATACGGAGCTATGGACGTGAATCCCTTCCTCTCATCCGACATCCCTTTGAGATTGACGTACACGTCCCCCCGTGAATATGATCTTCGGATCTCTGCATACGAAGACCATCTCCCCGTAAAGATGGCCACCCGCTCCTTCATAGATCTCGAAATCCATTCCTCCGAAGGAGAATCCGCCTATATGTGCCAGATCGTCGTGTTCCTCGGGGCCGTCGGCTATAACCCTGATCCTCGAGGGGTCGGGCGGAACGTAATTGGTTACGATCCGGCTCAGATGGCTGTAGCCCGCACAGGTCATGCTCTCCTCCCTGTGGTCGTCCACCATGCGGCTCTGCCTCTCCAAGCCGTCGGCGCTCTTCGCGTTCATGAATATGTCCGCATCCTGTATGACGGACAGAAGGCCGCAGTGGTCGACGTCCGCATGTGTCACGGTCATCGATTTCTTCCTGCTTTGGAATCCGGGGAACATGCCGTTCAGAAGTGCCAGCATCTCTTCTGCGTATACCGAGAATCCGGAATCGATGAACAGAAGGTCCTTTTCGTGCTCCAGTATGTACGTGTTGCTGCCGCAAGGCGGCTCCACCGTGTGCAGTAATGTTCCGTTCCCGAGATCGACCGAGGAGACATCGGGGATGAAGGCATCGCCTCTGTATCTTGCCACATACTCAGCCAGCCTCTCCACGCTGCCGAAGACGGTCTTCGGGTCCTCTCCGCCGTCCTGGAGCATCTGATAGATCCTGTTGGATTCCTGTATGAACTCCATGGTCCTTTGCGGCTCTAGATCGAAGAGCCTCTGTATCCTGTTGCCCAGGCGTATGTAGAAGACGGTGTTGTCCAGGTCGGATTCCCTTCCGTTGTAGTCGATGATATCTATGGGATACAGTTCGCTGATATCCTCCAGTATCATTCTGATCATCTTCGGGTTCTCTATCAGAAGCCCCATCTTGAAGTCCTGGTAATCGCTGTTGTCCGCATTGGAGCTTATGTAGGATATGTTCACGTCGTAGCGGTCCAGTATCTTGAGGACGGGATACAGCCCTCCCGGCTCGTCCCTGATCTTTATGCTCACCACCACGACCCTGGCATCGGTTATGGTGTCCTCCAGGAATCCTATGGCGGAGAGCTCATCCGCAACGGAGTCCAGCTCCCCGCGCTCCGCTCTGACCTCAACGAACAGGGTGTTGAGGTCCAGGGCCTTGTTGTAGCTGACCCTGGTTATGTTCCCGTCGTGCTTCTTTATGATCCTGGTCACCAGCATGAATGCCCCGGGCTTGTCGGGGATCCTGATCGTGAAGGTTCGGTTGATCTTCTCTGTCATTTCCTTCCTTTGCCTATTCTTCGCCGGAGGCGTCCTTATCACGTATCACGTGCCTTCTTATCTTTCCGCTTATGGATTTGGGGAGCTCGGGCACGAATTCGACGATCCTCGGGTACTTGTACGGTGCGGTGCTCTTCTTCACGAATTTCTGGATCTCCTTCTTGAGATCCTCCCCCCGGCTCATAGCCTTTCTTGAGGACTATGGTCGCTTTGACGACCTGTCCGCGCACAGGGTCGGGGACACCGGTGATGGCGCATTCCAGCACCGAAGGATGCTCGACGAGCACGCTCTCCACCTCAAAGGGGCTGATCCTGTAACCGGAGGATTTGATCACATCATCGTTACGGCCTATGTACCAGAAGTAGCCGTCCTCATCCTTCCATGCGATATCCCCGGTGTGGTGGTATCCCCCGTAGTGGGTCTTGGAGGTTTTCTCCGGGTCCCTGTAATACCCTATCATCATGCCCGGAGTTCTGGTTTCTATGCTGACGACGATCTCCCCGTTGACACCGGGCGGGCAGGGCTTGCCGTTCTCGTCGACGATATCAGCAGCGTATTGCGGGGTCGGTTTCCCCATGGACCCGGGCTTCGGGGTCATTCCCCTAAGGTTGGCTATAAGAACGGTGGTCTCCGTCTGACCGAAACCCTCCATCAGCATTATGCCGGTGGATTTGTGCCAGGTCTTGAAGACATCCGGATTGAGAGCCTCTCCCGCTATGGTACAGCTTTTCAATGATGAGAGATCGTGGCCCTCGAGTCCGGCATTGATGTACATCCTGAACATCGTGGGGGGGCTGCACAGGCTCGTGACCTTGTACTTCTCCACCACATTCAGAATATCCGACGGATCAAACCTATCGTACTCGTAGACCATAACGGCGCATTCCATTATCCACTGGCCGTACAGCTTTCCCCAGGCGGATTTCGCCCAGCCCGTATCGGACACCGTCAAATGCAGTCCCCCGGGAATAACGTTCTGCCAGTGCTTCGCCGTCTGTATGTGGCCCAGAGGGTACGTGTAGTCATGCATCACCATTTTCGGGTTCCCTGCGGTGCCGGATGTGAAGTAGATGAGCATTATGTCGTCCGCCCTAGTCTCTATCCTCTCCAGCTTATCGGACGCCTTATCCACGCCTTCCGTGAAATCCAGCCATCCTTCTTTGGGTGTTCCCACGATGATCTTCCTCTTCAGGGAAGGCACGTTCTCTGCGGCGTCAACAGAGTCAGTTATCTGGGTCTGTGATGTGCATATGACGGTCTCCACCTCTGCGGCATTTATGCGGTACTCCACGTCATGTTTCGTCAGCATGTATGTGGCCTGTATCATGATGGCGCCGATCTTATGCAGCGCCACCGAGAGATACCAGAATTCATAGCGCTGCTTCATCATTATCATGACCCTGTCGCCCTTCTTTACGCCCAGGGACATAAGGTAGTTCGCGGTCTTGTCCGAAAGCCTCTTCAGATCGCCGAAGGTGAAGATCCTCTCCTCCCCGGTGTCACTGGCCCAGACCACGGCCCTCATGTCCGGATCGTGCCTGGCTATGTCGTCCACGATATCATAGCCGAAATTGAAATTCTCGGGCCAGCGGAATCCGATGGTCTTCAGGAGACCTTTCTCGTCATAGGTCTCCTCGACATATCTCTCGTTTATGTTCCTCAACAGGACTCCTCCTCCCTCATGATGATCGCTAAGAAAACACAGCCGTCCTTATCGGATGCCACCATCCCGTGGGGCTTCCCCGAGTCGTAATACACGGAATCACCGGGCCCGAGCTCCGTACGGTGGTCCTCGAGGACGAAGGTCATCTTCCCGCTGATGACATAATCGAATTCCTGTCCCTGGTGAGAGGACAGCGCTATGGGCCTGTTGAGATCCTCCTCCCTGTAGGGTGCCTGGACCAGGAAAGGCTCGGCGGTCTTGTTCTTGAATGTGGCAGCCAGAAGATAATAGTCGAATCCTTCGCGCCTCTTCATCGGGAGTCCTTCGCCGGCACGGACAACAGCGTACTCTGAAAGGTGGGGGCTGCCGCCGGTAAGAAGGTCCACTATGTCCACGCCGCATTTCTCGGCGCATCTGTAAAGGAAAGTGAAGGTGAAGTCCAGGGTCCCGGACTCATATTCGATGTACTTGCTCTCGTCAACACCGGTCGCCTCAGCCATCTCCTCTGAGGTGAATCCGCATGCTTCCCTTATCGCCCTGACTCTCTCGGCTATCTCTGCGATATTCGGCTCCATGTCCGCATGTGATGCGGAATGCGGTTAAAAATATACTTGCTGTCTTCTCTGATAGTATCAGAGGGCACGGGCATTAGGAGCCTTGTCCCTCGCAGGACCGATCCGCTGCGGGTTCGGAGAAGCGCATCATGCCGTCCGCGGCTGCGAATACGTTTCCGTCGGGATGAAGAAGCCCGCCTCCGGACATGCCAGCCTGACACCGGGCGGTCCATGCATGGTCTTTTTAGACTGCACGGGCATCGCCGTTCATGTTCGGAAAGGCCATAACCGTCGTATGCGGCCATTACGGCGCCGGCAAGACCAATCTCTCGATGAATCTGGCCTCGATTCGTCAGAGGGCACAGAGACCACACTGATAGATCTGGATATCGTGAATCCGTACTTCCGGTCATCTGATTACCGTGCAGCCCTGGAAGCGCGCGGGATCCGCGTTATAGGGCCGAACTTCGCCAATACCAATGCGGATACGCCGTCCCTGCCGCCGGCAGTGGATGTGGCGATAGCGAGGTACGACCGGGTGATAATAGATGCCGGAGGGGACGATGTGGGAGCCACGGTCCTTGGCAGGTATTCCGAGTCGATAAGGCGCAGAGGCTACGAGATGATCTACGTGATCAACATGTACCGCTCAATGACCCAGACACCTGAAGAGGCCGCGGATATACTTCACGGCATAGAGGCAGCCTCCAAGCTGAAAGCAACCGGGATAGTCAACAATTCCCATTTGAAGGACGGCACCGATGCCGATACGGTGAAGGCTTCCCTGGATTTTGCCGCCGAGGTGTCAAGGATGACATCGCTCCCCCCTGCTCTTCACCACCGCACCCCGGGTGGTCGCGGACTCTTTAAATAAAATCACTAACGTCTATCCGCTCGATATTCACGTCAGAACCCCCTGGGAATGACGTATTCGGAGAAAGATGATAGAATGCCCACAATACATGTCGACGATGGCGTATGCAAAGGCTGCGGGATGTGCGTTATCGCATGCCCCAAGCAGATAATAGAGCTGGATGTTTCCAAGATCAATCTTAAAGGATATCATCCGGCGAGGCTTACGGACCAGTCGAAATGCATCGGATGCGGGGCCTGCAGGACAATGTGCCCCGATGTGGCGATAACGGTGGAGGCCTGAAAATGTCGGAAAGGGTTCTGATGAAGGGCAATGAGGCTCTTGCGGAGGCGGCGATAGCCGCAGGCTGCAGGCATTTCTTCGGATATCCGATCACTCCCCAGACGGAGGTGGCGGCCTATATGGCCAAGAGGATGCCGAAGGTGAACGGCGTGTATCTTCAGGCCGAATCAGAGGTCGCATCGATAAACATGGTTCTGGGTGCGGCAGCTGCCGGTGTCAGGGTGATGACGTCCACATCCTCCCCCGGCGTAAGCCTGATGGCTGAGGGCATATCATACATCGCGGGGTCTGACCTGCCGATGCTCATAGTGAACGTTCAGCGCGGAGGTCCGGGCCTCGGGGGCATACAGCCTTCTCAGGCGGACTATTTCCAGGCGACCAAATCCACGGGCCACGGGGACTTCCACATGATCGTCCTGGCGCCGTCCACCGTCCAGGAGATGGTGGATCTCGTCGCCGGCGCTTTCGAGCTCGGGGACAGGTACCGCATGCCCACGATGGTGCTCTCGGACGGTATGCTGGGTCAGATGATGGAGCCCGTGGTTCTGCCGGAGCCCACCGGGGACGAGCTCCCGGAGAAGCCCTGGGCCGCATGCGGTCACGGAGGGGAGAGGGAGCACAACGTGGTCAATTCCCTTTACATACAGCCACATGACCTGGAGAGACTGGTCATCGAGCGCTACAAGAGATACGACGAGATCAAGAGGAAGGAGCAGCGTGCGGAGGAGTACCTGACGGAGGATGCTGAGATAATAGTGGTTGCATACGGGGCCTCCTCCCGTGTATCCAGGTCTGCCGTGAACAAGGCAAGAGAGGATGGCATAAAGGCCGGGCTCATAAGGCCCATAACCCTTTGGCCGTTCCCGGATGACGCGATAGGGAAGGCAGCCGACTCGAAGAAGACGAAGCGGTTCCTGACCGTGGAGATGTCCATGGGCCAGATGGTGGAGGATGTTCGTCTGGCCGTCAACGGCAGGAAGCCCGTGGAGTTCTACGGCCGCACGGGCGGGGTCATACCCACGCCCAAAGAGGTCTATGATCAGATCGTGAAGCTCAGCGGAGGTGCATGATATGCCAAAGATCACATCGAAACCCCACGCATTGACGGATAAGCCGTTCCACTACTGCCCGGGCTGCACCCACGGGATAGCCCACAGGCTGGTGGCAGAAGTGTTGGACGAGCTTGGCATGGAGGACAGGACAGTAGGGATAGCATCTGTCGGCTGCTCTGTTTTCACATATGATTACTTCTCCTGCGACATGGTTCAGGCGCCTCACGGAAGGGCACCCGCCGTAGGGACGGGAGTTAAACGTGCCAGACCTGACAACATAGTGTTCACGTACCAGGGCGACGGGGATCTCGCTGCAATAGGTACGGCGGAAACCGTTCACGCCGCCGCCCGCGGTGAGAACATAACGTCGATATTCATCAACAACACGATATACGGGATGACCGGAGGCCAGATGGCCCCCACGACCCTTCCCGGGCAGATAACCCAGACCACGCCCTACGGAAGGGATGTCAGCGAAGCGGGTTACCCTCTGAGGGTCTGCGAGATGCTGTCCACCCTGGACGGTGTGGCCCTGGCACAGCGTGCCGCCCTCGACAGCGTGAAGCATGTCAATGAAGCCAAGAAGGCGATCAGGAAAGCCTTCGAGTACCAGGACGAGAAGCTCGGATACACGATAGTCGAGCTGCTGTCCACGTGCCCCACTAACTGGGGCCTCTCCACAGAGGATTCCCTTCAGTGGCTGCGCGATAAGATGATACCCTATTACCCGCTCGGCGTCTACAAGGACATCAAGGAGGTCAGGAGATGAGCGATTTGAACATACTTCTGGCAGGCTTCGGCGGCCAGGGAGTGCTATTCACGGGCAAGGTTATGGCATATGCGGGCCTGATGGAGGGCAAGGAGATATCCTGGTTACCTTCCTACGGCCCAGAGATGCGCGGAGGGACCGCCAACTGCAGCGTATGCATATCCGACAGGTCCATAGGGTCCCCTCTGGTGGTGACCCCCGACGTCCTCATAGCCATGAATCTGCCGTCCCTGGAGAAGTTCGAGGATTCTGTCGTACCGGGGGGGCCTGATACTAGTGGACAGCTCCCTTATCGATAAGAAGGTCGAGAGAACGGATGTCAGGACGGTTTACATCCCGGCATCGGAGCTGGCGGACAAGAACGATCTGAAAGGATCATCCAACATGATAATCCTGGGGAAGATGTTCAGGGAGACCGGCTTCTGCACCGAGGATAATCTGCTGAAAGGCATCAGGAAGAGCGTGCCGGCCAGGAAGTCGGAGCTGTATGACACCAATGTGCGTGCCGTCCGCATAGGCATGAGCAACTGACATCCTCACGTAGCAAGCTTAAAATCGGGCTTGGGCAGTTGACGTAACTATGGGCCAAGCAGAGAACAGGCACTCGGTCGCTGAGGACAGCTACCGCTTCAGCAGATGGATACTGATCCTGGGCATAACTCTGCTGGCGATCAAGATATCCGCATGGTACATCACCTCTTCCGTTGCGATAATGACAGATGCTCTGGAGAGCATCGTCAACGTCACCGCGGGTGCAGTGGGGCTCTATGCCCTGTATCTGTCATCCAGGCCCCCGGACAAAGCGCATCCCTTCGGTCACGGCGGTGCCGAAGCGATATCCTCATCGATAGAAGGCCTGATGATGTGCGTCGCAGGCGCCATAATGGTGATGGAGGCCATCCGAAACATCATCTCGCCCTCGCCCCTCAGCGATCTGGATATAGGTCTGGCACTTGTGGTTGTGGCCGCAGTTGCGAATTATATCGCGGGCAGGATGGCCATAGCGAAAGGGAGGGAGAATCGCTCTCAGGCCCTCGTAGCAAGCGGCTATCACCTCTGTACGGACACATACACATCCGCGGGGATCATCGCGGGGCTCTCGATAATACTGACAGCGAACCACCTGGGATACAGCGTCCTGTGGATGGACGGTGCGGTCGCGATAATATTCGCGCTTATCGTGCTATACACGGGCATCAGGGTCGTCAAGGCATCCATGGACACGATAATGTCCAAGGCGGACATGGAGGTCCTGGAGAAGGTCGTGGAAACCCTGAGCGAGCACAGGCACGACGATTGGATTGACGTTCATGACATACGTGTCATGAAGAACGGCAGCACATTCCACATAGACATGCACGTGACCTTCCCCCGGGACATGACCATCGAGGTCCAGAGCAAGGAGATAGACGAGGTGGTCGATGCCATCAATGAGAAGTTCAACAACACGGTGGATCTCATGCTCATGGGCGATCCCTGCACCTGTGAGTTCTGCGTGGTATGCAACAGGGATTGCGACCTCAGGGAAAACGAATTCAAAGGGTATGTGAAGTGGAAGGTGGAGAACCAGATACCCAAGTGCTAGAGCCACGGCAGGCGGTCTAGCAGAACAACCTTTAATCAGAGGTTCGGCATTGCGGTTAGCATGCTCTTCAGGAAGAAGGACGAAAGCCTTGCGGGGATATCCCGTGCCGGGCTCTCCAAATGGTATGAGGCCCTTTCGGACAGGGACAAGGTAAGGGTGAGGAGATATGCGGAAGGCGCGCCGGAGAACTCCGCATTCGATATGCTGATGCACATCGCCCGGGGGGCCTTCGGTGACGAGAACTATGATTTCGCGGCAGAAATATGCAGTCATGCTGCCGGATTCGCGGATACGAAGATGCTCCGTTACGAGATAAACGAACTGGCCATCGACGCGCTCTTCCTGTCAGAGCGCTGGGAGGAGGCTTTGGAGCTTTGCCGCGGCGGAAAGGACATGTACGTTTCGCTGAAAGGAAGTGAGCATTTCCCAGATTTACCGAAGGACCTCAGGTTCAGGAACAGGACCATAGACATACTGGTAGGCTACATGAAGGACTATGAGTCCGCCAATGCCGCCCTGGACGAATTCTTCGAGATCGGCATCATATCCGAGGAGGACCTCAGATACAGGAAGAACAGCCTCAAGGTCCACCGTCTTCAGAGGACTTTCGACAGCATCTACTCCCTGAGCAAGTGATCATAGCAGGGTCTTCCAGGGGATCATCTCTATAACGTCCACGCCGGGCTCCTCATAGGGATGCTCCTTCTTTATTGCCCTCAGAACACCTCTCAGATCCTTCTCGTACACTGCGAACTCCAGTACCAGCTCTTCGACGCGAACCGCTTCGTTGAGCTTGCCTATGAAGGGCTTCGACCCCTCTTCGGAGACCCATGTGCCCTCAGACCTTATCATCGAGAAAGTGCGGGTGTATCCGGGGTATACAGGTTCCATGTGCGCATCAATGGCATCCATCAGCCTTTCCGCATGATCCTCGGGAACCGAGACTCTGATCTTAAACATCCTGCTCATTTCTTCTGATCCTTTTTGCCGGCCGCGTCACCGCATCCGGAATCCGTGTTGCAGTATCCGTACTCATCCAGGTGTTTGGAGGGATTGCGCCTGAACTTGGTCTCGAACTCATACGTAAGAGCCTGAGCCCTTCTCTTTAGCCAGGTCGTGCTCAGCATAGTGCCTATGAAGGGGAACGGGGGAGTGATATAGATCAGGCCGCCTACGAATCCCGCGATCTTCTTCCCGGAGCTTATGGAATGTATCTTCGTGACCACCGGGTTCTCCGGATCCGCAGGCAGTCTGTTCAACAGGGATTTCCCGATCATCTTCCGGGCTCTGGAGACAACCTCTATGCTCCACTGCACCTGGGTGAAGACCGGGGATGCCCTGCCTTGCGGAACGGTCGTTTTGGAGAGAATCGCCTTTCTTAGGTCATCCTCGCCTTCTCCCTCGAACTCAGTCCATGCATATCCTGCCGTGTATACGGAATGGGCATCGCTGGCGGATATCTGTGCCCACCTTCCCGGGTTGTCTTCGCAGACCATCTGCGCCCGGGTGTTGGTATATCCGTCGGGATGTCCTCCGTTCAGGACCTCTATGCCGTCGATATCAAAATCGAATATCCTCTCTCCGAGGCAGTGCACATAGAAGCTGAAAGGATGCGGAGCTATGGCCACTCCCCCCTGGGACCTTATGAGATCCAAGGTTTCCTCGATGGGGAGACCCTTGGGGACATCCTCGTTCAGCCAGAGGCCGATTATCTCCCCTTCGCGGGAATTTATCTCAGACCCTATGACGACGTCTATCCCGTCAAGCCCGGAAGCGTAATTCTTGGCGCGCACGCCTCCCTTGATGGTGTTATGGTCCGTGATGCAGATGACGCTGTAACCATTCTTCATCGCACGGTCCACATGTTCCTCGGGAGTGGTAACGGACTCAGGGAATTTCAGCGCCTTGTATTTGGTGGTTCCCGAGAAATAAGTATGAACGTGTGTGTCCGCTCTGGAGCGCATTGTTTTTCGAAGTAGGTATAATCTCTATTTAATAAGTCTGAAAGCACCCTGCGGAACGCATTCCCCGGATTCCGCGGAATCAGGGCCTATGCGTAGTAGTACTCGCCCTTCGACTTCTGTTCCCTGTCCAGCCTGGATTCCGGCTTGTTTATCCTGGGCCGGTGGGAGTCATTGTCCCTGCGGAAGGTTATGTCCACAGCCTTGAGGAACCTGTTCATCCCCTCCCTCATATCATAGGGTCCGGTTCCCAGACCTCTCTTCCCGGGCTCGCCTCCGAACACCATCATCGAATCCGATACCATATCCAGGAAATAGATGTCGTGATCGACTATCATGCCGCTCTTGCCCGTCTTCTCCATCATGCGCCTTATCGTTCTGGCGGCGTTCATCCTCTGATTGGAATCAAGATAAGCAGAGGGCTCGTCGAACAGGTATATGTCCGAATCCTTCGCCAGGCACCTGGTTATCTCCACTCTTTGGAGCTCTCCGCCCGAGAGGTTCATCACCTTCTTCTCCATCAGGTGCTTTATGCTCAGGGGCTCCAGGACCTCTGTTTCGAAGAATCCGGATTCCATCTTCTCGAAGGATTCGGAATACAGCATCTCCTTGACCGTCCCCTCGAAATCCGGGGTGATGTATTGGGGTTTGTAAGAGACATCCAGTTTCGTGTCCAGCTTCCCCGTGTCGGCCTTGAGCACGCCTGCAAGTATCTTCACGAATGTGGTCTTGCCTGTGGCGTTGGGTCCGACGACCCCCACCGATTCCCCGATCCTGATGCCTCCGGGCTCCACATCCAGTCTGAATCCTCCGAAGTCCTTGGAAAGATCCTCATACTCGACGAGAGTAGCGGTCTTCCATTCACTTCTGGGAGGGGATGCGAAGAACTCTATAGGCCTGTCCCTGAATCTTATGTTCTCTTCCGGCAGGTAGCCGTCAAGATAGACGTTTATGGCGGTCCTGACCTGTCTGGCCAGGGTGAATACGCCATAGGACCCCTCTGACCCGTAGACAACGCTCACATTGTCGGCCAGGAAATCCATTATCGCCAGGTCGTGCTCTATGACGACGACCTGCTTATCGGCGCTTACGGCCTTGATCTGACGTGCCATCTTCACTCTTTGGTATATATCGAGGTAGGATGAGGGCTCGTCAAAATAGTATATGTCGGCGTCCTTCATCAGAGTGGCCGCCATGGCCAGTCTCTGAAGCTCTCCGCCGGAGAGCTTGTCAAGACTTCTGTCGAGCACGTTGGTGAGCTCGAACTCCTCTGCGGCCTCTTTCACTGTCATGCGCTCCTGGACCTTCTCGAGAAGGTCTCTCACCACGCCCTTGGAGGCTTTGGGGAGCCTGTCGACGTACTGCGGTTTCAGGGCCATCCTAATCCCGCCGTCGTAGACCTTTTTCAGGTGATCGCAGATCTCACTGCCGGCATAATGTGCCAGCACTTCGTCTTTGGAAGGGGGATTCTCATAATTCCCCAGATTCGGGATCTCAAGGCCGGACAGCATGTTGAGGGCGGTGCTCTTCCCTATGCCGTTGGGTCCGAGTATGCCGGTGACCAGTCCCTTCTTGGGAACCGGCAGTCTGTACAGGCGGAACATGTTCTCACCGTACTGGTGCACCATCTCCCCTACAAGCTCATCTGCCAGGCCTATTATCTTGATAGCCTCGAACTGGCACTTGTTGGCGCATATCCCGCATCCGGAGCAAAGAGTCTCGGAGATTATCGGTTTGCCCCTCTCGCCCTCGGTTATCACCTCCACGCCCGTCCTGACCATGGGGCAGAATCTGATGCATTCCCGGTTGCACTTCTTGTTTTGGCAACGGTCATGTATGACGGAGGCTATTCGCATGGCAACGACAATAATGGAGTCCGATATAAGGTTTCTTGGAGTTGTCTGTTCGAGATTAAACTGAAATACAAGATAGGTTTAGAGGCTTACAACATGGTGTCTATGGAGGAAAATAGAACCAAGGGTGTTGATACGCTCCTCGGGGATCCGAAAAAGGCGATAGTGGCACTGTCGGTGCCCTTCATGATCGCCATGATCGCCCAAACTGCCAACAATCTCATCGATTCCGTATGGGTGGCAGGACTGGGACCCGATGCTCTGGCGGCCGTGGGTTTCGTGTTCCCTCTTTTCTTCATACTCGTCGGCATAGGCAACGGCGTAGGCGTCGGAGCCGCATCTGCAATAGGCAGGGCCATAGGCAGAGAGGAGAAAAGAACTGCCGACAGGATAGCCTCCCAGGCAGTTGTGCTCTCCGTTGCCGTCTCGATACCGATATCGATACTCCTGCTGATCTTCCAGAGACCCCTGCTGCTCCTCCTGGGGGCCGGCGACACGATAGATCTGTGCGTGGAGTACGGCACCCCCATATTCCTGATGGGGGTATTCATGATCCTGAACGGAGTGATGGGCGGAATACTCAGAGCGGAAGGCAATGCCAGAGCCGCCATGAACGCCCAGCTCCTGATGGCCGGTTCAAATATGGCCCTGGACCCTCTGTTGATATACGATTACGGCCTCGGGCTGGGGATAGCAGGCGCAGCCTGGGCCACCGTGGCGGCCAGCATGATATCGCTGGGTGTCATGGTCTATCTGTTCTTCTTCGCCAGGAAGAGAACGTACGTCACCATGTCCCTCGGTGATTCAAAGCCGGACAAGGAGATCTACAAGGATATTCTCAGGGTAGGGGTCCCTTCCTCCATGGAGATGCTCATAATATCCCTTGTCTCCGCGGTGATGAACATGCTGATCATAATGGTGGGAGGGACGGACGGCGTCGGGATATATGTGTCAGTCTGGAGGCTTATAATGCTGGCAATGATACCCATGATGGCAATATGCGGCGCAGCCGTTCCAGTATGCGCGGCAGCCTACGGTGCCAAGAGAAAGGACAAGCTGAGAATCGCCTACCTCTTCGGTATAAAGTTCAGCGCCGTCCTGTTGTTGATAATAAGTGCGCTGATGTTCATTTTCGCAGAGTATGTGACGCTGATATTCACCTATGATTCGTCCACAGCCTATCTCAGGAACGACATGGTCCTGTGCCTCAGATACATGTGCCTGTTCCTGCCATTCGTTGCATGGGGAGGCATGGCCACAACGCTCTTCCAAGCTGTCGGCAGGGGTTTCAACTCTTTCCTGTCCACCACGTTCAGGAATGTTCTGCAGCTTCCGGTCTGCTATGTACTGATCATCGCTGTCGGGACGATGGAATCCGTCTGGTGGGGGATAACCTCCATGGAGGCCATAGGAGCCATCCTGCCCGGGCTCTGGAGCCTGATACTTCTTGGTTCTATCACCAAGGGCATGAGGTCTGGCGCATAACTGTTAAAATAAGCGTCACCTATCAGGGGTCTGCTCATGTCCAGGATATTCATAGGAGTTGCTTGGCCGTATGCGAACGGCGTCATACATCTGGGTCATATGGCGGGCTCTATATTGCCCCCCGATATATTCAGCAGATACAACCGGTTATTGGGGAACGAGGTTCTAATGGTCTCGGGATCCGATCAGCACGGAACGCCGATAACGGTCACCGCGGAGAAGGAAGGGGCCAACCCAGAGCAGGTGGCCGACAGATATCATGAAATCAATAAGAAAGCGATAGAGGACATGGGCATCGAGTTCTCGCTCTTCACTAAGACCCACACTGATAATCACATACAGACGGTGCAGGATTTCTTCCTCACCCTTCTTCGCAAAGGGCATCTGTCGAAGAAGGACAGCATGCAGTATTACTGCGACAATTGCGGAAGGTTCCTGCCTGACAGGTATGTCGAGGGCACATGTCCAGTCTGCGGCATGGAGAATGTCCGGGGAGATCAGTGCGATTCCTGCGGCGAGACCTTCGAAGCGGGGGACCTGGTATCTCCGCACTGTGTGCACTGCGACGGCATCCCGGAGGTAAGACCGACAGAGCATTACTTCCTGAAGCTGTCGGAGTTCAACGATTCCCTGTTGGCATATCTTGACAGGAACAAGTGGTGGAGGTCGAATGTACAGACGTTCACAACCAACTGGCTGAAGGACGGTCTCCATGACAGGGCGATAACCCGTGACATGGAATGGGGAGTCCCCGTTCCGGTCGAGGGGTGGGAGAATAAGGTCGTGTACGTATGGTTCGACGCCGTCATAGGGTACCTCAGCGCTTCCAAGGAGTACTCCTCCTCAGCAGGGGATCCGGAACTGTGGAAGAGATATTGGCATGACACGGACGTGAAGCATTACTATTTCCTGGGGAAGGATAACATCCCGTTCCACTCGATAATATGGCCGGCCATGCTGATGGGGTACGGCGGTTTGAATCTGCCTTATGACATACCTGCCAATGAGTATCTGATGTTCCGCGGCGGGAAGCTCTCCAAGAGCAGAGGCGGAGCTATAGACATCCCGTCGGTTCTTTCCGCATACGATTCTGACCTTGTGCGCTACTATCTGTCGGCGGTTATGCCGGACACCCATGATTCCGAGTTCTCTTGGGAGGATTTCGCGGTCAAGATCAATAATGAATTGGTGGCGGATCTCGGGAACTTCTATCACAGATGCCTGAGCTTCACCCACAAGAACTTCGGTTACATACCCGGGGCAGGCGACACATCGGATGTGGATGCTGAGATAGATAGGGCCTTCGCCGAGTACAGCGGGTACCTCTCAGGTTGCGATTTCAAGAAGGCTCTCAAATCCCTTATGGATCTGGCACATTTCGGTAACAAGTACTTCGACCAGTCCAAGCCCTGGGCGCTGATGAAGACTGACAAGACGAAGTGCGGTGAGGTCCTCAACAGCAATCTGAAATTGGTGAAGGCCCTGGCACTCATGTCCTGGCCCTTCATGCCGAGATCCTCTGAGAGGATCTGGAATTACCTTGAGCCGGGCACATCCATTGAGAGCAGCGGATACGCATCCCTCATCAAGCCTCTGAGAGAGGGCACCGTGCTCGAGAGCCCCGTGCCCGTATACGCGAAGGTCGAGCTTCCGAAACCCGAGAAGAAGGAAGAGCCGGAGGCTCAAAGGGATGAGCCGCAGGACTTCGCGAAGTTCAGGAAGCTGGATATAAGGGTCGCAGAGGTAACGTCCGCGGAGGACCATCCCGATGCCGATAAGCTGTTCGTCCTGAATGTTGATGCCGGAGAGCCCAGGCAGATAGTTGCAGGTCTCAGGGCCTACTACACCAAAGAGCAGATGGTGGGCAGGAAGGTCCTCATGGTCTTCAATCTCAAACCCGCGAAGCTGAGAGGATTCAAGTCGGAGGGTATGCTGCTGGCCGCTGACGACGAGGACCTGGGTGGCAGCAAGGTGCTGCTTCTGAGACCATCGTCCGATCTGCCCAACGGGACGAGGATGGACTCAGGCCTCGGGTCCAAAGGTTCCAGGATCGAATACAAGGAGTTCACGGAAGCCGTTATGAAGGTTCATTCCAGGAAGTCCGCATCGGATCTGGGAGCAAAGCTGCCCGAAGGATCGCCCGATCCCGTGGTTCTGATAATCGAAGGTGACAGGATACTGCCCCTCTCCGACGGGAAAGGTTCCGTAGCCACACTGGAGTCGGCGATAACCGACGGGGCCTCTGTGAGATGAAAGCCGATATGCACATCCACACGGAGATGTCCGACGGCAGGACGAAGTTAGAGGACCTTGTGGATATCGCCCTTGAGGCGGGTCTCGGATGCATAGCGGTCACGGATCACAATACGGTTGCCGCATACGACATCCTGAAGGATGATGAAAGGATAATCGTCGTTCCGGGTGTTGAGATAACGTCCTCGGAGGGGCATATACTGGCATACGGCATCACAGAGGACATACCCAAGGGAATGAGCGTATTGGACACCGTGAACGCGATACACGGGAAGGGCGGCCTGGCCTTCGTCCCCCATCCGTACAGGATGTGGTCCGGCATAGGGGAGAAGAACATAATACCTGAGTTCGACGGTCTGGAGGCACTCAACAGGCGCTCGCCGAAGGCTTCCAACCTAAGATCCCTGAAACTTGCCCGATCGGTGGGCAAGCCCATAGTCGCAGGCAGCGATTCCCATACTCCTGACACTGTCGGGAAAGGGTATATCGTGATACCCGATTCCTGCAGGACGTGGCAGGACGTCATGGCAGCGATAATGAATATGGAGGCCGTGCCCTTCAGCGGTCACAGGGGAATCGTGAAAACTGTCAAGTACGGCACCAAATCCATAACGAAATGGGCGCTCAGGGGATTCAGAAGGCTCTGATCAAAGATCCTCTTCCGCATCCGCCCTGAAGTTCACAGCGGGGCAGGGGCCAAGGCAGTCCCTGCATCTTATGCACAGATCAGGTTCTATCTCCACTTTACCATCGACCATCCTGAGTGCGCCCTCTTTGCATCTTGCCACGCAAAGAGAGCAGCCCACGCATTGCTCCGAATGTATGATCAGCTCGAACATCTTCTCCATATTGGAGCGGGCATCCCTCTCGACTGCGGCCTTTGACATTATCGAACCCTCTCTGAATACGGTAATATAATCCGCGGTCAGCCATTCCCCGTCAGGGGCCAGTTCCACCATGCTGCCCAGAACATGGGCGAAGCCCCAGAGCCTCTCCAGGTCCACAGGCCTTGAGAGGGCCCCCTCGACACTGTATCCTATCGTGCAGGGGGAGTATCCTTCCTGCATTCTCAGAGTCAGGGGCCCGCGTTCTGCCTTGACCTCCTGCCTGGTGAGCTGACTGACCTCCTTTCCCGACACACTGGAGACGTACTCGCGTACGGACTGCGGCACATTCTTCCATCTCCACAGCTGGTACTCCTTCCATTCCGGAGGGAGCCCTCTTGATTCCGTGTAATCGTCCAGGTATTCGTCCCATTGGGCATAGCGGTCGGAGGCTCCCGCGACAGCTTCCGATTCGGCGATGTCCGATGCGGGGCAGAGGAAGCAGCCTATCCTGTCAAGGCCTCTTGTGTACCATACGTTGAAAGGCTCCTTCTTGTAGAATATATAGAGCCAGACATGCAGGGCATTCCAATTCTGTATGGGGGATGCGCCCAACTGCCCCGGCGTCCACGGATTCCTCCATACGCGGGGCTTGCTCTTCCTGGCCTCGGACTCGTAGCGCCTCTGTCCTATGAAAGAGAGAACTCCGTCCGGGAAATTGGTGTTTATCGCTTTCACGGTGGGACCGAGCTTGTTCGTCTTGCAGCACCATCTGAAGTCCTTTGCGGGAGGGCCGAAGAAGACCAGATTCCCGAAGAAGGCATCGTCGGACGGTCTCTCGGTAATCAGCTTCAGGCCGTGACGCTCGGTCACATCCTTAACGTGGTCCACGGTCTCGGTGAATTCGAGCCCCGTATCCACGAAGAGCACCGGAAGACGGTATCCCGCATCCAGTGTGAGAAGCAGGGTGGCAAGGCTGTCCTTGCCCCCGGAGAAGGATACGATCGCAGGAAGGTCATTCGTCTCTATGGTCTTCCTTATGAATCCGACGGCCTCATCGCGCCTGCGCTCGATCATTCCGCGATTCGCTTCCGTTATCTCATCCCATGTGCGGTTCACCCCGTCCGGGATCCTCTCCTCCGGCTTGACCCATTTGGTCTTGACAGCGAGGCCCCTCTCGCTGTCGATCATCTCCTGGGCAGTCATCCTCGCCGAGCCGGTGGCGACGGCTTTCCTGTCCTTTGTTATGATTATGACCTCATCCCCCGGCACAATGTCAGGATGTGCGTCGTCGACGCCGGGGGCCATAAGATTCTTGCTGTCCTGGACGAAGGGAACGGCGGAATCGGCGCATATGACGTAGCCTTTCGTGGCGACGGGAGCTATCCTCATGGCGCTCTGCATCCTGTTCACAAGGACCCAGCCCCTGCCCATGTCGTAGCGTATGTTGGCCAGGGTCTTCCCCTCGCATATGATCTCATCCATCCTGTCTATGGAAGGAGCTTTATTCAGGATCGCGGCCCTGCCGGGAGGGATCAGAGCATTCCCGGAGCCCTCTCCGAACTGGGAGTCCGCCACCCTTCGTATGAGATCCAGATCGTGATCGAAGGCCGGTCTGATATCACCGGGCGGAGTGACATCGACCTCATGGGTCTCTCCTCCGCATACGGGACATATCTTCTCTTCGAGTATTGGGAAATCGCAGGGGTCGCACCATCTCAGATGATTCTTCCCCAGCCTTACTATGGCCATAGGCCGGTTGAGAGTACGGGTACTTATTAAACGTTCTCCGGCGGAAGCTTTGAGAGATGAACCTATGTTGATGACTTTGTCATTCCAAGAAGATCCTTCTTATGGTTTTTGAATCGAGACAATGAATCCGGCGCTCTAACAGAACTTCTCATTGTCTATCAGTCCCGGAGCAGTTCTCGTCAAGGTCTTTCAAGGATATGATCGACAAAAACTCTCACACATCCCCGCGTGCTGCAGTCGTATGTCGATCCGGTGACCTATCAACGATTCGCTCGAAGATCTGAAGACCGGTCAAACAAGATTCTATCTTGGTATGAAAACCACAAAGCCCGTCTGATGTTGTGTTGGTCTTGAATTAAAAATACCCTCTGAGGGAAGGATTCGAATCCTCTTACAGATATTATAGTTCTTTTATTCCTCAATCTGGAATCTACGCAGACCCTTCAATCGAGATATTACTTATAAATTTAGAATGTTTTTATCTGCATGCGCACAGCATGCATATTGCTCCGATTCAAAAAACACGGATTGCCTAAGGGATATGGGGAATGCTCAATCGATGCGAATGCGACGCACCACTGCAAGCTCTAAACAATCAATGCGACAGCTGCCCGTCAGGGGCGGGGTCCGCGGAGATTTCAGTATACCGATCGTCAAGAAGCAGATCTTCAGCGCATTTCAGACATCGCATTGATTGTGCGCAATCGGAGAAAATGGATATACACGGCATCCCGGCAGGTATGACAATCTTCAACAGACAAAGGTTAGTACAAAGTCGCGCGCTCCTTCATATTAAATACAGATGAGACAATCGACCCCCCGAACCGCATGGTCAGAAAGATTGTAGCTTCGGAAAGGTCCATGGCGATGGATTACGCGATCAGGGAGATATCCGTTCCCGCGGACGAAGTGGCCAGAAGCGGTAAGAAGGTCATACGTCTGAACATAGGCGACCCGAACAAATGGGATTTCGAGACGCCGGAGTATTTCAAGGCGGCCCTCAGAGAGGCAGTGGACAACGTGGACAACGGATACGGCGACTCCCAGGGGGAGCTGGAGTTCAGGCGTGCCATATCCCAGAGGGAGTTCGAGAAGCACGGCGCAAGGGTGGATCCCGGCAAGGTGTTCGTCACCAACGGCGTCGGAGAGGGTATAAACGTGCTCATGGGGACTCTCATCGATCCGGGAGACGAGATACTGGTCCCGGGGCCGGGGTACCCGTCCTATGCCCAATACATCAAATTCTACGGCGGGAAGGTCGTTCCGTACAGGCAGATCGAGGAAGAGGATTGGAATCCGGATGTGGACATGATCAGAAGCCGCATAACCGACAGGACCAAGGCGCTGGTCGTGATAAACCCGAACAATCCCACCGGGGCGGTCTACTCGGAGAAGGCCATCAGGGAGATCGGGGACATCTCGGCGGAGTTCGGCATACCGATAATATCCGACGAGATATACGACAAGATCACCTTCGGGACCAAGTTCTACTCCGTGTCCAGGCTCCCGTCGGATGTGCCCAGGATCGTGCTGAACGGATTCTCCAAGGTCAATCTGATGCCCGGGTGGAGGATAGGCTACGGTTACTACATGGACGAGCCCGGCATCCTCAGCGATGTGTTCGAAGGGATGATGAAGCAGTTGCGGGCCCGCATATGTGCCAATGTCCCGTGCCAATGGGCCGCCAAGGCATCACTGCAGGGGCCCCAGGATTACATAGTGGAGCTTAACCGCAGATTGAGCGAGCGTGCGGATTACACATACAAGCGCATGAATGAGATCCCCGGCATATCCAGCAAAAGAGCCAAGGGCGCTCTCTACATGTTCCCCAAGGTGGAGCTGACGGATTGGTCCACCAGCAAGGAGTTCGTGCTGGATCTAATAAAGGAAGAAGGTGTGGTGCTGGTCCACGGCACCGGTTTCTGTGAGGAGTTCGGCGAAGGCCACTTCAGGACCATACTCCTGCCGTCAAAGGACATACTCGAAGAGGCCTATGACAAACTGGAGCGCTTCATGCTGAAGCATCAGTGAGCTTCTCAGAGCCTCTTAAGCATCTTGACGACAGAGTCCACTGCGTCGCGGCCCTTCTCGATCCTGTCGACGGCCTGCAGTCTCGTCATCCCGGGACCGGTGATCCCGAGCGCCACGGGCTTGTTGAAGTCAAGTGCCAGATCGGTAATCTTCCTTGCAGCCTGGGCGATTATCACTTCATCATGCTCAGTCTCGCCCTCTATTACCGCTCCAAGGGTTATTACCCCGTCTATATCCTCATCCTGCAGAAGCTTCTTGACTGCCAGGGGCATATCGAAGACCCCCGGAACGAGGATCCTCTTCGCTATGTCCACCTCGAGGAACTCGGCTTCCGCCTCGGCCCTTTCGATCATCATCGATGTGACATCGAAGTTGAACTCCGCAGCCACCATTCCAATCTTGTATTTTTGCCATATCTATCACTTCTTTCTTACTACCGGTCCCGCGTCCGCGAATCCCTGTCTCTGGCCCGTCCCGGCCTGTCTTGACAGTTCCTCGGGACGGAAAATGAGGTTGTAAGCGTTCACGGCGTGCTCCCTTGTCCTGCCGTCGGCCAGCTCTGCCAGCTCCCGGGGGGAGGAAGCCTCGTCCTCGTGGACGAATACCTCGATTATGTGCCTGTTCGTCATCAGCTGGGCACGTATCAGGCCCGTGGAGGCCTCGTGGGCGCACATCTTATCCTTCTCCTTGGGTCCGGGCATCCCAAGTGCCATCACGATCTCGCATCCCTCCTCTTCAATGAGCTTCTTGCATGCGACGGGCAGGTCCTTCATGCCCGGTACCGTGCGTCTGATGATCCTGAATCCTGTGCCCGTCTTCTTGAGCTCGTCCTCCGCGGCGCCACCCATGTCGTATCTTGCGAAAGTGGTGTCGGCGATGCCTATGTACTTCATTTCTCTGCCTCCGTGCCGCGTATCTTCCGGATTATGTGCCTGGTGGCGGTGAGATCGTCGGCGCACCGGTCGGCGCGACAGACCTTTATGTTGTAGCCTTTATCGTTCAGCTTCTTCTCGAGCGCCTTCTCGTCGAAGGATTGGTCGTAGCCCAAAACTATTATGTCTGGGTCTATGTCCCTGAGAATGGAGTATATGTCGTCGCCGCTTCTGCCCAGGACGGCCCTGTCCACGGGCTTGAGGGCGCCGACGAGCCGCACCCTCATCTCCTGGGGCGTGACAGGTTCATGCTTGTTCTTGCGAACGGTCTCGTCGCAGGCCACCACCACGACGAGCTCGTCGCCTTTGGCCTTGGCCTGCTCCAGATAGGAGAGATGGCCCGTGTGTATTATGTCGAACACTCCCGAAGCCATCACCCTGACCATGCGCTCACCTCTTTTTCTTCTTGAATTCTTCCCACGCGGAGATAACTTCGTCACCGGTTATGAATGCTAGCCCCTCCCTGTCGGCGTAGGCCATGGCATTCTCCTTGGTCTCGGACCCTCCGTCGTCCCCGAGCATCTCGCATATTGTGGCGGAGGGCTTCACTCCCGCCATTATCATGAGGGCTGTGCACAGCTCCGTGTGACCCCTCCTGTTCATGAGGATATCCTGGGATGTGTTCAGCAGGTGAACGTGCCCCGGAGCCCTGAAGTTCTTGCCGAGCTCCTCTGCGATCTGGTCGTCGCTCTTGTCCTGGAAGATGGTCCTTGCGTACTCCCCGATCGTCAGCGCCCTGTCGGCATCGGTTATGCCGGTGTATGTCTTCCTGTGGTTTATGGTGACGCCGAAGGAGGATTTGGTGCCGTCATACGGTATATCGGTGGGGGCCATGGCCAGCATCAGAGGGTATTTGGAGGAGTCGTCAGCGTATATGTCCGCCATGAATGGAAGCCCCACGGCCTTCGCTTTGGCGTAAGGGGTGGTGGTGCATACCAGGCCGCCTGCGTCCTTGCGCATGCGTCTGATGTCCTCCTTTCTGATGAATTCCGAGGCGATGGTCATATCAGTCTCCCTTTCCCTGTCGTCAAAATCGAATACGAGAACCATGCGGCCCTTCCTGATCTCGTCGAGAACGTGCTCCAACCTCATTTATCTACCTTCTTGCTCGGCAAGGGCTAGGTATAAAAATAATATTGTTGAAGTACCATGAAATGTGTAGGTATGCCACAAAATTGTAATGGTGCCCCGGGGAGGCGATGTCACCGTTTTATAGGTGGAAGATATAGAACGGACGGGAGAGGCTCTCTTGGAGAGATTCGATATTTCGGATACGGAGGTCAGCAGGCAGATCAAGACGATGCCTGAGCAGATCGAGACGGCGTTGGAGGCAGAGTTGCCCCAGCTCCCGGAAACGGGAAAGATCTGCATATGCGGTGTAGGCACCTCAGCCATGGCCGGCGACATAATATCAGATTATGCCGGAGGCTTCTCAAGCGTTCCTCTTCCGGTGATACGCGGTATCGACCTGCCCAACTGGGTCAAGAATGATACTGCAGTGATAATAATCAGCTATTCCGGCGACACCACCGAGATGCTCTACCTCCAGAAGGAGGCGGTGAAGAGGAAATGCCCCGTAGTGTGCGTGACCTCCGGCGGCGAGCTTGGAAAACGCTGCGACGAGAAAGGGTACGGGATAAAAGTCCAGCTGCCCTCCGGGATGCTGTCCAGGTGCGCGCTCGGAAGCATGGTCGGGCATTTGGGCGCTGTACTGGAGGACATGGGATTCTGCGAGTTCAGGGAGCCCATGAGGGCGATGCTCCCGGAACTTAAGAAGCTCAGGGACTCCTTCAATGAGGAGAACAGCACCCCTGACGGATTCGCAGAGGCTCTTGTAGAGCGCATACCTGTGATCTACAGCCTGGCGAACATGCGCTCCGCCTCCATGAGGTGGAAGTTCCAGATCAACGAGAACGCCAAGATGGTGGCGTTCTTCGGCACCATACCCGGTTTCAATCACAATGAGATAATAGGCTGGACCGAGGACAAGACATCTGCGGATTTCGTTCCTGTGGTCATATACGATGACGGGGCCTCTGAGGTCCTCAGGTACATGACCGACTCCACTCTCGGTGTGCTCATGGATAAGGGCCTGGATGTCCAGGTCTATCATGTCAGGGGGGGGAGCAATCTCGAGAAGAACCTCCGCTGCATTCTGCTCGGGGATTACATATCCCTCAGGTTGGCGCAGATGCGGAGCACCGACCCCGATCAGGAATATGCCGTCTATGACGCTAAGGAAAAGATCAGCGACGGCGAGGAATCCGACAAGGATTGAGGGGCCGCCCTGGAATACTTTTTTAATGCTTGCTGTAATCGCATGAGCATGACCATGAACGATGATGCCCGTTACATAAGAGACAACGTGATGGCACACAACGAATGGTTCGACGAGTGCATCCCCATGATCGCCTCCGAGAATCTCATGAGCCCTCTGGCCAAAGAGGTCCTCATCTCTGACTTCGCTGACAGATACGCCGAGGGCATGCCCGGGAAGCGCTATTATCAGGGCAACATCTACGTGGACAAGGTCGAGTTAAAGGCCATGGAGCTGGCTGAGGACCTTTTCAAAGCGCAGTTCGTCGATGTCCGTCCCATATCGGGAACGGTGGCCAACATGGCCGTTCTCTTCGCCTTTGCAGAGCCCGGGGACACGATAACAACGTGTGCTCTCGCCCAGGGCGCCCACATCTCGACTCAGAAATTCGGTGCCTTCGGCCAAAGAGGCGTTCAATCTGTGAACTACCCGTTCAACGTGGAGAGCATGAACCTCGACGTGGACGGTACGATAAAGCTGCTGAAGGATGTGAAACCCAAGGTGGCACAGTTCGGTCTCTCCGTTTTCCTTTTCCCGCCGCCCCTCAGGGAGCTGCAGGATACTTTCGACGAGATCGGATGCCTTGTATGGTATGATGCCGCCCACGTTCTCGGTCTCATAGCCGGAGGGCAGTTCCAGGACCCTCTGAGAGAAGGGGTCAACATAATGTCCTCGAGTACCCACAAGACATTCCCGGGTCCCAACCACGGAATGCTCCTGGGGAACAACCTCACCGATGACCAGGAGAAGGCCCTGAGGAAAGCGGTCTTCCCAGGAGTGACCTCCAGCCACCATCTGCATGCGATGGCCGCCCTGGCCATCACCATGGCCGAGATGAAGGTATTCGCGAAGGAGTATGCGGCCCAGGCGTGCAAGAACTCCAGGGCCCTGGGTCAGGCGCTCTATGAGCTGGGAGTACCCGTGCTCTGCCCGGACCTCGGATTCACCAGATCCCACGCGATAGCCGTGGACGTTTCCGAATTCGGAGGCGGTAAGGATGTGGCCCAAAGGATGGAGGATGCGAATATGATCTGCAACAAGAACATGCTCCCGTGGGACGAGAGCGCAGTCAAGCCTTCCGGGCTCAGGTTCGGGTCCCAGGAGATGACCCGCATAGGCATGAAGGAGAGCGACATGAAGGAGGTCGCATCCTTCATAGCCCGCATCTGCAAGGGCGACGATACCAAGAAGGTCAAGTCGGACGTCCGGGAATTCAGGAAAGGCTTCAAATCTGTGAAATACTGCTTCAACGACAACGAGCCCGCATACGGATACCGCAAACTCGTTCCCTGATCCCACAAGGGCCGGCGGTCCGCGCCGGTCCTTTAAATCTTTATAAATCGGCCTCCATGTACTCAGAGAGGTAATCCTATGGGTTTCTTTGACAAGGTGGATGGGAAGATAAGCAAAGTCGGGAGCAGGGCAGGAGAAGCCTCCGACGTAGAGGCCCTTAAGGCAAAGGTCAAGGCAGAGGAGCGCAACATCGACGAGATGACCGTGGATATAGGTGAATTCTATTGGAATGCCTATGCGGACGGAAGATTCGTCCCCGATCCCGCATCAATGGAGTCCTTCAAGGCGCTGGAGGAGAGCCTTGTCAAGATCGAGGAATATAACAGGGCCATCGAGGACAGGAAGGCTGCCGGTCAAAAGGAGCGCGAAGAGATCGACGCCAAGCTGAAGAAGAAGGAAGAGGAGCGCAAACTCGCCCCGGACAACGATGAGGAAAGCTGACCGGTCTGCGGGGAAGATGATTGTTTAATATAGTCTGTAGGGGTTCCTAAACTGATGATCACGGGCAATCAGGAGGACTACCTGATAAACATATTGCGCCTGTCCGAGAAGGGGGGGCGTGGTAAAGACGTCCGGTCTGTCCAAGTTCATGGGGGTGTCCCCCGCCAGCGTCAGTGAGATGCTCAAGATACTTGCAGAGCAGGGGCTGGTCAATTACCGTAAATACAAGGGTGTATCCCTTACCGAGAAGGGTGATGAGTACGCCCGCGGCATAAAGAGGAAGCACAAGATAATGGAGCGCTTCCTCACGGATGTTCTCGATGTCAGCGACATCGAGGCCCACGAGGAGGCATGCAGGATGGAGCACGTCCTTTCCGACGGGTCCGCGGAGAAGCTCAGTCGCATAGTGAATGTTCAGGGCGATCTCGGCGATCAGGAGCTTGTAAAAGCTCAGACATTATCGTTGGATCGTATGGAGACGGGCGGAGAGGGCGTCATATCCCATCTCAAATGCGACGATTCCGCGAAGATCCGGAGATTATTGTCCATAGGTTTCGTGCCCGGGAGGAAGGTAAGGCTCGACAACCGCCTCTCCTCGAAAGGCCCCATAATAGCCAGCGTGGGCGGTTCATCCATAGCTTTGGATATGGACCTGGCCTCTCTGGTCTTCGTTGAGGAAGGCTGATCGGATTTGAGACAGGACGGGTATACGGAGGACGAGGCCGCGGGCAGAGTACCGCTGACCCTATCTCTCGTAGGCCAGCCCAACGTCGGCAAGTCCTCTCTTTTCAGCAGGCTGACCGGTGTCGGGGTAATATCGTCAAATTATCCGGGCACCACCGTACAGTTTGAGGAATCGGCGGTCCGCAGGGGCGACCGGACTCTGAACATCAAGGATGTGCCGGGAACATACAGCCTGTCCGGGGAGTCAAAGGACGAGACCATAGTCGTGGACATGCTCGCATCGGACGAGAACGACATGATAGTGGTTGTCGCGGACGCATCCAATCTGGAGCCGAGCCTGGTCCTTTGCCTGGAGGTACTGGAGCTGGGTGTCCCGACCATAGTGGCGCTCAATAAGTTCGATGTGGCGAAGAAGAGGTTTGAGATCGACACGGTCGCACTGGAGAAGATGCTCTCAGTCCCCGTTATACCTGTATCTGCCAAGAGCGGAGAGGGCATAGAGGAACTGATGGAGGCCATAACTTCCGGGTCCGCGAGGATATCCGACTACAGAGTCAGGTACGATCGCCATATAGCAGAGTATCTGGCCGTTCTTCAGGGATATGTTCCCGGAGGGCCCGGGGCCCGCGGGAGGGCCGTGAAGCTCCTGGAGGGCATAGGGAGGTTCTACAACAACATACCCGATTCCACAGAGGTCTTGGTATCAAGGATGCGCCGGGAGTTCGAGGAGGAGCACGGAGAGCCTCTCAACGTGCATATGGCCCGTGACCGTTACGGCGATGCCCGCGTGATAGTGATGGGCGCCGTGAGGGCAGTGGAAAGGAAGCTGTCCGTTACCGAGAGGATCTCCGAGATCACCGTCAACCCGTCAACAGGCATACCGATACTTGCAGGCGTCTTCGGGTTGATATTCATAATAATGATCTTCGGAGGATCGTTCCTCGACGGTCTGGTCTCCGATTTCTATGATACCTACATAGGCACCGCCCTGCCGGATTTCGGCAGGGATGCCGGAGGTCAGACGGGGGAGATAATAATGACCGGCCTGGACAACAGCCTGAGGGCAGTGCTGGGACTGGTCATACCATACATACTGGTATTCTACATCATACTCGGGATCTTGGAGGATACCGGGTATCTGCCCAGGGTTGTCGTGCTTCTCGACAGGGTAACGCACAAGTTCGGGATGCATGGGAATGCTTTCATACCAATGGTCGTTGGTCTGGGGTGCAATGTGCCAGCTATAATGGCGACGAGGTCCCTTCTTTCCAAGAGGGAAAGAGTGATAGTCTGCACACTCATCGCAATGGCCATACCCTGCTCTGCTCAGATGGCCATAATAATGGGTGTTACGGGGGTGTTCGCAGGGGCTGTCTACGCATTCATGATCTTGTTCGTCCTTTTCCTGCTGGCACTTCTGGTCGCCACGCTCCTTAACAAGATCCTTCCATATGAACCGTCCAATCTTTCGATGGAACTGCCGGAGATGACCTCTCCGAATCTGCAGAATGTGCTCCGCAAGGCTTGGAGCAGGATCAAGGATTTCTTCGTGATAGCGGTACCTCTTCTGCTGATAGGCAGCATAATAATGGAGGCGCTGCTGGCATACAATCTGCTTGACCCGATAGTCGAGCCCTTCTCGTTTGTCACGGTCACGATGCTGGGTCTTCCGGCCGTGACGATAATAGCGTTCCTCGTCGGTGTGCTGAGGAAGGAAATGGCCTACGGCATGCTCCTGATACTTGCTGCGGGGACTCCCATGACGGAGTTCATGACCCCTTCACAATTCGTGGTATTCGGCTTAGTGATGGCGATATACCTGCCATGCATCGCCACAATGGCGGCCATGTGGCGTGAGATAGGCTGGAAGGAGACCTTGGCGGTTTTCAGTTGCATCCGTCGCCGTCGCGGTAATCGTGGGCACGCTGTTCAATGCGCTTCTGTGAGATCAGCGGTGAGCGAAGATGCAGATCACGCCCTCGGGGCTCCTTCTCTCCACACGGACGAATCCGAATCTCTCGAATTGGACCATGTCCCCTTTGCCGTCAAGTATGGCCTTCTCCACAAGCCCTTTGACCGATGTCCCGTCAGGCATCAGCACCTCGGCCCGTACCGATTCGCCGCAAACCCATTGGATCGCTCTGACGCCCTCCTTCAATATCGATACATCGTTGCCGTCGTATACTGCAGGGGTGCCGTAGGATATGTTGCAGAGATCCTTCAGTCTGACCTTCCCCGCCTGGGAGAACATCAGGGAATCCGCTTCCGAAAGATACACGGTCTTGTAGCCTCCCACATGATACTCCCTCCACCCTCTCTCGGGATGATCGGGGTGCAGCGGCGCCCTGCCCTTCAGGTCGTCTCCCCCCTCGATATCATATCTTACCGGATCTGCAACGAAGAAATACCTGTCGGCCTTGTCGTCTATCAGGTCCCTGTTCATGGCGAACAGGTTATCCCAGGAGAACTGTATGTCTATGGGCTTGATCCCGTTCTCCACCCAGTATCTCCTGATCGCCTCGGGCCTTATCCCGCGCCTCCTGAGAGCTCTGACGGTGCCGGTCCTTACATCGTCCCATCCTGTGTACTCCCCGTCCCTTATACTCTGTTTTATCAGAGAGGTCTTCAGCACGGTATCGGGTATATTCACCAATCCGTAGTGGTGGAACACGGGCTTCTTCCATCCCAGATAATCGTATATGTACTCCTGTCTGAGGGTATTGTTGAGATGGTCCTTGCCTCTGATCACGTGGGTCATCCCCATCAAATGATCGTCTATGGTCACGGACAGGTTCATCATGGGATATGCGACATATTTCGTCCCGGTCTTCGGGTGGGGATGCCTTACAAGCCTCAGGGCGACGAAGTCCCTTATCGCCGGGTTCGGATGGTCTATCGCGGTCTTGATGACGGCAACGGCCTCCCCGTCCCCATATCCTCCGGCGAGGAATCTCTCGAATCTCTCCAGATTCTCTTTCACGGGGAGATCGCGGCACGGGCAGGGCCTCATTTCCTCCTTCATCTTGCGCCACTCGTCGCCGTCGCAGGTGCACATGTAGCTGTGTCCCATCTCGATGAGCTTTCTCGTTATATCATAGTAATATTGGAATCTCTCCGACTGGACGGCGTATTCGTCGATATTCACGCCCAGCCACTCGAGGTCCTCTTTTATCATGTCATAGGCGTCGGGCTCGATCTTGTCGGGGTTCGTGTCCTCGAATCTGCATATGAGCTTCCCGCCATATCTTTTGACATACTCGTCATTCAGTATGCCGACGCGGGTGTGCCCTATGTGCAGAGGCCCGGACGGTCCCGGGGCGATCCTCATGACCACTTTCCCCTCGACATTCTCGAGATCCGGGAGCCCGTGGATCTTCTCCTTCTTCTCCCTGACGAGCATATTGGGATCTATGTTGTCTAGTTCCTTCGCCTGGGCTTCGGGGCTCATGGCGTTGACCTCGGCCACGATCCTCTCCGCGGCCTCGGTCAGCTCTTTGGACCTCTGCCTGTACTCGGGGCATTCGCCCAGTATCTTGCCCGTTACGGATCTGGGGTTCGCCTTCCCCTTATAGAATACTGCGTTCTGCAGAGAGTATTTCCTGATCACGGCGTCCATCATCTCGTCGGGCATGACCATAGGAATCGAATCGTTCTATATCAATTCAGCCACTTGGTCCCGGGTTACATTTGAAATATGCGCGGGTGCATGAGCAATCATGTCGGTAAGGCGCTACGTTCCCGATTCCGCTTTCATTGTCAAAGAGCATGTAGATCCGGACACCCAGAGGACCACCGGGATCCTGACGGAGGATCAGTCCAGGACTGTTGTTTTCAAATCCCTCAATGGGGGGGAAGCTGTGGGGAACCTGTTCTCCACCAGAGAGAAGATAGCTGAGGCGATGGGCATAGCCCCGGAGGATATAACTGACGTGCTGTCCAAGGCCCTGGACTGTCCGGTGGCGACCGAAGAGGTGAAGGACCCGGCGTTCAGGCAGGTATCCGACAAAAGGGACCTTACGGAGCT
The DNA here is from genome assembly GCA_001421175.1 of Methanomassiliicoccales archaeon RumEn M2. GTDB lineage: Archaea > Thermoplasmatota > Thermoplasmata > Methanomassiliicoccales > Methanomethylophilaceae > RumEn-M2. Next base: position 35,573 of record LJKL01000015.1, on the reverse strand, counting down.
GCCGATATGCAAGTACTATCCGGATGATGGCGGCAGATACGTCGCTTCAGGGATAATAATCGCGGAGTACGGCGGTAAGAAGAACGTCTCCTTCCACAGGATGATGATCATGGACGGCAAGAGGATAGCCGTGAGGCTGGTCCCAAGGCACCTGTTCACAATGCACAAGGATTCGAAGGCGAAGGGCGAGGACCTGAGGATAGCGATATGCATAGGCCTTCCACCGGAGGTTATGCTGGCCGCAGCCACGTCCACCGCCTATGAAACGGACGAGCTGGAAATAGCCTCAGCCATGTGCATGATGTCGACGGGCAAGCCCCTGAAGGTCGGGAGGACAGACAGCGGCCTCCTGGTGCCCGCAGATGCCGATTATGTGTTCGAGGGCAGGATAACCTCCGAGATGGCGGACGAGGGCCCCTTCGTCGATATAACCGGGACCTACGATTCCGTGAGGAGCCAGCCGGTCATAGCCGTCGATAAGATATGGACGTGCAAGGACCCGCTCATGACCCTGTTGATACCGGGAGGGAACGAGCATTTCCTGTTCATGGGCCTTCCCAGGGAGCCTATGATATACAGGACTGTTAAGCAGGTGGTTCCCAAGACCCATTGTGTCCGCCTCACGGAGGGCGGGTGCTGCTGGCTGAACGGGGTCGTATCCATAACCAAGAACAAAGAGGGGGATGCCGTGAACGCAATAATGGCCGCCTTCTCCGGTCATCCGTCAATGAAGCAGGTCATAATCGTGGACGGGGACATCAACATATTCGACGACAGGGAAGTTGAATGGGCCGTCGCCACCAGATTCCAGGCCAACAGGATGGTAAGGATAGAGGGCGCCGCCGGCTCTTCTCTGGACCCTTCATCCGACGGCACCACATGGAAGGTCGGTATAGATGCCACTTTGCCTTTGGGCGCGGATATGAAGATGTTCGCAAGAGCGAAGCACTGAAAGGGAAACCGGTCACGAAGGGAGACACTTCCTTCGTGACCGGCCTAAAGGGTTTCTAAAGAATTTCCTCGGTCCGGCATCTTCATCCTTTCTTTGCTTCCCTCCTTTCTATGTCCTTCGCCTCCAGGCTCATCAGCGCGGCGATGCTGGCTATCACCATCAGGATGAACATCAACAGCCACAGGTTCTGGAACTGGGCGAGGGTCTTATCCACCACCATGTATCCGGACAGAAGCTGCAGTATCGCTCCTCCGGCGAAAGGGAACAGGTTGAGGGCGGCAGTGCTCGTGCCTGCGATGTAGATCGGGAACAGCTCCTTGATCTGAGCATAGGATACGACGAAGAATCCTCCGAAGAATCCGAACGCGAAATTAATGGCGAACTGTCCCGCATAATTACCGAGACTGCCTGCGGTGAGCCAGATCACTGCCCATATCAAAGTATAGGCGAGCGTGCCCACAATGAGCACCTTTTTCCTGGATTTCAATATCTTATCTGATATTATTCCTGCCAGAGGACATCCGAATATCATCCCTATGGCCACCGCCATCAGGAGGATGCTGTAGTCGGTCTTGCCCCATCCGTAGACTGCACCGTAGAAAGGTCCGGCCTGAAGTCCCTGGTATACCATTATCGACCCGTACATGAAGAAGAACCATATGGCGAGAGGCCAGAATTTCCTGCCGCTCCCGAAGGTGATCTTCAAAGCTTCCGTCATCGGCATCTTGGCTGAAGTGGATTCCTTGATGGGTTCTCCGGTTTCCTCGGAGATGATCTCTTCGATGGCCGGCAGCCCCATGTCCTTCGGGTGGTCCCTTACTATTATCCAGCACATGGCTGCGATTATCAGGGTTATGACTCCGAGGGCGGTGAAAACACCCTTCATACCGAGGGCCTCGGTCATCAGCACGAGAGGTGTCGTCGCCGCCAGGGCTCCGACGTTACCCACTAGCAGCAACGTGCCGCTGAGGGATGCGAATTCGTATTTTCTGAACCATATCGCAAGTACTTTCATTATGGGTATGTAGATGACGGCCACGCCGATCCCTATCAGTACCCTCCCGACAAGCGCAATCTCAAAACTGGGCGCCATCCCCATGATCAACGATCCGATGGCAGCCAATATTACGAATATCGTCACGGTCCTTCTGGGGCCCCATTTGTCTGTAAGTATCCCGCTGGGTAGCTGCATTACGGTGTATGCGTAGAAATACATCGAGCCCAGCAGTGCCACTCCTGCGGCGCCCACACCGAAAGCCGATTGTATGTCGGGGGCGAGCACGGCAGTAGATGTCCTGTGAAAGTACACGAAGAAGTAGGCCACGGCCATTATGCCGAAGATAGCCCACCTGTAGGACAGCATTTTCTTTTTCTTTTCAGGATCTATAGTCATTGGATTCCTCCATCTGGGCAAAGACTTCGGAATCGGACCTTGATTTTGAATGACTGTGGGGCATATTTATGAAGAATCACGAACATGTTCGTTCGGTGGAATATGCATCACGCTATCCTCAGAATAGACCGAAGGGTGTACGGAGCGCGTCCGGACGGCCACCCGTGCCACAAGGTTCTTCCGATAGATGTGGAGCAGGAAAAAGGCCTTAAGGTCGAGATAACCCAATGCTCTCCACTGGTCAATTCCATGGGGTACTCCCTGATCAAGCTGGTGGATATGGATGGGACGCACCCGGACATAGTCGATAAGGTTAACAGTTACAAGAATGAGCATGGTGAGGCCAACGCCGTGAAGATATCAAAGACCCAAACTATGGTGATGGTCCTGAACAACAACTGCGATCTCGCCTCGATAGTTTCGGAATCAGGGTGCTTCCTGCTGTCCGCGATACCGCAGAACGATAATATCATCGATTGGCGGATCCTCGCGCCCAATAAGGTGATTATGAATAAGCTTCTCAACAGGATGAGAACGGAGGGCTACGGGGTGGAGAAGATCTCCTCGTACCCGGTGGAGGTGGAGTCGGCCCTCACCAGCAAGCAGGAGGAGCATGTCCATCTGGCCTATAGCATGGGCTACTATGACGTACCCCGAAAAATATCCCTGGAGGATCTGGCAGATATGGCGAATTGTTCCAAATCCACTCTCAGCGTCTCATTGAGGGATGCGGAGAGGAGGCTGGTGGTGCGTCATGCAATGGATAGCCTGGACAGCATGAAGCAGAAATGAAAATTGGCGGGTCCCGCCGTAAGCGGAACCCTTTTTGAGGTTTTACTTCTTCTTTTGTAATTCACCGTCGTCTCTGCCATCATCCGGAGATTCTCCTTCTTGATCAGAGCGGAAAGCCCGCATCCGGCAGATATGACATCGAATCCTGCGTCGATGCTCTTCTCGGTCATCACCCTGACATCCTCAGGGGTACCTTGGAGGAGCGGCCTTACAACCCCGACGTTACCGATCAGAGCGGATCTTTTATTGGCCTTCTTGACTGCCTGATACGGATCTGTCTTCTCCTCGATGCTGCATCCCGTGCACCCTGTGCCGATCATGTTATCCAGCATCGGCAGCATATTTCCGCAGATGTGCAGGATGGACATGGTATCGTCCATGCGCTTGTAGACCTTCTTCAGGTTGGGCAGGGCGAAGGTATCGAAGAGGTCCGGAGACAACATGTCCCAGGATGCGGAAGGCTCGGACATCTGTATGGTGTCGAACCCCAGGTTCTTGTCCACATACTCCAGCCACATGCCGACATATTCGGATACGAAGTTGGAGTACTTGTGAGCCATATCCTCCTCGGTTATGGTCCATAGAATAAGATTCTCGGTTCCCACCAGATGCCCTGCTATCGTGAAGGGGCCGGTGACTCCCAGCACTGTGGGGAGCTCTTTGCTGGCCTTATCCTTCATTATGATCTTGGACGCCTCGATGATGACCGGGTTCCTGCCGGCCCTGAGCATCTCCTTCTCGTCCATCAGCTCCAGGTCGGCATCCAGGTTGTCCCTGTACTTGCTCCCTTTCACCATGGGCGTGCTGTTCTTCTTTCCAAGGTTTACGTTGGCTCCGAGAATTTCTGCCTCATAGGAAAGGCAGTACGGTATCCTTATCGATTCCAGTTTCAGGAAAGGATATGCTCCGAGCCCGAGCTTTGCCATGAGCTTTGCGTCGGTGTGGACCTCGGGCCAGGGCGCGCCGGTGTAATCCATGAGCTCCGTCGTAGCCGCTGTGGTCATACCGCAGACAGGCGGACGGTCTACCTCTTGGTGCCTCATTGCGCGTCTGAATCTTTCTTTGCAACTCAGTTTTTCCATTGCGATCACTTCCTTTTCAGGTCGTGATCCCTGAAGTCTTTGCCCGGATCTCAGATGGGATCAGGCGGAAATAAGCGAGACTGCGAACATGTTCGGCCGGAGTCCCGTTTACTATTCATTGTTCCTGAGCCGGCCACCATTTCTTATAGACGTCGACGGTCTGAGATCTCTCCGGCCCGATGCTTATGATTCCGACGGGCACGCCGGTGCTCTCTTCTATGAATCTGAGGTACTCTTTCGCTTCCAACGGCAGGGATCTGTAGCTTCCGTCGTAGTCCGCCATGTCCTTCCAGCCCTTCAGCGTCTCGTAGACGGGCTTGGCCCTTTCCAGCTTGCGTATTGAAGCGGGGAAGTGCTTCACGATCTCTCCGTCTATCTCGTATGCGACACAGACCTTGATCTCCTCGTATCCGTTGAGAACGTCCAGCTTCGTAATGGCCCAATGGGTTATGCCGGATAGCCTTGCGGAATACCTTGCGACCACGAGGTCAAGCCACCCGCAACGCCTCCCGCGGCCGGTGGTGGTCCCGAACTCTCCGCCCTTGTCCTGAAGATATGCCCCTTCCTCACCGAAGAGCTCTGTGACGAAGGGCCCTTCTCCGACACGGGTGGTGTAGGCCTTGAGGCACCCGACCACTTCCTTGATCCTGTTCGGTGCTATCCCGGAACCGGAGCAGATGCCCCCGCCGACCGTGGAGGAGGATGTTACGTAAGGGTAGGTTCCGTGGTCCACGTCCAGCATCGAGCCTTGAGCGCCTTCGAAGAGGATGTTCTTGCCCTCATCTATCATATCGTTTATGAGGACGGACGTGTCGCAGATGTATTTGCCGAAGCTTTCGTTCCAGGTCTCGAACATACCGCACATCTTATCCACGGTGCATCCGCAGCGTTCACCGCCGTACATGTCCAGAAGCTCGTTCTTCATGGGCAGGAGCACACAGGCCTTCTCTTTTATGAGGTCGGATTCCAGGAGATCCCCGGCCCTGAAGCCGCATCTGGAGATCTTGTCCTGGTATGCAGGACCTATTCCTTTTTTTCGTGGTTCCCACGGCCACTTTGCCCCTGCGGGATTCCTCGGCGCCGTCCAGCTTCTTGTGGTAATTCATTATCACATGGGCTCTGTCGGATATCCTGAGGCAGTCGAGGGTCATTCCGGCATCTGTCAGCTGCTTCGCCTCTTCTGTCATATCAGCCATGTTTATGACCACGCCGTTGCCGATTATGGCCAGCTTTCCCTTCCGGAGTATGCCTGAAGGAAGTGTATGGAGCTTGAACGTGTTCTCCCCTATGATGATGGTGTGGCCCGCATTGTTCCCGCCCTGGAACCGAACGACCGCATCGGCGTTCTCTGCGAGATAATCGGTAATCTTGCCCTTTCCTTCATCGCCCCATTGGGCTCCTATAATCGCGAGGGTCGGCATTGTATCAGGGACACACAATAAGCTGTCCCTATTTATCGGCTTCACTCAATGTCCTGCGGAATACGCCTCATCATATGCCGAGACTATCTCTTCCAAAGGAAGAGACGTCTTGAAGAGCACCGGCCCCAAATGAGTTCTCGAGGCATCCCCCCTTCTTCGAAGGGACTCAATGAGATCCTCGAATTTAGGTGTCGGCCTCTTGGTGAAAGAGGATATTTCGTCAACTGAATATACCAGGGGCACGGAGTCGATCTCCTGCCTCCACATCTCCAGCATGGAAGCGCATCTTCTCGGGTCGCTCATACCTTCCGGGCTCATGCGGGACAGCAGTTCTCTGTCGAACAGCTTCCCGCCCCACAGGGGCCCGTACTTGTGGTCTTTATCCGGTTCAGATGCGAATCCCCTCTCCATGGTGGTCTGATCATAGGAGATATATCCCATTTGAGACAGAGATCTGTCGGCAGCGGCCGCCCCGTTCTCCACTAGAATGTAAGTTCTGAAGTAATGGTCCGCGCTGAATGACAGCAGGGGCACCATCCCCCTGTCAAGCCGAGCAAGCTCCCTGCATATGTGCCCCATCAGTATCCTAAGCCCCGCCTCGTGGCACATCGGCCCCCTCAGGGGCCTGGCGGAATATCTCCTCTCGCACTTGGCCCTGTGAGCCCCGGAAAGGGGGGCGGCATCCGTGGCGGTCACGGCAAGGATCCCCTTCCTCCTGCATCCGGATATGGCGGCATGCAGGAACGGCACCGGGGAACCGAAGGGATCCAGGTCCACATAGTCGAAGGACTCTTCCGCGAGAAGGGAGCCCAGAGGCCTGTTCGACGGGACGCAGTTCTCGAGGCTGTTCAGTTCTATGTTCTGTTTTATGTATTCCACCGCATCGGCATTTATGTCGTTGGCGGTGACGAAGGTATCGGGAACCTCATTAGCGATCCTGACCGCCCTGGCGCCGGTGGCGCTCATGGCGTCGGCCACGCTCATGTTCTTTCTCCCCAAGGCTTTGAGAAGCATTATGTTGACGTCCCTGTTGAACGCCATCTGTGAATTGAAGAAAACAGATCCTCGTATCTTGCCGGGCCCTTTGACGGAGTGCTCTTCCGGCACCATGAATTCTGTTCCGCCTTCTTTTATCCTCACGCCATTCATCTGCGATTTTCCCCGCTCATGAGGCTCACTATTTTGAAAGGTAGCAAGCTGCGGTTGGTCGGCGTGACCTCGAGTATCCTCACATCGTCCCTGCGCCTTATGTCCTGGAGCAGAGGATTCCTGGATTTCTTATGCAAAGTGAGGATCATCGGTTTGCCCATGTCCAATGCCTCTTTCACGGCATCAACGAATGCGGGGCTCTCGACTTCCATCTTCCCCACCTCATCTATGACTATGATGTCGCATTCGGCACAGGCATTCTTTATGGCCCTGACGCCCACATCCTCCAATATTGATATGTCAATGCCCATTTTACCGACGGAAACCCGGCCGCCAATGTCGTTATGGGCGAAAACCGCACATTCTCCCGTCATTATGTCACGTACGGTAAAGCCGACACGGTGCCTGTTATCCATGACAGGCTCGTTGATCATACCGCCGATAGTGTACCCGCCCTCCCTGAGTTTCTCTATGACACTGACCAATGTCACTGTCTTCCCTGAACCCGGAAGTCCCGTTATCCCTATCTTCAGCTCACTGACCATCAAAACAGCCCTCGTGTCTTATCCCGCATAGTGATGCAGATATTAATTAATGTCCTATCAAGACGAACCCAGCCCCGAAAGGCCGTATGTTCGACCGGGAATACTGCATATACTCGCAGATATTTATCAGGTCTCAGTGCTCTGATGCTATTTTGCAGATCCCCGTTTCATTCACGGCGGCTGTGACAAACGATAAAAATGGTTGTTAAATGGTTTGATATTGTTGATCTAAGGTATCTTCTCAGGCATACTTTTCCATGTATTGCTTGTGCGTCAGCGGCACCCATGCCGTAGTTATGAGGTCTATGTCCCCGTTGGCAAGGCCTGTGTACATAGCGCCTGCAGTGACGGGTGTGAGCTTCACTGTGTATCCCAAATCCTCGAGAAGATGCTTCAGAACATTGGACGAGCCTACGGCGCATGCCCAGTTGACAAGGCCTATCTCGATCTCGCCGCGGTTCTCCTGATGTGTCGCGTCTCCGATCCACATGTCATAGGTCTCGGTGTTGGAGTCAAGCCACTCCCTTGTGGCTGCCCCTTTATCTGCACTGTTTTTATGTGCGCCAGAAGTCCGTTGAACTCGCTTACTTCGTAGGTGTATCTTTCCATTAAGCTGGCAAGAACCGCATCCTCTGCCTTGAGCCCGGGCCTGGCCCAGGATTCTATGGACTCGGCCTTTCCAAAGGAGAAATTCGGGTCTTTCAAGTAGACAATGTTGTAAGCCCCGGTCGCCCAATGGGGGTCCCAAAGGGTCACCACGATGTGTTCATGTTTATCAAGTGCGGCATCAAGTGCGCTGAGCATCCCCGTTTCCGAAGATGCCATAAGCTTGAAGGAGTCCAGATCATAATGTTCTATGGCTTTATTCGCCATCTTCATAATACCTGCACCGGCGTCGATACCTGTTATCTTGCCATCGAAAACGCCAGCATGATCCTCCAGATCGGATATGCTAGAGATACCCAGTTCGTCCACGGTATACTGGGGCACCACAAGCCCGAGTTTAGCTCCGCCCTCCAGGACCACACCCGTCTTCTCTATCTTTTCAGCTTCGGAGCCACCTGCGTACATGTAGACCCCGGTTCCCAGCAATATAACTAATATTGCCAGGACTCCTATTTTTAGATATTTTCCATCCATTTCCTTTCTCCCGTGAGCCTGAAGCTCACGTTCTGCTCTCCTTGAACGACTGAGTAAGCCTGTCCAATGTCATGGCGATCAATACGACGGCCAGACCTGCTTCGAATCCGACAGCTACATCGATCTCGCTTAGGGCTTCCACTATATCTCCGCCCAAACCCTCTCCGCCTATCATGGCAGCTATGACCACCATAGAGAGTGACAGCATGATGCACTGGTTGATGCCGGCCATTATGGAAGGCATCGCGATGGGCATCTGCACTTTGGTAAGCTTCTGCCAGCCGGTCGATCCGAAGGCGTCCGCCACTTCGTTCATCTCCGGTGGAACCTGCCTGATGCCCAGGTTCGTAAGCCTCACCACGGGCGGCATGGCGAATATGACTGTGGCGACGACTCCCGGGACCTCCCCCAATCCGAAGAATATGACAGCAGGTATCAGATAGACGAAGGCAGGCATCGTCTGCATGAAGTCCATGAGTGCCTTGATCACGGGATTCGCTTTCTCGCTGTCAGCGGCCCAGATCCCAAGAGGGACAGCCAGTACCACAGCCACCAAGGTGGCTACCAGCACCATGTTCAGTGTGGCCATGGCGCTGTTCCAGTATCCCATCCAATAGATGGTGTAGAAGGCCGCGCCGATCATAAGCGACATGACCAGGCGCTTTGTGATCAGCAGGGACACGATCATCAGGATGGGTATGAACACGATTGGGTCCAGGTAGGTCAGGGCGCTTCCAACGAGGTCCAGGATCTGATCGAGTATGTCACTGAACAGAGTCAGCAGCCAGCCGAAGTAGTAATCTATGAAATCCACCAGCTCTTCCGCGAAGGATCCTATCGGAGACGCCATTATTCTCCACCTCCAATGTTAAGCGTCTCGGCCGCCACCGAAGGGCTCACCATACCCAAGAGGACGCCGTCGCCGTCGATCACAGGTATGGGGAAATCGGTGGTGACCATGATCTGTATCACCTCGCTCATAGGTGTATCGGGGCCGACAGAGGGAATGTCCATCACTATCTTCGAAAGGTCCTTGTCCCCGGACTGCACCGCTTTCAGTATATCGTCCGATTCCACCATCCCGACAAGGTGGTTCCTTCTGTCGATGACCAGCATATCGTTGCGGTCGTAATCGTCCATTATCCTCAGTGCGGTCCTGGGGCCCTGGGTCACATACAGGACACTCTTGGGTTTCCTCATGAAGAGGCTGGCAGTCAGTATCTTCGTGCGATCGACTTCTCTGACGAAACGGCCTACGTACTCGTCCGCGGGGTCCTGCAGGATGTCCTCTGCCGTACCCACCTGTACGATCCGCCCGTCCTTCATCAGGGCTATGCGGTCTCCCAGCTTCAGTGCCTCATTTAGATCGTGTGTAACGAAGATCACGGTCTTGTCGAGTTCGGATTGGATCTTGATAAGCTCGTCCTGCATGTCGTTCCTTATCAGTGGATCCAGGGCACTGAAGGCCTCATCCATGAAGAGGATGTCTGGATTGGTTGCCAAGGCTCTTGCCAGGCCGACCCTCTGCTTCATCCCCCCGCTGAGGTCCGAAGGCATGCTGTTCTCGTACCCTGCGAGACCGACGAGCTCTATGGTGGCCGCGGCCTTCTCCAGGCGCTTGGATTCAGGAACCCCTTGCATCTCAAGGCCGTAGGCCACGTTGTTCTTCACGTCGCGATGGGGGAGAAGTCCGAAGTTCTGGAAGACCATGGACATCTTCTCCCGTCTCGCGATGCGCAGGTCCTCTTCGTTCAGGGATGTGAAGTCAAGCCCGTCGATGAGCACCTGCCCGGAGGTAGGCTCTATGAGTCTGTTCATGCAACGTTCCAGAGTGGACTTCCCTGACCCTGAAAGACCCATCAGGACGAATATCTCGCCCTTCCTTACGTCGAAGGAGACGTCATACAGGCCCACGTTGTTTGAGGTCATGTTCTGCACCTCCTCTTTTGTCTTCCCCTCTTCGAGAAGTGCCAGCGCTTCTTCAGGGTGTCTCCCGAAGATCTTGGAAAGGTTCCTCACCTGTATCATTATCTCGTTGCCCTCCTCATCCCGAGGGCTCTCGATCCCTGCGAAGATATCCTCTGCAGAGCGTTTGACCTTCGTGCGGGGCCGGTGTTCTTCTACAAAGCTCTTCACGGAGCCCGTTATACGGGCCTTTATCCGTCCCATTCCAGCCGTTAGATTGGTCGTGGAACATGTTGTCCACGGCCTTTATCGGTCTTTTCTTCGTTGTGCCTGAAGACATCGTGTGTCATCTCCGATTCTGATCTGATCGGAGCATCTGTGCTTCAGCGCATCCGCTGAGGCACTGGAATCCAAGCAACATGAAGTCGCGGGACCGATCCGCGGACCCGAAGGCCCGCGGACCGCTGAAGATCCCGTGGCATAGCGGATGAACCTTTGAAGCGAACTGTTTTCGCTTTCTCTGATCGGCACGAATACTCCGAGCTCAGGACCTGAAAGGTAGCGCATTTTCGCGCTCTCTTCTCAGTCAAGGTGTTTTTTCCAAAGAAAGCATCTTATTTAAAATGTCGGGTTTTACCTGCTCATGTCTAAAAATATCTGATAAACGGTGTTTATGTACACATATCACACATGCTTGTTCGAAACATCCCCTGAGGAGTCTCTTGCCGTTGCGCACCCCCTTTGCTGTCGGAGAACGAATGAAGGATGACTATCCCAAGGATATTCGCATGTCCGGGGAATGCAGACTCAATTCAGATTCTGGACGTCGGATATGTACATCAGAGGGTATCTCAGATCCTTGTCGTACCTCATCTCAGCGACCACCCTTATGTTATCTATCCTTATCACAAGTCTTACATCCAGCATGTTCCCTGTAAGGGATACGTAACTGTATTCGTCAGTTTTTGACCTGAAATGCGAGCCGTCTATGTGCACCTTCACATCCTCGACATAGGGCTGCACCACTACGCTCTTCTCTATCGACCTCTCCAGGATGTCCACGCTGGTCTGGTCGACAGGCATGCCGACGAATTGATGGTATATCGTTCCCATCTTGATGCCCGCTTCGAACATAGCACGCTCTCTGACGGTGCATTTGAACAGGTCGGCAGCTTTTCGTTCTCTTTCTTTCATGACCCCGAACATCAGATACGGATATAATTAACAGTTATTCTTTCGCAAACGAATTTAAGTAACCTGTCCTTAAGGCTGTGCCATGGAGAATTTGAGGGAAAGGATATCCTCTCTTAAGAAAGAGAGGAACGCTATCATTCTGGCCCACAATTACACGCTGCCTGAAGTCCAGGACATCGCAGACCTGGTGGGAGATTCCTTGGGGCTTTCTCTCGAAGCGGCCAAGACCGATGCGGATGTGATAATCTTCTGCGGCGTGACATTCATGGCAGAGACCGCTAAGATCCTGAATCCTTCGAAGATTGTCATCTCTCCGGAGCCTGATGCACATTGCGCGATGGCGGGCATGTGCGGACCTGAGGATATAAAGGAGATGCGCAGGAGGAATCCGGGTGCCGCAGTCGTAGGCTACGTTAACAGCACCGCCGCTTCCAAGGCGGAGATGGATATCTGCTGCACCTCATCCAACGTATTGGATGTGGTATCCTCGATGGAGGAACGCGACATAATATTCGTGCCGGACTCCAACCTGGGAGACTATGCCGGGTCCAGGACGCCTTCTAAGAACATGATACTGTGGAAAGGATTCTGCCCCATACATCAGTCGATAACCCCTGATATGATCGACGACCTGAAGCGGGAGCACCCGGACGCCATGGTGCTGGTGCACCCGGAGTGCCGTGCTCCCGTCATAGAGAAGGCGGACATCATCGGCTCAACGGAGACCATGATAAAGTCCGCCAGGGATTCCGATAAGAAGGAGTTCATCGTGGCGACGGAGATCGGGATGAAGCACAGGATGATGAAGGAATGTCCCGACAAGACCTTCTATTTCCCTGATGTGGCACTTTGCGGGGTCATGAAGATGACCACCCTCAAATCGATAGTAAGGTGCCTTGAGACGATGTCCCCCGAGGTGTCCCTTCCCAGTGACATATCCGAGAGGGCCTACGGACCGGTAAAGAGGATGACAGAGATAAAATAGGCCTCAGGCTATTGAACGCCGAGGCGCCGGATGAAGAGATTCTTTGCTCTGACTGGTGATGAGCCCTATGAGTGCTGACGGCGTCCTCACTCTATCAGATAATCGAGGAAATCACTGAGCTTCATGCCCTCATCCCATTTCAGGATGTAGTTCCCGTTGGGACTGATCCTCATGCCCGGCACTCTTCTTTGAAGGAGCCCCATATTCCCTTTTAGTTCCTCCTCCATCGGGATGGTGAAGATTCTCCAGGGGTCTCCTCTCACTCCTTTGAGTCTGAAGGCGTATAAAGGAAGAATATGAGATCTGGCACATTCACATTTCATCTTCTCGGCCTGCTCTGTGAGTCGGGTGTTCCTGCTGAAATGGAGTATCCCGTCGGCAGTGCTCTTCACCTCTATTGGGAAGGAGAAGTCCCACCTCAGTGCCACAAGGTCCATTCCCAGGGATCCTGCGGCCCTTACGACGACAAAGGGCTCCTCCATGACAGACATATAAGCCCTTCTCTCGCCGTCGCTGCAGGTCTTGACCATCTTATTTATGGTCTTCTCGTCCCCGGAGAGCAGATACTTCAGCTCCCTCTCGTAGACATCACCGGGTGCGGCCATTGCTATCGGTATTCGATTCCTTATCGCATATATAAATGGGTTAAGGGAGAGGTCCCCGAAAATTGCCGAATCACGGTGATAATCTGGATACATCCCGGGGGAACAGTATGCTCTCTCTGACGTTAGGAAGATCCAGCATCTTCGTGAGGAGCCTGTCCACACCTATCCCCCAACCTCCGTGGGGAGGCATCCCGTACTTGAAGGCATCGAGGTAGGATCCGAAATCCCCGGGTTCCAACCCCTTCTTCCTCATGCGCTCCGTGAGAGCATCGTACCTGTGCTCCCTCTGTCCGCCTGAGGAGATCTCCTGCCCCTTGTAGTCGAGATCGAATGAGAAAGAGTACGGCGTTCCCTCCTTCTCCATGATATAGAAAGGCTTCGCATCCTCCGGATACTCGACTATCCAGTACATCTCACGGCCCCTCTCGGCCATTATATCTCCGATGATCCTCTCCCCCTCGGTTCCGAGATCCTCTCCGTCCTTGAGGTGCAGCCCCTTCTCCCTTACCATGCGGAGGCACTCTTCGTATGTGAGCACAGGATATGGCCTCTCTGGCACTTTTATCTTCTTGTCCAGGACATCTAAAAGGTGACCGCCTCTTCTTGCCATTCCTCTGAAAAGATAATCCATCACCCTCTCAATGGCGGTCATGACATCATCCTGGGATCCTATCCATGCCATCTCTCCGTCGAAGGACTGGAACTCCGTCACATGGCGGTTGGTGTTGGAATGCTCTGCCCTGAAAGCGGGACCGAGCTCGAAGACCCGGTCCAGGCCTGTGGACATGAGCATCTGCTTGTAGAGCTGGGGGCTCTGAGCCAGGTATGCGGGCCTTCCGAAATAGTCCACCTCGAAAAGAGTGGCACCGCCTTCTGCGCCGGACCCCACTATTTTCGGGGTTGTGACCCACGTGAAATCCAGGTCCCTCATCGCCTCCTCGATCAGATCGAAGAGTATGCTCTTGAGCTCGAATATGGCTCTTATCTCGGGCTTTCGCAAGTCCATGAATCTGTTGTTGAGACGTGTATCCATCTCTACGTTGACTTTGTCGATGACTCCCATGGGGAGAGGTACCGCAGCAGGGGAGAGCGTTTCGAAGGAGGTCGGTATCAGCTCAAGACCCAGCTCTGTCTGGTTGCTTTCCTTCACATCTCCCGTCACGGAGACGACGCTCTCTCTGGAAACGGAGGTCAGCCCCTCGAATACAGCAGGGTCCGTCTTCTTCTTCGGCAGGGTCACCTGTACGGTTCCGAATCTGTCCCTTATGATGACGAAGGATATACCGCCAAGATTCCTGATCTCCTGCACCCATCCCCTTATCGTGACCTGTTTGTCCTCGGTTGATATACTGCCCGAATCCCTGTAAACTGCTGACATGTCAATTGACGCCAATCGAGTAACTGGTTAAAATAACTAGTCAGGCCGGGCGTCGCGCGTGCGAAATATATTATACGTCGCAGGGAATTGCTCGCGTAATAGATACCGGTGGTTTTGAATGACCAAGAAAGTAACAATCTCAGTAATAAAAGCGGATGTGGGATCCGTGTGCGGGCACACCCGTCCCCACCCCTCGATGATGGATAAATGCAGGGAGATCTTGGCAGACGGAGTGAAGCAGGGAACCCTTGTGGATTTCTATGTCACCCGTGTAGGCGACGACATAAATCTCTTCATGTCCCACTACAAGGGCGAGAACAGCAAGGATGTGCACGGTCTGGCCTGGAACGCATTCACCGAGGCCGCGGCTCTTGCCAAGAAAATGCACCTGTATGGTGCGGGACAGGACATACTCGCCGATGCCTTCTCAGGGAACATACGCGGCGCCGGCCCCGGCTCCGCAGAGATGGAGTTCGAGGAGAGGAAGACGGAACCGATCATGTTCTTCATGGCGGACAAGACTGAGCCGTCCGCATATTCGCTCCCCCTGTCCAGGATATTCCTGGATCCCTTCACCACCACAGGCCTGGTCATAGATGCAAGGGCCAAACAGGGTTTCGACGTCGAGATACAGGATGTCAAGGATAACAAGAGGGTCATCATGTCCTCTCCCGAGGAGACCCTCAGCATACTCAGCCTCCTGGGCGACACCTCCAGATACGCCATAAAGAAGATCTCCAGCCGTGCCGGTCTCGGAACCGCGGCAGTCGTCTCCACCGATAAGCTGAACCTCACTGCTGGGAAATACATCGGAAAGGACGACCCCGTGTGCGTCGTAAGGGCTCAGAGCGGTCTCCCCTCTGTGGGCGAGTACCTCCAGCCCTTCATGAACACCATGTTGGTCGCAGGGTGGATGAGAGGCTCACACTACGGGGCATTCTATCCCTGCGGAGTAGACAATTCCGATCCCACATACTTCGACGGGCCTCCCAGGATATGCTGCCTGGGATTCCAGCTCCGCGACGGACACTTCCAGGGCCTTGAGCCCATCGATGCCAAGCCCGGGGACCACAAGCCCATGGACTTCTTCTCAGGAAGCGAATGGGACTACGTCCGCCAGAACTCTGTGAAGGTCAGCAAGATGATGAGAGGCCACGGCCCCTTCATGCCGGCCATACTCGGAGCGGAAGAGATGGAATACACATCAAGACCCGAAGTGCTGAAACAACTTACCGGGAGGTTCGAAAAAAATGAGTAGCTGTCTAAGCCCGCAGTGGTAGTGAACTTCAAATCGTATTCGGAGATTCACGGCCACGGGGCCCTTGAGCTGGCGAAGATATGCGAACAGGTGTCCGAGGAGACGGGCATCCGGGTCGCGGTCTGTCCTCCGACTGCGGAGCTGGCATATGTTGCCAGGTCCGTCAAGATACCCGTTTTCGCTCAGAGCGTGGACCCGTATCCCGAGGGTGCGAGGACGGGATGGAATACCCCGTCCCTGGCCCGCACCGCAGGTGCCATCGGTACACTGGTTAATCATGCGGAGCACAGGCTCTCTGACGGTGAGATTGGTAAGACCGTAGGCATATGCAGGACCATTCCCTTGGAGACCATGGTCTGCGCCGACACGCCCAGGGCCGCGGCCGGCGTTGCCACCTTCGATCCGACCTATGTTGCGCTGGAGCCCCCCGAGCTAATCGGAGGGGACATCTCGGTCACAAAGGCCAATCCCCGGAGCATAACCGAATCCGTCGAGATGGTCAGGAACGTCAGCTCCAAGGTCGGTGTGCTGTGCGGTGCAGGGATAAAAACGGGACTGGATGTCGCCAACGCCATTGAGCTGGGAGCCATGGGCGTGCTGGTGGCTTCCGGGGTAGTGCGCGCCGTTGATCCCAAAGGGGCACTGCTGGATCTTCTGAAGCACTTGTAAGCTTACAAGTAGAAGTCAGCGGTATAAGGGGCGTTGCGGTCCCTCAAGCATGAGGAGACCCCTTGTTCTTTCAGCAGTATGCCTGCTCATAATCTTAGCTTCAGTTCAGCCCTTCTCATGCGAAGCATCATCTGATCGCCTCAGGCTGAGCCGTGTCATATCGGTGGGCGATTTCGAGGGCGTGACGATAACGAATTACGGCAATGCGCCCTCTGACCTGTCGGATCTCTCCATATGCGACGGGGAAGGAAGCGTATCCTTCACGGAGACCCTGACTCTGGAACCGGGATGCTCCATATCAGTTCTCAGGTCTGAGCCGGACAGCTGGTTCATCTGTGAGAGATATCTGACATTCCGATCCTCTGCGGTATCCCAATCGAGGTTCGCTCTCGCGGATGAAGGTGATCAAGTCTATATTGAGAGGAACGGAGAGGTGCTGGATTGTTTCGTGTACGGCAATGCGGAACCGTGCGCGGGTTGGACAGGGGAACCGCTTCAGAAGATACCCCGGTACAGATACGCATACAGAGCTTCCGCATTCGATACGGATTCGTCTGAGGATTGGCGCATAGGCACAGAAGGTATGATGCACGTTCTCCCGGAAAGCATCCACGAGGCGTCAGTGATACCTTTCGCATTCCCTGATTCGGAGGGTGCCCCGGTGTTCGATGCCTTGAGATCCGCCAAGAGGGAGATACGTTTATGCATCTATACCCTGGATCATCCCGGTGTAGCATACATTCTCCTCGAATCGATGAGAAAGGGCGTATCGGTAACGGTATTGGCGGAGGGAGATCCCGCAGGAGGTATGCCGAAAGACGAGCTGGAGATCCTGTCGGCGCTGAGCAATGAGGGCGCGGATGTCAGAGTGATCAAGAGGTCCGATGACGGATTCAGAAGATATACCTACATGCATGCGAAGTATGCGGTGGTTGACAGCAACACGGTGATAATGACCTCGGAGAATTGGACTCAGAGCTCCTTCTCTTCCAACAGAGGGTGGGGTGCCATAGTCCGCTCCGAGAGCTGTGCCTCGACCTTTGTGAGTGTTTTCGGATCAGATTCGGATCTGAGCAACACGGATGTAAGGAGATTCGATGAGGTCTATCCGACACACACGCCCGGGAGGGTGCCGCCTTTCAGCTACAGCGATTCGTATGCCAAAGAGTACCCGGCCGATGTCGTGCCAGTCTTCTCTCCGGACGGCCCCTTCGTTGCATTGGAGAGTCTGATATCCGAAGCAGAGCACAGAGTGTATTCTCAGCAGCTCAGAGTCCAGTATTCTTGGGGGGAAACCCTTTCCGGGAATCCTGTCGCCTGGATGTGCCAGGCTGCAGAACGCGGTGCGGATTCCAGGCTGATAATCGATGTCTCCTTCGATAATCCCTTCGACGAGGATACTCGGGACGGCTTTGCGGTGAGGAGCATCCTCAAGGGCGAGAAGGTGGAAGTGAGATGCGTAAAGGGCAGCGGGAGCTATTCCATGACGCACAACAAAGGCCTCGTCGTCGATGATTCCGTGTTCATCGGTTCTGTTAACTGGACCTCCACCTCCTTCTTCCAGAACAGGGAGGCGGCCTTCATAATAAGATCAGCTGAGGCAGCGGATTTCTTCTCAGAACTTTTCCTCTCTGATTGGGGACCGGATGCGGAGAGCATATCTCTGAGGCTATCCGCAGAGGGCAGACCTTCCGAAGGCAGAGCGTTCGTGCTCTCGGCTGAAGACTCGATTGTGCCAGAAGGGACGATATTCTATTGGGATACAGATTCTGACGGCATCTTCGAAAGAGAAGGCGTCAAGATCCCCGTTTCCTTTGGTGCAGGCGTATATGAGATAAACGTAAGGGCGGTCCTCTCTGACGGATCATCCTGGAAGGGAGCATGGTCGTGAACGTACCGGGTAAGGGTAGACAGGACCTGATCATCGCAGGTCCGCTGATACTCATCGGCCTATCTCTGCTGGTAATAAAAGGGATAAGAGCATTCAAGAGATCATGACCCTCATAAGGGAATTCAAGCCTCAGGCGGATGACGAGAGGCTGTACGATATAGCCCTCATATCCCTTGATGAGATCTACAATCCGAATGTGTTCTTCGGATTCTATGCCCTTTGGCCGCAGGGTCAGCTTGTAGCCGTCGATATCTTCGACCGTCCCATAGGATACATCTCTTCGGTAAGGCTCAGGGACGGATGGGCAAGGATAATGATGTTGGCAGTCGACGAGGGGCATCGGGGGAAAGGCGTAGGATCTGATCTGTTGCAAAGATTCAGAGCGGAATCGGCAAGGTCGGGTATAACCGCCATAACGCTGGAAGTCAAGAAAGAAAATGAAAGGGCCATAAGGTTCTACGAGAAGAACGGATTCAGAAGGACCAGGGTGCTTCCGAGGTTCTATGCCGACGGAAACGACGGGGTGAGAATGGACTCCCCCGCTCACCTGTATATCTGATCATCCAGGTGCTCGTTCTCCATGTAGTACGGCGACTTCTCCTTCTGGGATTCCGATATATCCTTCGAAAGTCCCTTCGTATAAGATCCGTAGCGCTCCTTGATCTGCTGCTCGGCGGGCTTCGCGCGCTCACTGGCTCTTATGACATGATCCGCCGTTATAAGTTCGGAGCCTTCTACGACAGCAAGATCGCCGGCGGCTCTTATGAGGCCGCCCATCTCCCTGAGCCTCAGGGTGAGAGCATTCCTCATATTGTCCCCTCTGGCTCTTTTGCGCCCTTCCTCGATTATGACTTCGACGGCATCCATTGTGGCGGGAGGGATCTTACCGTCTATGTATATCTCCTGGGCCACGAACTGGGCGTACTTGGCCCTGTTCTCGGGGGAGTCCGGCATGGCTATGTCGACCAATACCTCGTATCCTCCGCCGATTATCCTGGATCTGAGGGGGGACAGTATGTTCTCGAGATCCTGTATGTTGCATGCGGCGACAAGTATGAAATCGCAGGGAACGTCCTCGACCTTAACGCTGGCTCCCGCGCTTTGGGGATTCCTTCCCATGATCGGGAACTTCCTCTCCTGCATCGCAGTGAGTATATGCCTCTGCAGATCGCCGAGATGGGATATCTCGTCTATGAAGAGAACTCCCTCATTGGCCTCATGTATGGAGCCCGGGACGACCCTGTCGTATGCAGGCGTCCCCAGCCCGGGGTGCCCTCCGTACGGATCGTGACGGACATCTCCCAGGAGCTCCGTTTCAGATGCTCCCGTGGCAAGGACGAAGGGATTGCGCTCAAGCTTCACCAGGGTCTTGTGGTTCGTGTTCTTGTCGGACTCCCTGCGCTTTGCAAGAGCCTTCTCGTCGAGAACCCTGATCTGCTCCCCCGCTCTCTCGAATACAACGGTCTCCTCAGTCCCGTCAGGGCGGACACGGGTGGTGTTGACCCTCTCCTTGCCGCCGTAGTTCATGGCTCCGAACATATTACCGAGAAGATCGGAGAACGGAGTCTCAGGGCCGATGTCGATCTTGGATTTGCCGCAGATCGGACAGCTGTACTCGCTCGGTGAAGAGTATTTTTGCAATGCTTGCAGAGGTACCCTATCTTCTCAGCCACGGCCTCAGGGGCCTTCTCCGGAGGTATCAGCAAACCTACCGATTCCTGGACCGACGTCCTCTCGCCCAGGACCTCCCCTTCGCTGAGGACCTGGAGCAGGGGCCTCTCCGGGTTCTCCGGATTATTGGCTATCCTGAGCTCCGTCCTAGGTTTGGGAAGATGCATCGAAATGGCCCTGGCGATCATGGACTTACCTGTTCCAGGCGGGCCCACCAACAGCAGGTGCCTGCGCTGGGAGGCGGCTATCTTGGCTAAGCTGATAGCCTCCTCCTGGCCCAGGACCCTGTCCAACGGGTCGAGCGGTATGGATATCTGAGCCGTGCTCTCGAAATCCTTTATGTCATCCCAGGTGACCGCGGCCTTTGTTTTCATCTCGATCAGTAGAGGTCTTCCTTAGTCCATATCGTTATGCCTGCTGGCATCTTCGATACGCTGCCCTTACGGGTTCCGACTATGGTGCTTATGTTCTTCTCACTGCAGACGTCAACGATCCTCTGGGATACGACACCGTCGAATACTATGGTGACAACGCCCTCGGGCCCGGTCTTTATGGCATCATGGAGGCCTTTCACAGCCACCTCGGCGACGATCTCGTTGTTGGTGTCCAGCATCTTGGCGTTCTTGGTGGAGGAAAGCTCGAGGAGCATGTCGCGGTACTTCTCCTGCTCGGGGGACAGCATCTTGGGGCGCTTTCCCTCAGGCTTCCTTCCCCGGGGTTTGGAGTCCTTTTCTTCGACGGGCTCCGCTTTCGCTTTCTCCACATTCTCCGCCACGGGTTCCGGGGCGGTCTCATCCTTGGGTTCTGCGGGAGCCCTGAGCTCCTTGTGCTTCTCCCCTTCCTTTATGAACTTTTCACGGGCACCGACGTTGAAGCGCTCCCTTCTCTCGGGCTCCTCACGTTTCCTGCCGTTCCTGCCGCCTTCCCTGCTCTCCCTGGGCTCGCGGGGTTCCCTGCTCTCCCTGACCTCCTTAGGTTCCCTCTCCTCGTCGGTCTTTGAGGTGCGGCTCTGTCTCTTCCCGGAGTTCTCGTCGCCGGATCCGTTGGTGAACCCGCTCATCTCCATGTACTGGTCCCCGGGCACCTTGTTGCGGAGGCACTTCATGATCTGCTTGCCGGAGAGCTCTTCGACCTCGTGAGCGCTGGGCGCCCTGGCGACGTAGTCGATATCGGCTACCTGGAAGAGCTCCCTGAGTATGAGCTCGCCTCCCCTGTCCCCGTCCACGAATGCTATTGTGGTCTTCAGCTTGGAGAGGTCCTGCACGGTCTTCGGAACGTTGGTGCCCTCTACAGCTATAGCGTTCTTTATACCGCTTCTGAGAAGGTTGAGCACATCGGAGCGTCCCTCGACGATGATTATGGAATCAGAGGTCTTCACCGCCGGGCCTGCCGGGCATTTGTCCGGGCCGTAGGATATTATCTCCTCGACCTGGACGCTTTCCTTGATGCTGTCGGCAAGGTCAGTGGATGTGCTCTTGCTCTGCTTTATCATCTCATTCAGGAGCTCCTTCGCCCTCTCGACGACCTGCTCCCTTCTCTTCACACGGACATCCTCTATGCCCGTGATCTTTATGGTGGCCTTGCACGGTCCGACTCTCTCGATGGTCTCCAGAGCGGATGCCAATATGGCGGTCTCGACCCTGTCGAGGCTTGAGGACATGCGGACTGTTCCTTCGGACCTTCCGCTCTTGGAGGTAACATCAACCTCTATGCGCCCTATCCTTCCGGATTTCTGCAGGTCTCTGAGGTCAAGCTCCTCTCCCAGGAGTCCCTCGGTCTGACCGAATACCGCACCGACGACGTCCGGTTTATCGACGACGCCGTCTGCGGTCATCTTTGCATTTATCATATATTTCGTTGTGTTCGGATCTATGTTGTTCATTACGAATCCTTCTTAAGGGAACAACTATGCCGCCTCGATTACTGGCTGATTGAACCGGACTCAGTCCGGCACCACTCTTTTCCCATATTCCCTCCGTTTCTTTCGCAACAGGGGAAGTCCTTGTCTTGTCGTCATGCGGCGTTGCCGGGACGACTTGTGATTGTGATATGATGTCCAGTGATTCGAGGGAGACCTTGTTCCCTCTGAACGCAGTAATACTTTTATCCGATATAAATATATCCGGTGTTTAGTTGAGTTTTATATGGTTCAAGCGCCCCTCAAGGGAGAACAGAGAGTATAGCGAATTATCGCACGAGAACAGTATCACCTGCTGATCCCTGGCGAAATCCAATATGGCTTTGCAGGCACCCTGCTTCCTGGTGGCGTCGAAGCGCAAAAGGACATCGTCCAATATCAGAGGCAGCCTCTCCGATCCCATCTCCTTTGCCACGGCCATCTTCACCGACAGATACACCTGGTCCCCGAGTCCGCTGCTCCACTGCAGCGCCGACTTCTTCTCCATGTCATCGGTTATGAAAAGGTCCTTGTCCCTAGGATCCCCGTCAAGGCGGTATCTTCCGTTGGTCATCAGATTCAGATACCTGTTGGCGGTCTTCACCACCGACGGTTGCAGATCCTTGTAGAAATGCTCGGAAGCCCCCGATATCAGGTACTCCGCCAGAGACAGGGTCCCCCACTCCCTTACGAGATCATCCAGGGCCTTCTGGGCTTCTGTCCTGCGGACGTTCAGGTCGGACATGGCGTCATCCTTCTTCAGGATATTCAGGTTCCTGTCCAGTTCCCCTATCTTCCTGTTCAGTTCCTCTATCGTATCGTCCGTGTCGTCATCCGAGAGGATATTACCCTCCGCCTCCACGAGTTTTATGAGCTCCCCCACTTCCAATCCCGCGGAAGCGGACATGCTCCCTTCCAGATACGCTATCTCCGCATCCGTTTTCTTCAGGGTGTCCCGGTCCTCGCATATGGCAAGGAACCTTTCCCTGTCGCCATAGTCTGCCAGGAAATTCGTCATTGCGATCTCCAAGGTACGCTGCTCCTCCAGGCGCCGGTCCCTGTCCTCGGTGCTGAACGGTGTACCGCGGGCGATCCTGAGCAATTTGTACATCGCATAAGCGTTATCATGGAAATTCGGCTCCGTCAGCTTCAGGTCCTCGAAGAGTGGCATCACAGATGCCTTGAGCGAAGCTATCTCGTCGTTCAGCATCCTGATCTGAGCGAGAGCATCGTCCCTCTTCTCCGCGGCTATCGTGATGAACTCCAGTCTGCTGGCCAGAGTGCAGGCCTTCTCAGGGGATGTTTTGCGGGATATCCCTCGGAGGTTATCCATCTGTACCATTCGTCCTCCGTCATGGCCTCTGAGTTGTTCCTCTCGACCCTTCCGGCCAGGATCACCGGCAGCAGCATACCGATTATGATGGTGACGGCTCCTGCCAGAAGAAGAATGAATCTGAGGTCCGGGCTCTCCGGGAACAGGAGGAAGCTGAGCATCAGAAGGATCAGACCGGCTCCGGTCATGATTCCCCTGGTGATGTTCTTGACCACCGGAACGGTATTCTCGCTCTTCCTGGCCATTATGGCGGATTCCGCCATATTCGATATGTACGTACCGCTGCGGACCCTTCTCGCGGCCTTCTCGCTCCAACCGGTAGCCTGAGTATAATCTTCCACAAGCTGCTGGGAGCTCTCGGCGGTCTCCTCCAAGGTGGCCCTCATCTGCTCTTTCACTTCCACCTTCAGCCTGACCGCCCACGCATTCTCTATCTCCTCCTGCCTCTCGAGTATATCCTTCGGCTTCCTGCCGCTCAGGGCTTCCGGCAGTTCCTCCGGCGAGGTATCGATATCTATGATCCTGTTGGCGGCGAGCCTCATCTCCAGCTTATTGTACTCATCCCTTGCGTTCTCAGGCATCTCCCTGGAGTATTCCAGGTCCTCTCTGCGCCTGTAAAGCTCCTTCAGGGATTCCACGTTCTTCTTCTGGGACATTATGACCATATTGCGGCCTTCCTCGTTGCGGCGCAGCTCCTGCTTCTTCTTCATGCCCGCAAGGCTCCTGCTGAGCTCGTCCCTTTCCGCTACGAGTTTATCGTACTCGTCGCTCTTCGCCTCGATGGCGGCGGTCTCCTCCTCTATCCTGTCGATCTCAGAGAGCAGGCTCCCCATCTCGTTCCTGTCGCTGATACGGCTCCGGTTCATGATCTCCAGCATGCGTTTCTCGATATCCTCGGATATTCTGGGTATCTCCTCTCCCCCGGGCACGGTGAGGAAACGGTTCCTGAAATCGTCGCTGGTGAGTATCTTGCTGTTGGCAACCTGCTCCAGGTCCATTGCGAATATCGACCTGTATGTTTCCGCATCGATGCTCAGCTCGTCCGAGGGCAACGGTTTCCCTTTGGCCTCCGTGACCTTCCTCCCTTTTCTGACGAGCATCCTCTCGTCTCCGTCATCCATCACGATTATCAGCGTGCCCGAATCGTTCCTGTCCGCCGAAGGGTATCTGGATTTCCTGCCCGGGAAGAGGGTGCTGCGGATGAACTCCATGGTGGTGGTCTTCCCGGTCTCATTCGCCCCTGTGAAGAGTGTGACGTTCTCCCTGAGATCGCCCGAGGTCCATCCCTTTACGTTTCCGAAGGAGTTTATGTTGATTCTCAGGATCCTCATCTTGCACCCTCCATCGATTTCTCGACGATCATCAGGACTGCGTCGTTGACCAGGCTCTGCAGCTCCTCTGTGCTCATTCTCTCGAAGATATCCTTCACTTTGTCGGAGGCGCAGTTGGAGCAGACCGCTCCGACGAGCTCCTCCCTTCCCATGTGGGAGATGCGGTTGCCGTACTCTATTATGGCGGACATGAAGTCCCCCGCATTTCGTTTCTTCTCCATGTCTATCTCGGGGAGGGTATTCACCACAAGGTCTGCGCATTCGCATCCGGTCTTGGCCTCCACAAGCTTCTTGAAGCCTTTCCTCTCCAGACGCAGGATGCGGTCCAGAGGGCCGTGGCCCTTCAGAACGAGACGTATGAACATGGTGTTCTGGATCAGGGGGATGAGCTCTGAGACCAGGGAATTCACGTCACTTCTGCCGGTTATATCCGCCTCTATGGTGTCCCAAACGATATCACCCGTCTGGAAGAAGGACATGTCCGATATCCTGCCGTCCCTGACCGTGACAAGGTATGCGCCCTTCCGGCCGCTCTCGCTCACATCCCGTCCCTGGGTGTTGCCGGGGTAAACAACATGGGGATACTCGTTGAGGACTCCCCTCTTATGGATATGGCCCAGGGCCCAGTAGTCAATCTTCTTGTTCAGCAGGGATCTGAGGCTGCAGGGCGCATAGGCGTCCCCGGAGCCGGACGGCGGGTCGACGTCGCAGTGCACCGCGGCCAGGCAGAATATCCCGTCTTCACCCTTTATGCCCTCGGTAAGGTCCCGGGACACGTGCCTTACCGAATGGCTTATGCCGTATATCCGGGCCATGCAGTCCTCCTCTGAGGGGTAGTGGAAGCAGGCAGCCTCATCGGGGAACACGAAGGCGTTGCTCGGAAGCGGTATGGAGTCAGCCCACCTTCTCGCGTAATCGTGATTGCCGTAGGCTATGTAGCAGGGGATGCTGAGCTCCCTCAGGGCGTCTGCGAAATTGGCTCTTGTGAGCGGCGTCTCATTGCTGTTGTCGAAGATATCCCCTGAGAACACGACAAAATCCACGTTCTCCTGTTTAGCCTTCTTAACGATGTTATTGAGGGCGGTGAAGGTGGATTCCTTCATCCTTCTGCCCTTATCGGAGTCCAGGGAGGCTATTCCGACGAATCTGCTCCCGAGATGCAGATCAGCACAGTGAATGAATCTGAAAGAACCTCCCATGTCGGGAAATATGTCTTGTCAGGGTATAAATGCTGATGCTCACCAGTCGCCGTATCTGCCGAAATCCTCGGATGCTCTTATCAGGGAATGTATATTGCTGGGGTGAGAGAACGGCGGGACCTCGCAGGCAGTACCGAGTATGCATCCGCTGGGACTGTCTCTTCCGTCGAGTATCTGCTTTCCCGCAAGCTCGTATATGGTCTTCTGATTAGGCATTACGAAAAGCTTCGTGTCCACCGACGGCATGATTGTAGCCAGTCTCCCGAAGGTGTCCTTCAGGACCTTGGCGGGGAACATTTCCCTGTCCCAGTAGCCTATTTGCATTATCGTCATTGGCGTGTAGACGATCTTCTCCCTGTACAGCATATAGTCGTCTTTGTGGTTGCCGCAGAAATGATAGAATATCTGCGGTCCGGCACCGTTCTTCATGCACTTCCTCACCAGGGCATCCAATGCCGGAGGCGATATCTCCGCTATGGTTTCCGGAGCCATGGTATCGCTGTTCTCGAAGACGGCGCCTGTGTTTATTACGGCGCTGCCGTATCTGTCCGCGATGACCCCTGCGCCGGTCGCCGCCGTCTCCACGTATATGTCGATGAGTTTCTTGCATAGGTCGATGTCCGTGATAGTCCACATCAAGAACTGTTCCAGGCCGCAGAGCTCCGCGGCGGAGCCGATGGGCTCCGGGCAATATGCGAGGGGGACGAACATCTCGGGCATGTTCTCCTTCGTGTAGTCCATCGCATCTGACAGCCTCGGGAAGGAATACCCTTTCTTGATCTCCTCGCTGTCCGGTATATGGATGAGGTCGACATCCTCGGGCTCGTTAACGACCACATTATCGGGAACGGGCGCGGTGTACTCCATCGGCTTCAGCCTGATGCCCAGCTCCGGGAGCCAGGGGTGTGCGAAATAGTATTTCGTCACGGGAAGCAGATCATATAGCTCCTGGGCGTAGGCCATGCATCTGACGGCAAGCCTGGGCTTCTCATAGAACTCCCTTATGGTGTACCCGTTGACGACGGCAGCGTGAGACAGCATCATCGGGTCAACAGGTATCCTGTCGCCCCCGCTGCTGATGAATGCGGAGGCGTAGCGTTTCTTCGCCTTGCTGAGCCAAGATCCGCTTATGGGCGGGAATCCGTCTTCCGGGTTCATAGCGCCTCCATGGTCCCCAATCATGAAATAGCTATCTGCCCGCATCCTGTTTATATCGTCAGGGGCTAATCATTCTCTGCAAATGAGGAATATCAAACGAAAGGTGAATGAAGAGATAGAGAGAGGGCATCTCGGCTCGGATGAAACCTGCGAGTACTATCCCTGCCATTACGAAGGTCAGGACTGCACCTTCTGCTACTGCCCCTTCTATCCGTGCATGGATGAGAGATTCGGTACGGAGCTACGGCGCAGGAGGGGCGATACGGTATGGGACTGCAGCCCCTGCCTCATGATACACGACAAGGACGTGGCCGAGTTCATATGCGACAGGATGGAAGAGCAGGGGATCAAGGATGCTGATGACCCGCGCATAAAGGATATATTCGACCCGGCGGCCAAGCTGTATCTTTCGAAGAGTTCATCCGCCTGAAGCGACCCTGATCGCCGTTATCACCGTTCCCTCTTCGGGAACAGTGTCCTCGGGGACAGGGACGCCTTTGATAAGGAAGATGTAAGCATCCGGGGACCTGCCCGAGGAGATCATGGTCTCCTCCAAAGTGCCCTTCACTGGGACGGTCTCATCCCCCAGGTCGATGACGGCGCATTTCATACGGTATGCGAAGCATCCTTGGTATTTACTTCCGCCGAGGGCTCACCAACCCTTTTAAAGCCACGACTCTTATTTCAAACGGCCCATGTCCTCAGCGGCAAGGAGATTCTTAGTGATATCATCCGTTGCAGTGCTAGCTCTGTCGGCTCTTCTCTCCGTTCCGGCAGAGGATCTCTGCGCTGTGACAGCAGAGGGCGACGGGTCCGCAGTGGATCCGTTCAGGATAGACAGTGCAGAGGACCTTCGCAGGATAGGCACAGGCAATATGGGCATGGATAAGCATTATGTTCAGACTGCGGACATAATCTTCCCCGATGATGCGGGCCCGAGGATCCAGGTGTCTGCCGTAAGAGGTCCCCAGGACACAGTTTTCGAGGTCGGTGCCAAGATCCCGTCCGGCCTCTGTGCGACGATGCAGGCCAATGAGTACATAGCGTCATGCCAGGGCGGCCCGGAGTATCTGAGATTCACTATACCCAACAACGTATTCCTGGATGAATCCTTGGTGTCAATAGCATACACAGGGCTGCCGGGCGTGAATGAGGATGTATCCGATAACGCATGGTCCGTATCCTTTGTGTACATGCAGAAGGACTCGGGTTCCTTCACCCTACCGACGAGAGGCAATTTCTCTCCCATAGGCGACAGGGACAATCCGTTCACCGGGACCTACGACGGAGCAGGATTCAGGATCGGAGGGATCAGAGTGATGGATTACAGGAACGGGGACTCGTTCTCAGGTCTTTTCGGATACGCGGACGGTGCGGTCATCCGCAACGTCTTCCTGGACGGCAGCGGTTCTGTGTTCTCATCCAATTCCTTCTATCAATCGTCAACGAAAACCTTAGGCGAGAGCAGGACCAGAATCTCCTCGGCAGGGAGCATATGCGCCTATGCTGTCGGAACGCTGATTGAGAATTGCAGCTCCGGCTGCACGGTATCCTCCGTCATTATCGACATAAGCAAGACGGAATCGCTGTCCAACGGGAATCAGTATCAGAACACGGTTCGCATGGAATCCTTCGCAGGCGGGATCGCCGGCAGTGCGGAGGACTGTGTGATCAAGAGCTCTTCCTTCTCCGGAGCAGTGACCTCCCTGATATTCGACGAGAAGAGCCTGGTCTTCACACCCGTCTCCGGCGGCACCGGCCAGAAGATATTCCAGCTGAGGATGCATCAAAGCGGTAGATCGTGCCTCGGAGGGATAGCAGGGATCACCACGGGTTCTGAGCTGATATTCTGCTACAACGACTCAGATGCGATAAGCGGGAACAGGTTCTTCTCAGAGAACATAACGGAAAGCACGGACCTTGGAGGGAGCAGCATCGACATCCACATTGAATTCGAATGTTCCCGGGGCGGGATAGCGGGCTTCTCCGAAGGGGACAAGATCATCGGATGCCGGAACAGCGGCGAGGTCTTCGGGGAGGAGCAGGGGATGATGGATACGAGCGGTCTGTCAGCCGGGACGAGCCTGTCATTCAAGCATCTCGGAAGTCAGAACTCCGGGGGCATAGCCGGTATGATGAGCGCCACGGAGGTCCGGGATTGTCTGAACACAGGGCAGATAGGAAGATCCGGTTATACGAATTTCCAGAAGTCCCCGTATCCTCCTCACCGCATAGGGGGCATATCCGGAACCACGGACGGCCCGAACGTGACGATCAGGAACTGCTTCTCTGATTCCGGATCAGCGAAAAGGCCCGGCGGAGGAGTCGTCGGCGTCTCGCTGGGTTCTCTGACCCTCAGCGGAACATACTTCACATCCTCCGGTCTGAGAATAATCTCGGACAGGGATCTTCAGGAGGACATCGACAAAACGATGCTGTGGAGAATCGATGAGCCGTTCCGCAGTAAAGCGGATTGGGATTTCGACAGGATGTGGACGGTGGACAATGAGAACAAGCCCCGCCTGCATCTAAGATACAACCTGGTCTTCGATTACCTGTATCCGGATATGAGCATCGAGGTTGACGGCTCATCCGGTTCCGGGTTCTCTGTCAGCGCTCCCGCGGTCTCATTCAGGATCAGCCACAGCGCCGATCCGGACAGCTACTATATTCTTCGCCAGGGATCGAAGGAGACCGTGGTCCCGCCCTTCCGCGAGATGATATCCCTGACCCCGGACACGGACCGTCCGGGTCAGTGAAGGACATGATCCTGAAGGTTAGCAGGCACAGGATGAATCTAGCTGTCAGCTGCGCAATGGAGAACATAAGTCTGGATTCGGAGATCGGAACGGTGAGATGCATGCAGACTCTGAGCGCAAGGGTGGTAGCCGCACCCGGCTATGTGTTGCCGGAGACCATAGAGGTCATGCACGGGAAAGTCAGGTTGGACCCCACACAGTACACATTCGATCCGGAATCGGGGGAGATACTCGTTCCGAACGTCAGGGAGGACATACTGATACAGGCGGTCGCCGTTCCGGTTAAAGCCGATGCCGCGGAAGAAACCGGCACCCCGGAAAAGATCGCTGATCTGCTGGATGTGAATAAGAAGACGATCGTCCAGTCGATGATAGTCGTATCCGGGCTCCTGGTCTCGATATACGGCCTGTGGACCATCCGTGATTAGTTGTGCTCGTCCGCATATTCCTTGGCAAGCCTTTCGTTATACCATTTCAGGGTTACATCCGCAAGGGAGGAGAACAGACCCTTCCTCAGGGCATAGCGGGCCGTGAAGAACCAGATCATGCTGATGCCTATTATCGTAAGAGCCCACGCCGGCGGGAATTCGATGAGCCCCAGGATCAGGCGTGCCGGTTCGACGCTGTATGCGAGAGCGGTGAGGCCGAACAGAAGGAACATCAGGACAGTGGGTCTGATGTCTCTCTGTGTCTTCCCGTCTATGGATGAGAAGCCCCAATGAGGGGTTATGAAGAGTATCTGCGATATTCCGGCTATGATCAGGAAGAGCAGCATGGAATTGCTTGAGACCACCTGCGCTGTCTGGTTCAGGCCGCCGTCCGGGTCGTAATTCGTCTTCAATATTGCACTGAGCTCCTCTGCCGGTATGTCCAGGGTTATGAGTCCCGAGGTGATCGAGAAGTAGAATCCGAAGTAGATCAGAGCCGCGAAGACGGCGATCACCGCGGCTGCGGGCACAGCATAGCTCAGCACCTCCGGCAGGACGGCTCCCTTCTCATCAGTGGGCTCTGCCCATATGGTCATCAGGAATGCCGTGACGGATACGGTCACGAACGCATAGAATGCCATCTGCGTAGGCATCATGGGTATCATCCCGGAGCCGATGAGTATTATGCCGATTATGATGGCCAGCACGAAGTTCCTGGAAAGGTAGAGCCTCAGTATGTTCCTCATGCCGGAGACGGTCCTTTTCCCCTCCACCAGGGCTCTGGGCAGTGCTGAGAACTTGTCGTCCATGAGGACTATATCGCTACGCCCCTGGCAGCGCCGCTGCCGCTCTGAAGGGCCACGCCGATCTGTGCGCTTTTGAGGGCGAGAACGTCGTTAACTCCGTCGCCGACCATGGCCACGTATCTGCCGTTCCTCTTCAGGATCTCGACGATCTCCACCTTCTGATTCGGTTTCATCCTTCCGAATATGTTGCCCTCGATGGCGGCCCTGGTCTTCTCCTCGTCGCTCATAGCCTCCAGCTGATCCCCGGAGAAGATGATCCTTTTTCCCGGAAGTCCGGCTATTGAGAAAAGAGCATCGACCGTCGCAGGGTCGTCGCCGGATATAACCTTCAGCTCCATCCCGTTGTCCAGGAATATGTCTATGGTCTCCCTGCAGTCCGGGCGGATCTCATCGCTTATCGCTATCACTGAGAGGGCGAGCATGTCCTGCAGCATCGGCGCGCCGTCCGCATCGTAAAGAGGCAGGTCCGGCGAGAATCCCATGACCACAGTCCTCATGCCTTTGGATGAGAAAGAGGCCACAGCATCGTCCATTCCGTCATTCCCGGACATGCGAGGACCGAGAACAGAGAGTGCTCCCATGTAGATATTCATCACTTCGTCGCCGGCTTTGATCTTGACGGCGCTGTATTTTCTCTCGGAAGAGAACTCGACCTGATCCAGGGGCTCTCTCTTCTCGTAACCGTACTCTGCCTCCAGGGCCTTCACGGTTCGGTTCCTGCTGTCCGTGGCGTTGACGAATTCCTTGATAAGCACGGAGGCATCATCCCTGAACGGGACCATCTCCTCGAAGACAAGGCGGTTGGTGGTTATCGTGCCGGTCTTGTCCATGCATACCGTATCGACATGGCTCATGGATTCGACGGAGTTCGCTCTCTGCAGAAGAGCCCCGCTGTCCGCCATCCTGACGGCAGCGATCATATATGCCAGAACGATCAACAGGAACAGTGCTATCGGCACCATCTCGAGGATGACCACGGACATCTGTATGACTGTTGTGAAAGGGGATTTCAAAAGCAGTATGTTCGAAAGGACCATTATGGCGATGTAGATGAAGGCGATGAACATGAGCACCATCGTTATTGCCGTGGTCTCCATCTGCAAAGGCGTGCGTTTGCGGTCGAATCTTTTCGCAGAGGACAGCAGCTGATTGGCGTACGAATCCTTTCCGAATGCCGTCACGGCGAAGTATCCGTCCCCGGTGATGCAGAATGACCCGGAATAGATCTTGTCATCCTTCCTCTTCCGTACGGTCTTGGATTCGCCCGTCAGGTGGGATTCATCCACCTCCATGTTCTTCGAGTAGAGGAGCACCCCGTCCACCAGGGCCTGATCCCCCGGCCTGAGGTGTATGATGTCGTCTTTCACGATCTTGTTCTGATCAAGTTCCAGCTCCTCTCCGTCCCTCATCACATGGGCCTTCGGTCTGAGGATAAGCGCTATCTTATCGAGCCTGCGCTTGGCCCTTATCTCCTGGAAAGTGGCCACCGTGATGTTCAGCATGACTATCCCTGTGGCGGCCAAAGCGTTCCAGAAGTCATCCAGAAGCAGAAGTACTGCGCCGAGGATGAAAAGTATCAGGTTGAAAGGATTCAGGATGTTCCTGAAGAGTATGTCCGTGTAAGTCCTGCTGACCTCCGGTTTCGAGGAGTTCACTTCTCCCCGCGATACCCTGTCCCTGACCTCGGTTGTGCTGAGGCCCCTGAATTCCATGAACGGACAATACCCCACTTGTAATTATAGATTGAGGACTGAGTCTTCGATATCCGACATGGGCAGGGGTTCGAATCTGACACTCTTCTTCTGTGATACATAATCAACAAAGCACACAGCCTTCTTGCCCCTCGCCCCCATGGCCGCATGCGCATATATGCTGAGCTGCAGCTTGTACAGGGGAAGGTTGAGGTCCGTATCATCGGTCTTGTAATCGTGTATCTCTATCCTGTCATCGAATTCGGCGACAACGTCTATTATGCCGCGCAGCGTAACATCGGCGACGGGCAGAGCGCATCTGATCTCCGTTCTTATCTCAGACCCTTCAAGGGAATCCAATATCCTGCGCACCTCCTCCAGCTCAGGATATTCCTCCTTCGGCACTATTCCGCGGGACATGAGGTATGCCGCTTCGTGAACCGCAGTGCCGTAATCCGCCCCTTTGCCCGGGATCTCATCCGTTCCGTCTGCGAAGGCCGAATCCTGAGCTTCCATCAGTTCGTGGACGGAAACGTTCCTGCGTCTTTTGCTGTACGCGGGTATCTCGGGAGGCCGGCTCATGCTCTCCTCGTATTCGAGCAGGTGCCCGCGATCGGTGTATTCGAATGTCTCGCCATCGCCGAAATGATCGAAGAAAGTGGACGGTTTATCGCCTGCGGTAAGGCACAGGTACTGTTTGGCCCGGGACATGGCTACGAAAAGGAGCCGTCTCTCTTCGGAACGGTCATTTTCTTTGCACAGGCCCATCAGCTTGTCGCGCCAAGAGCTGATTATGCGCTCATGAAGGACACCCCCCATCCGTTTTGGAATAGTACTCCTTTTTGCACCTGACTCCGAACTCCTCGTCGAAGTACAGGGATTCAGGATCGGTCCGAGTAGAGGGGAATGATCCGCTATCGAGGCCTGCAACTATTACGATCGGGAACTCCAGTCCCTTGGAGGAGTGCGCGGTCTGTATGGTGACCGCGTCCGGGCTGACAAGGGCATCCACATTGTATTTCGTCTTATTCTTTATGTCATCCTCTATCAGCCTTATGAGATCCGATATCGTGATGAGGGATCCGGAATAGGCTCTGGATAATACAGTGGTAACAGCCTGGGTTATGTCATTGCTCAGACCGTAGAATTCGAATATGGATGTGATAAGATCATTGGGCCTGCGCCTTTTGCGCAGAAGAGCCAGTCTGTGGTCGGACAGGTTGCGGGGCATGACCCCTTCGCCGCCATCCCTTCCGAGGACGGAATCTATGTATGATAAGGATGCGCCCATGTCCGCGAGTATTGCGGCCTTGCCTCTGATGTCACTTTCGTTATTCACGTATCTGAGCCATGCCAGGACCAGCTTCCCTTCTCTTGTGGACATTATCTCCACGTCCCCGTGCAGGAAAGCATGCACTCCTTCCTTGTCGGCCAGCTCCTTAAGGGATCGGCAGAAATCACCGTTGCGGCACAGAACGGCTATATCTCCGTACCTGACGTCCCTTATTTTGCCGTCATCCACGATCTTGTAATCCCCGCTGAAAACGTAGTCCTTTATCTTGTCCAGGATAGCCCTTTGCTGATCCTCCCGGCTCTCGCCCCGTATCATATCGAATCCGGTATATTCATTCCTTAACGGGCTTCCGGAGCTTCTCAGCATTATTATGTCAGGATTCTTCTCGATGGGGTCGATATTCTCATCCTTTCTAGTCCTGGCATCCAGGGCTTTGAAGGACTTCTCTATCACCAGGGCGGAGCTGCGATAATTCTCTTCCAATGGGATTTTGGAGAATTCCTTCGGTACTTCGAAAGGTATCCTTTCCAGGTCGCGATTCAAGACCCTGATGAGCCGTTTTGTTTTTGTCTCGAAATTTATGATGTTATCCGGAGAGACGTATCTGAATCCGTATATCCCCTGTTTCCAGTCACCCACTGCGCAAAGATTCGGCTTCTTCAGGAGCAGAAGGCAGATCTCCATCTGCAGTTCGTTCGTATCCTGGAATTCATCCACCATCATGTGTTCGACGGAATGCAGCTTCCTTGTTCTCTCATCCGTATAGAGAATAGCGAAGGCGAAGAGGGCTGTGAGGCCGAACGTGAGTCTGTTGTCTCTCACCGATCTCTCAATGTAAGCGAAGTAGATGTCCCTCACGAACTCCAGCATCAGGAACCTCTTGTCGTCGTTGGCGAGCTTCCCGTACATCTCAGGAGCGATCTCCTCCTTCTCCGGGCTCATGGCCTCCAGGATCTCTGCCGGGATGGCGCATTCGTCCCCCTTCTCCAGATCGAGGATCTTCTTTCTGACATCCTTCATCTCAAGGTTTGAAAGGGCATTCTCCAAGTTGTTCGTCTTGCCCCTGACCAGGGATTCGCCGTCCATGAACCATTCGAATCTGAGCGGGATTATGCCGCGGGCCATGATCTTATTGATCAGCTTGTACAGATCATCGGAAAGCCCCCCCATGAGGGCGGTCAC
This sequence comes from Methanomassiliicoccales archaeon RumEn M2, assembly GCA_001421175.1. GTDB lineage: Archaea > Thermoplasmatota > Thermoplasmata > Methanomassiliicoccales > Methanomethylophilaceae > RumEn-M2. The sequence continues at coordinate 465 of LJKL01000015.1, read as the reverse complement.
ATCATTCCCGTCCTTGCGGTATCTGTGGCCGTGCTCATTGATGAAATCGGAATAGAAGAGCATGAAATGCTCACGATTCAGAGATTCGTTATCAACGAGACGGGCTCTTCTTGAAAGTATCGGTTTGATATCGAAGAACCTGCTCACGACATCCGGGGACCCCAGGACGATCTTGAGGCAGAGTGCATCGAATGTGGATGTCCTTATGCTGTTTATCTCATTCACTCTGCCAGCTTTAGACATCGCATCCCGTATGCGGTCCCTCAGCTCTGCGGCGGCGTTGTTCGTGAATGTGACCATCAGTATGTCGTTGGGTTTCACATCCTTTTCCAGGAGGGACAAGTATCTCTTCACCAGAGTGCTCGTCTTCCCCGTGCCGGCCCGGCATCGACAACCAACGGCCCATGGGTGTGATCTATGATCTTCTGCTGCTGTTCGTTTGCTTCAGACATCGGTCTCACCTCC
>LJKL01000016.1 GCA_001421175.1 Methanomassiliicoccales archaeon RumEn M2 | reverse complement strand
AGAGGTCTCTCCAAGGATCAGATGTGGCTCCCTTCCACAATTGAATCTGTAGCGCGATAGATCTGCGTTGCGCATTGCAATATTCCATGAATATGAACAACCGGTTCACACGTCCCTTTGAAAAATGAGAATCTCAGATCAGACATATGCGTTCATGAAGGGCCAGGAGCGCCCGGTTCAGGAATAAGATATCTGCTCTTCTCGCTCTTGAATGCCCAAATTCCCCAGAGGTACATCATGGTGCCCCCGATCACCTCGACCAGGGCGAAGCTCCAGAATATGGCCTCCAAGGAGATCGTGGATGCGAAAGCGTAGAATGCTATCAACATCAGATTACGTATCACTGCGGACAGAGTTGACTTTTGCGCTTTGCGGAGGGACTGCAGCATGGCCGATCCGAGAGGTATCATGCCCCAGAACGGCAGGCACATGCAGTAGATCCTCAGGGCCTTCGCCATCTCCGGCTTCAGTCCCGCGGAGTCCGGGGAATAGGTGAAGGCCGTCACCAGATGTTCCGCGCCGATGAAGACGGCGATCCCCAGCAGGATCACGAATATGAGTGTGGTCCGGATAATGCTGTGATAGACCTGCCAGGCTCGGTCGTAGTCCCTGCGCGCGAAGGCCACCGAGCATATGGGTATCAGTGCGGTGGCCACCGCCGTCGCGGGTATCGTGGCCATGTTGATGAATATGAAGGGCATAGTGTAGATCGCCAGGCCTTCCGGGCCGGCGCTGCTTATGACGAACCAATTCAGGAGAAGGTTCACGGCATTGATGAATACAAGCTCTGTCGTCTGCGGAGTCCCGACGTAGAGTATGTCGTTGAGGATATCCTTTCTGAATCTGAATCTGCGTAGGGACGGGCGGATGTACATCCTCTTTCTCAGATACCAATATACCCCGACAGAGTTGGCTATGGTGGTGGCCGTGACGGTAGCCACCGGGGACCCGGTGACCCCCAGGTCGAAATAGAATATGAAAACCGGATCCAGTATAAGATTGAGAACTGACCCGGTAATGAGCACCGCCACGGACCTTTTGACGGCGTTCTCCGCCCTGAGCAGCCCGGCGATAACGCCGCTGAGCATTATCATCGATGAGCCCAGGAACATGGGTATTGCGTAATCGGACGCATCGTCAAGGAGGACCCCCGCACCCATCAGAGCCAGAAGAGGCCTGCGCAGAATCAGCAGGATCGGCGTCAGTATCAGAGATATCATGATTATCAGGCTATGGCGTGGGAAGCCCGGGAGTTTGCGCCCTCATGGTCTCCCAGGCCTATGCGCCTTGCGACGGCGGTCGATCCCCCTACGCCGATCCCTGTGCCGATGCCGACCAGTATAAGATAGAGCGCCGAAGAGAGGCCGATCACGGCCAGGGCATCGGACCCAAGGGTGGCGCACCACGCTGCGTCGACGAAGGAGTTGATCTGGGCTATGAGCAAGGCGAACCCCACAGGAATCGCCATGAGCTTCACTGCCCTGCCAGGGTTCTCCATCATGAGGGAGACATCGCGTTCCGCATCGCTTTCGGTCCTTCTGAACAACGTCATCCCTCCTTGTAACTGGATTTCGCTACCCCCGATAAAAACCTGTTGCAGCGATACCGAGCGATCTGTGGAGAGGAATGTGCCACGTATTTAATCGACCGGGCCGATTAATGTATGAACGATGAAGAAGGACCTCAGGAAGGAAAGGAAGAATCTCTACTCCCCAAAGGCCGGCATATCCGAGGTGGACGTGCCGAGGATGAGGTTCATCGCCGTCACCCGCAAAGGGACTGTGGACAAACGTGCGCAGGAGGCGGCGGAGATCCTGTTCGAAGTTTCTTATGCGGCGAGTATGAGCCCGGCCGAAGAGATACAGCCTGAGGGATACTACGAGTATGAGATCATGCCCTTGGAGGCATTGTTCGGTTCGAGGGATGTTCTCTTCGACCCACGTAGCAGAGATACATGGGAATGGACCATGATGGTCCGCCAGCCTGAATTCGTGAATGAAAGGTTCTTCGGATCGCTCAAGGAGTCGGTGGAAAGGCACAATCCCGAATTGGATGTGAGGTCCGCATATCTTGTTGACATCGAGGAAGGGAGATCGGTGCAGAAGATGCATGTCGGCAGTTACCGACTGGTAAAGGAATCCATAGCCGAGATGCTCACATATATGGAAGACAGGGAGTACGTTGCGAACGGCCCCTTTCACGAGATATACCTGACCGACCCCGGCAGAGTGGACGAAAGCAACATCAGGACGATCCTCAGGTTCCCCGTGGCCCCGAGAGTCTTCGATAAAAGATAGAAGGAAAAAAGAACGGCGCCATGAGGCGCCTAGGGTTTACTTCTTCTTGCAACCGCATCCGCACTTCTTCGCAGGTTTATCGTCCTTTGCTTTGTCGGAGGTCTTTGTGTCAGCTTTGCCGCACGCCATCTTTCGTTCACCCCCTCTGCTGCCTGAATTTCATATTCTGCTCATAAATCTATGTCAGCTAAGCGGGATACGGTATCATCACCGCGGGAAGCGCACTTCGCGGAGGAAGGAATGCTGATTAATACGCAGACTCATACGTCTTTTCATGGCCAAGGAATGCACCGTTAAGGTATGTGCCGGGACCTGCGGGATGATGTCCCGCATCAGAGCGCAGGCCGACGATATGGGAATGGTCACCCTGAAGATCGAGAGCGACTGCCACCACATACTGAAGATGTCTTGGGGTCTGCAGCCCATGTTCCCATACGGGGAGGTGGAGGCGCCCATGGGGGATACGGAGATATACAAGCTGGCTACCAAGAGCCTTCCCCACGCCGCATGCCCCGTCCCGTGCGCAATGATGAAGGCCCTGGAGGTCGCCGGGGACATGGGGATACCCCGTGACGCGGAGATAGTCTTCGAGTGAAAGATGTCCTGCATACCGGCTTTTGAGCGGCCATCGCCTGGGAAAGAGTAATTACTTATTGCACCAGGCCCGTGTTCGGCCGACGGTTCGGGTGAATGTCCCGATCCGGGAGTAGGAGCGGCGGGCCCGGCAACCAAAAAGGATACAATGACACTCGCAGAATCTTTCCAAGGAGCAGTCGGTATCGTAGATGAGAACATTTGGTATATAGCGTTCATACTGATCATAGGCGGAGGGATCTTCCTTACCTTCAGCTCGAGATGGATCCAACTCACCAGCTTCGTAGAATCCCTGAGGCTGTCCCTGTTCGGTGCAAGGAAGACCAGTGCTAGGGCGGTGACGTCCTCCGAGGCCTTCTGGGTGGGCATCGGCGCCCGCATAGGCATAGGCAATATCGCCGGTGTCGCCATAGCCATAATAATGGGCGGGGCCGGTGCGATATTCTGGCTGTGGGTATTTGCATTCATAGGCTCCGCCAGCTGTTTCGCCGAATGCACCCTGGGCCAGATATTCAAGGAGAAGAAGTCGGACGGACTGTTCCACGGCGGTCCGGCCTATTACATAAGGGACGGCCTCAAGAGCCCCAAGTTCGCCTCTTTCATCTCGATACTTTTGATCGCCACGTATTCAGTGGGATTCATAGGCATACAGGCCACCAGCGCCAACAGCGCCTTCGTTGCTGCATTCCCCTTCGACGGTAACGATCTCCTCTTCGCGGTGATACTGGCGACGGTCGCCGCTCTCATCATTTACCGTGGCGTCAAGGGCGTTGCCCGGGCATCCGCGAAGATGGTCCCTGCCATGGCCATCATATGGTTCGCCGTTGTGATCGTTACCATCGCATCCAACTGGAGGTTCCTGGATGACGCCGTGGTCATGATATTCGAAGGCGCATTCGGGATGGACAGCATCCTCGGGGGGACGTTGGGCGCCGCGATACTCTGGGGCCTCAAGAGGGGGGTGTTCTCCAATGAGGCGGGCATAGGTTCCGTCCCCAACGTGTCCTCGGCGGCAGACGTGGGTCACCCGGTGGAGCAGGGTCTGGTGCAGAGCTTCGGGGTCTTTATGGATACTCTCATATGCACAGGGACCGCATTCGTAATATTGACGGTTCCGCAACTGGTCACTTCGGCAGGTCAGGAAGGAGGAGTCCCGCTTGTGGCGGCGGCATTGAGCGCTGGACCCCTGGGTCAGTATTCCGCCGCTGCGTTGGCAATATTCATTCTGATGTTCGTATTGGCGAGCATCGTAAGCTCCTTCTCTCTGTGCGAGGCCAACGTGAAGTTCCTGACGAACAAGCCGATCTACTCCAAGCTGCTGAAGGTCGTCATAATCTCCACGGTCTTCATAGCGAGCCTTGCGCCGGCAGGCCTGATATGGAGCCTGGCGGATGTTTTCATGGCCATACTTGGGATAAGCAACATGACCGCGGTGCTCCTTCTGAGAGGATACATAGCGGAAGCGCTGAAGGACTACAGAAGGCAAAAGTCCGAGGATAAGGACCCGCTGTTCAGAGTCGGGGATATGCCGCTGGACATATCAGGGATCACGGTCTGGGGAGACAGATCGGGCATAGATCCCGGAACGAAGCCCCGCATAGAGAAGGGATAGTGCAGTTTTCTTCTCCATCTGCTGATGTGTCTGAGAATATAACGGATAAAGACGCCAGAAGTTCGCAGGCCAGACGTTATGGTTTTGCATTTTTTTGCGTAATAAGAGTAATATAGACATTTTAAGGAGGAATATTCTCTTTTTAATCAGTCTCTTGGTAATAAGATAATTAGTATAAAGTGGGCCCGCCCGGATTTGAACCGGAGTCAATGGCTCCCGAAGCCACAAGGATACCAAGCTACCCCACGGGCCCACGTATTTGAGTGGAATGCCATCCCTGATAAAAAGTTGTTGCCCGGTCCCGCTGTATTTCCCAGCCACAGCTGTCGGGGGAATCATATGCTTCTCAGGATGTGGTGCTGCCCGGTCCTCGTCCGCAGGTCACGGGATTCTCAGGCCATCATCCTTCTCAGCACGTATTGGAGTATCCCGCCGTTCGCAAGGTACTCGATCTCCGCCGGGACGTCCGCCCTGCAGATTGTATCGAACTCCAGGACCTTCCCGCCCTTGTACGCCTTCACCCTGACGTATCCCTTCGGCTCCAGCCCTTCCAGGTCGATGTCGTAGATCTCCGAGCCGTCCAGTCCCAGGGACTGCGGTGTCTGTCCTTCCAGGAACTGCAACGGGACTATGCCCATTCCTACAAGGTTAGATCTGTGTATCCTCTCGAAGGATTCCGCGATGACGGCCCTGACGCCGAGGAGCAGGGGTCCCTTTGCGGCCCAGTCCCTTGAGCTCCCGGTACCGTACTCTTTCCCGGCTATCACTATCAAAGGTGTCCTCTCTTCCGAGTACTTGACCGATGTCTCGAATATCGTGTCCACGGAACCGTCCGGGAAGAACTTGGAGCGGCTGCCCTCGCTTCCAGGTACTATCAGGTTCTTCAGGCGCACGTTAGCGAAGGTGCCTCTGACCATGACCTCGTGGTTGGCCCTGCGTGATCCGTAGGAATTGAAGTCCTTCTTCTCCACACCCTTCGATATCAGGTATCTTCCCGCATCCGAGCTTTCACTGAATGATCCGGCGGGAGAGATGTGGTCAGTGGTTATGGAATCCCCGAGCTTCGCAAGGCATCTGGCCCCGTGGATGCTCTCGATCCCCGGTTCTTCGAATATGTTGTCGAAGAAAGGAGGATTGCGTATGTACGTCGATCCTTCGTCCCATTTGAACAGCGGCGATCCGCTGACAGGCACGGCCTTCCATCTGTCTGAGCCTTCGAACACGTTGCCGTACTCTTTAGAGAAGGCTTTGGGTGTCACATGCTCTCTCATGATCTCATTTATCTCGGCGTCGGAGGGCCAGATGTCCTGCAGGAAGACCTCCCTGCCGTTCACGCGGCCCAAAGGCTCATTCTCCATGTCGATGTCCACACGGCCGGCTATGGCGAAGGCCACCACCAAAGGCGGGGAAGCAAGATAGTTCGTCTTGACAAGGGGATGGATCCTCCCTTCGAAGTTCCTGTTGCTTGAAGCTATGGCGGCAACGGCAAGTTTCCCTTCGGTTATCTCCTTCGAGACATCGTCAGGCAGAGGTCCGCTGTTGCCTATGCATGTCATGCAGCCGTAGCCGCACACTCCGAAGCCGAGTTCCTCCAGGTATGGCAGCAGCCCCGATCCCGAAAGGTACTCTGTCACTACCTTGGATCCGGGGGCCAGGGAGGTCTTCACCTTGCTGCCTACCGTTAGACCCGCTTTGCGGGCATTCTTCGCCAGGAGCCCGGCGGAAATCATGACCGACGGGTTCGCAGTGTTGGTGCATGAGGTTATGGACGCTATGACCACCGAACCGTCTCCCAGCGCATCTCCCGCAGGGGACCTGGCCTCTTCTATTCCCAGGTCCTTCATGGCATCTGCGAATCTGTTCTTCATCTTATTGAGGGGTATCCTGTCCTGAGGTCTCTTATGACCGGCAAGGCACGGTTCCACGGTGCTGAGGTCCAGTTCAACGATGTCGGTGTACTCCGCTTCGCCCTCGTACCAGAGCCTCTGCTCCTTCGTGTACTTCTCGACGGTATCGATATGCTCCGGGGACCTTCCCGTGAGCCTGAGATAATCTATTGTTTTCGCATCGACGGGGAAGAATCCCATGGTGGCCCCGTACTCCGGGGCCATGTTGGCGATCGTCGCCCGGTCTGCCAGCTCCAGGTCGCTGTAGCCGGGGCCGAAGAATTCAACGAATTTGCCTACGACGCCCTTCTTCCTGAGGATCTCCACTATCGTGAGCACAAGGTCGGTGGCGTTCACGCCCGCTTTCAGCTTGCCCGTGAGCCTGAATCCTATGACCTCCGGGACGTTTATGTAGCTGGGCTGTCCCACCATGACCGCCTCCGCTTCAATGCCGCCCACACCCCAGCCGACAACGCCGAGGCCGTCTATCTGCGTGGTGTGGGAATCTGTGCCGAAGCACGAGTCAGGGTATGCGGTCTTCTCGCCATCTTTCTCGATGACATGCACCAGCGGCGAAAGGCACTCGAGGTTCACCTGGTGGCATATCCCGTTGCCCGGGGGCACCACACGGAAGTTGTCGAAGGACATCTGGGCCCATTTGAACAGGGCGTACCGTTCTGCATTCCTTTCGAACTCCAGTTCTTCATTGAGCTCTATGGCGTCGGGCCTGCCGGAATGATCTGTCTGAATGGAATGATCTATGACCAGATCGACGGGGACGAGAGGATTGATCAGTTTCGGATCCTTTCCCAGAGCCTCGACGGCCGCTCTCATGGATGCCAGGTCCGTCACCGCTGCGCCGCCGGTCAGATCCTGCAGCAATACTCGTGCGGGTATCCACGGGATATCCTTTCCCGTATCGGCCGTGGGGCTCCAGGATGCGATCGTCATGACGTCATCGTCGGTTATCGTCCTGTCGTCCCTCTGCCTGAGAATGGATTCGACTATGACGCGTATGGAGTAAGGCATCTTGCCGATGTCCTTTATGACGCCCTTCTTCTCAAGCTCCCTGAGCGAGAATATTGTCAGTTCTCCCTCGGCCGTTTGGATCCTCTTCTTGCAGTCTCCTATCCTCATGTCCGTTACCCTAAAGGGTATTTACGAAGCTTATATCAATCTTTACCGAACCGATGATATAAGCATGGGCAGATAGCGAAGCATGGGCTTGGACACGGGCATCCTGATATGGATCCAGGATAACATGAGGTCCGCGGCCGGCGATGCGGTCATGGATTTTTTCTCTCACAGTGCCGATCTCTCCCTGATCTGGGTGTTGATAGGTGTCGTTCTGTTGCCGGACAAACGTACCCGAAGGATGGGCCTGGTGGTTCTGGCCTCTATGGCGCTATGCTATGTCCTTAACGATCTGGTGCTGAAGGAGATCTTCGAAAGACCGCGTCCTTTCGTCGCAATCGAAGAGTATTTTCCGTTGGTCGATGCGCCCCTTTATCATTGGTTTCTGTCGTTACTGGAGTTCTTTAATATTGCAGCAAGCTCGTTCTTCGCCCATCCCAGGTTCTTGTCTGCGGCTTTGCGCATCCATTCCGCGGCCTTATCGAGGTCCCGTTTCACGCCTTTACCGTCACGATAGGCTCTTCCCAGACGTCCCATGGCACCTCCTTCGCCGGCTTCTGCGTTAGCCGTTGCGACGGAGATCATCTCTTCCAGAGCTTCGGGGGTGTTTATTCTCCATAGGATGTCGAAGAGCTCGTTCTTCGCCCATCCGACGTTCTTGTCTGCGGCCTTCCGCATCCATTCCGCGGCCTTATCGAGGTCCCGTTTCACTCCGCGACCGTCCCTGTACATACTACCGAAAAATCCCATAGCAATGCCGGCATCTGAATATGCTAGGGTTGAAATTATATCATAAAATGTGTCTAATATGTGATCGAATAGTTCGTTTTCTCCGGGAGTAACACTCGCATATGTTTTCTTCAGCCAGTTTTGAATACATTTTAGGGCTTCTTCATTGCCCATTCTGGCAGTGCGGAACACGATACTTCCGGAAAGATTCTGTTTTTCAATTATGAAATCTTTAATGCTCATACTGGAACAATCTAATTCTATTCCGCAACGTTTCATGTGTTTTTTTGCTGTATATTTTTTAGTCGCATCGATGATTTTCTCATTGTTAGAAATCAGCATTATATATTCCGAATCGAGGTCTCCGACGTAATTGATAGCGTTGCTTGTGCACTCGATCTTCTTAATTTTTATGATGACTGCGTTATCGGAAAACAACTTAGCCGATGCAACAGAAGGATTTATTACAACCGTGCATGATTTTCTGGCAAAGAATTGACGCATATTTTTTCAGCTTTTTTATATTCTGATTTGGCTAATGAATATTTCCCCATTTCTGTATATACGCAACCTAGATTGTTGTGTACTTTTACCAAACCTGACCGATCGACAAGATTGTTTATATCTTTGAAATTCTCGTATATCTCTTTGGCTTGTTTAAATATCCTTTCAGCTCTTTCAAAATCCGCCATATACGTATATAAAATTCCAAGATTGTTATATACTCCGGCTGTGAACATATGGTCATAACCAAATATGCTTATGTACAAATGCATACAAACGCCGAATGCCTAATCCAACAAACCCCGAGGTATCGATCATGAGTTCTTCCCTTGACAGCATCTCGATAATAGAACAGCTAAAGTCCAACCGATTCGTAAAAGCGGATTACCTCCTTTTCATAGCGTTGATGCTATTCGCCTTCGTCCCAAGCATCAACCAACTGATCGTAGACCATCTGATATCAGGTCTGGAAAACAATCTGCTGAACGTCGCAGGCCAGATAGAATGGTTCGACCTCTTCAACGAGACGCTTTTGGCCTTCCTCATCGTTCCGTTGTATTTCGTGTTCAACAAGGTCGCGAACGACGACGGCCGTCTAAGATCGAGGATAACACAGACCTTCGCCGTAGGGCTCGTCCTTTACACAATAGTATCCGTATTCATCTACGTCTACGCAAGTTCCCTATCCTCGTACATGGACGCCCCTGGCGAAAGCCTCGCCTATCTGCGTTTAGAGACGATAGGGTTCGTATTGGGATTCGTAAGCTCTTTCATCTACGTAATATTCGTGGTACGCGGCAGATGGAGGTACGTATTGTTCCTATTGATGGCAAAAGTTTCAATACTGTCTATAGGCAATATGATCCTCATCCCGGAACACGGAGTGATGGGCATCGCGATGACCAACATCGTAACTAACATCGCACTGCTGATTGTTTCATCACTCCTACTTCACAAAGAGGGACTGTTACAGTTCAAGATAAGGTTCGACAAACTTACAATGAAGGACTGGACCCGTACGGGTATGTTCTCCGGTTCCCAAATATTCCTTGATAACCTTGTGTACATGGTGATTATCGTGAAGATGGTCAACGAGGTCTCCTCCGTCGGGATATACTGGTTGGCCAACAACTTCATCTGGGGATGGCTGCTGATACCGATAGTCGCTCTCTCGGAGATTGCGAAAAGGGACTATTACAACGGTTATAGACGGATCTACAATTACCTCGTGCTCGTTGCTGTCATAGCGTTTGCGTGGCTGCTGTCCGTACCGTTATGGGATGTGATGTTCACGGACGTGGTGCAGGCCCAGGACCCCGGGGGCGTCTTGGAAATACTGTATCTGCTGGTCCCGTTCTACGTAGCATACGCCGTAGCGGCGGTGTTCGACGGCATATTGACCTCGGTTGGGAAGACGTGGTATCTGTTGGGGATATCCCTGGTCGTGAACATAGGATATTACGGATTGGTGTACTCAATGTTCCTTGGAGGATGGTTCACCGCCTCGATACCGTTCATCATATCGATGTTCGGGTTCGGGATGGTCGTGCACATGGCTCTTAGTATAGTGTTTTATCTACATTCCAGGCGTCAGGCGTTTCCGAGAAGAACGGATGTTGGCCATTATGGGGACTAATTACGATATAGTTCGAATAGACAAATGAAGAGTCGTCATCGAACGATTCCAATTGCCCTCTAGTCTGTCGGCGGTTAACTCGTCGTCATCGTCCAAGAATGTTACATAGTCTCCTTTCGATATTTTGAAACCTATATTGCGGGCATAATTGCTCGAAACGCTGGGCAAATTAATAATTTCCAACTTGTTTTCGTATGATTGCTCTAAATAATTTTGCATCAGGTTGGAAATTTCCAGGTTTTCATTAGTGTTTACGATCGCGTCCTCTATATAATTACGAGATCGAAAAAACGCTTTTTATAGCCCTCTTGATTAATGGCGATTGTCCTTTGTGTATTATCAAGACTAGCGATAATCAAGGGAGTATTCTATATTTTAATCGTATCTCTTATTAATCATTTTAATATTACTGGGAGAATATCTGTCGAATTTGCAGATAGACGATTATTCGATGCGCCGGGATACTCTTTTCCTTCAGGGCATGCATCGAGCTCTTTCGCCGCAGCCACGGCAATACTGTTGCACAACAGGAAGGCGGGCGCCATAGCGATCCTGTACGCGTCCCTGGTGGCATTCACCAGGCTCTATGCCTTCGTGCATTATCCCTCAGATGTCATCGCGGGCGCCATATCGGGCATAGCGTGCGCCGTATCGGTATTCCTCATCGCAGAGAGAATATGTCCCGCCGGGGGCTCTTCCCTCGGCGGGCAATGAGTCTCAATCCTTTTTCTTGTCTTCCTTGTCCCATTCATCGAAGAGCTCGGCAAGGCCTCTCTTGGCGGACGACCACGAGGGCACCCCTCCCGTCAATACCGCGACCTGCATGGCCTCGATTATCTCTTCGCGGGTCGCACCGTAGTTCTTCGCCACTTTGGCCTGGGGATAGACGCAGTCGTCGCACATCCTGACTGCTACACAGGCAAGGGCGATGAGCCTCTTCGTCTTCTTGTCCAGTGCGCCGTCCTTCAGGATGAATTCGTCCATGGTGTTTATCAATTTCACGAATTCGGGGTTCTGATCCCTTATTGCCTTCAGGGTCTTGGGGGCGAAGCACCCCATCTTGGCACGCATGTTCTCGAATGATTCCTCACTGTCCAACGGTCTTTTGCAGTCCATGAAAACATCACCTGTTTGCGGATTATTTATACAGAGCGGTCTTACACGATACCATGGCCGCAATACCGAGGGACGTGTCCGAGAAGCTGATAACCGCTCAAAGAAGCCTCTTCGAGAAAGGGATACCCGCCATAATACTCATGGAGGGCGGGAAGAGCGCCATGGTGGACCGCATAACGTCAGAGGTCCTCGGGACCCTGGAGCCCAGGGGGGTGGAGTACCACCACTTCAAAGCCGACGGGAAGAGGGGCAGCCCGTTCTCTTCCATGGAGTACATAACCAAGTCCCCGGCCAGAGGGAGGATCTCGTTCTATGACAGGGGATGGTACAGCGACATCATCGACTGCATAAGGAAGAAGAGGTGCGACGAGGGCGAGAAGCTCATCGAAGTGTCAAGGATGGAGCGTTATCTGATCGAGAACGGAGTCGTGATAGTCAAGATATTCATGGACGAGACCGAGGATGCAGCAGAAAAGCATGCAGATTCGTATCCGATAATCATCGACAGGGACTGCGGGTACCTCACGGACGATCTGGATCACAGGGACATGGGCATAAGCGACGAGGAGGTCGAGGCGATGCTGAGTGCCAGCAATACTGTTTATGCTCCTTGGGACAGAGTTGACGTAGAGGATTTCGAGATCACCGCAGAGAACGTTGCCAGGATAATCGCCCGCAGGCTGGAGCAAAGGCTTCAGTACGGGATCATACCGGAAGAATGCCCTGTAAAGGAGCAGTATCATAATCCCAGGGAGGATGCGGACCTCACGGCAGAGGCCAAGGACTATGATGATGCGCTTGCGGAGAAGCAGTCCGAGCTGGCGGAGATGCAGTGCAGAATGGCCCGTTCCAAGCATTCCCTGGTGGTGGTCTTCGAAGGGTGGGACGCCTCAGGGAAGGGGAGCACCATAAGAAGAGTGGCGGGTGCCCTGAATCCCAGAGGATATAATGTGATCCCGGTGAAGGCTCCCACCGAAGAGGAGCTTTCGCGCACGTATCTCTGGAGATTCTGCACGAATCTCCCGCGCCCCGGCCGGATAACGATATTCGACCGCAGCTGGTACGGCCGGATGATGGTGGAGGCTGTGGAGGGGCTCTGCACGGAAACGGAGTACTGCCGTTCCGCTGATGAGATAAACGCATTCGAGAAAGCCCTTGTGAACTCCGGGGCGACACTGGTGAAGATATGGCTGGAGATAAGTCCCCAGGAGCAGCTGAAGAGGTTCAGGGCAAGGGAGGAGGACCCCATGAAGAGCTGGAAGATCACCGAGGAGGATTGGCGCAACCGTTCGAAATGGGACGTCTACGACCTTTACGTGAACAGCATGATGAAGCAGACGAACACACCGTGGGCCCCGTGGACCGTTGTCGAGTCCGAGGATAAGAAGTACGGCAGGCTGAAGGTATTGGACACCCTGATCGATTCCATGAAGAAGGCATTGGACTGATGCTGTTTCGTCATTCGACGAATAAGGTGTACGTCAATTTATATAGGGTCGCCCTATAGCATAGGTAATGGCCCAGGAACTAGAGGAGAAGATGGCCGGAGAGATGGCCATGTCCGCGGACCCCGGCAAGACCATGCGAAAATGGAGGGAGGAGTTCGATCTATCCCAGAGCAGGGTCGCCGATGCCATGGGCGTCTCCTGCTCCGTCATAAGCGATTACGAGTCCGGAAGGAGGAAATCCCCCGGAGTCGCATTCGTCAGGAAGTTCGTCGGGACGCTTTTGGACCTGGACAGGGAGGTCGGTTCTCCGACCATAACGAAGTATATGCCGAAAGAGAGGGACGCCTGCATAATAGCCATGGGGGAGTTCCGCGAGGGCATACCCATAACAGATTTCGTGAAGGCTGTTAACGGAGTCTATCTGGCACCTTTGCAGCACTCAGAGAAGAAAGTGTACGGGTACACTATATTGGATTCTCTGAAGGCCATCATGAATCTCAGTTCCGGGGATTACGTCAAGATATACGGATGGAGCACGGACAGGACCCTCATCTTCACTGACGTGCACTACGGCAGATCGCCGATGGTGGCGATAAGAGCCCATCCGCTGACACCGGCAATGGTGATGTACCAGAAACCGGACAAGATCGACGAGCTGGCCATAAGGCTGGCTAAGCTGGAGGGAATACCCCTGGTCTCCACGGATCTGGAGGTCGGGGAGATGATAAGGATTTTCGAGAGAATGGAAGAGGGGATGTAATGGACGTAGGAATCGTAAGTTACGGGGCATATGTGCCCAGATACAGGATAACTCCCGAGGAGATCGGGAAGGTATGGGGCGATGACGGCAAAGCAATGGGCAGAGGACTGTTCATAGAGCAGAAATCAGTCCCTGCGCCGGATGAGGACGTCGTCACCATATCGGTGGCGGCCGCCAGGGCCATGATGGCCAGGACGGATGTGGATCCGAGGGAGATCGGCGCGCTTTACGTCGGGTCCGAATCCCACCCTTATGCGGTCAAGCCCACCTCCACGATCGTGGCCGAGGCCATAGAGGCAACGCCCGACCTGACGGCGGTGGATATGGAATTCGCCTGCAAAGCGGGAACGGCGGGAATACAGGCCTGCATGGGCCTTGTGGGCTCCGGCATGATAGAATACGGAGTGGCCATAGGCGCTGACACTTCCCAAGGAGCGCCCGGGGATGCCCTTGAGTACTCGGCCTCCGCAGGAGGTGCGGCGTATCTTATAGGGAAGAAGAATATCATAGCCAGGATCAACAAGACCATAAGCTATACCACTGACACCCCTGATTTCTGGCGCAGGGAGGGCCAGCCCTATCCCAGCACGGAGGCAGGTTCACAGGGGAGCCGGCCTACTTCAGGCATATAACCAATGCGACCCAGAGGCTTCTGGCCGATGCGGGCACGAAACCGGAGGATTACAAGTACGCGGTCTTCCACCAGCCCAACGGCAAATTCCCGACCCGGGTAGCATCCATGATGGGGTTCACGGACGCTCAGATAGAGAAAGGTCTGATGACGCCCTACATAGGCAACACATACAGCGGTGCGGTCCCCATTGGTCTCGCATCCGTATTGGATGTTGCAGAACCGGGCGACAGGATACTCGTGGTCTCTTACGGCTCGGGGGGCGGGCAGCGATGCCTTCGACATAACGGTCACGGACCGCATAAAGAAGTACAAGAGGGATGCCGCACCAACAGTGGAGAAGATCATCAGCAGTGTGAAGCAGATAGATTATGCCACTTACGCCAAGTACAAGGGAAAGATAGTGATGAAGGAGGAATCATCATGAGGGATGTAGCCGTGATCGGAGTCGGAGTCACCAAATTCGGTGAGCTCTGGGACAAGTCCTTCAGGGACATAGGTGTAAACGCAGGAATGATGGCCATGGCGGACGCAGGCCTCTCGGGAAGCGAGGTGGATGCTCTGTTCATAGGGAACATGTCCGCCGGCCGCTTCATAAACCAGCAGAACATCGGTGCCATGATAGCCGACTATGCAGGATTCGCACTTAACCACATACCGTCGACCAGGATAGAGGCCGGAGCCGCTTCCGGGGGCATAGCCTTCAGGCAGGGCGTGATGGCAGTGGCTTCCGGTATGCACGACATAGTTGTCGTCGGAGGCGCCGAGAAGATGACGGATGTGGACGACGCATCCTCCAACTCTATCCTGGACTCCACCGCTGACCAGCAGTGGGAGGCGTCCATGGGAGCAACCATGGCATCTCTTTTCGCCATGATAGCCAGGAGATACATCCATGAGGGATTGGCCACAAGAGAGGAGATCGCCTCCGTCTCCGTGAACGGTCACGCTCACGGGGCACTGAATCCCAATGCCCAGTTCAGGAAAGCGATAAAGCTCGAGAGCGTCCTGAGGTCCGGCATGGTCGCAGACCCGCTGGGTCTTTTCGACTGTGCCCCCATCTCGGACGGTGCCGCGGCAGTCATACTCTGTCCGATGGATAAGGCCAAAGAGTATACGGACAACCCGGTAAGGGTTGCAGCGGTCACTCAGGCAAGTGACACACTGGCACTTTTCCAGAGAGACAGCATAACCTCCTTCGCATCATCGAGGATCGCAGCGGAAAGGGCATTCGCGGCGGCGAAGCTCTCGCCGTCGGACATATCTGTCGCAGAGGTCCATGACTGCTATTCGATAGAGGGCCTCATGGCCGTCGAGGACCTGGGACTCTACGGAAGGGGCAAAGGGGGGAAGGCCTTCCTCGAGGGTCAGACCCTCTTCGACGCAGGAAAGATAGCCATAAACACGTCCGGGGGTCTGAAGGCCCGCGGTCACCCCATCGGAGCAACAGGCGTTGCCCAGATAGTGGAGATCGCGGAGCAGGTTAGGGGCACCGCGGATAAAAGGCAGGTCAAAGGAGCCAGATACGGCATGACCCTGAATCTCGGGGGAACGGGCTCCGCAGCTACCGTATCGATACTGGAGGGGATCTGAATGTCATCCACAGCAAGAGAGTGGAGGGAGATACCGGGCAGGTACAACATAAAGGGGTCCAAATGCCCGGAATGCGGGAAGGTATTCTTCCCTAAGCGCAGCATGTGCCCTCAGTGCCGCAGAGCCAGCATAGGTAAGATGATCGAGTATAAGGTGGACGGGAAAGGTACTGTCTACACATACTCCATAGTCTATGACGCCCCTGCGGCCAACAGGCGCATGAAACCCTATGCCGTCGGTATGATAAGGACTGACGACGGGGTGCTGCTCACGGCACAGATAGTGGACGCGAACCTTGAGGATATCAAGATAGGAATGCGCGTTCAGGCTGTTCTCAGGAAGATCGATGAGGACAGTCCCAGCGGCGTGATCCATTACGGGTTCAAATTCGCGCCCTGCGAATGATGGACCTCCCAAACCTTTTAAAAATCACTTCTTCTCTATCTCAAGCATAGCCACAAGCTCAAGTGCCAGGGATTCCGGGTCTATGCCTTTGCCGTAGATGTCTATTCCGAGGGCCCTTGCCTTGTCGATGCTGGCTTCGAGGATATGATCACATCTCTCGGCACCTATGGCCTCCAGTCTCAGGTCGCTTAAGCCGATGATCAGTGCAGCCACAGGTCCTTCGGGATCCTTCGGGTTCATCTTCCTCATCGCCTTCGAGATCTGCCTGTCCCCCGCCGCATACAATATGATCTCGGTGGCCAGGGTCTTGGATCTGTTGGTGCCGTTGCTGAAGGCTCTCTCGGCATGCTCAGCGGCGGACAGCAGATGCGCCGGGCCGCAGATCATATCGGGATCGAACAGCACGGCTTCCCCTCCCAGAGAGCGGAAGTGGTCCGCAGTGACGGAGAAGGGGCGGCCGCCCGTCAGGCCGACAACGGAGAAGTCCATGCCGCCGACAATACCGTATCGGTTTTTAACCTATCTCGCCTGCGTGAATAGCTTTATGAACTTTCCAGCAGTACGAGGGTCATAGGACTAAGTGGTCAAATGGGAGAATGGGTAAAGGTTTCTGCTCCGGCTACTATCTCGAACATAGGCCCAGGCTTCGACATATTCGGCATGGCTCTGCAGGAGCCCTTCGATACGATAGAGGCCAGGAGGATCGATTCCGGTGTCAGCATAACAAGTGTATCAGGACCCGGCTCCGATACGATACCGTGTGATTCCAAGCTCAATTCCGTGGGAATAGCTGCGGAGGAGGTCCTCAGGAGGACCGATGCGGATTTCGGCATAGAGCTCAGGATAAAGAAGGGGATCAGGCCCTGCAGCGGAATCGGCTCCTCAGGCGCATCCGCGGCCGGGGGCGCCTATGCAGCTCACCTGCTCACGGACAAGAAGCTCACGGAGACGGAGCTGGTGCTCTGCGCGGCACACGCCGAGGACGTGACCTCAGGTGGCTTCCATGCCGATAACGTGGCACCGTGCATAATGGGCGGTTTCACCATAATCAGATCCTATCAGCCCTTCGAGGTCGTATCCATAGAGCCGCCCAAGGACCTGGGCGTGGTTGTGGCAATGCCGGATGTTATGGTGGCTACGAAGGAGAGCAGAAGGGTCCTTCCTCAAAACGTACCGGTGAAGGATCTCGTGTTCCACGTAGGTAACGCATCCTGTATGGCGTACGCCATGACCGTGGGCGACATAGAGCTCATAGGAAGATCCGCCCAGGACGCGGTCTTCGAACCTGCCAGGACGCACCTGGTACCGCATCTCAGGGATGCGGAGAAGATTGCCATGGGATTGGGTGCGAAAGCATCCTTCCTGGGAGGGTCCGGACCCTGTGTGATATCCTTCTTCAACAAGAAGGAGACTGACGGAAAGGCTATTGCGGAAGGCATAGTCAACCTTTACAAAGAGAACGGTATGAGATGCGACTCATGGATAACAGCATGGGGAAGAGGATGCAGGAAGGTTTGAATATGGCTGCTCACAAGATTCTGTGCTGGGACTGCGGACGCGAGATCACGGACATGTACGCTTACACGTGTCCGGACTGCGGCGGTCTGCTCACGATAAAAATGGACCTGGAGCCTCTGAAGGGGATGTCCCCGGAGGATCTGCGCTCTGAGCCGATAGGCGTTTGGAGATATGCGCCCTTCATGCCCGTGGATAAGAAGAACGCCGTCACAATAAAGGAAGGGGGCACCCCGCTCTACAAGACCTCAGCCCTGGGGAAGGAGATAGGGATAAAGGACCTGTATGTGAAGTACGAGGGTGCGAATCCCACCGGGTCCTTCAAGGACCGCGGGATGACGATAGGCGTTTCCCACGCAGTGGAGATAGGTGCAAAGATCGTCGGATGCGCATCCACGGGGAACACATCCGCCAGCCTTGCCGCGTATGCGGCCAAGGCCGGGCTGAAGTGCGCCGTCTTCCTGCCGTCGGGCAAGGTGGCCGCAGGCAAGCTGGCACAGGCCATGTTCTTCGGTGCCAAGGTGCTCTCCATAGACGGCAACTTCGATGACGCCCTGGACCTGGCGAGGAAGATGTCCGAGATGAGGGCCATCTACCTCCTGAATTCCATCAACCCGTACCGCCCCGAGGGTCAGAAGTCCGTTCTCTTCGAGATAATGGACCAGCTGAACTACGATGTCCCGGACAGGATAATACTCCCTGTTGGCAATGCTGCCAATATATGGGCGGTTTACAAGGCGCTCACGGAGCTCATGGAGATAGGATGGATAGACAGGATGCCCATGCTCACAGGCATACAGGCGGTCGGGTCGATGCCCGTAGCCAAGGCATTCAGCGAAGGTGCTGAGGATTTCGTTCCAGAGCAGAACCCGGAGACCGTGGCCACCGCGATCAGGATAGGCAATCCCATCAGCGGCAGGAAGGCCCTGAGGGCGATATACGATACCAACGGGTATTCCGTATCCGTTACCGACGAGGAGATAATCGCCGCACAGAAGCTCTTGGGCAGGAAGGAGGGAATAGGTGTGGAGCCCGCATCCGCAGCATCCGTTGCAGGTGCCAGGAAACTGAGGGAGATGGGAATAATCGACCCATCGGAGCGTGTCGTGTGCATATGCACCGGGAACGCCCTGAAGGACCCTGACACAATAATCAGCAACTGCGAGAAGCCCATATCCTGCGCTAACGATCTGGAAGCGGTAAGGAAGGTATTGGGGGCTTAGAACTCGGACAGCCGGGACTGCTTGACTTCCGCAGGAGCAGTCATCTCTTCGGGAGGAAGCACGTCCTCAGGCGGCGAGCCTGCCTGCTCCTTCAGGCTCCTGGCCAGAGCGGGTCCTATCTTAGGCAGCGCCGCAAGCTTGCCCACGTCGATGTACATCAGATCGGCGGTGCTTCTTATTCCTGCATTGAACATGGATCTGGCTCTTACTCTTCCCACTCCTTTGAGCGTTACGAGCTCGATCAGTTCGGACTTGACTCCGTACCTGAGCCTCGTCATCATGGGCCTCATCCGCTTCTCCGCAGGCGGATTGAAAAGACGGGCTATCTCCGTCATGGCGTACATGATCCACTCCGCCTTCTCCACCCTGGATCTTATGTCCCCCGGACCTATCCCCATGCTGTCGGTTATGGTGTCCTCATCAACCTCGCTCATCCAGCTGTCCAATAGAACAGCGGTCTTGAGAGCGGCCATGAACAGCTCCATGGAGTAATTGTCATCCTCGTCCACATCCGTGAGGAAACGGCCGCTGTATTTCTCTTCCAAAGCGAACAGGCCGTCCATGTCCTTCTTCCGCGGGTACAGCGTCATCACGTCAGGGGTGGAGGCGATGGCGTGCAGGATCAGAATATCCTCCGTATCCGCCCTCATCTTCATCACCGCGTCCCTCAGGATCACTGCGGATTTCGGATCTATGTACAGGTCGGAGACTCTCTTCCCGAAGGGAAGTACCGTGACACCGTCATCACCGACCCTCTGCACCATCCCCTCTGATGCAAGGAAATCCACCACATTTCCCACGGCGCTCTCAACCCCGAGCATGGAGGATTCACTGCCGAAGAAGGTATCGCCTATGAAACCGACAATATCCTCCTCGGATCCCACATCACCCGTGGCGATAAGACCCAGTATGTGACTTCTGAGGACTATCTCATTGCCAAGTTTGGACATTATGTTCTCGGAGGCGCATCTTACGTAGTCGTTCATCAGGTGCCTTGCGTCATCCTCATTCTTGGCTATCAGCACGGATTCGCCATAGGGATCGTAACCCGGCCTCCCCGCCCTTCCGCACATCTGCTTGATCTCCATCACAGGTATGGGGGAGTAGCCGGAGTTGGATTCGAACCGTCCTGTATCCCGGACGATGACCCTCCGTGCAGGAAGGTTGATCCCCGCGGCCAGGGTCGGTGTTGCGAATATGCATTTTATGTCCCCTCTCCTGAAGGCATCCTCGACATACCTCCTCTGAGTGTAGGTCAGGCCCGCGTTGTGGAAGGCCACACCGCATTTCACACAGGATGCCAGTTTCTTTCCGAATGACGTCGTATCGGCATCCCCTTCCAGCAGTTTGACATCTTTCTCGCTGAGAGGGTTCGGGCTCAGCTCCCGCATGTCCTTGGAATGCTTGGAGGCAAGGGACTCGGTGGATCTTCTTGAATTTACGAATACTATGCACTGCCCCCCGCTCCTGACAGTGTCGGCGATTATCATCCATAGCGGTTCCTTCCCCTCGCCTATCACAACGTCGTCATGACCGTCGAAGAATATGCGGCCGTCGAGGAAGACGCCCTCCTTCAGCACGGTGGGGCGCCATTCGCTGGTCACGAGATCCGCATCCAGCCACATAGCCAGATCCAGAGCGTTGGATATCGTCGCCGACAGAGCTATGACCTGCAGATCCCGGGATTTCCTCATCATCTTGGTAAGGGCAACCTCCAGGGTGGGTCCTCTTCCGGGATCGTGTATGAGGTGTATCTCGTCGGCTATGACGAGGCCCACCTCGTCCATCCAAGTGCTCTTATGGCGCATCAGGGAGTCCGCCTTCTCCGACGTTGCCACGACGATGTCCGTATCATGTATCCTCCGGTCCTCAGAATCCAGGTCCCTGTGCTCATCACCACCTTTATCCCCAGGTCAGAGAACCTGTCGAGATCGTCCCTCTTCTCGGATGCCAGGGCCTTGAGGGGCACTATGTAGAGAACCTTCCTCCTTCTTTCGAGAACGGTCTTCAGAGCCGCCGCGTACCCGATGAGGGATTTGCCGCTGGCTGTCGGAATGGACACAACAAGATTCTTGCCGGAAAGAGCTTTGGGCACAGCCTCCGCCTGGGGAGGATAGAGTTCATCGAATCCTTGGCGGCTCAAAGCCTCCAGGGCCTCCTCGGACAGGTCCAGTTCGCAGGTTCTCACAGGCAATCCCAATTCGTCAGACCTATATATGCATTAACATCTCAACAGTGCCAGTATGTGATATTCTCTTTTAGGGAAGAACACATTCATTATTCGTTTGCAGACAATTCTTTTTATACGACCGCACACTAACTATTCAAAGCGGGGTATTAAATGGAAGAAAATAGGAGAGAGGAGATCGGACCCGTCGACGAATGGATCGAGGATCAGGATTTCAACACTACTGACGAGGTCCACATACCCGAGCTCATGGCTGACCAGGTAATAGGCCAGGATGAGGCGGTTCATGTCATAAAGAAGGCCGCTGCCCAGAAGAGGCACGTCATGTTAATCGGGGAGCCCGGCACCGGGAAGTCCATGCTGGCCAATTCCATGGTGGAGTTCCTTCCCCAGGGGGAGCTCCAGGACGTAATCTCATATCACAATCCCGAGGACTACAATGAGCCCCGGATAAGGGTGCTTCCCGCAGGGAAGGGGAGGCCCATAGTCAATGAGCAGAAGGCACTGGCCGCAGAGGCGAAGCGTCAGAAGAACTCTTCTTTCCTCTTCCTAGTATTCGGCGTGGTGATGCTCGGTGTGGTCTACTATCTTTTCACAAGGGACTCGATGCTGCTCTGGATATCCATACTCGTGGCGTTCTTCCTGTACCTCGTTATGAGGAACCCCAACAACCAGAGGCAGGAGATAATCATCGTACCCAAACTGCTGATAGGGCATGAGGCCAATGAGAAGCCCCCGTTCGTCGATGCTACGGGATCCCACTCCGGCTCTTTGCTGGGGGATGTCAGGCACGACCCTTTTCAGTCCGGCGGATTGGAGACACCGTCCCACGACAGGCTTGAGGTGGGCGCCATACACAAGGCCAACAAAGGCGTTCTCTTCATCGATGAGATAAACATGCTGAGGATGGAGTCCCAGCAGGCCATACTCACGGCGATGCAGGAGAAGCGCCTGTCCATAACCGGGCAGAGCGAGAGGTCCTCCGGGGCCCTCGTGAAGAGCGAGCCCGTGCCCACGGATTTCGTTCTCGTATGCGCAGGGAACCTGGACGCTCTGGAGGGAATGCACCCCGCCCTCAGGTCCAGGATAAGAGGCTACGGTTACGAGGTCTACATGAAGAATACCATGGAGGATACGGACGAGAACCGCAAGAACATAATCCGTTTCGTAGCCCAGGAGGTAAGGAAGGACGGGAAGATCCCCGCCTCAGCAAATATGCCGTGGCAGAGATCATAAGGGAGGCCCAGCGCCGTGCAGGCAGCAAGGGCAAGCTCACTCTCAGGTTCAGAGAGCTGGGCGGCCTGGTCCGTGTGGCCGGGGATGTCGCTGTGGCAAGGAGCGCCAAGGTCGTCACCCGCGAGGACGTGGAGATAGCCAGGAATACCGCCAAGAGCCTCGAGAATCAGATAGCGGATCGCGTTGTCGAGAGTCACAAGAACTACAACCTGTTCAAGTCCGAGGGGTCTTCCGTCGGCATGATCAACGGTCTTGCGGCCCTTAACGGCTCTTCCAGCATGTCCGAGTTCGCAGGCGTCGTTCTTCCGATAGTGGCAGAGGTCGCACCATCTCAGACGAAGAAGGGCGGCAAGATAATAGCCACAGGCAAGCTCGGTGAGATAGCCAAGGAGTCCGTGGAGAACATATCCGCCGTCATCAAGAAGTACACGATGACGGACATCACCGATTCAGACATACACATACAGTTCATCGGCACCTATGAAGGCGTGGAAGGGGACAGCGCGTCGATAACCATAACGACCGCAGTGATCTCCGCAATGGAGGGAATACCGATAGATCAGACCATGGCGATGACCGGCAGTCTGAACGTTCGCGGAAAGGTTCTCCCCGTCGGCGGTATAACCGCCAAGCTGGAAGCTGCTGCGGAAGCGGGCATGAAGAGAGCCATAATCCCCAAGGAGAATGAGAAGGACGTCATGATCCAGGCGAGATACTACGACAGGATGGAGATAATCCTCGTAGAGAATCTGAGGGATGTGCTGGAGTACGCGTTGAAGGACGGGGATAAGAAGGATCAGTATCTGAAGAAGCTGCTGCCTCTGACCGAGAACGGGAAGTCCACTGCCAGGAAGCTCGTGCCCCCGGCGATCTCGGAGGACAGGATAAGAGTAAAAGGAGTCCCGTCGGTCCACACCGAAAACATGATCAGCCAGACCAGCTCAGAGGAAGTGCCAGTGATGAAATCCGATAAGGTTAAGGATCCAGGTCCCGCACCCCTGTGACTGAAAAGATAAATAATATCCGAATAATCTCGGGAACATGGACAGACGGGAAGCGGCATCCGTAGCTTTGCTGACCTCGGCGATTCTGATAGCCTCAGAGGCTCTGCTGGGCTATACGACAGTAAGCCTTGTGGCCCTTGCGGCGGTGCTGCCGCTGATCCTCATCGGAAGCTATCTTCTCACAGGGAAAGGCTCGAAAGCAGTCTCCGGTCTCAACACCGCATCCCCTGAGAGGCTGGCGAAGATAAATGTCAAAGAGGTGACGAAGGCCGCGGGGGCCTTCGTCATCGTTCTGTCTGTGCTGATCTATCTTTTCATGAAGACCATACAATTCGATCCTGCGCGATCCTGGGTCTTTTTGGTGGCGATCCTCTTGTTCACTGCGATAGCCCTGATATACATAAACAGGGCCGAGAGGTTCAAGAGGAGACCCGGGGATCCGGAACAGGAGGAATTCAAACCTCTGAGCAGGAAGACGGTTGCGGCGATACTTCTGTCGACGATCGCATTGCTGAGCGTCACAGTCCTGCTAACCTTCTCGGGAAGCGTGAACGTTTCGGTGGGAGAAACACACCTCTCCGTAGAATCGTTCATGGTGGACGAGACCATAGCCTATTCGGAGATATCAAGCGTAGAGATCATAGATGATTTCCGGGCGGGGCACCGTGTGATGGGATTCGGCGGATTCAGCATTCAGAGCGGAGAGTTCTCCAACGATATGTTCGGGGACTACACTCTCGCCAGGTACACTGATGTGGGGAAGGTCGTGGCGGTTCACCATTCCGGAGGGGTCCTGGTCTTCAACCAGAACAGCGACGCCGCCACATCAGCAGCCTATGATCAGCTGATATCCAGGTTGCCTTAGTCTTTGACGTAAGCGCTGGCATAGAAGGCAGATATGGCCTTGTACAGCATGTACACGTCCGCCTTCGAGACCACTTCCATGGGAGCGTGCATCGAAAGCACCGGAACTCCCATATCCACAGTATCCAGGTTGTGAACGGAAATCTCGGAAGCTATGGTGCCGCCACCGCCGATGTCGACTTTGCCGAGCTCCCCGACCTGCCAGGGGATCTTGTTCTCATCCAGTATCCTGCGCAGGAAGCCCATGGTCTCCGCAGACGCATCGTTGGTGCTGTATTTCCCCCTGGAGCCGGTGTACTTGGAAACGACGGGCCCTCTGTTCAGGAAAGAGCAGTTGTTCATCTCGAAGACCTCGGGGAAGGCCGGGTCCACCGCCGCATTGACATCGCAGGACAGGCAAACGGATTTCTGAAGAACATGCCTGCTCTCTGCGCCGTAGACGGATACGAAGTCCTCCAGGAAGTCTCTGAAGAAAGTCGATCTCATCCCTGTATTGCCGTCAGATCCCGTCTCCTCCTTGTCAGCGAATACGGTTATGGTGGTGTACTCCTGATCCTTCGTATCTATCTCGGCCATGAGGTTCGAGTAGGCGCATACCCTGTCGTCCTGACCGTAGCCTATGATCATGGACCCGTCGAATCCCAGGTCCATGGGCTTGCAGGAAGGAACGGCGCAGAGCTCGGCAGACAGGAAATCGCTTTCCGTTATGCCGTACTTCTCGTGCATTATGCTCATCACGTTGAGCTTGACCTTCTCAGATACTTTATCGTCGGGATATGTCCAGCATCCGGCGAGTATGTTCATCTGCTCTCCTTCCAGAGCCTCGGCCATGGGCTTCTTCATCTGGTTCTGTGCCAGGTGAGGCAGGAGGTCGGTGACGCAGAAGCGGGGCTCGTCCTCCTTCTCGCCTATGGAGATCTTCACGGTGCTCCCGTCCTTGAGACACACGACGCCGTGGAGGGAGAGAGGGATCGCGAACCACTGATATTTCTTTATCCCGCCGTAATAGTGTGTTTTGAAGTAGGCCATACCCATGCTCTCGAACAGAGGATTGGGTTTGAAATCCAGTCTGGGGCTGTCTATGTGGCTGACACCTATGCGGGCACCCTCCGATATCCCCCTCCTGCCGACGGTCACCATGATGAGGGTCTTCCCTCTGTTGACCATGTAGACCTTGTCGCCGGCAACGTATTCGGTGCCGTGCCTGAATTCTTTATAGCCCTTCTTTTCGAGCATCGGAACGACATAGTCCACGATCTCCCGCTCAGTCTTGTGGCTCAGGAATTCCTTATAGCCTTCGCAGAATTCCCGGGACTGTTCCAGGAGCGTGTTCTCTATCTCCCCCAGGCTCTTCGGTTTGCTGAGCAGCTTCTCTTCGAGGATCTGTCCTTTGCTCTTCTCGTTTTCCATGGTACGATTAACTCAGGCTGTGTACTTGATTGTTTTCAAGACCCCATGGCATCTGTTTAGATACGGAACCGCGATATGCCCACCATGAGAGACTTCAGGAATGTGGCGTACTCAGAGGCATTCGCACTGAAAAGCAAGGTATCCGAAGGAAAGGGCCAGACGATAAGCTCGGGTATCCTGTACAAGGATGACATCGAGATATACCTCTATTTCCTGGATGCTGACGAGGAGATAAGCGAGATGAAGGCCCCCTATGACAATCTGATGATCGTTCTCGAAGGGGAGCTGAGAATAGGCCTCGAGCCTCCTGTGCTGCTGAGTGAGGGGGATGCATTCATATTGCCTCCCGATACGCAGGTATCACTACATGCGGATAAACCAAATAAGCACATCAGCATTCTGTTGCCCATGGAAGAAGAACTCATCAAGAATGTTGAGAAATCCAAGAAGATGAAGGCCAAAGACATGGTGGACTACCGTCCGGGGCAGATAGCGAATCTGACTTTGGTAAAGAGATCCTCCCTCAACATGTCCGTGATTGCCATAGATGAGGGCGAGGCTCTGAACACGCATTCGGCCCCGGGTGACGCCATGGCCCTCGGATTGGAAGGGGAGGGAGAGATCGTCATCGGAGGCGTGCTGTATATCCTTAAGGAAGGGGAGACCATCATCATGCCCAAGGACATACCGCACTCAGTGAAGGGCGTTACCCGCTTCAAGATGCTGCTGATCCTTGTCAAATAAGGGCGATCGAAACCAGTTTATATTTTATTCAAACATTTTATAAAAAACTTTATCAATGGGGCATCAGCTTCCGTATCACAGGAGCCCGGAAGGATGAGCGACGACAAGCAGAGAAGATGCCCCGTATGCGGCGAGCCTTTGGTGAGGATCGGGATTACAAAGGACACCTGCGGCATATGCGGTAAGGTATTCAGCAAAGAGGATCTCTGTTCTGCTGACCACAAAGTGTGTCCCGAATGCCGTGGATCCATGACTGTGGACACGATAAACAAAGTATGTTCCTCATCCTCATCCCGCGATCCGTACGAGATACTCACGGAGATCATGTCAAAACCGCCTATGCGGATGCATGATGCGAAACATCACATGGCCGTAGGCTCGGCCCTTCTGGCCGCTTACCGCAATTCCGGCGGCGTGGCGGATCTCGATAATGCGCTCAAGGAGATCCAGAAGAGAGGCGGCTCTGCGCCTCCCGGGGCATGCGGTTTCATCGGCAACTGCGGCGCGGCCGTCAGCGCCGGAGCGTTCTACAGTGTTGTTACGGGGGCAAGCCCGTACAGCGAGGGCGCTCAGTGGGGTGATGTCAACATGCTCACGGGAAAGTGCCTGATGGCAATGGCCGAGATAGGCGGTCCCAGATGCTGCAAGAGGAACTCATTCATAGCAATCGGGACAGCCGTTGAGCAGGTCGGTGATAAGCTGGGCATCAAGATGGAATATCCTGAGAAGATAGAATGTGGGTTCAGCGACAGGAACGAGGAATGCATAAAGGAGAAGTGCAAATTCTACGTTAAGAAATGAGAGTAAATGGTTTCTGATTCTGCGGAGCGGTGTTTACTTCTGCTCTCTGGGATCGGGGGCGTTGGGCGCACAGTCGCCCGCAGGCGTCTCATAAAGAGGCAGGGCCTTGGACCTGTTGACGCTCAGTACTCCGTTCGGCACGTCAAGGAAGTCGACCAGATCCTGATCGGAGACATAGTGGCCTTCCGCTATGAGCGCTCCGTCATACTCCGCCAGAGGCAGAACTCCGATACCCTTCTTAGAGACCAGGTCGAAGGCCTCGCCGTCGCCTTTCACATCGGAGGCGGACTTGCAGTCAACGTACTTCACGTTGATGCCGGCCTTCTTCAGCTTCTCCAGGGACACCATCAGTCTGCTGGAGTCCGAAGCATTCTTCTTACGGGCTTTTTCCGAGTCGTAGATGATCATTTGGGCCTTCATCATATTGAAAGTGCCTTTTTGATATATTATCGCATTGCAAGCAAACCGCATATCCGTAGATCCCGGAGGATGCCCCTGCGATGGCCGGACAGGGCATTTCTTTCTGTTGCGTCAGAGTGCTCCGGGAGACGGTGAATCCAATCAGCAGTTCACAAATCATCATTTTGATATGTCAGGCAGAGAGGACTTCGTAGTGCATCAGGATCTTCTCATTTTCAATTCTCTTATGAATATTTACGCCGGCCCGCAAGCGCTGCATATTGTTCTTTCGCATGCCGAAACGCATTAAAAGAAATGACAGATGCTTTTATATATGTCGGGAAACAAGCTTCTAGTATATAACCGTGAGTCATAGTATCTTTACTTAGCGCAAAAGATAAGTATTAGTTTTGTCAAAACTACGCAATCTATTTTAATGGTTTGTTGTGAACGGTCAGTAAAAAGAAACTATTAATACGGAACAATTTTTTTAAAAAACAAGTGTTGTGATGCCCGTCATATTAAATACTGCAAATCTCAGAGTGAAGACAGCGCTCATCCCGATTTTCGCATCAATCATCGTGGTCTCATTCTTTTTGGTACTGTGCGGCAGCGGGGATGCTGATGCGACGATCCACAGCGGCATTGAGAAAGATTACCTCATCTATGATCTGGATGACGGGGATAACACGGCAACGGTCAGGGGCCTGAATGCAACGGGCGAGAGTCAGGATGTCGTAATACCGGCCAGTGTAGAATATGGCGGGATAACATACGCTGTCACCTCAATCGGAAATGATGCATTCTTCGATTGCTCATCCTTAACATCCGTGACAATACCGGAAAGCGTTATATCGATAGGCGATGGAGTTTTTCGGAACTGCCATTCCCTGACCGGGATATATGTGGATCCAGGAAATGCCAACTATACGAGCACGGACGGAACCCTGTACAATAAAATCGGGATGGAACTGATAAAATGCCCCGCCCGCACCCCGGGGGATTTCACAATACCGGACGGAGTCATCATCATAGGCAGTAGGGCATTCGAAGACTGTTCGTCTCTTACGTCTGTGACGATCCCATACGGAGTATCGTCAATAGATTTCTATGCCTTCGATGGTTGCTCGTCCCTCACATCCGTGACGATACCAGAAAGTGTTGTGTCCATCGGTTGGGATGTATTCTCGGATTGTTCTTCTCTTGTTTCTGTGACCGTTCCGGCCGGGGTCACTTCAATACAATACAACACCTTCCGGGGCTGCACTTCTCTCACATCGGTGACTATGCCGGAAAACATCACGTCCATAGACAACCAAGCATTCTCCGGATGCTCTTCCCTCGAATCGATCACATTGCCGGCAAACTTGGTCTCTCTGGGACAAGGGGTGTTTGAATCTTGCTCATCTCTCGTATCCGTGACGATACCCGCAAGTGTCACATCCATAGGAGAAAACGCATTCATTCGATGCACATCCATGACCGCCATAGATGTTGACGGTTCGAACACCGCCTTCAGGAGTCATGACGGAGTTCTGTATTCCAAAAGCGGTAAGGATCTCATCTCATGTCCCGCAGGGAAATCAGAGGTCGATCTTCTGGATACAGCTACGACCATCAAAAGCGCGGCCTTTCTGTATTCTTCGATAGAGTTCATTACTATAACGGAAAGCGTGACGCACATAGAAGGAGGCGCATTCTCATCTTCGTCCCTTACGTCTGTCACTATACCGGCAAACGTCACATCTGTCGGCGGTTTCGCATTTTCTTATTGCCACGCTCTGAAAACGGTGCATATACTCGGGAACACAACATTGATTGAGAACAGTGCATTCAGGGAATGTTCGTCCCTGGTGTCCGTGACAGTATCGGATTCCGTCACATCAATAGGGGAAGATGCATTCTTCCTTTGTTATAATCTCGTTCTGTTGGGGATCTTGGGCACCTCAGAGGCGGATTACTCAGAAATTATTGCTAAATTCCCTCATACGATCAGTTCCGTGGTTTTCAGAAGTGCGGAGCACGTGGAAATCGATACAATAGCATCCGTTCACTGGATAAATCGCATAGGTGTGCTGGGCTCCTCATCGGACCCCGTTATGGGCGGGCAGACCTTCTCAGACCCGGAAGGCACGGCAATAACGGATGCCGCAGACCTCAGGGGCAAGATGTTCGTCAAAGCTGACGGATGGCATCAGATATCCACATGCTCCGATCCGAATGTCATATACAGGGTAAACGGAACCGTAGCAGAGGCCATAGGCCTGATCGACCGATCCGCCGCCTATTCTTTGATCGGTGAATTTTATAATTCAGGAGGCATTGATTACGAGGTAGCATCAATATCCGATAATGCATTCAGGGAATCATCTCTCACGGGGATAGGATTCCTGAGTCTAGTTGCCCCGATCAGTGTCGGAGACGGATGGATAACAGATACGCCGTCGGGAATCACGGGGCATGCCCGCAACGGATCGGACTTCCCCGTTTCGGGCGATTCTTTCCACGGCCTTCCGATGGGAGAGAATCTGGCCCTCATACCGGCAGGCGTGAAGAACCTTGTTTATGACGGGTCTGAGAAGACCGGCGTGATCCCGGGGACAGGATGCACTGTGTCAGGCAACACAGGTGTGGGTGCTGGCACATATGAAGCCACGGCAATCCTAACGGCAGGATACATCTGGTCCGACGGCACAATGGTGGATAAATCGATATCCTGGAAGATAGCAAAAGCGCCTCTTTCCATCATTGCAGACGACAAGAATACGACTTACAGCTCCGAACCTCCGCATTATACGGTGTCCTATTCAGGATTCGTTAACGGAGAGACCGATGAAGTAGTAAACGAGGGGACGGCCACAGCTTCCTATTCCAGATGGGATCCCGTAGGTTTCTATCCGATAACCGCGGCAGGGTACACAGCAGATAACTATGAGATAATTTACTTCGCAGGGTGGCTGAACGTCACAGAGCACAGCATCGACATACCGGCCGTCATGACAGATATGATATACTCGGGATCGGAGCAGACCGGTGTGGTCCCGGGTACAGGATACACTGTTTCAGGCAACACAGGTGTGGGTGCTGGCACATATGAAGCCACGGCAACCCTAACGGCAGGATACATCTGGTCCGACGGCACTATGGGGAACATGACGATCTTTTGGAACATAGCCAAGGCGGCCTACGACATGACCGGCATCGCCTGGTCCGCCGCATCCTTCGTCTACGACGGCAGCGAGAAGGCAGTGACCATATCCGGGCTGCCGGCAGGCGTGACCGTCTCCGCATACACGGGCAACACCGGAACGGATGCCGGCACCTATCACGCCAATGCGACCTTCGCCTACGATTCCGCGAACTACAACGAGCCCTCGGTGGAGGACCACGAATGGAGCATAGCCCCGGGGACCCAGACCGTATCCTCCGAGGGATACACGGGGACCTATGACGGCAGCGCCCACACCATAAAGGTGACCCAGACCGGCGGAACCGTGACATACGGCACGGTCTCCGGCACCTACGACCTGGCGGACGCCCCGGCCTACACCAGCGTCGGCGATTACACGGTATACTTCAAGGTGGTCAAGGCCAACTACGAGGATTACACAGGCTCCGCGACTGTGAAGATAAACAAAGCCATCCTCACCGCAACCTACGGGGGCGAGACCGTGACCTACGGTAACGTACCAGTTCTGTCGGTCAATGTCACAGGATTCGTCAACGGCGAGACGGCAGAGACTGCGGCAGGTTACGCAGCGCCGACAACGATCAACACAAATGTCAACGCTGGCACATATACTCTGAACCCATCCGGCGGAGCAGCTGACAACTATGACTTTTCTTATGTGGCGGGGGATCTTATCATACAGCCTAAGACCGTCTCGGTCACCCCCGATGCCCTGAGCAAGGTCTACGGCGGTGCGGACCCGGTATTCACCTACACCCTGTCTGAGACGGTGGCAGTGACGGGAGCCCTGAGCAGGGAGCCCGGCGAGGACGTGGGAACGTACGCCATGACCCTCGGGGACCTCTCCGCAGGCGGCAACTACACCCTGTCCCTGGTACCGACGAACTTCGCGATAACTAAGGTCCCCCTGACCATCAAGGCCGACGATAAGGCGATGACCTTCGGCGGCGCGGAACCCGAATACACAGTGACCTATACAGGGTTCGTCAACGGAGAGACCCAGACGGCACTGGCCGGAACGCTGTCCGTCACAAGCGGCTACGACAGCGGGGTCTACGCACCCACCGCCGTCATAACGGCGTCGGGCCTGACATCCGCGAACTACGCGATCACCTACGAGACCGGCGTCCTCACCGTCAGCAAGATACAGGTCGATGCCCCGACGGCAGTGACCGGCCTCGCCTATAGCGGGATACAGCAGACCGGTGTCGCCGCAGCAGCGGGATACACCCTGACCGGGAACACGGGAACCAACGCCGGAGACTACACGGCAACGGCCGCCCTGGCGGACGGCTACATCTGGTCCGACTCCACCACGGCGAACAAGTCCGTGGTCTGGAACATAACCAAGGCATCCCTGACGGTGACCGCCGAGGACAAGTCCGTCACCTTCCCCCAGGCCCTCCCGGCCCTCACCGCGACCATGACGGGATTCGTCGGCTCCGATGACGAATCTGTCCTGACGGGAACCCTGACCCTCCCTGCGGCTATGACGGAAGCGTTTACGAGAACGCATTCATCATAACCCCCTCGGGCCTCACATCCACGAACTACGAGATAGCATTCCGGGCGGGAACCCTGACCGTCAGCAAGGCATCCGTGGAGGCGCCCTCGGCGGTGCCCCTGATCTATAACGGAAGTCAGCAGACCGGCATCGTTGCCGCAGCGGGATACACCCTGACCGGGAACACGGGAACCGACGCCGGAGACTACACGGCAACGGCCGCCCTGGCGGACGGCTACATCTGGTCCGACGCCTCCACGGCAGCGAAGACGATCTCCTGGAACATAATCCCCAAGGCGGTGAATCTCACAGTTGATCAGATCGACGATCAGACATACACGGGATCGGTCATAGAGCCGGAGATCCTGATCCGGGACGGCTCTTCTCCCCTGGTAATGGGCACGGATTACACAATTTCCTATTCAGACAATGTTAACGCAGGTATCGCCACGATCACTGCAACTGGAATGGGAAATTATTCAGGTTCGTCCGGAAGCGGAACGTTCACTGTATTGAGAAAGACCGTCGACGTCTCGCCTCTTATCTGGGATTACGCCTCTTCCTTCGTATACGACGGTACGACGAAGTCTGTTTCTCTGACCTATGTGCCAGAAGGTCTCACTGCGCAATACACCGATTCGTCTAAAATGGATGCAGGGGATTTCACGGCCTCTGTCATCCTCGTCCCTGACGGCAACCATGGGATATCCGGTACGGTGGAGGATCTTGAATGGTCCATAGATCCTAAGGTCATTACCGTCACCCCCGACGCCCTGAGCAAGGTCTACGGAGGGGCGGACCCGGTCTTGTCATATGCTCTGTCCGAACCCGTCTCAGTCACCGGAGCTCTGGGAAGGGATTCCGGCGAGAGCGTAGGCACCTATGCCATAACGATCGGCACATTGTCCGCCGGCGGGAATCATGAGATCATAATGGTCGATCCTGCCGTCGCATTCGAGATACTGGCGGATTGTCCCGGGGCGCCCAGCATAGTAGGCGTTGAGCCGGGTAACGGACAGGTCGGACTGATATGGAATGCCCCGGGCACCGATGGCGGCGTTCCGATAACTGGTTATGAGGTATGGTACAAGGCCGGTCAGACCGGTGATTGGATAAGGTACTGCACAACCATGGTTGAGGATGGGACGGTCACAGGCCTGATCAACGGTCAGGTCTGCGCATTCAGATTGGCGGCGGTAAATTCAGCAGGCGCCGGGCCTGCGAGCGCAGAGATCACGGCGATACCGCATACCATACCAGGGACACCCGTGGTTTCCGCCACCGCCGGCAATTGCTGTGTCGGACTGGAATGGTTCGTTGAAGATAACGGCGGCTCGGACATCATGGAATATGTGATATACCAGGGCACGGAAGAGGTCGCCAGGACCTCTGATGTTCTTCACACGGTCGCAGGTCTTGTGAACGGAGCAGAGTATGCATTCCAGGTGGCGGCGGTCAATGCCGCGGGGGAAGGTCCCAAGAGCGCGGAGATGATAATCACGCCGCTGTCCGACAGATATGATCCGACCGAAGCATTACAGGCCCTGGTGGCCGATGCGGTCTTCTTGATGTCCCTTATCGCCATACACATGTTGCGCCGCAGGGAGTGATGCATGTGGGAAAGAATATGGAAACGGATCAGGCTGGTGGATGTTGATTGCAGTTCTCTTGATAGAATAGGAATTGGCAGAAATACAGTTTGATCAGAGGATTGAATAGAAATCGTTTCAGCTGGATTTTTTCGAATATTCTATGCAGGCCTCGACGAATCTACAGGGGACTTCGGGATTGGAATAGTAGTAGAGGTGCGGGAATCCTGCTACAATGTTGTTCATTGAGAACATGCATCTGTAAGAGTCGCCATTGGTCTTTGTCGCACGAAACGCGTTTCCGCAGTTGTCGCCATCCCAGCGATGGAATTCATGTCCTCTCACGACGCCTTGGGCCGGAAGGATCATCGAGTTCTTTTCTGAACATAGCTCTGTATATCCGAAACGGGATAGTTTTCCCGAGTCAGAGAATTTCGAATCAATAACGTTCACCATAGGCCAAGATTCCCCATCTGTATCAATTATCTCCTTTCCCAGATACATGAGGCCCCCACATTCGGCCAGACATGGCATGCCAGATTCAAGTTTGTAGCGTATGTTTTGAATCATTCTCGTGTTGGAAGAGAGATCTTTGGCTTTCAGCTCGGGATACCCTCCGTAGAATATCAAGCCGTCAACCTCCGGTAACCGATCATCATGTATTGGTGAGAACCTGACTATCTCCGCACCGCAGCGCTCGAGCAGTTCTATGTTATCCGCATATTCGAAACAGAAAGCCTCGTCAGAGGCCACACCTATTCTGGCACATCCGTCGGCTGTTCTGACTTGTGGATCCCTCCACGATATGCCCTCTGCTGTGCTTGCAATGGAAAGCAATGCATTCAGATCCACAGTTTCCATTATTAGTTCGGCAAGTTCTGAAAGCTTCTCTTTTATATCTGCCATCTCGTCCGGCATAATAAGTCCCAGATGTCTGCTCTCCAAAGTAAAAACCTTGGTTACTGGAACATACCCTATTACTTTTATGTTTAGCTCCCTTTCTACCAAAGGTTTCAGTTTCTCATACATCTTAAAGGATATTCGGTTCATTATAACGCCAGCTATGCGGTTATTGCGGAACTCTTTGAACCCTTTGATTTGTGCGATGCAAGAGATAGCAGCCCCTCTGCAGTCCACTATCAATATGACCGGTGCTTTTAGCTTCTCTGATATGTCGTAAGAGCTGCCTTCTGTAGAATCCGCGCCTATGCCGTCGTAGAATCCCATGACTCCTTCTATGATCGATATGTCAGAGCCCACGGCATTTCTTGCGAATAGGTATCTCATCACATCCTCGGGTACGAAATATGCGTCCAGATTCCTGGATTTCGTACCAATTGCCTTGCTATGGAACATCGGGTCTATGTAATCCGGTCCGCATTTGAAGGATGAAACTTTAAATCCTTTGTTTGTCAGTGCCTGAAGTATCCCGGATACAATGGTGGTCTTGCCGTTCCCACTGGAAGCGGCAGCAAAAAGGATTCTGGGATAGTTCATTAAGTCCTCCTTGTCAGCATCGATATGTATATCGGATTATTGGCGGTCATTAGATGATATCCGCCTATTTGCCTGGATCTGGAGGTGTTGATGCATATCGTATCGTCATTAAGATCCATGGATCTGGCACATTCCATTATCTCTGAGATGGTCTCTAGAGTTATGGCCGTAGCGCACACTTTCACGTCAGAGTTATGTTCGAATTCACTACAGCGACTCTTTCCAGTGGCTCTCTGAGTTTTATCTCCTTTCCGGCATCATCTGTGACGACTATGGCATAAGATTCATCGGAGTCATTCTGATCCACGAAAAGTAAGGCACCGCCGATAGTTGCCGCTGCGATTATCAGTACAGACAGTACAGCAAGATATTTGGTGTTCATTTCTCGTAACCTCGGTTGGATGATACATCCAATGCTTGTTTTATAATACTTTCTAGAATTCTTTGTTGCACTTCTTATTAAATCTGTTCGGATGCAGACATGTCATCTGAATGATCTATGTTTTCGATGAGCCTGGTTAGGGAAGTATAAAGGAGATATTGTCATCATTGTTCGTTTGTGATGGTGCAATTGTGATGATATGGGGTTGAGAAAATGTCATCTATTGTTTTGTCATCACGATTCGTGTGCACCTTTCTGTAGTTTAGATATCTAGAGCTCTGTCAGGAAAGTACGATGATGCAGACGAATTTTCAGAATGTGACGAGGGAGGGTATGAGTGCGGACGCCGGGATTCGAACCCGAGTTCTAACCTTGGCAAGGTCAAGTGATAACCAGCTACACTACGTCCGCAGCAGACACGGGGATAATATCGTCTCATATAAACTTTATCTAACTTTGGGCGACTGGCAACCGTGTCAGATAGATATTTAAAAGATGTCCATCTATCATTGGCCGCATAAGAGCGATGTCTGGGTCAGTCCCAGGCAGGAGATTTATCATGATCAGTGATTTCATCGAGATAGGCGTCAATGAAGACGTTGCAAAGGCGATAGCAGAGATGGGTTGGGATAACCCGACCCCCATACAGAGAGAGTCGATACCTGCCGGCATCGAGGGGATGGACATGTTCGCCCAGGCGCAGACAGGAACGGGCAAGACCGGGGCCTTCGGCTCTATAATCCTTGGGAGGATAGAAGCCGGAGGCAGGATCCCGAGGGCGATAATACTAACGCCCACCAGGGAGCTGGCCAACCAGGTCTCTGAGGAGATGGGCAAGATGGCCAAATATTCCGGGCACGAGGTCGTCGCCATATACGGGGGGGCATCCATCGAGGCCAGATCTCCAGGTTGGAGAAGGGCACCGATATAGTGACCGGAACCCCCGGAAGGGTCAGGGACATGATCGACCGGAGAGCCCTGAATCTCGCGGACATAAGGATATTGGTCCTGGATGAGGCGGACAGGATGCTGGATATGGGCTTCATCGAGGATATCGAGTACATAATGAAGGCCATGCCCCCGGAGAGGCAGATGCTTCTGTTCTCGGCAACGATGCCGGAAGGTGTCAAGAGGCTTGCTTATGATTACATGCCGAAGCCCAAGGAGATACTGGTATCCAGGGACGAGGTGGTTCTGGACCTGACCAAGCAGTATTACATAAGCGTGGGCAGGAGGAACAAGACCTGGGCCCTCTGCAGGATATTGGATATCGATAAGCCGAAGGCG
Source organism: Methanomassiliicoccales archaeon RumEn M2 (assembly GCA_001421175.1). GTDB lineage: Archaea > Thermoplasmatota > Thermoplasmata > Methanomassiliicoccales > Methanomethylophilaceae > RumEn-M2. The sequence goes on along the minus strand of LJKL01000016.1, from coordinate 165,281 downwards.
ATAATATTCTGTCAGACGAAGAGGATGGTCGACATCCTCGAGGAGAGGCTGACCGGTCTGAAGTACAAGGTGGAGGCAATACACGGAGACCTTCCCCAGTCACGCAGGGAGAAGGTCATCAGGGATCTCAAGGAAGGCAGGATAGACCTGCTCATAGCTACGGATGTGGCTGCGAGAGGTCTCGACATCGACGATATCGAATACGTGATAAACTACGATATGCCGGATGATGTGGATACCTACATACACCGCATAGGCAGGACAGGCCGGGCGGGCAAAGAAGGCGTCGCGGTATCCTTCGTCACTTCCAACGAGGAGTACCTCATAAGGGAGTTCGAGGCCCGTACGGCCATGGAGATAACCAAGAGGGATGTGCCGGACAAGGATGAGGGCGAGAGGGATACGGTCAGGAAAGTAGTGGACTACGACCAGTTGTCCGATCCCTTCGGCATGGTGAAGTTCGAGATCAACCTCGGTAAGAATGACGGCTATGGGAAAGTCATGCTCGCCGACTTCATAATACGCAACGCGAGGATACGCGATGCCGCCATAGGCAAGATAGAGGTCGGTGAGGACTCGTCCGTCGTTGAAGTCCACAGGGACTTCGGCAACAGGATGACTATGGACCTCCCCAAGAGCAAGCACAAGGGGAAGCGCATAGCCGTAGAGGTCCTGCACTGACCTCTCCTACCTCACCTTTTCTTCAATATCTCCTCGGCCTCGGAGATGTCCTCTTCTATCATGCTCTGGACATCGTCCGTCTCGGCCTTTATGTCCTCAGGCCGGGGTATCGGCCCGAGTATCTCGTCGGGATCGCCGATATTGGTCTTGACGTCCTTCAGGTCGGAGACCGCCCTGTCAGGTATGTTGGCGGCGCTTCCCATGTACTGGGATATGCCGTCCACAAGGTGTGTCAGCTCTATCGGGAAGAATATCTTGGATGATTCTCCTTCTCCGACCTTCTGCAGTGTTTCCATCGAGAGCACAGTCAGGGCCTTGGAGTCCATGCTTGCCGCCCCGACGGACAGTATGCGCAGCTTCTGGGCCTGACCCTGGCCTTCCAGGATGGTGGCCAGTCTTTGACCCTCAGCCTCCAGTATCATGGACTGCCTGAGACCCTCAGCCTCCAGGATACGGGCCCTCTTCTTACCCTCGGCCTCCAGGATGGCGGCCCTCTTCATACCGTCCGCCTGAAGGATGGCCGCACGTCTTCTCCTCTCGGCGGAGGTCTGCTCCTCCATGGAGTCCTTGACCTTGGCAGCCGGGTCAACCTCTCTTATCTCGACAGCCTCAACCTTGACTCCCCACTTGTCGGTGGCCTCATCCAGGGTGTCCCTGAGCTGGAGATTGATCTTCTCTCTGCTCGAGAGGATCTGGTCCAGCTCCATCTCTCCGATCACAGATCTGAGGGTGGTCTGAGCCAGGTTTATGGTGGCGATCCTGTAGTTGGTGACCTCGAAGTACGCTTTCTTGGGGTCGATTACCTTGACATAGATGATGGCATCAACGTTCACAGGGGAGTTATCCTTCGTTATGACCTCCTGCCTGGGAACATCCAGGACCTGTGTACGCAGATCCAGCTTCACAACCGTATTGATGAGGGGGAACACAATGTTCAGTCCCTGGTTGAGGACGCGGACATATTTTCCGAGCCTCATGTATATTGCCTGCTCGTAAGGCTGTACGATCTTCACGCCGCTTACCAGCACTATCACGGTGCCGAATATAGCGAGGAAGGCGATTATCGGGATAAGGAGGTCCAATGCCATGATGAGTGTATACGGCTCATCTCATAAAAAGGATTATATGCACTCTTCCACGCGCACGTGAACACCTTCGCTGTGGATCACCATGACCTTCTTGCCGGCAGATATGGGATTTGCCGACGTGGCACTCCATATCTCGCTGTCTATCTTCACCTTCCCTTTCAGGGTTCCGGGCTCAGTGCCCACCGTGACAACGCCCTTCTTCCCGATGAGGGACTCAGCGACCGTCGTAGTGGGGGGTTCCGGCTCCCCGAGGCGCTGATAGACCTTCAGGGTTATTATCGTCACAGGTATGGCCAGCAGAAGACCCACGACCGGAGAGTACCAGCTGAAGAGGAAATCCGGAGCGAATATGCCCACGACCCCGAGCAGCACCATTATGGTGCCGGGTATTAGCATGAATATGCCGGGGCTGAAAGCTTCGATTATTATCAGAAGCGCACCGACGATTATCAGCAGTAGGGCTATGGTCACCTGGTCCATAGAGATATCAATACGGGGTGCGTATTTAACCATGACGACGTTAGCCGCCAGACGGCGGAGATCACAGGCTTATGGCGATCAGCAGGTCCCCGACCTGGATCGTATCCACCGCCCTTCCGTCAAGCATCAGTCTCTTCTCGATATCGAAGAACTCAGGTCCCAGAGTGTGTATCCCGTTGCCGGTGGTGACCTCAAGGCCGCCGTCTCTCAGCGCTTCCATGACATGCTTGGCATCCATACGGGACACTGCCGCGGTTATCTCCTTCGCATCCGCTTTGAAAGCGGGCCCCAGCTTGGCGTAGACGGGCTTGACCCCGACAGCTTCCTCGGTCAGGTCCGCCTCTTCGGCTATGATGATCTTCCGGGTTTTCACCGTTTCCATTATGTCGGATTCTGCTTCGGAGAGGGCTGCGGCCCCGCCGCCTATTATCTCCACCGTGTCTATCTCGGCATTAAGCGGCATCTTCTTATCGGATTTCCAGCCGCGTATCGCAGCGATGACGTCCTTCAGAACATCTCCTGCGGCCTCCGCTTCCCCGTCCCTCAGGACCGGTTCCGACCAGGAGGTAAGATGCAGGCTGACGGTTCCCTCGTGCTTCGCGAAGCAGGACTGATACACATCCTCTGTGACATGGGGCAGGAAAGGTGCGATCAATTTGAGGGATCCGAGGAATACGGTGTAGAGCGTATATCTGACTGAATCGTCCTTCCTCGATTTCACCATCTCCACGTAGTGGTCGGCGAACTCGTGCCATATGAAGTTCTCGATCTCCTTCATCGCCTTGTCGAACTGGTACTCGTCGAAGAACGCGGTGGCCTTCGCGACAGTATCGGAGTATCTGCCCAGTATCCACCTGTCCGGCAGCCTCAGGGCTCCAGCCCCCTCGGGTTTCGAATCGAAGAAGCGGGACACGAACTGACCCAGATTGAATATCTTGTTGCAGAGCCTCCTTCCGCGGATGACATCCTTCTCCCTGAAGGAATGGTCTATCCCCAGTGAGCATGTGGCGGCATAGTACCTCAGGGCGTCTGCTCCGTACTCCTTCAGTATCGGGATCGGATCTATGACATTCCCTATGGACGAATGCATCGGAGTGCCGTCCGGGGCCATGATGAAACCGTGGATCATCACATCCTCCCAGGGCTTCGATTCCTTGAGCTGCTCGCTTCTGAGGATCGAGTAGAAGGCCCATGTGCGTATTATGTCATGAGACTGGGGTCTCATGGACATGGGGAACAGCTTCTTGTGAAGCTCCTCATCCCTCTCCCAGAAAGTGTTGTACAGCGGGGAGCCCGAGGAGTCCATCCATGTGTCGAATACGTCGGTGCTGCCTATGAGCTTCCCGCCGCATTCCGGGCACTTCTCTACAGGAGGAGCGTCCTCAGTCGGATCGCAATAGCACATCTCCTCGGTTGCCGGCACGGCAAAGTCGCATCTCTCGCACTCCCATACAGGTATGGGGGTCGCGAATATGCGCTGTCTGCTCAGGACCCAATCCCATTCGAGTGAATTGACCCAGTCCTGCAATCTTGTCTTCATGAAGGCAGGATACCAGTTTATCTTGTCGGCCTCCTCCAATACCCTGTCCCCGAAGTCCAGCGTTCTCAGGAACCACTGGGGGACCTGCAGGAACTCCACCGGGGAGTGACATCTCCAGCATATCGAAACGTTCTGCTGGTTGTCCTCCTGCCTGACGAGCTCCCCGCTCTTCCTCATGTCCTCTATGATCGCTTCCCTCGCCTCAGGAACCGTCATGCCGGCGTACTTCCCGGCAAGATCGGTCATCTTCCCCAGCTCGTCGATCCCCTTCTCCATCTCCAGGCGGTATTTCATGACCCATTCCAGGTCATCCTTGTCGCCTATTGTGCATATCATCACGTTGCCGGTCCCGTATTCGGGATCGACCTTGGGGTCCGATATGACCGGCACCTTCCTTCCGTAGACGGGGGTGATGAGATTCTTGCCTATCAGATCCGCCTTGCTCTTGTCGTCAGGATGCACGGCGACCATTTTGCACGTGCACAGAAGCTCCGGCCTTGTAGTGGCTATGAGGATGTGCCCGTCCCCGCCCTCTATGTTGAATTTTATGTAGTTGAGCTTGCCCAGGTTCTCCCTGTACTCCACCTCTGCATCGGCCAGGGCCGTCATGCATCTGGGGCACCAGTTGACCGGGAAGTTGCCCTTGTAGACCAGCCCCATCCTGAACAGCTTCACGAAGGAGATCTGGGTTATCCTCCTGTAATAGGGGGCGTCGGTCTGATAGTATATGCTGGGGTCCATGCTCTCTCCGAGTATCTCGAAGTGGTGCTTCATCTCCTCTATGAAGCTGTTGGCGAAATCGGAACAGAGCTTCCTGTATTCGCTGCGGGGGAGGTCCAGTTTGGTTATGCCGTGCTTCTTCTCCACTCTTACCTCGATGGGCGTACCGTTGACGTCAAAGCAGAGGGGGAAGAACACATTGCATCCCCTCATTCTCCTGTAGCGGGCAGCGAAATCGATAAGGGAATAGCCGGTTGCATGACCCAGATGAAGGGAGCCCGATGTGTATCTGGGGGGATTGTCTATGCTGTATACGGGCTTCTCGGACTCGGGATCGAATCTGTATACGGACTCTTCTTTCCACATCCTCTGCCAGCGTTCCTCTATAGATGCGGAATCGTATTGGGCCATTGGGGACTCTTATAGAAAAGGTGTTGAAAAAGGTTTGTGAGAGGTTTCAGCGCTTTCTTCTGCGATATGTGCGGCGGGCATCCTTGGCGGCCGCCACTTCGGAGGTCATGCGCTTCATCAGGTCATTGACGGTCTTCGTCAGATCCCAGCCGACCTCCTTGAGGCTCAGGCTGTAGTTATCCGTTACAAGTCTGGCAGTGATGCTGTACTTGTTGTTCTCCCCCTTGTCCTTGTACTTGGCCACATGCATGGTCAGGGAGGACGGCTTGCTGATCTTGGCGATCTTCTCGACCTCTTTGCCTATTATATCGTAGATCGAATCGTGGTAGGACTTGTCGTTGTCATCCAGACCGCTTATCTGAACATAGAGGACCTCTCTCTCCCTGCATGCGGAGATCAGCTCCACTATGTCATACTGGGTCAGTATGCCTACGAGCTCTTCGCCCTCGAGGACGGGCAGCGTTGATATGTCATTATCGATCATGATCTTCGCAGCTGTACCGATATCATCGTCCCAGTTCACGGTCTTCGGCGCTGTGGCACATATCGTGTCGATGGGTATCGATGCTCTCTCCTTCTTCGAACCGGAAGCATCGCCGATGGTCTTCGCATCCCCTCTGCGGAAGTGCTCCGTGACCTCGTTCATGCCGACTATCCCCACGACTCTGCCGGCGCTGTCCACGACAGGCACCGTTCTTATGTCAAGACCCGTCATGATCTCCAGGGCATCATCCAGCATATCCGTGTTCTTCACCGACTCGACGGGATTGCTCATCAGCTCCCAGACCTTGATCTCTCTGAAGGATCTCACTTCCGCTGCGGCTTCCAGGAGGGAGGACCTGGATATCGTTCCTACCACCTTCTTGCCCCCGGAATTAAGCACTGCCAACTGGCGGCTGTTCCCGGTTATCATCATCTCCGCAACATCGGTGATGCTCATTCCCTTCGAAACCGTAGGAGGTCTCCCTACGAGTTTTTGGATCTTCGTGTCAAGTGCAACGCTCCCCTTCTTCAGTATCGTACCGTAACTCAGCATCCCGACGTATTCGCCATTATCTATGACTGGCACATCGTAATACTTCGTTTTCCGCATTAGCGAGGTCACATCGGATATGCGGTCCTCGGGGCTTGCGTACGGGAATTCGGTGCTCATAATGTCTTCGATCCCCCTGCTGTTGATCACAGATCTAAGCATGGAGAGTTTTTTCAGATCCTGCAGGTCTTCAACTCCCAATTTCACACCTCTGCTTTCCTATTGTTTAGAAGGTAGATAAAGGATAGCGAAGTACCCTTCGTAAGTGCTATCTGAAGCCTGGGTCAGCACCCCGGGCAGCATCGATTCGGGTGCTGGCCGGGCGAATCTGGAAAGGTATTAAATAAGATGGCCTTACGCATCTTCCCGCAGCATGTCTCGTATGCGGTTCTCCACATCCTCTATGCTTAGGCGGACCTGCTCCTTCGTGTCTCTGTATCGGAGAGTGACCGTTCCCTTGTCCTTGCCCTCTTCGATGGTCTCGTAATCCACGGTTATGCACCAGGGCGTTCCGATCTCGTCCATGCGGGCGTACCTCTTGCCTATGGTGCCGGCCCCGTCGTATACGGCCTCTATGCCGGACATGCGAAGCTCCTCGGAGATCCGGAAGGCTATGGAATCCAGGCCGTCCTTCTCCATGAGAGGGAACACGCCGACCTTGACAGGGGCCATGCTCGGCCTCAGACGCAGTACGGTGTAATCCTCTTCGTCATCGTGATCGTAAGCATGCTCCAATACCGAGTAGAAGAGCCTGTCCAATCCGTAGGAGGGCTCTATGACATGGGGTATCACCCTGGCCCCGGACACCTTCTCTTTAACGAGAACGACCTCAAAGAACTCGTCGGTAAGGTGCATCGTCTCGCCGCCCACGGTAACGGTTATGCCGTCATCCCTGATGTCTGAGGGATCCAGTGCTTCTATTGCCGCCGCTATATCCTTGGCGCGGTTCTTGAACCTGGGGCCAAGCGCCTTGTGCTTGGCCTTGATCCTTTCCTCCTCTATCTCCCTGGGCTCGTCGAATCTCTTGAAGTGAGTCATCTCCTGCCCGGAGAACTTGGCATGCCTGGAGAGATCCCAGCACCCCCTGTCGGCAACCCCTGTGACCTCGGTCCATCCATATGACAGCTCCACTTCCGCATCCCAGCAATCCGCAGCGTAGTGGGCCATCTCGTCCTTGAGATGCTGTCTGAAACGTATCTTATCCTCTTTCACGCCGATGGACATCAGCAGCTGCTTCGTGGCGTACACGAAGTATGCCAGCACCTCGTTGACGATTATGTTCCTGCTGACGGCCTCCCCGACGGTGACGGTGATCTGCCTGCCGTCCTGGGGTATCAGGGTGAATTCGCAGTCCCTGACCTCGCCGAATCTGCTCCAGCTCTTGTCCTCCGGGTCGACGAAAAGCTCAACCTCCATCATGTTGAACTCCCTCATGCGGATCATGCCCTGGCGGGGTGCGATCTCGTTGCGGTACCCGCGCCCGGTCTGTATGACGCCCAAGGGCAGTTTCTCACGGTTGTATCTGTAAAGGTTCGGGTAGTTCACGAAGATGCCCTGGGCCGTTTCCGGCCTCAGATAGCCTATTCTGTTGGAACCGGGACCTATGTACGTTTTGAACATGAGATTGAATTCCTCGACCTTCCCCAGGTCTCCTCCGCACTCCGGGCATTTTATGCCGTGCTCTTCGAATTTGCTCTCAAGTTCTTTTGCTGAAAGGATATCAGGATTCTCGCAGAAGCCCTTCACAAGATGGTCGGCCCTGAAGGGGGACTCGCATTTTGTGCAGAAGGTCATGAAATCGGAGAACTCATCAACATGCCCCGAGGCCTTGAAGACCTCTCTCGGACTGACCGTTTCAGAATCTATCTCTACAAAACCTTCCCTGCCTTTGTACAGGGCACGCCATTTCTCGACTATGTTGTTCCTCAGAACGCAACCCAGAGGGCCGTAGTCGAACATACCTGCCACTCCGCCGTAGATCTCGAAAGAGGGCCAGATGAATCCTCTGCGCCTGCAGAGGGTCAGGATATCTGAAGCATCAGCCATCTAGCTTACCAACTAGGGCGTAGAGGACATCGATATCGTATATCATACCGATCAGTTCGTCATTGTTCCCGTGAACCGGCAGCTGACCGAAGTCGTTGACCTTCATTATCTTGGCCGCATCCGACAGGGACGTCTTCTTGTAGACGGTCGCCGGGCCCCTCACCATGGCATCCTCGACGAGATACTCCTTCGGTATCTCCTTCTGGGTGGCCACATAGAACAGGGGCATCACGTTGCGGTATCCCGCCAGTTTCTCGTATCCTTCGTCAAGCCCCAGCTTCGAAAGGGCTTCGGAGTCCTTGCCCTGATCCAGGAAGAGGTCACGGTCCGTAAGTATGCCGACGAGCTCGCCGTCATCGTTCAGCACCGGCATCGCAGGGACATCGCTGATCCTCATGGCGGGGACGGTGTATGAAAGGGGTTCCTTCTCATAGGCAGTGACGCACTTGACATTCAGAACGTCCTCCGCCTTCATCGGAGTCTTCATTGCGATTATCTCGTCAAGAAGGTCAGTGGGGGTGATTATCCCCACGAGCTTGCCGTCATCCACCACAGGAAGACGGTGGATCCTCTTGGACGTGAATATCTCAGCGGCCTCCGCGATGGTCTTGTCCGGGGTTATCGTGATTATATCCTTCTTCATGATGAGAGAGAGCTGACTCTCCTTGAAGTTCTTGAAAACGTCCCTTCTGGAGACTATGCCCACGAGCTTGCCGTCCGAGGCCCTGACGACGGGCAATCCGGTGAGCTTCTCGCGGACCATCAGATTTATCGCGTCGTTGCGGCTGCCCGGGACCTCCACGACTATGGGGAGGTGCATCATGACCTCTGCTATCGTCTTCATTGACGGTCCTCCGCGGGTTTCCCGACTACAAGGACGGGACTGCTGGAGAATCTTACCACCTTCTCGGCAACGCTTCCGAGCATGAGCTTCGAGAAACCGGTCCTGCCGAGGGTTCCCATGACGATCAGATCGTAATCGCCGGACATTTCCACTATAGTTTTCACGGGTGTCCCCTCGACGACCTTGGTCTCGACCTCGACACCCCTCTTCTTACCTTCTGCCTTCACGTATTCCACGGCCTCCTTGCCTTCCTTCTCCAGGACTGTGTAAACATTGAGAACAGCCGTATCCATGGGCATGTTCGAGAAAAGGGCCCGGTCGAGCACGTAGACCGCTGTTATCTTCGCATCTATCGCAGCTGCCAGATCTATAGCCTCCTTTACTGCGAACTTAGTGTACTCACTTCCGTCAGTGGGTACGAGTATACTCTTGAATGCCATTGTCAGCTCTCCTTCGCAGACCAGGAGCGAAGCGTACGACCTCGGTGCCGCAATTTGTGACGCGGTAAACGGCTATATCCGCTTCCGCTCCAGCCCTCAGACCGATATTCGCACCATCATTTAATATCTTCTTCCCGCCCTCGGCCAAGCATCTGACCGCATCCAGACGGTTTCCTCCCTGAGAGACAAGCACATTCGTGAAAGCATCGAGCTCCGCAGCGGAGTCAGCATCGCAGAGCATTGCGTTGTCTGTGCCCACAGCCACCCGCACTCCCGCGTCCAACATCTCCTTTATCGGAGGCACAAGGCCGAAGTACATGTTGGACCGGGCGCATACGACTATGGGGACATCTGAATCCGCGCACCTCCTAAGATCCTCTCTCCCGGAAGCGCACATGTGCACAAGGAAATCGGGTTCCAGAGCCAATATGGATTCTATATCATCCCTTTTGTTCTCGGATGCGTGCACGGCGAACATCTTCCCCGATCCGTGGGCGGCTTCGGCAAGGCTCTCCGCATAGCGGTAGCTGATGTCCCGTATTCCGGAGAGGCCGATGCCGTCCGCCGTTCTCAGTATGTCATCCGCCTCGTTCCCGTCGAAAGTCTCGGAAACGGGGCGTCCGAGTATGACCGCGTTCCCGGATGCTTCCCTGAGCATCCTGCAGCCTTCCGCTCCCCCCTCCCTGAAATCGACGAATCCGGAGAAACCGCCCGCTTGCATGCGTTCGGAGAACACCTTCATGCTGCTCACAAGCTCCTCCCTCGGGGTCTCCGAGAGGAATCTGTGCTTCATTCCGTTCGGGGGGGCGACCAGCTCCTCCAGTGAGTATCTGCGGTCCAGGCACAGCCCCGCATCCCCCGCGTGCGTGTGCGCATTCACGGGCGCAGGGACCACAAGGCCTGAGCACAGAGACGGCCCCGGGCATCTGCCCTCACCGATCTCCGCGATCCTGCCGTTGTCTATGGCCACGTACCCGGCGAAGATGCCATCCGGTGTCCAGATATCTCCAGATATGTAGTCCATGCCATCTCCAGGTTCTGCATGGTTAAAAGTTTCACCGGTCTACAACATTTCTTCAATTCCGAAGTGCAAAAGATATTATATTGCGCTACAATACGTGACTCCGAGGTATAGAAATGCCAAAAGTGAACGTGGATGAGTGTGTCGGATGCGGCGCCTGCGTAGACGTTTGCCCCCAGGACGCTATTGTCGTCGATGACGTCGCAGTCATTGATGACGACAAATGCGTGGACTGCGGTGCATGCGTTGACGAGTGCCCCTCCGGTGCCATTGTCGAGTGAGTCGCGCCTCAGGCGCCGGCCCACACCTAAACCTTAACCCTCCAAGTTTTTAAGCCCAGTAGGGTTTCTTGACGAATTTGTATGCAGCCACTGCTGCGGTGCCCGCCTCTCCGCATCCGGTGATTATCTGCTTGTATTTCCCGGGATAGTCTATGACGTCGCCGCATGCGAACACGCCCGGTCTTGAGGTCCTCATATCGAAGTCCACTTTTATCAGGCCCGAGTCAGTGAGTTCCACGTTCCATCTTTTTATATCCTCCAAGTCCGAGGATATCCCTATGTTGATGACTGCCAGGTCCGCCTTCAGATCGAAGGTCTTGCCGTCCTGTTCTATAGTCACGGATCTGACGCGGTCGTCGCCGTTCACTGAGATCAGCGCGGCGTTCATGATCTTCTTTATCTTGCTCTCTTCCAAGGCCATCACGTTGCTCTCATCGGCCCGGAACTCGCCTCTCCTGTGAACGATGGTGGTATCTGTGACGGTCACTGCGACAAGAGCCATATCTATCGCGCTGTTGCCGCCTCCGAACATCACCACCTTTTTGCCCACGAGCTCTTCTTTGACGGGCAGGATATAGGTGAGGCCTTTGCCCTCGAACTCCTCCTCCCCCTTGACCCCCATGCGCTTGGGCTTGAACATTCCCATGCCCACGGCTATTATCACGGATTTGGCATGATATTCGCCTTTTACGGTGACAACGATCAGCTCCTCTTCCCCGTCTTTTATATCTGTGACCTTCTCATGGCTCCTGATCTCGCATTCCAGGGACTCTGCCTGGGCGTGGAGCTTGTCCGAGAGCTTTCTGGCCTGTATCCTCTCGAAGCCGGGGTAATTGTGTATCCCCTTCTCGGGATAAAGAGCCGTCAGCTGTCCCCCAACGTCCGAAGCGTCGAGGATCAGGGTCTTCATCATCTTGGACCTAGCATAAATGCCGGCTGTGAGGCCGGAAGGACCAGCGCCGATTATGATGACATCGTAGGTCATTCAGCGGACCTATCAGTTGTTATTATAAAAATTGTGTCCACAGCTTTTTGCGGTTCGCACGGCAGTTCTCAGTATTATCTGTGTTTTTCGCAGACATCATTGCGGAATACGCACATCCGGTCCCGTACTGGGGAGAGCATCGATACCCCAAATTTATTAGGCTGCAACACGATGCATAGAACGGGAGCCGTGATATGATGAGAGATTACGCAGAGGACATTCTGAATGTGGTGCTGGACGAGATAGACGACATCATACTCATACACGACTCCGAGCACACGCTGGTGTGGATGAACAGGGCCGGTCTTTCGAAATTCAAGGTGACTTTGGAGGAGATAATCGGCAAGAGGTGCTATACCCTCTTCGGAAGGAACAGCCGCTGTGATGATTGCGAGATCACGGGAACGGTGCTGCAGAGGGAGGGCAGGAAGAGATTGATACCTGCCACCGGGGAGACATATTACTGCCATTCGGTGCCCCTGTACAAGGACGGGAAGATAGATCTCGTGGTGCAGCACCTTACGAAAGTGAACGGCACCAACAAGCAATAAATACGAATTAGGGGTTGTGGGGAGCATGTCTGGTGCATTCGGGATCATGGATTTCAAATACCTGGTAGTTATCAGCGCGGTTTACCTGGCGATCCTTTTGATCTACAACGTCCGGAAGAGCAAGGTCAAGAACTGAACCTTTGCTCACACGACTGTTACTTAAGCCCTTATATAGCGTGCAGTCGATTCCGTTCCGGTGATAAAAATGGTATCAATTCCTAAGAAAGTCATGGATTTGATCGCGGACAGGGAATCTATTAAAGCAGTAGTATCCTCCGATGCATCCAATCAGCCCCATGCCATAGTGGCGGGGAGCATAATCGCGATTGACGACAAGACGATGGCGGTGGGCGAGATCCTCATGAAGAGGACTAAATCCAACCTCTCAGTGAACAAGAAAGCCTCCTTCCTTGTAGTAAAGGGAATGGAAGCATACACGATCGACGTGGAAGTCCTTGAGCGCCAGGCGAGCGGCCCCGGACTGGAGCAGATGAACCAGGTTCTCAAGTCCATGAAGCTCCACGCCAGTGCGCTGTGGGTATTCAAGGTGACGGCAGTTTACGATTCGGGGGCAACGCCCTCTGCGGGAACCAGGCTCGCTTAGGCGATCCTCCCCCAAACCATTTAACCTTCTTCATATCATAGCCGTAACGTGGTCTGGTACAGCAAGACATCCATGAGGTCCCTTTTCTTCCTGGGGGCCATGATCGCATTCTTCGGCCTCGGGGTCATACTGATGGATCTCACTCTGCCGGGCGCGATACTGCTGTGCATAGGTGCGGGGGTCGTCGTGATAGGAATGACCGGGCTGACTACTCACATGAAGGTGGAGATGAGCCGCTCTAGGAAGAAGGGGCCTTCCGGCCGATGAAGCAGACCCAGTTCCTGAGCTTCCTTGTCCTTGTCTCCACGGACATGCCCGCAGCTTCGAGCATGGACCTCATGCTTTCGTTCCCGACAACGTTCACGCCGTAAAGCCTTCTGTTCTTCTCATTAGTACGTCTGAAAAGCAGGCTCGGGTACGATTCTGAGACTATCAGTATCATACCGCCCGGGGCAACTGTCCTGCACGCCTCAGCGATGCTGCTCTCCAGGTCGGGCCAGAAGAAGTACGTCTCAAAAGCTGTGACAAGATCGAAGCTCCCGTTGCGGAAGGGCAGTCCCTCGACGGAGCCCTCCATGACTCTGCATTTTCCGGAAGTCACCGCATCAGAGTTCGCCTCGGATGCCGCGGCCACCGCCTCCGGGGAGTGGTCCAGACCTGTTATATCCGCCTCCGGGAACATACCCCTCATAAGGGACATCTGCATGCCTCCGCCGCATCCGATATCCAGGATCTTGGCGGGCTTAGCATCCTTTATGAAGGAGAGAGCCCACTCCGAGAGCTTTCTGTGATGTGCGTTCATTGAGAGTATGGTCCTGCGACCCTCCTCACCTTCAGGCTTCCCGTATTGGCTTATCCCGTTCATCTTACGCACGATAGAGTATAAGTTCAAAAGTAATATGTTTGGATTAAGGGGTTTGATCTGATCCGGGGTACAGATCAGTATCTGCCGCGTCTCTCTTCTCTTGGCGGGGCGTGCTTCTTGTAGCAGTCCTTGCAGTAAACGGGCCTGCCCTGCGTAGGTTTGAATGGAACCTCGCACTCTGCGCCGCAGTCCGAGCAAGTTGCCTTGTGGTACTCTCTCGGCGGCTGGTCTCTGTCTCTGTATCCCCTGTTTTCGTAGGCCATTTTTATTCCTCTCTCGGTAATTCCCGATAATCTCCTCTTCCCCTATAACTGGTGGCCGAGGGCATATCCTAGAATGCCTTGGGACGGTGTAGTTCTATTGTGTTTATAAACCTTGGCAGATTACGCGCCTCAGATCTCTCTGCTATTGAGGGCTTCCTTGAGTATCGCCACCTCTTCATCCGTGAGCGTAACGCCTTTCCCCATCTTATCTCCGTCGGGGGACCATTCCCTTATATCATACTTTGGGTCCCTGTCGTTCCAGCTTATGAGGTTCAGCTCTTTCCTCCATCCTTTGGAGGATTCGGACAGGACCGCTATCTTCTCCACGATTTCGTATTTGAATTCAGCCATGATTTAACACCCGGGGGGTAATTATTTAGCACAATGCATCTGCAGTTATATAAACAGTATATTTTGAAAAATAAAGGGAGTCAAATCCATGACCTCATATCCAGGCCATAAAAATGTTTATTAGCTAAAGCCTGCCTTATACGGTCATGTCATTCTTTGACGAAACCAAGAACTTCGGCCTGATGGCCATGATCGCGGGTCTTGTAATGGTGCTGTCGGCTATCCTGTGGGTAGTGGATGGTTTCGACCTCGGCCTGATCGGTGTGCTCATCGCTGGCCTGCTTTTGCTGATCTTCGGTTTGGGTGTATACCAGGGCGAGTCCAAGCTTAACATAGGATCGCTGTTTGATGAAGGCGTCACGTCCAAGTTCGGACTTGTCGTGGCATTCATCATAATCGTCGGTGTCATTGACATTGTTCAGGGCATATTCGCATTGAACATCATGTCGATCGTGGTCGGTGTGCTGCTGATCCTGTTCGGCTTCCTGATGAAGATGGACCTCTCCCCGATATTGGAGAAGATCATATGGATCATCCTTCTGATCGTCTTCCTGTTGGGCATAATAAGCGGCATCCTCAGTGTTGTGGGAGCCTTCGGCGGGGAACCCCTCTGGATAGTACTCAACGTACTGAACGCTGTCGCTTACCTCGTGATATACATCATGCTCTTCCTCTACATGCTTTCGCCTGAGGTCAAGAGCAGGATGTCGATGTAAGACCCGCAGATCAGAAACCTGTAAACCCCTTCCTTTTCCTTTTATTCTGCTCTTTCGGACCAATAATGCGGTATTTCTCGGCGATGAGATTTTTAACCAGTTCCGCTTACAATAAGGATATGACTTTGGGATACCCCTCCTTGATTCAGGAGAAGGTACGCACGGCGAGTTTCCCGGCAGGGATGTTTTGATGACGCAGTTTCTCATAGCAGCCTCTCTGCTCCTCATTCTGCTGATAATCATGTCAGCATTCTTCTCTGCTTCCGAGACCGCATATACAAGCGTTAGCCGCATAAAGCTCAAGAGCATGGCCAAGGACGGGAACAGGAAATCCGTCAAGGTCCTGAGGATGACCGAGAATTATGACAGGCTCATATCGACCATACTGATCGGGAACAACGTGGTGAACATCACCGCCTCCACTCTGAGCGCATGGATGTTCACAGTCCTTTTCGGCGCAGCCTGGGGAGTGCCCCTGGCCACAGTGGTGATGACCGTGGTCATACTGACATTCGGGGAGATAGTGCCTAAGAGCCTGGCGAGAGCGAACGCAGAGAGTCTGTCAGGCAGGCTCTCCGGACCCATGAGCGTCGCTCTGAAGGTGCTTGCGCCTCTCACCTGGCTCTTCGAGAAGCTCACCTCCTTCCTCGCCAGGAGGTTCAACAGCGGCACAGACGCACCGTCCTTCACCGAGAGGGAATTGGCAACGATCGTGGATGAGATCGAAGGAGAGGGCGAGCTGGAGAAGACCGAAAGGGATCTTATAAAATCGGCTATGGAGTTCGACGATAAGACCGTTGATTCGGTAGTGATACCCCGCGTAGATATAGTCGCAGAGGACAAATCAGTCACAATGGAGGAGCTCAAGGAGACCTTCCTGACCTCCGGCTATTCCAGGCTGCCGATATACGACGGGGACATAGACAGCATAATCGGGGTTGTCTATGCGAAGGATTTCTACAACAAGCACTTCCAGGGTGCGGATTTCAAGATATCAGATATAATACGTCCTGTGAAGTTCATACCGGAATCGACCACTCTGGCACATGCTCTCGCAGAGATACAGAGGTCCATCGTGCAGATGCTGGTTGTAGTGGACTCTTACGGCGGGACCGTAGGCATAGTATCCTTGGAGGACCTTTTGGAGGAGCTTGTCGGAGAGATATGGGACGAGAGCGACGAGATCAGGCACACCGTAGTCAAGGAGAGCGACGGCAGCTACATAATCACCGGCGATGCCAACATATGGGATATAATGGAGGAGCTGGATTTGGATCTCGATCTGGATGGATATGATGAGCATTCCGCAGGTGGGTTCATGCAGTACAAGCTCAA
This sequence comes from Methanomassiliicoccales archaeon RumEn M2, assembly GCA_001421175.1. Lineage (GTDB taxonomy): Archaea > Thermoplasmatota > Thermoplasmata > Methanomassiliicoccales > Methanomethylophilaceae > RumEn-M2. The sequence goes on along the minus strand of LJKL01000016.1, from coordinate 149,026 downwards.
CAGGGTCCCCATCAAAGGGGACAAGGTCTGGGTAGGGAACGCTCTCTTCAAGATCCGATCCGTCAGGAACCGCAGGGTGAGGCTGATCCAGCTTCAGATAACAGAGGAGCCCGAGAAGGACTTCATGGAACCTGAATGATATTCGAGAGGAACGTTTCCATGGCCGCCACGGCCTTGGCCTTCCTTGCGGGATGGGATACGATCTTGCCTGTTACGGAGACGACATCCCCGCCGCAGGAAGCGGCGTATATGCCCTGAACGGCCTTCTGCTTGTCAAGCCTGAGATAGAATGTGCAGTCATCATCTATCCTCTCCTCCAGCTCGCCTGCGAGGCCTGCGAGGAGCTCCGGGCCCAGGGCGGAGAACAGATGCTCCGCATCCTTCTCCCTGCTTATCTTGGCGCTCAATATGGCGATCCTGTTGCCGAAATGACCCTCGGTCTCCTCAAGGGTGACATTGCCCTCTCCCGTTAGGGCCTCCATGACCTCAAGCAAGAGCTCTTCCCTCTCTGTCGCATGGCAGATGGTCATCACATCCACCCAATGGAACGTTTGCGCCATGTTGCCCGCAACGGCGTACCCGTATCTATTCTTTGCCGCATCCTGCGGAGAAGTCCCCATTCTGCCAAAATCTATATATGGGGTTTCAATCTTGACTGACATCCAATTGGGCCCGTAGCTTAGACTGGCTGGAGCGCCCGGCTGATAACCGGGAGGTCAAGAGTTCAAATCTCTTCGGGCCCACTAAATCTTATCTGGCTATGGTCGTTTTTTGACCCTAATTTTGGTCCGATAGAATACGAGCAAAAATTCGAGGAAATTAACCCGAATCTCTTCAAAGAGGGGTCCGCATGATCTGCCCCCTCAAGCCGGGGCTGGATTGCAGAGCTACGCCTCAGCTCGCCGTAGAGTCGAGATGCGAGTGTCCGTACATCCCGCAGTACGTCCTTTTCGACATTCGCCACAACGATAGACGAAGCCAGGAGGTTTTCGTATGACCTTCCCCCTTAGCCTGTCTCCGGAGGATCCTCGGGAGCCCTCTTCCAAGGACATCATAGCTGCGCAGTCCCTGACTCTCCTTACGAGCACCGAGCGCACTCTTCTATCTCTGTCGCTTGCGCAAGGCGGCTCAAAAGTGAGTATAGCATGGGCAGCAAAACAGGAGGCTCACCGGCGAAAAGCATCAGAGAAGGAAAGGCACGCAATCGCAGTCTCCTTCTATCGTGCCGCTAACAGACTGGCTGTCCGTAAGCTTGCCAAGGTCTACAAGGCAGATGACGGACTCGTATGGGTGGAGGCTGACAGGGCCTGCGTAGCAGATGCTATACGGGCCGACCGCGAAACACAATTTAACTTGAGAAAGGAATTATGCGAAAATCAAACCGAAGGTAGCCAGTGTCAAAAAAAGAGCTAAAAAAACCAATCCGTTTGCCATCCCTAAGAATGCGTCCGGACACCGGCTAGCAGGTATCAAGCTCATACATGGAGTTCGTGAGCTCACACAGCCCGACTATGCTGAGATAAACAGGCTCTTCGATCTTTACAATGACGACACACTGCGGAAGATTATTGCCCTCATGGACGAGAAGAACGGCGAGATTCTCGGCGCAGAGTACTCTACCCGGTTCAACGACTTACGGAAGGCTGCTGCAGGCCTCGACAAGTTCGATTTTGCCATCGAAAAGTCGCTCCGGCATTACAAGAAGGCCTGTTTTCTCACAATAACTACTGACCCGAAGAAATTTAACAATCTCTGGGAGGCAAACAGGCACTTTCAGATAGCATGGAATAGGTTTCTCTCCCTTCTGACCAAACGCTTTGGAAGGCGGCCAAAATATCTCGTAGCCAACGAGTACACCAAAAACGGCAAGCTTCACGCCCACGCTCTGATAATGCTGCCGTACCTAATGCATCACAAGGACTTGTCTACAGTATGGGACAGATGCGGCCAGGGTAAGATCGTTTGGGTCTACAACGTATACAGGACAGCCACTAAGAAGGGCCTGGAGTGGAGGTTCGATGCCAGGAAGAGACCACCAAGATCTAAAGGGATCTCCACCGGGGACTATATCAAGAAGTATCTCAAGAAATCAATGCTGGCATCCACTGACCGGTGGGACAATCAGGCCAACATCCAGTCGATGTACTGGATCATGAACAAGCGTTTCTGGTCCTGCTCAAGATCATTTCTTCCAGACTCTAAGGAGATAATAGAGGAGAAGGCTCCAGAGCCGCAGTACCGGTTCCTCGGTGTCCTTGAAGAGGACAGCAGCATAATCGACCGCATGATCTACTATCGTGCGGACGGGGAGGGATGGTGGGAAAAGGCAGATGCCGAGCCTCGGGAGGGGGCGGCATGAACATCTCCGCGACATCCATCATCGCCTATCACTCCATCCCAGATCTAGATGATAGGCAGCGCCGGGTACTCCGCTGCATAGAGGCATATCCCGGCGTTTCGCGTAACGACATAGCTCGAATACTTCGAATGACTCCGGCCAACGTGTCGTCGCGGATCTCCGAGCTTCTCCGACAGGGACGGATAAAGATCACTGGTCGAAAAAGAGATCGAATCACCGGATATCAAGTCCGGCAGTATGAGGTGGCAGCATGATGCAGCGCAGGCTTGCAGATTATGTCGGTGGATGTTACCTGTGCGCCAACTGCGACACAAGTGAGCATCAAACCTATGGAGGGGATGAAATACCAGGCAGATGCCTCATTCGAGGTCACCGCATCCTCCGCTCGGAATTCCCACAAGGATGCAGCTATTTCAGGAGGAGGAAGTGATGCAGTGCACTCTGTCAATGGAGGCAGCAGATCCAGAGGTTCTAAAGTCTTGGTCATCGAAGAGGACCGATAGAAGTTACCTCATGGATAACCGCATAATAGGCTACACAGTCCAATTCAGGTTCATCGAGGGCATCATGCCCTCAGACCTGGTTAACACGGCGATAGACCTTTTCGCCCACATCTACAAAGAGCTCCCTGACGACATTCAAGACGACATACGCAACGGAAACCTGGAATCCCTACTGCGGTATCTTGGAGTATATAAGTAGTTCCGTTCCTTGGTTTCATTTGACCTTATAGTGCTTCGTGACCAATCTATCTCGGGAACCTCTGACCGGTAGAGTCGGCGATTCCCGGTAACTAAAATGAATCTAAAGAAGTTGAAAAGATTGAAGCCGCCGCCCGTACCGGGCCAGGTGAAGCTTCTTTCTCTGTTGGCGATCGTACTTGTGTGCGGCGCTCCCGCACTGGTGTCAGTAATCGATGACAGTATGCAAAGTGAACAAATGTTGGCTATGGGTTCATACACCGAGGGAGAAACGCTCGGTTTGGGCTTAAAGTGGGATACTGACACTCCAGAAGATGCAGTAAAAAGCTTTTCGTTCATGCCAGCCAGTGAGAATGATGGAACTAATGTTTTCGTTTTGGACGCAATTTCAAGTAAAGACTATATGACATCCATAAACTCGGGCGTTTATATCGATAGTGCAGACTTTGATGCTGGCGTTTCGAAAATTATTCTCAATTTCGTCGGGGATGTATCATCGATTAGATTTACTCCTTACATCGAAAATGTGCCGTATTCTTTCGCACTTTTTAACCAGATCATGACGACCGACGAGCTTGGTAACGAGATCGGAACGAACTCGTGGGAACTTGAATTGGATCAGGTAATGCTTACGAAATTGAGGGCTAACGATGCTAATGCATCGTTGCAGATCTATGTAGGCGATGATTTCGACGGAACCCTTACCTGGACATCAGAAACTTACAGATACACATCAATCGCCTACGGTGAGATAATCATAGGTGCAACAGGTGCACTGTTGCTTATCTGCGCTCTGCTGGCTACGCCGTGGTTCGGAATCGGTAGGAGGTCTAAATCATGATAGCTGATATGTCATACTTGACATTCGTTCTGAGCTTTTGCCTCGTGGTAGGTGCTGCCGCACTGACGATCCTGCTCTTTATAGGGGACAAGCGCAAGCTCGGTTTCTGGTCTGGATTTGGCCTCTCGGTTGCCGCCTGCGGCGTGGCGATCGCTGCTCAGAACTATACGGGCCTTGTCGATTGGATCATTCTCGGCGCTACCGGCGTGAGTCTGTCTGCAGGTCTTTTCCTGGTCGGCATGGTCGCCATGATCGCAGTGATGCTCTGGAACTTCGTTTCCACCGGCAAGCAGTTGGTGAGGTGATCGTATGGGGCTATGGTCATCCATCGTCAAGGCCGGAGGCAAAGTAGCTGCGAAGATAGGCTGGAAGGGGGGTTTCCTTCTCGGGGCCGGGGGGATCCTCGGCTCCGCCGCTGCCAATGCCAACTCTGGAGGTGGTGATGGCGGAGGCCTCCTTCCCGGATGGATATTCGATCCACTGGGGCTTGGAGACATAGGCCGCGCGGTAACCATCATGATCATTGTGGTCGTGGGACTCTACGCATACATGGCATTCAAGGGGCAGAAGAGGAGACGATAAGATGCCGATTCCTGCCGCGATACCTGTGATCATAGGCCTCTACTCCCTCTTCGATCTGGGTGTCTTTGCGACATCCGGGAAGGATGTAGTGGAGCACGTTACTGGTATCGATGTCATCGGGTCGCTGATAGATTGGATATTCCCATCTGCTGCCGAGTCGGTGCCGCTGGGCTCGCCTGAGATAGAGCTCGCAGGACAGTCGATCATGAGCCTCTCGTCCATGGCGACGGTGGCCATCTTTGTCATACTGGTCGTCAGCGCATTCTTCCTGGTAAGGAGGGGTCACTGATGGGATTCTTTACCAACGTATTCAACGCCGGAAAGACCTATATAGCGACCGTAATCGGAGTCACTGCGACCCTGCTCGCAGGTAAGCCCGGATCCGCCGCTGGCATAGTCGACGACTATCTGGACCCGGGTCCAGGAGCGGACCCAGGTTCCGGTGTGGACCCCGGCATGATCGATTGGGCACCGCTGCAGGATGCGATCGCTAGTATGGAGTCAACTCTCATCCTTATAGTCGCAGTTGTAGGGGTGCTCGCCTTCCTACTTCTCTTCCGGAGGTAGACTGTGAAGCCGTGGCAGATCCTCATAGGAGTGATCCTCTTCGCAGGCTCGTCCATGCTTGCAGACCTGGTTGTTACTGCAGGGTTTGAGCTCTCTATCGGCGGTACAGACTATGCTGTGGATGTCACCCGTAAGGTACTGGATGTTCTCGCAGGCAGCATGATCGTATGGGGAGTTCTTGACATCAAGAAGAAGAAGGGGAGGAGATGAAGCGCCTCATCCTGGCCATTGCCGCCTTGGCGGCCGTTATGGCCATAATGACGGTGCCCGTCTCCTCCGGAGACACGGCAGAGGGCCCTACAGTCATCGGGATATCCAGTATGTCCAAGTCCGGTCTTCAGATTGCGATAACCGAGGACTCGACGATAGCGTATAAGGATGTTATTTGGTATGTCTACGTACCCTCTGACGGACACGTTACTGGTACCGATTCTCTCGGCAGCATTATCGACAGCGATCACGCTGCCGGACTCTATACATTTGAGAGATCCTACACATCATCCTCGGAGTCGGTTACCTGGACCATCAATGGCGAGACAATCGTCCGTACGTTTAAGGTAGCTTCATCCGCAAAGGAGGCTTACGACTACACTCAGTCCACGTCCATCTCGATTCCGAAGGGATTCCTCGAGCAGCAGGAGCGGGAGATAGCCATCGGCTGCATTGCGTTGGTGCTCGCCCCCTCCTTGTTCGTCATACCCTTCTGGAAGAAGCGGAAGGATATGGAGGTGGAGTATGTCTTTGACTGATCGCATAGGGGACCTCAATCTGAAATCGAGAGCGGCTAAGACGGCCGAGGCACTCTCCTCTTGGATGTACCTGCTGCCTTTGGCAGCCATCGGCGGCGTGATATGGTATGCAGGGTTTAGATGGGTCTTTGCAGCAGCATTCATCGCAGGGATAGTCGGATGGAACTACTGGGGGTCGAAGATGGCAATCTCTGACCCCAAGCTCGTTCTCGCAGTGGATGTGGAGAAGTCCGAGATCTCGCCCCTGATGATAGGCCGCAGGCGCTATGCCTCCGCTGAAAAGAAGGGGCTGCCCTATCTCAACTTCCGCACACCCTCTGGTCTCTTCGTGGAAGTGGTAAAGAGCTATGACGAGGACGCTAATTTGATTACATTTCCTGACGGAGATATAAGGTACAACGATCTCATGATAGCCGCAATCCCTCGGAGATATGGGGAGCTCATCGACGAGTTCGTATCGCTGGAGACGGAGCTGCTGAAACACAAATCCGAGGCCTCTGTGGAAGCATTCAAGATCGCGCGGAAGCACATCGCCGACTTCTCTGCTCTGATGACCGAGATAATGACTCCTCCGGAGTCGGTGACCGAGAAGGCCGTCAAAGAGGAGGGCAAGGATGCTGGAGTTTGAGGATTCCAAGCTCTATCAGTTGCTTCGGTATGCGAAGCACGGTATCTTTGTCTGGATTGGCACCGGTCAGCACGGCAAGACAGTCGGGGTCAACGTCTTTGCCAACCATCCGCTTTTCGCAGACAGGCAGATCGTGCTCATCAACTATCCTCCAGAGTTCGTCGATGACAACTATCCGTCCAACTACCGGGCTGAGTATTGGCCAGATAGTATAGATGATATTGTTGATATCCTCCATCCGTCCCGAGATTTCGTCATCATAGATGACGCTGCCTGGCTGGTCGGGTCCCGAGACTCCGGGACAAGGGAGAATAAGGACATCCAGAAGTTGATGACTATAGCCAGCCACCACGAGCTTTTCGTTGCGGTGACAATCCAGAATACCTCGATGATGGACATCTCCATGTTCCAATCGCAGGATGTGTACATGATGCACAAGCACATGGACCCGATCGCCCTGGAGTTCGAGCGTCCCATGACGAAGACAAGACAGATCGTGGCCAACGTCATGCTGCAGGATTATCGGTACAAATATCCCAAGATACACCCGAAGGCATTCACATACTGTTCGACAACGTGGGAGATGCTCCAAATGCCGATGCCGGACTGGTGGACCTCCAAGCACTCAAAGCCGTACTACGGCCGTATCCCTGGGCGAAGGTCTTCTGCACAGGAGTGTGACGCATGAGCGATGAGTCTATGATGATAATGCCGTCGGCAGAGCTCAAGGCTCTGATGAAGGTCTTGATGTCGCAGCAAATCTCCGAGCCCATCGAGGTCATACTCTCGGACGATGCCGGTGGGTATCTCCGGACCAAGACCTTTCTCGAGGCGTTCGGCTGCACGGGGTGGGTCCGTGACAAGATCCTTTACAACCGGTCAAGAGCAGCGCTGCAGCGTGCACTCCGTGGTCAAGACCTGTATCTCAGATTGCAAATGCTCGAGAAGGGTGCCCCGGACGAGCAGGAGTTTTACGTCGTCGGCAAGCCCAAGGTCGAAGAGGGTGCATCCCCTCCCCTACGGGGAGGGGATGCCCCGGTAGAGTCCGAAAAACCTGCGGAAAATGTGCCAGAAAAGAGGGGCCCGGGGAGGCCTCGGAAACATCCGAGTCCCTAATTCTACGGATTCCGTAGCGAGCTCGCACGAATTTCGTAGATGTCCACGACGGAAGCCCGGATGTCAACTTAGGCCATTAATGTGAGATTGTAATTTGCGCCTGTGCCGATTAAAATAATTGCGCTATCTGTCTGCATTCCCAGGCCGCCACCGGTGGAGACGACCCTCACCACGACGTTCCTGTCCGGTTCCGTTATCAGAAATCCGAATTTATAGGTACCCTCATAATACATTCCGGGCCCGATCCTGAATTTGTCGATACTGTCCCCGTCTATGAACAGTTCATAGTCGGCCGCATAGAGTATATGGGTGGATTCTACACGGACGACGATCGTACTGGTGTCATACAACGGAGTATCGAGAAGTGCCCCGCGCTCGGCCGCACCCGCGAAGACCTTTATCCCAATTCCTAGCAGGATGACCACTATAGCTAATATGAGCAGTGTTGCACCTAAAGACATCCCGCTCTCGGTCTGAGCTTCAGCAGCTACCGATCCCATATCTATCCTCTTCGACCCGCAATGAGGACAGAATTTGGTGTTGTTGTCAACTTCTTTACCGCATGATCTACAGAACATTCTACACCTCCGGTCTGTGCCGGTATAACGTGCTGCTCGTCTCAGCGGCTTAAAGAAGTCCGTGTAGCGCTTATACTGCTTTCGGTCATTTTCGGTCACCTCTCCCCGTTCTGCTTATATCCCGATCGGATTGTATGTTGCTCTGCACGAGGACTGGATTATGGACTTGATGGCCGAGAAACTGATCGACACTTTGTATATGCAGATCGTGAAGAACATCGACGAGGAAGTATGTCTCCAATGTCCTCTCGTGAGAGCAGTGAGGGACCTGAAGGAGACGCTGCGGGATGCCAACAGCGAGCAGATCATAACGGAGCTCGGGCTGTCGTTCCGGGTGATGGACTGCCCCTGCAGCAACAAGTTCAACCGTTCCGGATGAAGTCGTCGACCGCTGCGAGCATCTCGGCGGCCTTCATACCCTTCTCCGTGAGGGACCAATACACCGTATCCCGGTAATCGCCGACGGCTTCGTACTTCGTTATACCTACTTCTTCAAAGCGTTCTAGGGCATTTTTTGCCCCTTCGTAGCTAAATCCGCCTTCTTTGAACGCTCTGCGGACCACGCGGCCGTTCCGATACAAAAATAGAAGGATTTCTGCATCGAACCCCAACCCTTTGTAGGTCATGATTATGTGACGGTTCCTGAACAAATACCGTTTTTGTACCTGTTCTACTACAGATACCTATTTATTCTCGTCATGTCCATGTTCATGTACCGATACAATCGGTGAAGTTAGACCGCTGAGACGAGCAGCGCAGACAGAACATGGATGCGCGGGCGGAAAACGGGACACTCGTCTAACTTCTCCCGCGCCCAGCATCCTCCCTCTGTTCTTCCTTCGTCAGGAAGTGAAAAGATGGAAAACTACGCAAAATACTGGAGGGATACTGGTTATCCCACCGCCGGCAGAATACTGGCGTTCCTTCGAGAAAAAGGCCTGGCATCTGAAGATCTCATGACTGAAATGCTCGGGATCTCCAGTCGTGAGTGCAGGGAGTTTTGTTTAGAAATTGCAAAAACCAGACAGATCTCTTACGAATATCACGGAGAGACTCTGATGTGGCGTCATCTGACTGAGGACCATCCATGGGACTCACTCATGATCTATGCTGAGAGGGGAGGCTACATCGATGTCTGAAACTCTCAGTTTCAGTTGCACGATATGCTTCGTTTGCGATGCTTGTGGGCATATTCTCAGTTTTGATACTGTGAACAGATCTGTCGGGCGCTATACGGCGATCAAAGAGGGGTGGGCGATCCACCCCAAGATTATATGCCCCATTTGCAAGAATCGAATGGACGCGGTGATCTAATGCCGATGCTCGGCTACACCCTCAAGGATGCCGACATCAAGATTATCGCCGGCTCCAAGACGTCGACCATCAGAGAGTACTCCGATGCTCGGTACGACCGCTTCGCGGTGGCACAGATAAAAGGCGGGAAGCTCTATCATTACATGCACCCGAGGACTCCGGCGATGCGTCTTATCGCGGTAACGGACATCAAGGACGTGGAGATCTTCCGCTTCCCCAAGAACGCCTCGCTGCCTGAGGACCTTGCCCGGATTGACGGCTTCGACTCAGCCAGGGAAATGTACCAGTGGTTCTTCTCCATGTATGGGTCAACATTCCCGGATAGGAAGTACCTCCGCATCACATGGTCGCCTCCGAAGGAGGTGGAAGCATGAGGGACATCTATGTCATCGACACGGAGACCACGGGACTATCAGGCGGTCCTGAAGATCTAGTTGTGGAGATTGGAATCTCTAAGGTGGACCTATCAACTGGGGACGTAGAGGACATCTTCGCATCCTTTGTCGGCTGGCCGGAGAGCACTCTCATGCAGCGAAAGAACGCATGGGTGTTCAAGAATACGGACATGAATTTCTGGAAGGTCATCGGCGCTCCCAGAGCGCTGCGCGTTATCGACAGAGTAAGGGAGATCCTATGCGGCGAGCTCGTTACATCGTATAATACGGAGTTCGACTTTGACCGGTTCCTCTACCGTGACCCTTGGGGTATGCAGGGAATCTTTGCAGAATGCAATTGCATTATGACCTCTGTATGGAAGGCCTTCCCGGAGATGGGACATAACGGATACTTCCCGAAGCTGCAGACTGCATACTCTGCGCTTTGTCCTGATGATCCTGCAGGCATCGGCGGAATACAGCGTCACAGGGCCCTCTCGGACGCCAATATGGCGGCGAACGTACTCTATCGCCTGTACAGGCAGGGAAAGTACAGGCTGGGGGCATGAATGGCGCGGCGGCCGTACACTCCGGAGTCTACCCTCAAGTTGTATGAAGCTCACTTGGAGAAGACTCGCAGCATAACCGAGGCCACCCGTCATTTTTATCGGGGACATGCCAAGATCGCTTTGAATATGCTCGTGGCCGGAGGCCGTGAGTGGAGACCCTGGCTGGTCCAAAAAGAAGATGTTGTGTGGCTTATCGAGGAGATTCGGCGCAAAGAGCTCGCTGTGGCGACCCTCCGGAACTATATCTCCGGATTGACCTCTCTCACACTATTCTACGACAACAACGTGATCTCGAAGATGAGGATACGTTATCCTCATGATGCGAGACCGAATGTCAAATGGATCTCTGACGAGAAGGCTCGGGAGCTCGCATCATTACGAACAGACCCCATGACAGATCTCATCGTCCACTGCGAGCTCTGTCTCGGGATGCGTCGGGTAGAGGTTCTTCGCCTCACTCCCGAATCTTTCTTGGGAGATCGGGTCCGCATACAGGGCAAGGGGCCGGTAGGCGGCAAGACCCGGTTCATGCCCTACCATCCGTCCACATCAGACATACTTGCCACGTATAACAACCACCGCAGGTCTCTAATCGACCAAGCCAAGGGGAGATCCCACTTCGTGGAGGTACCTTCCGACCTGCTCATCTACTACCGGTACGGGCGGCTGCGAGCTTATGATAAGGTAAAGGCCACGGCCATCAACAACCGGGTTGCAGCCGTTGGGAAGAAAGTAGGCATCGAGAATCTGGCAAATCACATGATGCGGCGGACATTCGGCCGCACAATGTGGAGGGACGGAGTCAAGATCGAAACCATTTCTGCCATGCTCGGCCACGACTCCATCGAGCAGACTCTGGAGTACATCGGCGCGAACATAGACGACATGCAATCTGCAATGCAGATTTTTTCACTGAGGTGATAATGTGATAGGAATAAAAGCAAAAATCAGGAAGCCAGTAAGTTTTGTGGGAAAGAAATCTCTTCGGGCCCACTAAAAGTGGTCTGGCTCAGGTTTTTTTCGGCCATGATCCCGGATTGATGGTTTTCAGGTGTGGATCCCGGCAGAATAATCCTCAGGCCGCCGGCGCCGTCTGCAGCCCTTATCTTGTGTGAATATATGATCATCCCTTTTCGGGTTCTCATATCTCGTATCTGCGCACCGCTTCGATAAAATCATCAGAGGGAGGCTTGACCTTCTTACCGACAGGGCACACGGCTATGCATCTGCCGCACGGCGATATCCCCTTCTTCGCCAATTCTCCGGACCTTTCGACGCACAGCGATTTATCCAAACCTCCGGGGTAGGTATCCCCGCTCAGGGCATTCGCAGGGCATTCCCTGACGCATTTCATGCATTCTGTGCACAGTCCCTTCTTCAGGGGCCTCCCGGCAGGGATGTCCGCAGAAGTGATGACCGAAGCGAATCTCACTCTCGGTCCGTGCTTCTCTGTTAGCAGCACATTGTTGATCCCGAACGTCCCCAATCCCGCAAGATATGCTGCGTGACGGTGCGAGAAGAAGGATGAGGGGTCCTTCCTAAGGCCCTCTATTCCGTGGTATCCGTCCCGGGGGACGTAAGCTGCATCATGCCCTTCAGCATCCAGCATCGTCGCGATGCGTTGTGACGTCACGTCAAGAAGCGTGTTCAGGGTCCTGTAATGCTCCCTGTAGTAGATGGACGGCGCGGTGTGCATTATCGTCGGGGATACCGGCACCCAGATGACCACTACCGATCTGGCAGAGGGCATTATGGATCTCGGCCTCTGATGGGTCGGTATCGTCGCCGACACAAGGGGGTCCGTATCCCATGCAGCCGCATCGGCAACGGCGAAACCCGGCCATATCTCCCGGATCTTATTGATAAGACTGTCATCTTCCGTCATGGCATCTCGTCAAAGCATCGAATTCGCCGTATTGAATACATCGCATCCCTGGCAGCACGGAAAATACTCACAGAGAAAGCATCCGGGTGGATTTAAGAACCCTGCCGCGCGCGGCAGGGGTTGTTGCGGTCATCAGTCGAGTCTTGCAGTCAGGAAGAGCCCGACTCATCCGCATCGTGAGATGCCGACCGGCCATTTCTCAACCAACAGATGTGTCTCGTCGTTCCTGTCTTCGCCGCAGATCCTGTCGTTATCTCGTTTTGAAATTTGGTCTCACCTCACTGTATAATAATCTCGTTACTACTATTTATAGTAGACTATTCTACGAAATTCGTACTTTTATTAATGAAAAATACACTATACGTAGAATAAATACTGTTTCACTTCAATTCGAAAACATCCTTGCCATCACCGCAGACGGGGCACTCCCAGTCTTCGGGCAGGTCTTCGAAGAGAATACCCTCCTCCTCTTCGCCGTAGATGTATCCGCATGTGCTACAGACGTATTCAGCCATTATGTTCGCAGTCAATATCCGCATTCCGGATATAAATCGTGCTTCGTCAAGGAATTTATACACCCGCGCTCGTTAATGCTCTTATGGACCTTGATGCACTCTTCGATATGGCCCGAACCGCTGAATCTGAAGGGGATTATGAGAAAGCCGTCAGCTCTTACAGCGCCGCCGCGGACAGGGGTCACGCAGGATCGCAGTGCGCTTTGGCCGAGCTGTACATGAGCGGCCGCGGGGTGGAGAAAGACCACGTCCGGGGGCGCATGCTCTTCCAGGCGGCTGCAGAGCTCGGATCCGCAGAGGCCCTTTACGGTCTCGGAGTGATCTATTGGGGCGGTTACGGGGTAGAGAGGAATGAGAAGAGGGCCATAGAGTACCTGGGGGTCGCGGCGGACAAAGGCATCGTGGCGGCCGCCGCGGAACTGGGCATGATGCATTATTTCTCTGAGAGAAAGGACAGCGGATCCGCCCTGAGGAGATTCGTCCAGGCGGCGGAGGCAGGCGATGTGACGAGCATGTACATGGCCGGTGTCATGTACGAGGAAGGGGACGGGGACCCCTGCTGACACGGCAGAAGCCGAGAAGTGGTTCGCCCTCGCAGCGGATATGGGAGTCCCGGAGGCCAAATTCAGGCTGGCATCCATATATCGGGAAAGGAAGGATGCTGAGGGCCACAGGGAGAAGGCAGAGGCCCTTTACAGGGAATCGGCTCAGTGCGGCATGACAGAGGCCATGTTCAATCTGGCTGCCATGCTCTGCGAGAGAGGCGATCACGCCGGGGCCGTCGGCTGGTACAGGTCGGCCGCGGAGAAGAACGATCCGGACTCCCAGTTCTTCCTGGGGATGATGTATCTGGAGGGTAAAGGCGTTATGAAGGATCCGAAGGAAGGCATCACCTGGCTCAGAGTCTCCGCGGACAACGGCAATGAGATGGCAAGAGAAGTGCTGGCCAAGGCAGGTAAGGACAGGCACGGATGAGGTCAGATCACTTCCTTATCGAATACCTCGTCTCTCGCCTTGCAGATCACGGACACCAGATATTCCAGGTATCGCGACTCTTCCTCTGTTTCCCCTCTCACAAGATCGCGCAGAAGCATGGCCAAGTCGTTCAGTATGAAGACGGCCTCATACTCCTCTGCGCTTATGCATCCTTTCCTCACGTTATCACATGGTAGGATTATGCCCCATCCGTTATACGGATCGTAGGCTACAGTTACATTTACTATGAATGAGCGCGGAATAATGCGGTCGATATTCAGCGCTCCTCCGTCCCACTCGTTTATAGGTTAGGCAGCGCACTGTATTGCAACGGCGTTACATGTTCAAAGACCCAGACATATCATTTTCTTTGTTGTTCAACCGGGACTGTGAAAAGCGGATATTACGCGTCCAGAAGTCGCATCTCAAAAAAATGTTAAATGAGATTAGTGTTTACGGGTACTCATTATATGAAATCAGATTTGGACATATCTCGGGAGGCCGGAGTCAGGCCGATTGCGGAATTGGCTGAGGAGATGGGAATCCCGCCATGTGAGCTGATACCCTACGGCAGGGATATGGCCAAGATACCACTGGATGTGCTGAAGCGCTTTGACGGGAAGGAGGACGGGAAGCTGATCCTCGTCACGGCGATAACAGCCACGCCGGCAGGTGAGGGCAAGACCGTCACCACCATAGGCCTCATACAGGGTCTCAGCAGGATAGGCAAGAATGTGGTCGGAGCTCTCCGTGAGCCATCCATAGGCCCGATATTCGGTATAAAGGGAGGAGCGACCGGAGGCGGCCTCTCTCAGGTTTATCCGATGTGGGATATCAATCTCCATTTCACAGGGGACATACACGCCGTGGGAAGCGCCCACAATCTTCTGTCGGCAGTGACGGAGAATCACATAGCGAAGGGCAACGAGCTGTGCCTGGACCCAACCAAGATAACTCTCAGGAAGGCCATCGATATGAATTGCCGGGAGCTAAGGAACACGGTTGTGGGCCTCGGAGGCAAATCCATCGGAGGAGTGCCCCATGAGAGCGGCTTCCTGATCACCTCGGCATCGGAGATATCCGCAATCCTGGCGCTCGCATCGGACCGGGAGGATCTCAGGGCGAGACTGGAGAGGGTGGTCGTCGGATACACCTATGACGGCCGTATGGTGACCGCGAAGGATCTGAATTGCGTCGGAGCGATGATGGTCCTTCTGAAGGACGCCATCAATCCGAATCTGGTTCAGACCCTTGAGGGACAGCCGGTGTTCGTTCACGGTTTCCCCTTCGCGAATATAGCCCACGGATCCAACAGCATAGTGGCCACAAGGGCCGCTATGAAGCTGGGGGACTATGCGGTCACGGAGGCCGGTTTCGCAGCAGACTTGGGTGCGGAAAAGTTCATGGACATAGTATGCAGACAGGCGGGTTTCTCGCCGGACTGCACGGTCATCGTCGTATCGGCAAGGGCCCTCATGATGCACGGGGATGCGGACATCGATGATGAGAGCACCATGACCCTTGAGGCCATGAGGAAAGGGTACTCCAATCTGGACAAGCACATCTCGAACCTCAGGCTGTACGGCGTTCCTGTCATTGTGGCGATAAACCGCTTCCCGTCGGATACGGACGAGGAGATCGCCGAGATCAGGTCCCACTGCGATTCTCTCGGTGTGCCCTCTGCGGAATCCACGGTCTTCACTGACGGCGGGAAAGGAGGGATGGAACTCGCCCGGAAGGTCGTAGAGGCCATAGGGGAAGGGAAGGACTTCAGGCCCCTGTACGGGACGGAGCTTAGCATAAAGCAGAAGATCGAGACCATAGGCTACGAGATATACGGTGCCTCCATGGTGAACTACCTGCCCGCCGCAGAGAAGGTGATATCTTCCCTGGAAGCCGCCGGGTATGGGAGCCTGCCCGTTTGCATAGCGAAGACCCAGGCATCCATAAGCGATAATCCTTCGAGGAAGGGCGCCCCCACAGGGTGGAAGCTCACGGTCAGGGACGTTTACGTTTCCGCAGGGGCGGGTTTCATAGTCCCGATATGCGGTCAGATGACACTTATGCCCGGGCTGCCCAAGAAACCTGCCGCAGAGAGGATAGACTTGGATGCCGAAGGGATCATCAGAGGGTTGAGATGAGCCGGAGGGGAAGCCGTGGATGACTATTGCGTAGGCATAGATCTGGGCACGATAAATTCCGTATTGGCCTACCTTGACGGCAATGGGGACCCGGAGGTGGACAAGGGGCAGGACGGGTCCGTCGTGGTACCGTCCTCCATCCTCTTCACCGATATGGGGAAGATCATCGGTTCCAAGGCGGAGGCGCAGGCACGCATAGAGGGGTACAGCAACTTCTCGTCAGGCTTCAAGAGGCAGATGGGAACAAAGTACACCAGGACCATAATGAGCTCCACGTATACTCCGACTGAGATGTCCGCCCTGGTGCTCAGGAAGATGCTCCTGCGCTTCGAGGCGAATCACGGAGCAATGCCTACCAAGGCCGTACTCTCTGTCCCCGGAGACTACGGCGTTCCCGAGAGACAGGCCACCATCCAGGCCGGGAGGATAGCCGGATTGGAGGCAATAGAGCTGATCAACGAGCCCACGGCCGCCTGCATATCCTACTGCAGGGAGAACAGGTTCAGGGAGGGCAACCTGATAATATTCGACCTGGGGGGCGGGACCTTCGATGCATCCGTCATAAAGGTCAGCAACAACAAGTTCAGCGTTTTGGCGAACGAGGGCAGCAGGAATCTCGGAGGGAAGGACTGGAATCTTCATCTCGCCAACATAATCCAGAGGAAGATCATAGATGCGTACGGCATGACGCAGAAGGAGGCTGACCGCAACAGCAAGATGAGGCGGGATATAGCCGCAGAGGCCAGACGTGTCAAGGAGCTTCTGACCGTCCGCAACCGGGTGACGGATACGATAAACATCAACGGGATGCCTGTGACCTATACGGTCAGGCGTGAGGAGTTCGAGGATGCCACCCATGAGCTGAACCTTCGTCTGACGACGATGATGCTGAACGCCGTAAGGTCCGCAGGTCTCCGCGAGAGGGACATCTCAAAGGTGGTCATGACCGGGGGGGAGTCTCAGATCTCAGCCATGATGCGCTATGTGGATGATGCTCTTCCGACCGTCAGGACTGACATATATGAGCCGTTCACGTCCATGGCCAAAGGCTCTGCGCTGTATGCGGATTCCGTCTTCTCCGACGGGAATATCGTCGTGGAGCCCGTTCTCAGCAAAACGCTGGGAATAAAGGCAGGCGTGGACGGTAATGAGACGATATACAACGTGGTCTTCAGGAGCACCCCTCTTCCCATAACGCCCGAAGCCGTCTTCAGACCGAAGAGGGACGATCAGAAGACATTGGAGTTGGAGGTCTATGAGACGAAGGCGAATCCCGGGACCTACTACACAGGATTGCCGTACGGCTTCATGATAAAAAGGTTCGAGATCCCCCTTCCGGGGAAGATCTCCCGGGGCAGGACCAAGATAAACGTGCGCTTCGCTGCGGACGTCAACGGATTGATACAGATGTTCGTTGAGTGCAACGGGCATGTGATCGAGTGCGATATGAGCAACGGCATGAACATGCTCCCGGCGCAGATAATGCAGTCGAAGAAGAAGGTGGTGAACGTGATATGAGCCCTCACGAGGGAATGGACCCCGTGCTCACTTACAAGAGGTCGTTAGAGCTGATGAACGATCCTGATAAGCAGGGCGAGGCAGTGGAGCTCATGAAGTACTCTGCCGAGTCAGGCCATCCTGATGCGGAGACCGAGTACGGTGTGATCCTGAGCGAGGGGTATATCGCAGAGAGGGATTACGTGGAAGCGCTCGAGTGGTTCAAGAAGGCCGCCGATAAGGGAATGGACTCTGCGATGCATGAGGTTGGGATGGCGTATTTCGACGGCAAGGGCGTGGAGCAGGACAGGAACGAGGCTTATTCCTGGCTGCTGATGGCAGCAGAGCTGGGATACTCCCAGGCCCAGATGCAGATCGGGAGGATGCACGAGTACGGATACGGCGTGAACAAGGACCCCAACGAGGCTCTCAGATGGTACGCCCAGGCCTCGGACAGAGGGCTCCCGGAGGCAAGGGTTGCCAAGGCGGATATGATGCTAATCTCCGGAGGGGCCAATGCGGATTTCCACAAGGCCATGAAGCTATACAGGCAGGCATCCGATGCAGGCTATCCGGACGGGGATTACAAACTGGGTCTGCTGTATTACAGGGGAAAGGGCATCCCCCAGAATTTCATGGCCGCAGCCAGATCGTTCAGGAACGGTGCGGAGAGAGGCCATGACGGCTGCGATTACATGCTGGGGAAGATGTATGCTGAGGGCAAGGGCGTTGAGAAGGACAAGAGCACGGCCATAAAGTACCTGTCCACCGCGTCAAGGAAGGGTAATTCGGAGGCTAAGGAATACCTCATAGATCTCACATCCAAGGATAACGTGATGTGGGATGACGGCAAGGAGGAAGAAGAGGAGTTCGTTCAGCTCAACACCCCGGATCTGCTGTCCAGGTCCCGTATCTCGATATCGAGCATCTCCGACACGAATCCTGATTCGCCGAAGAAAAAGAGAGGTTTCTTCTCAAGATTCAGAAAATGAACTATATTGTACATTGTTGAATATTTTTAGTACAATGTTAAATAGTATCCGACCTATCGCCGTGAGGATGCGTTATGACGAACGACGATCAATTGCGGATGATCCTGGCAGGGCTTTCTGACCTGAAGGAGAGAAGCCCGTTCTACAGGGAGAAATACAGGGACCTGGACCTCAGTGCCGTGAAGACCTGGGAGGACTTCCGCAAGCTTCCCATGACGGACAAGCATGAGCTGAGGGATGCATACCCCCTTGGGCTGCAGGCCGTCCCGGAGAAGGACGTCGTGAGGATACACTCCTCGTCCGGCACCACAGGCACTCCGGTGATAATACCTTACACGAAGCAGGATGTGGATGACTGGTCGGAGATGTTCGAAAGATGCTACCGAATGGCCGGCGTCACCGATATGGACAGAGTCCATGTCACTCCCGGCTACGGCCTGTGGACGGCAGGTGTGGGTTTCCAGGCGGGGGCGGAGAGGCTCGGCGCCATGGTGATACCCATGGGCCCCGGCAATACGGATAAGCAGATCAGGATGATGCAGGACCTGAGATCAACGGTTCTGTGCGCAACGTCCTCTTACGCGCTCCTATTGGCCGAGGAGATAGAGAAGAGGGGTGTGAAGGAGAGCATCCGTCTTAGAAGGGCCCTCATAGGGTCTGAGCGCTGGGGCGACAAGATGCGCAAAAGGATCGCATCGGAGCTGGGCGTCAAGCTCTACGACATATACGGGCTGACGGAAATATACGGCCCCGGCGTCGGAATAAGCTGCGACTGTGACAGCGGCATACACTATTGGAGCGATTTCATCTACATAGAGATAATAGACCCCAAGACCGGGAAGAACGTTCCGGACGGGGAGACGGGAGAGATAGTCATAACCACTCTGCGCAAGCAGGGGGCGCCCCTCATAAGGTACAGGACCCACGATCTGAGCAGGATAATACCCGGCAGATGCGAATGCGGTTCGGAGTTCCCGAGGATAGCCACTCTCATAGGCCGCACCGATGACATGGTCAAGGTGAAAGGGGTCAACATATTCCCGGGCCAGATAGACGAGATCATAAGCGAGGCGGAAGGTGCCAGCAGCGAATATCAGGTGATGATAGACCACCTCAACGGCAGGGATATAATGACCGTTTTCTTCGAGACGAAACTGCCTGCAGGGGAGAAGGAGAAGCTGGAGGGCGCCGTGTGCGACATGTTCAAGTCACGGGTCGGGCTCACCATAGTGGCCAAGGCAGTGCCTATGGGGGATCTGCCCAGAAGCGAGAAGAAATCCAACAGGATATTCGATAACCGTTACTGAATCATCTGTTGTTCCCGCCGACCATCACGAGATAGGCCAGCAGGGCTTCCAGCTGTATGCGCTCGTTGCTGCCCTCTATTATGCGGAACTCGATCTCCCCGGTCTTGTCCATGAGGCGCACCTTGTCGCTGTCGCTTATGCCCAGTTCGAAGAAGGAGCCGTGGACCTGCTTTATTATGTCCTGACCCGATAGGCCATAGCTTATCATTATCTCATCCAGCATTTCCCGGGCTCCGATGAAATTACCGGATATGGCAGTCTCCAGCATATTCTTCACCTCTTCCGGGTTCGCTATCCCCACAGTCTGATAGATGGTGTCCATATCGATCAACTTCCCCATGGAGGCCGCAACCTGCAGGGAGTTCACGGCCCGCCTCATGTCACCGCGTGCCACGTGCACAAGGCCGTCGACAGCCTCAGGGACGATCTTGACGCTCTCGAATGCTATCACCCTCTCCAAGAAGCCCTTCACATCCTCCTGGGTCAGAGGCTTGAATCTGAACACCGCGCATCTGGATTGTATGGGATCGATTATCTTAGAAGCATAATTGCAGGAGAGGACGAAACGGCATATGCGGGAGTATTTCTCCATCGTTCTTCTCAATGCGGCCTGAGCATCCGTGGTCAGAGCATCGGCCTCATCCATGAATATGATCTTGAATTCCGCTCCTCCGAGGGGGGCGGTCCTGGCGAATTCCTTTATCTTCCCTCTGACGACGTCTATCCCCCTCTCATCGGAGGCGTTCAGCTCCATGAAGTTCCCCTTCCAGGAGTCGCTGTAAAGCTCCCTTGCCAGTGCCAGAGCGCAGGTGGTTTTCCCTGTTCCCGCGGGGCCGGTGAACAGCAGATGGGGCATGTTCCTCGTCCTGACGTAAGCTTCTAGCCTTTCGGTGACGTGCTTCTGTCCCACGACCTCGCTGAGGGCCTTGGGCCTGTATTTTTCAGTCCAAATCTCATTCATCGGGATCCGCATCCTCCCTAACCTGGTTCCAAGTGATAAATGTTCCCCGAAAGCGCATACACGTTTATCAATCACAAAACCATACCTGGTGCCATGAAGCTCAGTCAGGCATATGAGTTGGCCATAAAGACGGGGATCAAGCACGACCCCCGGTCCAAAGAGGAGATCGACAGGGTCCTTAAGGAGGCCAAGGATGCCCGGGAAGAGGCGAAAAAGGCAAAAAGGCACTTCGATGAGGAAAGGCTCTGGAACCCCTATGCTGATTCCAGATTCTCGTGGGGAGACGGGGATGCGGAGGTCAGCAGGATACTATGGGGCATAGACATCGGCACGGGCGAGATGGTCCTGGCTGACAGGCTCAGGGAGAAGGGGGAGCGTATCGACGCCGTCGTAGGCCATCACCCCCTGGGTCTTGCCAAGACGCCGTTCCCTGAGGTCATGTGGATGCAGACGGACATGTATCACGATGCCGGGATGCCCATAAACGTGGCGGAAGGGATAATGGCCCCCCGGATGAAGGAGGTCCTCAGGAATGTCATGGGATCCAACTACAACCAGTCCGTGGATGCCGGAAGGTTGCTGGGCATGCCGATAATGAACATCCATACCCCTGCAGACAACTGCGTTCAGAGCTTTCTGGAGAAGAAGTTCTCGAAAGAGGAGCCGAAACGTCTCAAGGAGATAATCGACCGGCTCATGGAAGAGCCGGAGTTCAGGATAGCCGCGGAGCAGAACTCGCCTCCGAAGATCATATGCGGGGATCCCAACGGCCGCTGCGGAAAGGTGATATTCAAGATGACGGGCGGGACATCCGGGCCGAAGGAGGTCTATGAGAAGATGTCCCAGGCAGGGGTCGGCACCATAGTCGGGATGCATTTCCCGGACAATCATATCGACGAGGCCAAGAAGCATAACGTGAACCTGGTGATCTCGGGGCATATGGCATCGGATTCCCTGGGGATCAACATCATCGCGGATGTCTGGGAGAAGAAGGGCATCGAGACGGTCCCGTTCTCAGGCCTCATAAGGGTCAGCAGGAACTGATATGTTCCCCCGGAAGGCCTCCGTGGTGATCAAGGACAGTCTGAAGCTGTCCTTTGAGTACGTTCCGAAGGAACTTGTCCACAGGGAAGCCCAGATGGATCAGCTTCTGATGCTTTTTCGTCCCGTCATCGAGAGCGGAAGGTCTGAGACCGCATTCCTCTCAGGCAGTGTCGGTACCGGTAAGACGGCCACGGCCAAGAGGTTCTGCGCAGATCTGATGCGCTATGGTGCAGAGAACAATGTGCCAGTGGATTATATCATAGTGAACTGCAGGCAGAGGTCCACCGAGGCGGGGATACTGCTGCATCTTGTAAGGCACTTCGACCTCGGATTCCCGGACAGGGGTTTCTCGTCGTCCGAGATGCTCAGGACGCTCAACGGGCAGATATCCAAATCAGGCAAGAAGCTGGTGATAGTCATCGATGAGGCCGATCTTCTCCTGAAGAAGGGGTCCGTCGATCTGATATACCAACTGTCCAGATTCAGCGAGGAGAGCATAAACATACAATCCTCAGTGTCACTGATACTCATATCCCAGGAGTACATAATGGACAAGCTGGACGAGGCGTCCATATCCACTTTCAAGAGATCGAATGCCGTGCGCTTCCCGAAGTACACGTCCGGGGAGCTCAAGGCCATCGTGTGCGCCCGGGCGAAAGAGGCCCTCAGAGAGGACGGTATAAGGGATGATGCCGCCGAGCTCATAGCGGACATAGCCTCGGAATGGGGGGACGCGAGATATGCCATAGAGCTGTTGGACATGTCGGCGAGGAAGGCCGAGATGCTGCCCGCCGGCGTGGTGACGGCAGAGGAGGTCAGGGCCGCGAAGGCCGAGACCTACTCTGTGGTAACGGAATCCAAGCTCGAGGTCCTTGACCTGAACCGTCTCATAACGCTTCTGGCTGTGGCGCGGTCGATAAAGGATCAGTCCTACGTCTCCACGGCAGTGGCGGAGAAGACATACTGGGTGGTCTGCGAGGAGTACGGTATCACCCCGCGCAAGCACACCCAATTCTGGTCCTATCTGAAGGATCTGGATCATCTGGCGCTTATATCCACGCAGAAGATGGCCGATGAGGAGAAAGGCGGCGTGGTATCATACATATCCGTGCCGGACATACCTTCCAAGGAGCTCTCGAAGAAAATAGAGGCCATATTGGATGCGGACCTTCCTCCCAAGCTCTACAATATCTCATGACCGAAACCCCTTTATCCGCGAGGTTTGTGAGCTCTGTCATGGAATGCGATCACTGCAGCTCCCCGGCCGTTGCGTACATAAGATACAACGGCTCCCATCTTTGCACAGGGCACTTCAAGTCCTACGTGGAGCGCAGGGTCAAGAAGGAGATCAGGATCCAGGCGGACCTCAGGGCCGGGGACAAGGTGGCCGTGGCCGTGTCGGGCGGGAAGGACAGCATGGTCCTATTGAGCATAATGGCCTCCGTATTCGACGGCAGGAACGGGATAAAGCTCTGCTGTGTGACGGTGGACGAGGGGATTGGCGGATACAGGCCCCCGAGCGCAGACATCGCCGAGAGATTCTGCGCAGAGAATGGGATAGAATTCCGCAAGATCTCCTTCAGCGACGTTTTCGGCCTCACGATGGATCAGGTCGCCCCCCTGTCCGACGCCGGGAGCCCCTGCACATACTGCGGTGTGTTCCGCAGGAAGTGCCTCAACATGATAACGAAGGAGGTGGGGGCGAAATACCTGGCCACAGGCCACAATCTGGACGATATGGCTCAGTCGGTGATGATGAACTTCGTCAGAGGGGACGTTGAAAGACTGGCAAGACTGGGTCCCCATAATATTGTGCAGCCCGGCATGATACCCCGGATCAATCCTCTGAGGACCCTGCCTGAGAAGGAGAGCCTTCTTTATGCGATGCTTTCCGGCATACCCTTCTACGACGGCATATGCCCTTACTGGGAGGCCGCTCTCAGGAATGAGTACAGGGACATCATAGACGGACTTGAGGCCAGGACACCGGGCACGCGGCACAGCATCCTGTCCTCTTACGATAAGCTCCGACCCATGATCCAGGCGGGGCGCGGTCCCTCCAAGATGAGGGTATGCGAATGCGGTGAGTCGACGCTTAGCAGCAAATGCAAAGCCTGCGAGCTTTCCGGGAGGATGCTCAGCAGGATCAGAGGTCCCTGAAAGGGACCAGGTCGCAGCAGCCGCATGCGAAGCACATGGTCCGGAAACCGGACACATCAAGTCCGTGCTCCTCCAGGATCCTCTTCTGGGTCTTCGCAAGGCTCACCACTCTCTCAGCGTCCGTGCCTGCGGGTGCGCCCAGGATACCGGATATCCGAACGAGCTCTTCCGGGCCTGCTTTGAGAGGTCTGAGCCCGGGAACCACGCCCATGTCGCACAGTCTCTCCATCATCGCCTCCACATCCCCGTCCGTCTCCCCGAGGCCGATGATTATGTTGGATGCCACTTTGCCTCTGCCGAAGACCGAGACGGAGTGCTCCAGCATCTCCAACAGAGTATCCTGATCGAGCCCGGGGCATGCAAGGTCGAAGATGTCCTTCCTCGCCGTTTCCACGTTTATCTTCATCTCAGATACGCCCGCGTTCCTGAAAGCCTCTATCTGGCTCTTTTCGTTGACATACGGCTCGACACCGATGGGCAGGTTCGGGAATTCCTTGTGCAGCACCGAAACGCACTCGATCATGCCCCTCACGGTTTCCTCGATGCCGCCGGCCACTCCGCTGGTGATCGCTATACCGCCGATCCCGGTGCCTTCCGGAAGGCCGCGGATCATGGACGCCATCTTCTCTCCCGAGACCCTGCTGCCGTTCTCCAGGTTCGGGGACTT
Organism: Methanomassiliicoccales archaeon RumEn M2; assembly: GCA_001421175.1. Taxonomy (GTDB): domain Archaea; phylum Thermoplasmatota; class Thermoplasmata; order Methanomassiliicoccales; family Methanomethylophilaceae; genus RumEn-M2. The sequence goes on along the minus strand of LJKL01000016.1, from coordinate 124,504 downwards.
GCAATATATGCAGCGGAATATGCATCTGTTGTCCATATTGAAGAAGGCCTGACCGGGGGCGTGGAAGATCACCGGTTCGATCGTCACATTGTCAATGAAGGTCTCCCCGTTCCTGTTAAGGGAGTATCCTTCCTCTTTGACGATGAGCTCGAAATCCCCGCCGGAATCCACTATTCCTTTCTTCACCCTTGTGCCGCCGAAGGCGAAGACAACGCCGCGTTTACCCGCCCCGGGGCCGGCGGTGGACTTGGAGATCCTGAACGGGGCTCTGAATCCCTCGGGGATCCGCACGTCGCCTCCGAGTATGAGCTCCGCCTTCTTCCTGACTAGGCTCTCTTCCATTTCACACCGTCCGCGGTATCCTCAAGAACGATACCCGCATCCGTCAGCCTGTCACGTATATCGTCAGCCAGTTTGTACTGTTTGCTTTTCCTCAGCTCCCCGCGTACGGATATGAGTATCTGCATGACCTTGTCCAGGGCATCGTCGGAAAGCTCCTCGGACGGATAGATGCCGAGTATGCCGTCAGCTTCTCTCAGGAAGGAGAGGACCCTTTCCGCGCCTTCCGATGATAGGGTGTTGTCCGCCATCGCCTTGTTGGTCTTCTTGGCCAGCACGAACAAGGCCTCTATCGCGCCGCGGCTGTTGAAATCATCGTCAAGGGACTCCCTGAAGGATATCCTTGCCTCCTCCGTCTCCTCTCCCATGTCCGAGCCGGCAGCCCCGGCCTTCGCTCTCGACTGGAGATCACGGTAGTTGTTCACCAGACGTTTCAGGGATACGGAGGCCTCCGCCAGAGCGTCCTCGCTGTAGATCAGGGGGCTCATGTAGTGCGTGTTCAGGAAATAGAAGCGTATCGTCTGCGGGTCGTATTTCGAGGCCACCTCCTTGACCCTGAAGAAGTTCCCCAGGGATTTGGACATCTTCTCCCCCTTCACCTGCAGCATGCCGTTGTGCATCCAGTAATTCGCCAGAGGCTCCCCGGTGCAGGCCTCGGTCTGGAGTATCTCGTTCTCGTGATGCGGGAAAATGAGGTCATTACCGCCGCCGTGTATGTCGATCCTGTCCCCCAGGTGGCTTCTTATCATGGCCGAGCACTCAATGTGCCAGCCCGGCCTTCCCTTCCCCCAGGGCGAGTCCCAGGAGATCTCTCCGGGCTTGGCGCTCTTCCATATGGCAAAATCCATCTGGTCTCTTTTCATGGGGTCCTCGGCTATCCTGCCGGAAGATTCCATATCATCAAGGCTCCTGTGGGTAAGGCGGCCGTAGTCCTTCACCTTCCTGACAGAGAAGTAGACGCTGCCGTCCTCCGCCTCGTATGCGAAGCCGTTGTCCATTATCTCCCTGACCATTGAGATTATGTCATCCATGCTCTCGCTTGCCTTCGGATACATGTCAGCTCTGCCGATCCCCAGGGACTCAGAGTCCCTGAAGTACTCCTCGATGTATCCGGCTGAAAGCTCCAAAGGGGATATTCCCGCTTCGCTGGCTCTGTTGATTATCTTGTCGTCGACATCTGTGAAGTTGGTGATGTGGGTGACCTCGTACCCGGAATATCTGAGGTACTTGACCACCATGTCGAAGACGATCATGCTGCGGGCGTGGCCCATGTGTATGTCGTCGTAGACGGTCACGCCGCACACGTAGATCTTGACCTTTCCCTCCTCTATGGGGATGAAATCTTCTTTCTTGCCGGTCAGCGTGTTATGTATCTTCAGAGACATGGTCGCATTCGGACATTCACTATCGGTTTATAAACTGTGCTCGGAGGTCATCTCTCAAGGTGCTCCAGCCGTTTCTTGAGCTCCCTGATCTCCTTCTCGAGCTCGGAGAACTTCTCCTTCACGGGGTCCGGAAGGTCGTCGTGTCTCAGCTCCGTATCCACGCAGACACCCTTGCGCTTCGTTATCTTTCCGGGTACGCCCACGACAGTGCAGTCGTCTGGCACATCTTTGACCACTACAGAACCTGCCCCTATGCGGACGTTATTCCCTATTCTTATATTGCCTAATACGGTGGCATTGGCGCCTATGACCACGTTATTCCCTACGGTGGGATGCCTCTTGCCCTTGCTTGTGGACACGCCACCCAGGGTCACGCCCTGGTATATCATGACGTGATCCCCTATCACGGCGGTCTCGCCTATGACCACGCCTGTTGCATGGTCTATGAAGAAGGATTTCCCTATCGTCGCTCCGGGATGTATGTCCGCTCCCGTGAGCATGTGCGCCTTGTAGTTTATGGCCCGGGCCTCCTTCTGCTTGCCCTGCAGCCAAAGCTCATGGCTCTCCCTGTACATCGCGACAGCGTGCAGCCCGGTGTGGAAATTGACGGCATCCTCTTCGTCGATGATGGCGGGATCGTGTTCCATCACCGCGGCCAGGTCCTCAGGGAGTATTTTCATATCGCTCATTCGAATATCCCCGTGCTTATATACCTGTCTCCCCGGTCCGGCAGGATGGCCAATATCCTCTTGCCCTTGACCTCTGCCGCCAGGTCGAGCGCGGCACGTACGGCGGCACCGGAGGATATCCCTGCGAATATGCCCTCTTCCTTGGCCAGTCTCGCTGCCGTGTCCATGGAATCCTTCGTCGGGACGGTTACGACGGCTTTGATATATTCGCTGCGATAGTTCTCGGGAACGAAGTTCGCTCCTATCCCCTGTATGCCGTGCATCCCGCTCACGCCATGGGTTATCATCGGGCTCTCGGCAGGCTCCACGCCGATCACGAATGCCTTGGATCCGTAGAGTCTCAGGCCCTCGCCTATGCCTGATGCGGTGCCCCCGGTACCTATGCCTGCGACCACCGCGTAGACGTCAGGCACCTGTTCCAGTATCTCTTTCGCAGTGCCGGTAACATGGGCTTTCGCGTTGGCGGGGTTTCTGAACTGCTCCAGGATGAGGCCGTTCTCCTTCAGGGAGATCTCCTTCGCCTTCTCGATCGACCCTGACATGCCCTCCGCTCCGGGAGTGAGAACTACTTCTGCCCCGTAAGCCCTCATCATGCTTATGCGTTCGGCGCTCATGGTATCAGGCATTACGATGACCGCCCGGTATCCTTCGGCCGCAGCCATCATGGAAAGGCTTATCCCCATGTTGCCTGAGGTGGGCTCTATTATCGTCCCTCCGGGCCGGAGGAGGCCCTTGGCCTCCGCATCCCTGAGCATTGCCAGGGCGGCCCTGTCCTTCACGGAGCCGCTCGGGTTGGTGCCCTCTATCTTGACGAGGACCTTGGAAGGCAGACCGGCGGCCAGCTTTCTGAGTTCGACCACCGGCGTGTTGCCCACGAGGTCCGCTATGCCGCCGATCATGCACTTCCTTCCGTAAGGAGCGGGATCAGGACATCAGACCGACTGCCCTGAGCTCCTCGGCTATCCTGTCAACGGCGCGTACGACGTCTGGAGGTATCTTCGCCCCTGTGCAGACCATTTTGCCGGATCCGAAGAGCAGAACGACCACCTTGGGGTCATCCAGCCTGTAGACGAGTCCGGGGAACTGCTCAGGCTCGTACTCGACCTTCTCGAGACCGAGGGTGATGGCCACGGTGTTGAGGTTGATCTCCTGTCCGAGGTCCGCAGACGCGACAATGTTCTGCACCTCGATCTTAGGGTCGACAGTGATGTAGATATTGGCCTTCTTGAGGTCCTCTTTGACCTTCCTTATGGCCGCTTTGACTTCCAGGTAGCTCTTGGCGCCGGTGCAGACGACCTTGCCGCTTCTGAAAAGCAGAGTCGCGGTCTTGGGTTCTTTGAGCCTGTAGACGAGCCCGGGGAACTGCTGAGGGTTGTATTCCGCCCCGTCAAGGCATCCTCGATGGCGTTAAGGTCAAGTTCCTGCTCCAGGGAGGTGGAGGCTACAACGTTCTCAATATTCATTTTTGACATCGGATCACCTTTAAGAGTGTATTTAAAGGGTATTTATATACGTTTGCAAAGAAGGGTCTATTCTCGGTACAAGGGCCCGATCCCGGGCTATGAACTACGCGTTTCTCACATACGCGCATGGAAATATATTTTAAGGGTGGGCCGATAAAGAGCCGATAAAGATGTCTAACGGTTACCCAATCGAGATACACGGCTTGAGAAAAGCCTATGGGAGCTTCGTCGCCGTAGACGATTTGAATCTCAATATCGAGAAGAACAGCTTCACAGGTTTCCTCGGGCCCAACGGCGCGGGGAAGAGCACGACACTCAAGATCCTCACCAACCTCACCAAGGCCTCCGGGGGCAACGCCCTCATCAACGGAATCGACGTGAACGCCAATCCGAAGGAAGCGCTCAGAGGCACCGGCACCGTCGTGGAGACCCCTGAGTTCTATTCCTACCTGACGCCTGCGGAGACCTTCCGTTACATAGGCGAGATAATAGGCATGAGCTCCGAGTCGATAAAGACCCAGACCGACGAGATATTGGAAGAGGTCAAGATGACGGAGTGGAAGGACAACAGGATAGGGACCTTCTCCAAGGGCATGAAGCAAAGGATCGCCATAGGTCAGTCGCTTCTTGATAATCCAAGCGTCATCATACTTGACGAGCCTACGTCAGGTCTGGACCCCAGGGGGACGGCGGAGATGAGGCAGATCCTGAAAGGGATCAGGAACGGCAAAAGGGACCTTACCGTGCTGATGAGCTCCCACATGCTGTATGAGGTCAGCGACCTATGCGACCGCGTAGCCATGATAAATCATGGGAAGCTGCTGCTTCACGACGAATTGGAAAAGGTCATGTTCAGCTCAGGCAGGAAGGTCGTCCTCAAAACCGTTGGCAGCATAGATGAAGCGGTATCGAAGCTGAAAGGGCTCAGCAACATATCCGACGTCACCGTTCTGGGCAAGGAGATAACAGTCCGTCTGGACGGGGACCGCGAGGCCCAGGCCCAGCTGATGAAGGAAGTCGTTTCCATGAACATAGGGATATACAGTCTGGCTCAGAGCGGGAACACCCTTGAGGACAGATATTTGGACATCATAAAGGAGTCGAGGTGATACAATGTCAGGGGAGTTCTCAGATGATCTTAGACAGGCCTACGTAGTAGCAAAGAACGAGCTCGTGAAGTACGTTCGCGGCAAGAAGATAATACTGGTAGGTCTGCTTCTTCTCTTGGTATGGGGCCTCATAACAGCATTGCCCGTCCTTTTTAATGGGAGCATGACAGCTAAGGATCATTTTGCCTACTACGTGTCCTTCGTCTCTCTGTTAGTAGTAATAATTGTGGCCATGTTCGCCTCCGGCGCAATATCTTCAGAGTATGAGGAGCGCACCGCTCTGGTGGTATTCACCAGGCCGATAAAGAAATGGCCTATTTTCATTGGGAAGCTGTTCTCGGCGCTGATCCTCGGTATAGCGGCAATGGCACTCTACTATCTAATGTCGATAGTTGCCGTATTCGCGTATACTCAGGAGCTGCCACCGAACATACTGCTGTCTCTGGCATTCGCGATACTCTATGTATTCGCGGCTACGGGAGTGGCAATGATGTTCAGTTCCCTGGTCAAGAAGAGTGGAACATCGGCTATCCTGACGTTCTTCTTCCTATTTTGATCACGAATATACTCTACAGTATGCTTGCCGTTTACAACGTCGAGCCGTGGTACATAATAGACTATGTCTATACTCACATATCCAATGCCGTTCTTTACGGCACCAATGTGGTACCGCCTGTTTCACAGGAGTTGTTGGAAGGCATGACTATAATGCAACCTGGTTACGATCCTCTCAAGGCCACCGGTGTGGCCGTAGCGTGGGGAGTCGTGACTCTGGTCGTATCATATCTGCTCATGAAGCGCAGAGAGATCTGATCAAACCCTCGGAGAGTACATGGCATATGCGGAGGCATGTGCCAGTACTTTCCCCCTTATTTTTTTCATAAGCTCGTTGAGATAGAATCCATCGCTGAGATCCAAAACAGAGGATAGGGCGAAGATCCTGAACCTGTACTCGTGCTCTCTGTCAGGAGGAGCCGGCCCCCCGTATCCCAATGCCTCCTTTCTCGTAAAATCGGAAAGCCCGCTGTGCCAGCTGTTGGTTCCCTGAACAAAGTCGCCTCCCTTCAGGCTGGCGTTCTCCTTCATCCCGTGCTCTCTGAGATTGGCGAAGCACCAATGTATCCAAAAGAAACCGCTAACCGGGACGGAGTCCGGATCGTCGAATATCCCTGCGAGGCACACGGTTCCGGGCGGCACGTCTTCAACCAGGAAACCGAAGGACCTGGTCGGCATATCCTCTCTGAACTCAGAGCCCCTGCAGCCGAATCTGTCGTCCAGGATGCCGTTCTCAACACCGAGGATGCGAACTTCCATGAGGATATCATAAACAGATATAGTGATAAAACTTGTCCGGAGAAGCAAGAATCTACACAATTCTAAAAAGTGGGGTCGGGAGGGAGATTTGAACTCCCGTATGAGGATCTGCAGTCCACCACATGGCCCCTATGTTATCCCGACACGCAGTTTCCACCAATCCAGTATTCCTATTTCTACTTTATTGCATTCCACCTATCTCGGACATCAGATTTATACCGTGGGAGGCATCACATGGCATGCATTGCAAGGATGTGTCCTTCAGAGAAGTTGATTTTCCACTTACGGAAGAGAACATCGCACGTATGTTCGGATCCTGGAGCGCTTACACACGGACAGAGGAAATGGTCCTGATCAACGGCAGCGATCATGCAACGGTGCGCATAGAGAAGGAGAAGGGGACCGGATTGTTCAGGCCCGTGGTCTCCTTCGAGATCGTCTCTCTGCCGGATAATACGGATCTCATCGAGGACCACGCCCTTGACGTTCTGAATGTGCCAGCTATGGCCCGGATACAGGCAGGGCATCCCGGAAGGGCAGTGGTGGTGAAGGGGATGTTCGATCACGTGAGCTTCGTCTTCGGATTGGAGCCTGTAAGGCTTAGGGTCATAGACAGCGTTCCGCCTTCCCCTTCAAAGCTGTCTGTCCTTGTGCAGAAAGCTCTCGACTCGGGATTCGTTGAGCATCCGATAATTCAGGAATGTGTGGACGTGGACATGGCCGTCCTCTCAAAGGATGTGACCTCCGGTCCGATCATGTTCCCGTGCGCGGTCTCCGGTTTGAAATCATCCGTACCGGTATCCTATTTGGACTCCGCACCGGATGCGGATGCGGATGTCACTCTGGTGGGATGCCATCTTTCCAAGAGGATATTCGAATCCCTTTACGGCTTTGAACCAAGGTTCATAAACACCTGCCCTGCCGATTACGCACCGAATGACGGCGTGAAGACCATAACGAAATGCTGCAAGGTCAAGAACGGGCACCGCATGGAAGGCGATCTCGTGTCAGTCCCTTGGGGGGCAACGATCCCCGAGGTCGCAGAGGCGCTTAACGCGCTATTTGCGGAAGAGTGACCTTCCTCTGTTGAAGGCCTCATAGCCTTCTTCGGTCCTCCCGGTCTCGCACAGCATCTTCCCGAGGGCGTACCATACGTCCGGATCTTCCGGATATCTTTCCACATTGTGCCTAAGCTGCTGTTTCGCTGAATCGAGCTTCCCCTGTCTGCGAAGCCTTTCCACCTTGGAAAGACCGCTCGTTTCCTCGTCCAGGGTCTCGATGTATTTCTTCCTGGCAGTCTCAATGAGAACATCCAGGGAGTTGGCGCTGAGCCAGGGGTATCTGCTTCCTAGGATCTCTTTGAATTCCTCAGCAGCCGCTGAATCCAGCTTGGCGTCGTATCCCGAGAAAAGTTTGGAAGGGACCTTTACGGACAGGCTCCCGTGCATTATCTCCAGTTGGTCCTGCATCCTTCACCTGAATAGTACCCTGGTGCCGCAGGGGTCCCTGTTGGCATGTCCGAAGTCCTTCATTCCCGAGATCTCCCCGCAGGTGAAAACCGGGCCGTCGGCGCATACTCTCTTGTCATCTATCATGCAGGACCCGCAGATCCCGCACCCGCATTTCATGTACCTCTCAAGGGACATCTGGCACTTTATTCCGTTCTCGACGCAGAACCTGTGGAGGAAGAACAGCATGATCTCCGGTCCGCAAGCCAGGATCTCGTCGTATTCCCTCTCCTTGAGGATCTCCTTGACCAGCTGCACTGCGTTCCCGCAGAACCCCATGCTCCCGTCATCGGTGGATATCCAGGTCTTACCTGTCGCCTTATCGGCGGCCGGGAGAGCGAAATCCAGCTCCCCTGCGCTTCTGGCTGCCAACGCGGTATCCAAACCGTCCGCCATCATGGGCAGCACGGGAGCTATCCCGATGCCTCCCCCCACTACCAGGGTCCTCTTCCTGTCGTTGACTTTGTATCCTCTGCCGTAGGGTCCTCTTATACTGAGCCTGTCGCCTGTCTCTTTGGTCCCCAGGGCCTCGGTGTCCTTGCCTATGATACGGAAGGTGATGCTCTTGACATCTCCGACCGAAGACAGGGAAAGCGGGATCTCCTCCATTCCCGGCGCCCACACCATGACGAACTGGCCGGGCTCCACGGTTCTGTCCCAATCGAAGGAAAGGGAGCATATGTCACCGGATCTGCTTTTACCGGTAACGGTCACTACATCATTCATGTGCCACACCTACCATATCCTTCACAGAGGGATATCCGTACTCCCTCATGAAATCCCTCAATCCTTCGTTGACCTTGGAGAAAACGTCCAATCCTTTGAGCACCGCGGTGCCGATCTGAACGGCGGATGCTCCGGCCATTATGTATTCCAGGGCATCCCGGTGGCTGCAGATTCCGCCGACCCCTACAATAGGTATCGTCACAGTGCTGTAGAGGTCGTATACCGCTCTCACACCCACGGGGCGTATCGCGCTTCCCGAAAGGCCTCCGAAGCGATTGCTGAGGAAGGGCCTCCCGAACTCCGGTATTATCTTCATGGCTCTCAGGGTGTTTATCGCGACTATCGCATCCCCTCCCGCCTCTTCCACCGCTTTCCCTATATCCTTCAGTATGTGGGTGTTGGGCGTGAGCTTCGCCCATACGGGTATGCTGACAGCATCCTTAACGACGGAAACGATCCTCTTGACCATGTGGGGATCCGTTCCCACCTCCATGCCGTACCCGGCGGCGTGGGGACATGAGAGGTTCAGCTCCACTGCGCATGCGCCGTAGTCCTCCATGCAGCCGGCCAGCTCGGCGAATTCCTCCGGCGATGATGCGTAAACGGATCCGATCACACTTCCGCAGGCGACGGCTGTCCTCATCTCTTCTGCGTATACCTTTATCCCGGGGTTGGGAAGGCCCATGGCATTCAGGCAGAATGCTTCTTCTTCGATGAAGTTCGGATTCGCATGCCCCGGGTTCGGGCCCGTGCCCACGGACTTGGATACAACGGCCGCGGCACCCGCCCTCAGGACGCGGGCCATGCCTTCCCCTGTCTCATCCATTATGCCAGATGCCAGTATGCAGGGGTTGTCGAGCGCGAGGCTCCCTACGGATGTCCTGAGGTCCATGTCAGCTGATTGGAATCCAAGGCTATTATAATTATAGTTCGCCGGAAGGGACGGAAACAATGAATAACACCGTCGGCAATAGGCGGTCCCATGGACGTATCCAAGATAAGGGCGGATTTCCCTACTGTCAGGAAAGGCAGCTCCGTCTATCTGGACAATGCATGCCAGAGCCTGAAGCCGGATCAGGTGATCAGGAAGATGGTGGAGTACTATGAGGAGTACCCGTCATGCGGAGGCAGGAGCGTCCATTCGATGGCCACCCGCGTATCCACCGAGGTCGATGAGACCCGGGAGAAGATGGCCAGGTTCTTCGGGTCGGATGACCCGAGATGCTTTGTATTCACAAAGAACGCCACGGAGGGCCTGAACACGGTGGCTCTCGGCCTCGATCTGGGGCCCGGTGACGTGGTGCTCACCTCAGATACGGAGCACAATTCCAATCATGTCCAATGGTTTAGGGTTCAGGAGAGAGGGATAAAGCGCAGGTTCTTCCGGACATCCGAAAGAGGCGAGTTCGACATCGAGGCCTACAAAGAGGCCGTCACCCGGGATGTGAAGGCGGTATCGGTCACCCAGACAAGCAATGTCACCGGGGTGACATACCCGATAAAGGAGATGGCGGAGATCGCCCACGACGCCGGAGCGGTAATATCCGTGGATGGTGCCCAGGCGGCACCCCATATTCACGTGGACATGATCGATCTGGACGTCGATTTCTATTCGGCATCCATGCACAAGATGCTCGCGCCCACGGGCGTGGGCATGCTGTACGGGAAGGAGGAGGCCCTGAAGAGCCTGAGACCTCTGATGTACGGCGGCGGGACCGTTGGTCTCACCACCTACGATTCAGTGAAGACGTCCCCCGCGCCGGAGAAGTTCGAGGCGGGGCTTCTCAATTATTCCGGGATAATAGGAACGTCGGCGGCCCTGGACTATCTGTCCGGTATAGGCATGAAAGAAGTGGAGGCCTACGAGATCTCCCTGCAGAGGATCATACAGGAAGCGATAGAGGAAATGCCCGAGGTCTCGGTCGTCGGACCGGAGGACCCCGCTTCCAGAGGAGGCATATTCTCGTTCAACGTGAAGGGCCTGTCGTCCCATGATGTGGCCGTTATGATGGACAGCATCGGCGGCGTGATGGTCAGGTCCGGCATGCACTGCGCCCACCCATTCTTTGAATCTAGGAACCTGGAGGGGTCCGTCAGGGCATCTGTCTACATATACAACGACCGCGGGGACATAGAAAGGTTCCTGTCGACCCTCAGGAAGATAATAAATGCCTTCTCTAAGTAAGACCCAGCACCTCTATTTCAACGGCCTGTCCGTTCTTTGTCAGCCTCAGAACACTGTTGCATGAGTATGTTCCTTCAGATACAGTATCGCATAGCATGGCGGCCCTGTATGATGAGCCGCTGCACTCCATAATCACGAAGTGCCCTTCGAACCGCAAAGTGGACGATGTTGTCGGAAGAAGCTCTCCGGCGCAGATCGTAAGAGCATCTGATCCCGAACTCCCGAATGAGTCCACCAGGGCGGCAATGCTCTCCGCCTGGGAGGACATTCCGGCTTCCACCCTGTCCTCGTGGACGCTATCCACGAATGGGATTACGGAGGCCAGCAGAATGATGCCGCATATGCCCAGGGCAACCCTGGACAGGGTGAACTCGATCATACGATCACATCTATCACAGGATATCCGTTCCCGCCGTCGGAACATTTGAGTAGCACGGTGCATTTCCCGGACAGCACTGCACTGTCCGAGAATCCGACGGAGGGTCTGTCCATATAATGTGTATAAACGGCCTTGCTCCCCATGATCCCTCTGACGGAATACGCTTCTCCGCCGCTTCCGCCCACCGATATGCTGCACCCGGCAGGAATGTCGAGGTCGACGGTCCTGCACGATCCCTCCCCGGAGAAGTAGACGGCCGCGGCCGCATTTGTTATCCTCCCGACCTGATTCTCCAGAGCGGCGGCCGATGTCATCTCCTCATTATGCTCCAGGGCCGATCCCACTAAGGGCAGCGAGGCTGCCAGAACCGCCATTACCACCACTATCCTTATGGGCAGGTCAAGGACCGCCCTCTTGTTCATCTTCAAGCGATCACCGCGATCCTGCAGTCCCCGTTCTCGCCGTATCCGGCCTTGGACACGCTGACATCGATATGCCCTACCGGTGATTTCATTCTCACATATATCGATCCGAACATCGCTTTTCCGTTGATGTCTGTCGTGGAGTATACCGTTCCGCCACGTCCGTCATTGGCCCCCAGCCCCGTTATTACGACGGTAGCCCCTTCTAAAGGGTTGCCGTCCTGATCCGTGACGTAGACCGAGAACCTTTCCTTGGTGGCCCTGTTGCCGTTGTTATCCGGGCTTCCGAGGGGGATGCTGTCGTTGTCCACGGTCACATCCCCTATGGACTTCGGCATCTCTATGTCGTTCATCCATCCCACCTGCCGTGCAATTCCAAGGGTTGCGGATTGCCCAGGAAGTGTAGCATGACTACATTGGGACGGAAACAACAAGAAAATGTCTCAGGGGCCGCGGGAAGGCCCTTGAAAAGGAAACGGTCTTCGGACTGTTTTCAGGAGAAGAATTACGAACGCCATTTGATGATCGGCGGTTACGAGAACCCCGTTCAGACAATGCCCTCTGGTGAGGGGAACTTCTGCTTCGAGACCAGCGATCCCGGGGCCATCGACAGCTTCTACGCCCCGGATGCGGACAGGCTGCTCAGGCACATCTACCGCGAACTGGGGACCGTGGACATCGTGAGGATGCACGGCTACACGTGGTCGGTCGAGGATTCGGAGAACATCTACGGAACGATACGCGAAACGGGCGAAGGAAAACCATCCTTGCCCGACTGTCTGGCCGATCTCCATCAAGCTCACAAGAAGAACGATGGTTCGTTCAGCATCGAGGCGATTATTGTAACTTACGGTGTGCGGGAGGTCTCCCAATGATGCCGAAGAAGGCACGCACCAAGAGAAACGAGAAGATCAGGAAGCTCGCCGCCGAAGGGTACACACGCCAGCAGATCGCACGGATAGTCAACATGCACCCCAATTCGGTGGCCTCGATCCTCCGTTCCTACATAGTCCGGGAGGAATTGATGGAAGTCCCCAACAGCAATCCGAGGGTCTACTACGACCCTCACGTACGTGCGATGGGAGACGTTGGAGCAAAAACCGATGAAAACGACGGGAGCGTCGAAAATATCGCGGTCCTCGTCGAGAGAGGGTTCTCCGACACGCTCCCCCGCGGAGGCCTCCCGAACGGATGGGTGAACATGCACATCTCGGGAATCGCGGTCTCCATGAAGATCCGCAAGACGGGAACGTTCGACGATGTCCCCGCACCGGGAGAGGGGTACTGCGGATATTGGGACAAACCCAAGGCCGCAGGGAAAGGCATGACCCTTCACCATTGCCACCTGCCCTACATATTCCGTCAGAGGAAGGTAGGTGCGGTCTTCAGGATTGGGAGCAAGGGGGGATGCACGTTCACGGTCAATCCCGGAAGGGTCTACTTCGACCCGCGGAAGATCTCTCAGCACCAGGCGAAACAGATGCTCCTTGACAGGGCGGTGTTCATCGCTTCGCTCCTGTCGAAGAACGGATGGCAGCTCACCGACCCCGAGATAAAGGGGAGGATCCACATCGGCAAGGAGAACGATCCGCTGGCCGAGTACATCCCTTCGGGAGTGCATGACGACAGGAAGGACATCACCACCGACTTCTCCCCGGCGAGGATGGTGTGCGAGACCGAGCTGGAGCATCCGCGGAACGACCAGGAGATCATCGACTATTCCGACCTCCCTTCGGCAGTCGCCGAGGTCAGGGACGGCAACAGAAGGAACTCCGAGGAGATCGAGCTGATGAAAGCCGAGCTCATCGGATTGAAGGAGGTGATACACACGCAGGGAGAGGTGATCCTCGACCTCACGGGGAACGTCACCAGACTCACGCAGGCGGCGACGGAGCTCACCACCTTGCAGACGATGATGGTAGCCGACAGATTCCCGAAGTTCACCGGGGAGGGGTACCAATGATATACAGCGAGCTGAAGGTCCAGATCATCCTCTCAAGCGGGAAGTTCCTTTACGTCACCGAGAAAGCGAAAGACGTTCTCGACAACATCCGCCGCGGGAAGGACCAGTTCATCGAGATGCTGTGCACCGACGGATTCAGGCATTACATCAACGTCGATCACATCGTCGAGGCCAAGGAGGTGTACCAATGACCTCCTGTGCGAAGTGCGGCAGGACCGGGGAGTTCTACGACGACATCTGCGACGCACACGGGACGGAGGCCTCCAAGTTCCTGTTCCATCTCTGTGAGGGATGCCAGCACGAATACTACCTTCTGACCAAGAGGTTCCTGGAGGGGAAGGAATGACCGTCCAGCTTACCATAGCCGGAGACCCGCAGGATTGCAGGGACACCATCTACAAGCTACGCCTCATAAGCGGGCTGAAGATCTCCACGATCTATGAGCAGTGCAACGAGACCAAGGTCCACGCGAACTACTTCCTGATCCTCGATGAGGTCGGCAATCCCAGATGGTCGCTGGAGAACCTTCCCGATTCGGATTCGTTCTTCAGGGAGGTCAAGAGGTTTTCCTGGGGTGATCCCCAATGACCGGTCCCAACGAAGGGAAGCGTGCCGTCATCTACGCACGCGTGTCCACGAAGGGACAGGCGGATTCGGGCGTGTCCATCGAGACACAGCTGAAGGTATGCCGCCAGTGGTGTCAGGCCGAAGGGGTGGAGGTCGTCGGAGAGTTCCACGATGACGGCATCTCAGGAACCACAACAAACAGGGACGAGTTCGCTGCCATGATTGCGGCGATCATCAGCCAGGACCCCGACTTTCTTGTGGTGTACGACTCGTCGAGGATAACCAGGGAAGGGAACGACAAGTACGACAAGCTCATGTCGGCCCTGAGGAGCTTCAAGTGTGGAGTCGCTTATGCCGGAATGGGCGGGATGACTGCGGATTCCCCCGCGGCCAGATTCGTCGTTCCGTTCAAGACTACCACTGATTCCATCCTCGTGAAGGAGAGCACCAGCAAGACCAGGGAGTCCGTGAACCGTCTGATTGAGGAAGGTGTCCATGTGTCCCGTTCCGCCGGATTCGTGTTCGAAGAGGACATCCCCCTGATGCCGAAAGGACGTGTCCTTCTTGAGGACCGTGTCCGGGAGAAGAAGGATCCCGACGGGACCGTGGTACGCACGATAACCAAGGCGACGGTCATCAGGTCGGAGAAGGCCTTCTTCGATCTGGTCGACAGGGGTGCTTCGATAGAGGTCATCGCTGAGATGTGGGGATTGGGTCGCCACTGTCTCACTGAAGCGGTGAAAGGAAAATCCCGCTGCATGAAGGAGAGGTGTCCGATCCCGGACCGCTACCCCGAGTACGTCCGCAGACTCAAGGCCGCGAAGGACGCGGGCATCTACGACTCCCTCTTCGAGCCTTACAGGATGAAGATCCGCGAACGGGCGAAGAGGGAACGCGACCAGTGCCGTAAGGCTATGGAAAGAAGGGCTGACGGAAACAAGGGTTCGGAATCCCTCGGAAAAGCCGTCGGAGACGACGGAAAGAAGGGCGTGGTTCAATGAACGGAAAGAACGGTTCCCTTGTTTCCGTTGCGGTGGGACTTGTTTACGTGGTGATAGCATGACCTCCGCATCGAAGGAGTTCAAGATGCACCGCTCGACCGCGGACCGTCTCAGGAAAGGGGTGGAGGAAAGGATACGTTTCTACAACGCCGACAACAGAAGATCGCTGTGCATCACCAGGGCGGTGATCTTCGGTTCCTACGTCAACGAACCGGGGAAGGAGATGCTGTCCGATCTCGATGTCGGTCTGGAGATGGGGAACAGGTTTGAAGGGGAGACCCACCGCAGATGCGCCGATGAGGAACGCATCCGCACCAGGAGGGTAACGCCGTCCGTGGCTGACGACTTCATGGTCTACATGGCGATACCGGAGAACAATCTGCTGAAGCACATCCGCAACCGTTCCAAGTACACCTCGCTGCACCTGATGTCCGAGACCGAGAACAAGGCGATCTTCGGGAAGGAGGTCCTGGAGCTGGACGTCGGTGAGATCAACAGGGCCGTTCCGTTCGTCTCGGAACCCGTGTTCATGGAAGTGAACGGGAAGATGGAGCGTCTGCTGGACGAGGATATCCCCTTTCTCATCGAAAGGGGAATCATCGAGGAACGGGACGGAAAACTGACCGTCTCCGAAAGGAAGTTCTACAGGAGATGCTGGAAATGTGGCAGGCCCGCCCCCATCGACAGCAGGTTCAGGTGCGAGTGCGGATGTTTCGACTTACGCGACATCGAGAGGCACCTGATATGGTACGCAGTCAGGGAAGAGGTCTTCGTAGATTCCGGGGAGGAATCGCCATGAGGGACATCTCCTGTCCTTTCTGCTCCGCCGAAAGGACGAGGCTATTCTTCAACGAAGGGGACACCGGCACCGAGGGGTATCGGTGCGTGAAGTGCGGATGCACGTTCATCATCCTGAAGAAGGGGGTGATCCCGGAGCCGGAATACGATGACGACGAGGAGCACACCAAGGACCGCTGGCCCTACTGAAACGTTTTCCCGTCGGACCGACGGAATGTTAAACCTTTTCGACATAACAGGAGATGCAAAAAATGGTTCTAATCATCGACACAGAGGCCACCGGTCTGAGGGGGATTCCCGAGGACAGGGTGCTGGAGATAGGGATAGCGGAATACGACAGGGATTCGGGGAATATCTCTCCGGTATATTCGGAGATGATCCGCTATGATGACATCGTCGATTTCGATTCCAAGTATGTGAACATCGACGGATCCCGGGGGATATGGATCTACAGGAACTCCGACATGAGGATGGAAGATACGCTGAACGCCGCCAAGGACCTTGATACGGTGGTGAGAGAGGTACGGGAGATCGTCTCTGGGAAGGAGGTCACGTCGTACAACGTGGGATTCGATTTCGACAAGTATCTGGATCTGGAACCGTGGTCCCTGAAGGACATCGCTGCCAGGAAGGTGGACATCATGGAGCTGGCGACGGCGAAGGTGTACGAGCTGGCGGATTCGGATTCAATTGAGGATAAAGGGTTGCAGGAGAGGCTGCTGAGGGAGAGGGAGGATTCCTACTATCCCGAGAAGTGGGTGAGATCCATAGACGCGTACCGTGTGCTGTGCCCGAAGGACCCGATGAGGCTGGAGGGGATGAGGCACAGGGCGATAGACGATGCGGTGATGGAGGGGTGGATACTGAGGGAGCTGGAAAAATGAAACGCTGGAATGAACGTTAATTCAGTTACGCAACATTGTTTTCAACTCGTCAACAGTGTATGGCGGATCGCGTTTGTGAAGCATATAGTGGCAGTTGGGACACACCGGAATAAGGTCCTTTATCGGATTAATGGGGGTTTCGCCTTTCAGTTTGGAAACCGGCGTAATATGATGAACGTGGATGAAGTCTTTACCAACAGGGCCATAGCGATCTACAAAATTAAATCCGCAAACGGCACATGAGTAACCTCTGATCATCAGGCAAGCCTTACGGTTCAACGGATTGCGTTCGTATTTGTTCTGTGTAACGACGGTTTCTGCACCATCTGCAATGAATACCGAGTCGTCATATATCTGTTCAAAATTAAGCAGCGAGGATATTAACAGAATGATTTTAGTTACCCATTCTACAGTCAGTTGTATAATGTCGGTAGTCGAAGAATCAACTATCCGTGACAGGTTAACTGTTAATGACGATACGCTAGACGGCCAATCGGAATAAGGAGGCATTAGTGGATTATCGTTAATACTGATTGAACAGCGGCCATTTTTTTCCAATTCCTGTGCATATTTGGAAAATAATTCCTTTCTATATTCATCGGAATAATCCATGGATTTTGTAAACTGCGCATCCAAGGGTGTAAATTCGGCAATCAATTTCGAATTGTTCCTGTATACTACTTTTATTTTGAAAAGACCCTCGTTTACGCCCTTGGGCCTTATAACGTAACCGTTATTCCCGTTTTCAGTAATCGGAGCAATTCTGTATTTGAGCCCGGTATTCGATTCCAGTGCCCCTTCCATGTATTCAGAATCGTGTGTCATCATTCATCATCCGTCGGTTCTGGAAGATCCATGACCAGTTTTTTAAGGGCTCTTGAGGTCAGTACGCGTAGATCTTCAAACAGTTCTAATGTATCTCTGTTGAAAACAGAGGATTCCGCTTCAGCCAAGGCCCACAGTAACGAATCGATGCCGGTAACCAACACATTCTGTTTGCGGATTGGGTAGTAAATTTTTTGATAGAACGGGTGGCTCATGTTAATCTCTACCCCGTGTTCTCCGTTGATGATGGCTGGCCGCCAGAGTGTCCCGTCATCCAGGGAAGGTACGGGGTTGACTCTGCAGGCATTTTTGTTTTCTGTGTTTTTGATCGTTATTTTGTTCGTAACAAAACTGCCATTGGAGTTAGAGACTCTGACTTCTCCAGATTCGGGGTTTATTACTTCTAGCTTTGAATTTTCTACTGAACTGGCCTTGCTGCTTATGTTTCTATTAGAAGCGTCATGTGTGGATTCGTGGCTTTTCTCAATATTCTTACGTACACCAGTACGATATCTTTCGTTAGCGGCACGTCTCGGAGAAGGCAAGAATTGATCCTTGATGTATCTGAATATTTCATCATTCAGGAGTATTCTGGATTTTTTGATATCCACGTTAAATGCATCATCTAGTTCGTGTCCGAATGACAATTCAACTCTGAGCAAAGATCCGTGAGGCTCATTGATGAACATCTTCATCCAGTCACCGTAATGGATTAGTCTGTTTTCACGATAGGTGTAGAAGCCCTGCATATCGTTTGTAACTCTTGCCTTTGTTCCAGCTTCAGATGTGCTAAATTCGTCACGGCGGGGAATCAGGTATGCTTTGATTGATAACGGGGCCTCTTTATCCCCCATCTCAATCATTAGTTTTTCATCACCCACTACTTCGGTATTTTCCTCGTTGACACAGAACGGATCCCAATATGTAACTGGTACATTGTTGAGTACAATTTCAACATCGCGTGCCCGGGTATCATTTTTATCGAGGAACCTTTGGTATACCATCGAGATGTGGAATCTCAAATCTTCCTCGATGGATCCGAGGCCCTTTTTCATCATTGCAGGGGTGCCGGATTTTTTCAGTAAACGATCTATTTTTTCCCATACAACGAGAGTGCCTGTATTTTCTCCGATCAGGTCGTAGAGATATTCCAACTCATCATCTGTGGGTTCTAAGTGACGTAAATTCCATCCTCCGGTTTTGATGACATAGTCGATATCCCATTGGACTTTATTGGTTTCAAAATTAGAGCCACGGGAAATGACTGAGAGACATCTGCAAAACGCAGTTGAAGCTGTTTTGAGTCCTAAACCGAATTTCCCTAAACTCGACGGGTCCTGACGTACCTTCGATCCGTATGTCATGGCATTTTTCAGTTCATCGAAGGTCATTCCACATCCGTCGTCAGCCAGATACATGTAAATCTCATTTGTCGGGGTGCAACTGATGTTTATATGGATGTGTTTTGCATTCGCCGCAATGGAGTTATCAATAATGTCGGCGACAGCTGTGTTAAATTCGTATCCCGTGTCCCTTAACCCTTCCATTACTCTCGACGGGTCAGGCGGCAATTCAATATCGGTTTGGTAGGTGGCCATGATATCACTTATAGTCTATTATCTTCCAAGCGTCACTGACTTTCAGTTTCTTAGTTATGCTTCCATCACTGTTTGTCACGATTTCAATGTTTAACTGTGCCGATCTTTTGTAGTGGATATGACATCTGTCATCTTCATCCTTAGTCAAAATAATCGTATCTCCGGAAACAAGTTTGTTTTGAGCAAAATATTTTGTCAGTCCGGTTAGGCGGTACTCATTACGGGTGCCTCCGAAGAATTTGCTATTGTAATAGATAAAGGACAATTCCCAGCGCCCCCCCATATCCATCGTAAACGTAAAGCAGATGACGCGGATTTTTTGTCGAAGTATCCAATCTCGGGAAGAAATACAAAGCATCTCCGGATTTGGGTATTAGAAATCCCGCCTGATGCCCTCCTGTTTCTCCCACATCATTCGGGGATAACACCTTAGATATCGCCCTTGGATCCATCACTCATTCCTTCCTATTGGGGAAATTTCCAATGCCCGCATAATATCTTCTGTGTCATCAGATATGTATTTTGTGCCTTTTACGGCTGCTGAAAACATGTCTCTTTTTTTCCCAATCCTTTCTTGGACTATTTCTTCCACAGTATCCTTGTAAAATAGCCTGTATATGAACACCGTATGTTTTTGTCCGCGCCTGTATGCCCTGGCTGATGCCTGATCTTCTAAAGCCGGATTCCATTCCGGAGTAAAATGTATGACGCGTGTGGCCGCCGTTATATTCAGTCCCGTTCCAGCTGCACGCGGGTTCAGTATCATGATGCTGGGGCCTCTGACTGCACTGAAATTGTCTATGATGGTTTGACGATTGCTGACCGGTGTAGAGCCATTAATCCTGAAAATAGGAACATTAAATCTGTGCATCAGATCATATTCAAACAAGTCAAACATTTCATTGTATGACGTGAAAATCAATATTTTTTCACCGTATGCTATCGATTCGCCCAATATACTGCACACATATTGGTATTTTGAAGAAGCATCAAATACGGATTTTGAGCCATTCTTACCCATTAACAACGGGTGGGTGCAGTACATTCTTAGTTTGGTGAGTGAAACTAGCGTTGCAGTGGTTCCAGAGTACTGATTGACGATGGATTGTCTGATCGCCTCATATTCCTGTATTTCCGGGTCCGTCATATTCAAAACAACGGGTATGATTATCTTTTCTGGCAAATCCATTGCAACATCGGAAACAGTTCTGCGAAGCATCAGCGGTGTAAGCACTGATTCAATCCGTTCAGCACCGTCTACATCGTCCGTATACGCTTTTTCAAAATCTGTTTTGGTACCCAATATCCCCGGTGAAACAAAATCCAGTATCGACCAGATGTCGATGATGTGATTTTCAAACGGAGTACCTGTAACGGCAATGGCGGAATGGCAATCAATGCTTTTAACAGATTTAGTACGGACAGCATCTGGCGATTTGATATTTTGAGCTTCATCGAGAATGACCAGATCCCAATCTATCATTTTGAACATAGACAAATCTGAACCAGCCAGCCCATACGAGGTAATTGCCACATCGTACTTCAATAAGTCACTGTAAAAACCTGTGCGCTTAGTACCGTGATGGACAATAACTTTTAGACCGAGGGTAAACTTGTTGAATTCCCTTAGCCAATTTTCAAGCAGGGATGCCGGGGAGATAATCAGGGAAGGTCTGTTTGTTGTTTCTTTTCTCTTCGTTATCAGGGCGATTATTTGTAACGTTTTTCCTAGACCCATCTCGTCCCCGATAATACAACCAGATCCGTTTTCGGTCATGAATTGCAACCAACTTACACCAGTTTTTTTGATACGGGTAGAGGTCTGCTTTGAGATGCGAGTTTTGACTGTATTCAAAGGAAGGGTGATTGTTTATCGAATCCTTGGCTTCATCAATTATTTCGATATTGTTGGATGAGGTGTTAAACTGAGTAAGACGAAGGTATTGCGGAATCGTTATTTCATCAAAATTCTCTATTGAAAGGTTACTGAATGCCTCAATGACTGCATCGTAATTCTCGCTCAAATAAATCCAGGTATTGTTAACGACAATGTGATCGGGAAGGGATTTTGTTTCAAATGGCAATTCTATGATTTTCTGATTTCTTCTAATGAAAAGTTTGATCGTAATCTTTGTGAGATTATATCTGAGAACGATTCCGATTTTAGAACCGATTTTGGAAAACCGTAAGTTAGGTAATTGTGACGATGGATCGGGCAGTTCCGGGTATTGTTTTTTGAGATTTGATTCCAATCCCGAAATAATAGCGAATATTTCTTTGGCGGGCGGGGTGACAATTGCCCCACAGCTGTCCTCTACACATAAAATGTCGTTGTGTATTGACCATTTTATATTCATCCGAACCCAGTGGTAATTAATTTGAGATTATTTATTAATTAGCTCTAACGTAAATTGAAATATCGCGGTAACATTATGTGGCTAGGTAACGGAATTGGGCGGCACTACTTGTATCGATTTGTTCGCGGGCATAGGCGGCATACGCAGAGGCTTTGAAACAATAGGAGCAAAATGTGTATTTACTTCGGAATGGAACAAATATTGCAATGAAACTTACGCAGCAAACTACCCTAGGGATAAGCATCAGATAATCGGAGACATTACGAAGGTTGATGCTAAGGACATTCCGGATCATGATGTGTTGCTGGCCGGCTTTCCATGTCAGCCGTTCTCGATAGCAGGTGTTTCCAAAAACCTGTCTTTGGGGAGAGAACATGGTTTTAAACATGCGACGCAAGGTACTTTGTTTTTTGACGTTGCAAGGATTATCCATGAAAAACAGCCCGATGCTTTTCTTCTGGAAAATGTAAAAAATCTGGTTTCCCACGACAAAGGCAACACCTTCAAAGCAATTTATCACACGCTGCATGACGAACTCGGTTACGATGTAAAATACAAAATAATCGATGCCCAGCATTTCGTCCCACAGCATCGCGAACGTATATACATTGTCGGATTCAAGAATACAACTGATTTTACGTTTGAAGATGTCGATTTGCCAATACGCGGCCCTAAATTATCGACTATACTTCACCCAGAGGACGGCAGCCAACCTGCGGAAGAGCCGTATACTGTGGGGGAAAACGCTGTTGTCAATGAGAAATATATCTTAACTCCCCATCTCTGGCAGTATCTACAGGATTACAAAGAACGCCACAGAGCCAAAGGAAACGGATTCGGATACGGATTGGTTACCGGTGATGATATCGCGCGTACGCTCTCTGCCAGATAC
Organism: Methanomassiliicoccales archaeon RumEn M2; assembly: GCA_001421175.1. GTDB lineage: Archaea > Thermoplasmatota > Thermoplasmata > Methanomassiliicoccales > Methanomethylophilaceae > RumEn-M2. The sequence goes on along the minus strand of LJKL01000016.1, from coordinate 102,100 downwards.
GGAAAAGACGGATCGGAAATACTGATCTCCAGGGGCGAGGGTAACATTCCACGCAGATTAACGCCTAGGGAGTGCGCTAGATTGATGGGCTATCCAGATAGTTTCAAGATCCCTGTGTCTGACTGTCAGGCGTATAGACAATTCGGTAATTCCGTCGCGGTACCGGTAATTCGGACGATTGCTAAAGCAATGAAACCATATCTGTGATCTTATGGCAGCGAAGATATCCCTCTCAGATTACATTTCATCAGTAGCATCTAAAAAAATTGTCTCGCGTAGAATCTAGTAAGAAGGCGAGCAATCAGCACGAATTGAATGGAGTAGGGGCCCTCAGACAGATGCTTGGTCACGATTCGAACAAACAGTTATCTTCTGACTGCACATTTATGTATCTGTCCGATGAAGAGGATGACTGTTTTAGCAGGGCCGGACGTGTAACGTGGTATGACAGCAGGGCAAATAATCCGAAAAGAAGTGAGTTCAGATTATACTACAGCTACGAATTCGATGACATCATGGCAGCTTCTGGCGAAGGCGACGATCTTCATCTCATCAAAAAACGTGACGGTTCATTGATGATGGTGATTTGTGCGGCAAATTCTTCCGTAGCCAACCAAGTTCGCTGGTTATTCAAACTATCCGAGTCTGGAACCGCCTTTTCAATTCAACAAATATCAGAAAAAGGGCAAATACCGTATGCCTCACAGTTTGTTTTGAGCGAATTGGGCATTATTCTGGAACCACCGAGTGGTGGGGAAATAGATGAACTGATTGAAAAATTCCCAGACGGGATGCCAACCACAAAAGTATTCTCGGATTACGCGAGGGAGCATACGATTTACATCGATCCTGTAACTGAACCTGACAGGGCATTGGAGGCGTGGATGGAAAAGGAAGAGTATTTTTATCGCGCAATGGAGCATCATTTGATCCAGGAGGATCTCCATAAGTTATCCGAGGAGATAGCAAAAAACAATCCAAATGCAGCGGATTTGTACATTAGCGGTGCGATGCATTACATCCAAGTGAGAAAATCCCGTGCGGGCAGTTCATTCGAAAACCACATTGAAGCGTTATTGAAATCACATAAGATAAGGTACTCTGCTCAAAAACCCACAGAGAACAAAAAAGTTCCTGATTTTATCATGCCGTCTATCGATCTGTATTGGGACAATTCGTTTCCGGTCGAGGGGCTAACAATGTTGGCTGCCAAGAGGTCCTGTAAGGAACGTTGGGCCCAAATACTTGAAGAAGCTCTGAGGATGGAAGAACGTCATTTGATAACAATGGAGCCAGCAATAACGTCCAACACCATTGCAGCCATGTGTTCTCAAAAAATACAACTGGTAATTCCCGAGTCCATACGCAATACGTACAATGATACTGATATGAGACACATTTGGAATGTAGCAACATTCCTAGATTGGGTCAAGGGGAAACAAGTTGTTTACATATGAGGCGAGAGAGGGAACTGCCCGCCTCATATATTGTTCAATCGTCTTTGTCCAAGACCTTTACTTCCCCTTCGGGGACGGGGCGATCATCCTTGGAGAATATTTTCATCCAGCCTTCTTTCGTACCCCACACCTCAAGATTTTTGGTGTTCAGTATTTTTTCGAACTCTTCCCAAGTGATAACTTTCAATCTCTTGTTGGTGCCTCTTGTGAATTGAATCTTCGTGGGAGCGTCAATTACCTGCCCGGAACCAACTGTTTCGCTTCACAAATTTTCTTTGTTCTAGCCATAGAATATAGGAATAAATCCTTGTTCTTACCCATGATTTTCCCCGAAAACGCATGGTTTTTTCGGTATATAAATGCAGTTTAATCTCAATTTTATTTAATTTTTCCTTGGTCGAATCTATTTCACCCTCACACATGCCCTTATATTATAGACTGGATGACAGTATAATGGCAGACGTCCTCACCCCCGAACAGCGCAGAAAGAACATGCAGGCCATCAGGGGTAAGGATACTTCTATCGAACTGAAACTCCGTCAGGAACTCTGGAAGAGGGGGATCCATTATCGGAAGAACTGCAAGAAAGTCTACGGGCATCCCGATCTGGTATTCATAGGCAAGAAGGTGGCTGTGTTCTGTGACAGCGAATTCTGGCACGGATATGACTGGGAGAACAGAAGGGGATCGATTAAGACCAATCCCGAATTCTGGATAGCCAAGATCGAACGCAACATGGAACGTGACAGGGAAGTCAATGAAAAACTCAGATCCGAGGGATGGACAGTAATCCGTTTCTGGGGGAAAGAGATTCAGAAAGATGTTGTTTCATGTGCTGATAAGGTAGTTGCCGCTTTAGGTGACTGTTCAGTATTACATCATAAAACCAACTAATTATATTCCCAACTCCTATTTTCTATGCTCGATGGACGAATTCATCGAGGTTTCTAAGCCGATAAAGGTCCAGGGTAACTCCTGGGCGGTGTTCATCAAGAGCGAAGCGGAGTCGCTCGGCCTCAAACCAGGGGACGCTATGGCCCTGGTCTGCACATCCCCGCAGAAGCGCGAGTTCGTACACTCCCTGCTCTACGGATCGGACCCGTACCTTTACTTCGTGGCAGTGCTTGAGATTGAAGGCAAAATCAGATACGATATCCGCAAATCCCTGTCGGAATACTTCGCGGAGAAGACCTACGACATCGAACCCCTGATCGTTCTCGGCCCCGTCCCCACTCTTGAGAGGGCCGCGGAACTGAAGGACTACCTCGCAGCGAAGAAACCGACTTCCGATTCCGGACTCCTGGCGGAACGCTTCAGATCCTTCCAGTCCGGTCAGTGAACGCAATCTATCAAGTCAATGTGAACCCCCATCAACCGAACCAGTCGGATGTATATGCCAACCCCCTACATCATCGTCATCTCCTGCGTCACCACGGAGACCGTGATGGTCTCCTCCCCCTCGATCTTCTACAAAGCGGACGAGGTCCACCTGTTCCGTTACATCCGCGATCCCGGGACTGCCAGCGCGAAGCTCTACGAGGACCATTTCCAATCGGTCTGCAAACAGATCCGTTCCTCCCTCCCGGAATGCCTCGTGACCGAGCACACCGACGACCCCGTCTACGATCTCCCCAGGATGGTCCGCGCCCTGAGCGTCCTCTACTCCCGGATCCGTAAGGAACATCCCGAAGCCAAGGTCCACGCCAACCTGTCCTCCGGACCGAGCGAGTTCATCGCCGCCCTGGGGATCTTCGCCTTCCTCAACCCCGACGTGAAGCTCTTCAAGGTGGCGACCAAACGCTATACCGTCGGTGCCGAGGAGTTCATGCTGCTGCATTACGACGGGGACGGCAACGCAGTCGGGCTGTCGAGGGAGGTGTACGACCCCGGACCCGTACCGACGGTCACCCTGGACGGCCCCGACGAGGTGCTGGTGAGATCTTTAAGGTTATACCATCAGGTGCTGGAGAGGGGGGAATCCCCACCGGGCCGCTGATGATGTCCCTGCTTGAGGAGAAAGGATTGTGGATCCAGTCCAGGAACAACTGCGGAAAGAAGACCTCCGAGAGTACGCTGGACAGGAACAACTACTACAGGAACTACGCCAACATCTGGAAGATGCTCGGATGGATCGAGGACAGGGACATGAGGGAATGCCCTCCGCTGACCGAAGAGGGGAAGGCGGTCATCGAGATGTTCTGGCCGGAGTGATCTCTTTTTTCTTTGTTCGATTTAATTCTTAAAGGGTAATTAAAAATCAAATGAAAGGTTTAAATGGATTGTTTCAATTATAGGATTGCAGAAGAACCCATATTTCGAGTTTCTGTCCCAACCAACAGGGGTGCGCCGTGCATCCCAAGACATCTTATCGGCGCACTCCCACCTATTTCTATATATCCCATAATTACCATTTCGGAATCACACGGAAACGGAGGGAAGATGGGCCGCGTATCTTATTCGCTGACCGACGACAACAAAAGACGTCTTGATCTGCTTACGGCGTTCGGGATACTCAATGGCAGGACTCCCACGAGAGAAGAGATCGTCAACGAGTGCATCAAGGCCTACTTCATGGAGGTCTTCGGGAGATACCGGGAATAGGCGGATCCCAACGACATGATGCTGAGGATGATGGAGGAAGTTGTGAGCTGACGGCTCCGTTTCCTAAGAGAAAACGAATTTGTACCAATAACTCAATGATTGTTGAGTTATGGAGAGTCACATAGAAAACGAAATGAAATTTACTTGCAAAGGTTCCGACACATCACCCATCATATCTGGTGTATTGGCGTTCCTTCATGAAAATCAGTTCAATGTATTGAAACAATCTGAAAAGAGTTATTGCGATCACTATTTTGACTCGTCTGATTACCAGTTATTCAAAAATAATTGTTCTGCACGCGTAAGGGATTATGGTAACAAGATGAAGATGACAATTAAAATTCCCGTGTCGAACGATGGCGAGGTAACGTCTAGAAGGGAGATTGAGTCAGAATGTAATTCCTTCGTGGAATTACAATCATTCGTGAAATCCAACTATGCAGAGAGTATAGCTATCAAAGAGGTGGGTTGTTTAAGAACTGTACGTAACAGCATCATCTTCCAAACAGATCATCAATACACAATCACTATTGACTTATGTTCCATGGTTTCGGCTGGAGATAAAGAATCCTTTATGGAGATAGAGGTTGAATCGATAGATGACGATTGCAGGGGAGAATTTGAGTTGAATGGCCTACAATCGTACATAGTCGAGAGATTGAAATTCATACCAGTGAATGAAAGTAAGTACTCTAGGCTTTTGAAATGGACCAGATCTCGATAGTTTAATTGCAGAATGGGCCACTATCCACAATCTGTATTTTCGATCGAGGTGGAGGATTCATCGTCGTTCAATATAAATCGGTATGTTCCCAGGAGAAGGGCTGTCGTCGACTATTACATTGTTCAACAGGTCAAATAACTCCCCCATATTCGTTCCAACGGAACTTAGATCGCTGGTTGTTAATTTGTTCTTCAGTTTTTTCATATCTGAGGGGTATTGTTTGGAGCGTTCTATCGCTTTATTCACCATCTCTTTGGTAATAAAATCGAAATTGGTTCTTTTCTTGTATTCTGGGTATAGCGTCAGAAGGTATTTCAGAGGACCTAGTTCACCAGTTGCGGTACGATCTTCAGTCGGTTTAGATTGCTGATCAATCATCTCTTTGATGTTGCAGATCATCTTGTCGTGGTTATAGGCATCGAAATGCAATGCAATCCAGAATTCGAAATTGGGGTTTGTTACAATAAGGGAGTATTGCATCTTTTTGCAATTGTTGACCTCCAGGTCTATATTGTCATTCCCAAGGGTAAATTGATCCCTGTCCACAATCATGACATAATGGTTGTTTCCAAATGATACTGGCGGCTCAAAATCTTCAGGGATTATTTCTTCAAAATCATAAGGTTCGTATCTTTTGCTCATGTATTCCTTTACAATGGGCAGTACGCTGCGAACATCCAGGTGATGTTTGTCTATGAGTTTTTCTTCGGATTCTAACAAATCATGCAATTCTTTGCTGATTGTTTCAATCTCTTTGTATCTCTCTTCGGAATGCCTGGGGCGTTTTTGATTGTTTTTTCACATATCCGGCTCTTCAGTTTTTCGTATTTCCTGACTGTGTTGTCAACCAGTAAAGTTATGAAAACATCCCAAGGGCACTTGGTGCCGTTGTTTTCTATCCAGTACTGGTAATCTTTCAGAAAGTAGAAAACCTGGGGGACACTTGTCTTCTTGAGATCCATATATGACTTCGGTATGAACGTGCATTTTGATTTATCGTAGACCTTCAGTACGCTCATTCTGTCGAGGTAATTAGGTTCGGTCTTAGATCCTTCGAAAGCAAGATAGAAAGAACTCACCACATTCCTTTTTGGTCTTTCTGAGCGAGACCCCTTAATAGTCATCTAGATCACTCGGTAGAACGATGTTCGGTAACCCTTTGAAATTACCTTCGAGGTATGCTTTTTCAATCTTCTTATCGAATCTCACATTATAATCGTCCAATGAGCAAAGTTCACTGGCTCCAACTACGTCCTTGTCAGCAAACCAAATTTCATCTCTCCGAACGAGATCTTGGTCCAATAGATGGGTGTTATGGCCAATCCCTATGATTTGCTTGGGAGTTTTGAAATTCTTCTTCATGAACCATTCGATGAATGCGTAAACAACCTTCGGATGGAGGTATCTATCCAACTCATCTATAACGTAAACAAACTCAATGTCATCGCGTAACAATACGGGGGGAGAGGTTCCACAAACGTTTGGTACCGTCAGATTCCTGATCAGAACGAACTGGTGTTTTCGAATCACCGTGAACGCAGCGCAGCACATACTTGTCGTTGTATGGTCCCTCTTCTTTGAATATGACATTCTTCCCTCTCTGTATTTTGCTATCGTTTCTGACACGGCAGTTATGTACAGCTTCAAGTTTTCCTCGCCTTCTTTCCAGGGGAAGAAATCCATACCCGTAATGCCCGTATCAAAACGTGATAATAGTTTCCCCATCTTCTCGATGTTGTCCTTGGTATCAAAGTCATAATTGTAGAGCAAGGAGGAATCCGGTTCTAAGGTCGCCATGGTGTAGAAGAACCAGTCACATACAAGGTGTATCAATTCGTGTTTTCCGCCTTTTTATAGAATTCTTCTCTTCTGCCGTAATGGATGAAGAGCGATGCCTCTTCTACATCGTATTTATTTGCATCCAGAACACAGCCGCCTTTTTCACCTCTGATGAAGATTGATAAATCGTCACCATTGACAAAAACCTCGCTTAGATATTCTGAGATCACTGTTTTGGTCGAAAGAATGATTTCAAATCCGTACCTGTAGATGTGCCCTTTCATTTCAAATTCATATTCGAATGAGGACGGTTTTCTGGCATAAGATGGGTCCATCACGTAGTAGTTTGTCGATTCAAAATCTGGATGATCTCTGATGATTAATTTGGTGGAGAAACGTAATGCTTTGAAGAAATTTGATTTGCCCGATCCATTTGCACCGAATATCAGTGCCCCTTTAAGAACCGAAATGGAATCACCGTGGCCATCTTTGATGGTGTATACCTGATTATCGAGATTACGGGTTGGTCCTGCAATCATGGATAGTTCTTGCTCATCACGTATGGATCTGTAATTGCTGCATCTGAAGCTCAATAACATTGTTGTATCCGTTAATGGAACAGATTTCTTACTATTAATATTTCGTATGTGATAAAATCACGAGAAAATCTATTTATAGTATTTAACGATATCATAAAATCGTAGTTGAGTTGAAAGATGAGATATTATGTCGCGGATACACACTTCGGCGATGAGAGAATTATCGGCCTATGCAACAGACCGTTCTGTTCAATCGAAGAAATGACAAAAACAATCATAGAAAATTGGAATTCGGTCGTAGATGGCAGCGATCACGTGTATGTGGTTGGTGATTATGCTTGTGGGGAATTAAGCAACCTAGGGGAGATTACTGACGCTCTCAACGGCCACATCCATCTAATACCCGGAAATCACGATATGGAATGGATTCATAACGAAAATATCCCTCGCTCCATCGATATTATGGGCACAATTGAAACCATAATGGATGATGGGGCTGAGGTTGTCCTGTGCCATTATCCCCTGTGTTCTTACGAAGGTTCTCTTAGGGGAGCAGTTCACGTGTACGGCCATGTACACAACAACATCAATGAGCCGAATTACGGTCTATTAAAATATCTGAAGAACTCCTATAATGCAGGTGTTGATGTCAATGGGTTTACACCGAAGACAATAGAACAGTTGAAGAGGGACAATTAATGAATATCTCGGTCAATTCTATAGACTTCAGGGGATCGTTCGTTGATGGCCCCGGCATCAGAACGTTGCTATTCTTACAGGGTTGCGACAGGCGTTGTAAAGGTTGTCACAACACAAGTACCTGGGATAAGGACAAGGGCTCGATTTATGAAACAAGCGAGCTTGCGCGGATCATCAAAGAAGGTTGTTACAATAGAAAGTTGACTATTACTGGGGGAGAACCGATGAATCAGAAAGAAGCACTCGAAGATCTTCTGGATGATTTAGAAGGTTTTGACATCTGCTTGTACACAAGTCATTCGTTTGAGGAGATTCCGAACGAGATCCTATCTCATCTGAGTTACGTTAAAGTAGGTGCTTATGACGAGGAACTTAGGTGTTCCACTATACCGTTCATCGGTTCGTCCAATCAGAAATTCATAACATTAAGGTGAAATCATGACAAAAGAAGGTGTGGTCTACGAAAACGCCTCGATGAGGAAGACGTATGTTGCCACAGTGTATGATGAGGGCGAACGTGCCGTGGAAAAGGAGGTGCTAGACAACCTGCCTGCCAAATGGTCTCTGCTTCACAAAGATGGGCACATCCACATTCATGATCTGGATGCGTATGGTCTGACGTATAACTGTCTAACTTTCGATATATTGAAGGACTTTCCGTATTCTGATTATGAAGGAATGTCTAGTACCAGAAAGATCCTGACGATTTTCAGGTTCTTTGAAAATCTCATCTCAAAAGTCGGCAATGAACAATCCGGAGGGATGGGGTTTGCAAATTTCGACAAGGATCTTGCCACGATAGTTCGTAATCTGAATATCGAGCAGAATGAAAAAAACATGGATTTGTTACGCGAGTCAATAAGTGACTTCCTACTGTGGTGCAACGATTCCCATGAAAGAATGGGGCAGGTCAGTTACTACGTTACGTTGAATATCGGATTGGCAGAGGATGAACTATCTAGATTCGTATGTGAAAGTGTGATCGAGTCCTTCTCGAAATCTTCCGCATATGTAATCAAGCCCAATATCGTGTTCCGGGTCAAGAAGGGAATAAACCACGACCTCGGGGACCCAGGCAGATATCTTCTGGATAAAGCACTACATTGCAGCTCGAAGAAGATGATTCCCACATACATCCTGTGTGACAGCGAGACCAATTGCAGCATAGATCCTAATAAGCTGTCTATCATGGGGTGCAGAACACGCGTTGTGAACGATCTCTTTGGTTCAATAGGTCCGGTCGGTAGAGGCAACATCGATAACATCTCAATCAACCTCCCTCGTTTGGCCTTTGAGTCAGCATCCTGCGGTGGATTGAATGAGGAACAACTCTTCACAGAGTTCAAGAGAAGATGGGCAGATGTTGCGTCCACGGTTGTAGAGATACTGCTTCACAGATATCATAAGCTGTTGCAGATGGACAAAACCGACTTCCCCACGGTATCAAAATACAATCTGTGGTGCGAGAACTTCGATGGGTCAAATTCTCTAGAGGATGTATTCAAGCATGGGACGCTGTCCATCGGATTCATCGGTCTTTCTGAGGCAATGGAAATCCTGACTGGCAGGAAATATTTCCTAGACGAAAACGTCTATGAGAAGGCATTGGATTTTGTCAAATACATGCGCGAATTCACGGATTCCTGCATAGCCAAATATAATCTAAACTTCTCTCTACTGGCAACTAGCGGTGAGTTGATCTCTGGCAGGTTCCCGGAGATTGACAAACGGTACTTCGAAAGCAAGATCCTTAAAAACGGATTCTACACCAATTCATTCCACGTAGAGGTCGACAGCGGGTTGACGGCACTTGAAAAGATACGCATGGAGGGTGCTTTCCACAAACTCTGTAACGGTGGATGTATAACATATGTGGAGTTGGGAGAAGCACCTCTGGGTAACGTAGAAGGCCTGATGGAGCTCATCGATTGTGCAATCGAATCCGGAACCCATTATCTGGGTTTCAATTTCCCCCGTGATGTCTGTAACGATTGCGGCGAGACGGGCGTATTCGATGAATGTCCCAATTGCGGCAGCAAGTCAATCATGAGAATCAGGCGTGTCAGCGGATATCTCGAAATCCTAGATTATTTCGTGTCTGGTAAGAAGAATGAGGTCAGCCATAGGAGGAGAAACTGATGGCGAAGACTCCAGACCTGGTCATATTCGACCTCTTCGATACCATCCTGGACAAGGAATGGTTCGATTATGACAGGGTACTGGAGTATCTGCACGACAGGTATTTTGTTGAATTCAGCAGAGAAGAGGTGAACAACTGGGCTATGGAATTCAGAAAAATCCGTATGATGGATCGTAATGTGACCCATAAAGAATCGAGTTTCACAGAACAGTTGGCCTACTATAAGGAAAAGTCGGGAATCAGATGTCCAGACGATTACAAAAGCATAGAATGTGAGATTTTTCGCATCTGCCGCAAAGAGACCATCGGCAAACATGTAGCCGAAGTCCTTGAATACTTGAAAGCGGAGAATCACCCACTAGCAATATTGAGTAACAGCATTTTTTCTTCAGACTGTCTGAAAAAATATCTGGGGTCGTTTGATTTGTCGAGGTATTTCGACGGTGTGTATTCCAGTGCAGATTTGGGCATCAGAAAGCCTTCCCCATTGGCATTCCTACGGGTATGCGATGATTTCGGTGCAATTCCAGAAGATACGTGGTTTGTAGGGAACAATAAGGAAAAAGACGTGCTTGGAGCCAAGAATGCTGGTTTGAAGGCCGTTTATTACGACAGAATCGGTGACGGATACGATGGATATCGCGTATCAGATCTGATAGAATTGAAGGAAATCATAGAGTGATAACATGCACATTTCAATCGAAGGGATGGATGGAGTCGGAAAAACAACTGCTGCCACAGGATTGGCCGAGAGGTTAGGATTCAGAATCGTGGAAAAACCTCTTCATTATCTGTTCGACAAGGGGGATTCCACAGAAAACTACATCCGCATAAGAGATGCCGTAAATGCCAATACCAACAAGATCTACACCGGATGGTTCTACGGGTTAGGAAACATCTATCTGTATGAGCAATTCAAGGACCAGAACATCATCACGGACAGACACATATTGTCGAATTACTGTTGGAGCGGTTCTGAGGAGAGCGATTTTGTGTTCGACGCCATTTACAAGGCGATAGGGCACCCGGACTATACTTTCATTATATACGCACCGCCAGAGGTTGTGGCCAGACGTTTGCTGAAAAGGGACGTCAACGATAACGATCTGAAGAAGGTATCGTACGTTCCCGAAGCGTACGACAAGATGATACGCACCATGAAGAAGTACAACATGCCCGGGTGTGTCGTAGATACGTCGGACATGAATGAGAAAGAAGTGGTGGACTTCATGGTAAAGGTCCTGAAGGAGAAGGGGATAATCGATGCCGAGTAAAGTCAAGGATATGCTCTTCATCGACATGAAGTACATAATTCTCTATCGCAAGTTGGGATTCTCCGAGATTCAGCCAGACATATTCCAATACGTCTACGGGGACACATCTATCATCATAGATTCGGAAGGTCAGAAATACGAATTCCTGGGGAAGAAGTATCCCCTGCTGTGCTACAAGGACTTTGTGATCCTCGAATGTATAGATCGTCTTCTGAAGAAGGGCTACAAATCGGACAGCATACTGCTCGGCGGATCCGATTGCGATCTGTTACTGAAAAGCGAGGATGGGCAACCGGTAAAGGTGTTCGCAGCACAATGGGGGAAGGATTATTCCACCCTCTGCAAGACCTTCGAATACAGTGGAACTGGCATCGAAGTGCTGTACACATCACAGTTATCTGGCGGCCTTGTGGATTTCATCTCGATTATCTATACGCCAGAGGGAACATACCGTTACGGACTGTTCGAACGTGAGGCCAAGACAGACGGATACATGTTTTCGAATCCACTCCCCGATCCAGATTATCCAAACGGATTTGTCGTCAAGAACGGGGAACTGTTGAAGTACATTGGAAAGGAGAAGGACGTCAGAATTCCGGACGGAATAACAAGAATCGGTTCAGGTGCTTTCTGGAACAATCTGAACCTAGAATCCGTGTTTATTCCGGAATCTGTAACGTGCATCTGCGGAGACGCATTTGTCTATTGCGAGAATTTGAAAAGGGCAAACATCCCGGAATCGGTTGACCAGATGGGCGATGATCCCTTTGCTGGATGCAAGGATATCAGCATCGATAACAGGAGTCCGTTCTTCATCAACGAAGGCGGTGTTCTGTTCGATAAAGACCGCAGATTCCTGATTCACTATACAGCTTCCTTATCGGGTGAACGTTACGAGATTCCGGAAACGGTGGAATGGATCGGCAAGCACAGTTTCTATAAGTGCGAGAATCTAAAGTGCGTCCGCATATCGAAGAATGTCAAATTTATGGGCAACAATGCGTTCTCTGACTGTTTCAACATCCATCTAGAGAACGAGAGTCCGTATTTCGCCTATGAGGGCGGCGTTCTTTACAATAAAGAGAAGACCACCTGCATGCACTATTCAATGGGTTCCGGCGTCAAGGACGTTAAGTTAGCCGATACTGTCAGGACCATAGGTCGCAACTGTTTCTGGAATTGCTATATGATTGACAGCATAGAGATTCCGAAATCGGTACGTCAGATCGGGTACAATCCGTTCGCCAACTGCAGGAACGTCCACCTCATCAATCATAGCCCCTTCTACGACATCAAGGACGGCGTACTGTACAATTCTGACTTCACAGAACTGGTCTGCTGCCCCTCTACTGCCCCAATGAATGGCACCGTGACGATTCCGGATACGGTCATAAACATCGGAAGGAATGCGTTCACCGGATGTATAGGGCTGAAGAGACTTGTCATTCCTGGCAGTGTGAAATACATCAGCAGAGGCGCATTCAGCGAATGTTCTAATCTCGAGGATATCGAGATACCGGCAACTATCGAGGACATCGGTGAATGGTGTTTCAACAAATGCAGTTCGTTGAGACAGGTAGCGATACCCAGCAACATTGACGTCAAACCGAACACCTTCAACAGCTGCGGTGCGGAGGTCATTAGAAAATGAAACCGAAGGTCATCGTGATAGGCGGTAATCTCAGATTGAACGGGATATCGGCATTCAACATGATGATCTTTGAGAGTCTTCGCGATGAGTTCGAATTCATTTTCATCAACACCGCGCCTGGCGAGTCTCATTTGAGAGATGAGATAATCTCCAAAGGGGGACGTGTGTACGATGTCATCGTTGATGGTAGCGGTCCTGCCAGATCATTCAAACAGGCCAAACAGATCAGAGAAATAATAAGGGCGGAAAAGCCAGTTGCGGTACACAGCCATTATTTTTCCAACAATGGGATATACCTCAAACAGGCTTTCGTGGAGAATGTCCAGACCAGAATCTCACAATGTAATAATGCACCGCTCTGGAGTCAACTGAAGTTCGGAAAGAGAATGGCGGTCAAAAGCTCCCGGAGAATGGTGAAAAAGTATGCCACACACTTGTTTGGATGTTCCGAATCCTCACGCGAATTCCTTTACGGAAACGACGGGAAAGTTGTCAACTTCCCGATTGATTTCGATGTTTACAGCAAACCTTGTGAAGGTTGTTTCGAGAAATACGGGTTGGATTGCAACAAGAAGTATTTCCTGTTCTCAGGAAGACTCACTAAAGTCAAGAACGTGTCTTTCATAATCGATGTCTTCAACGATCTTTCCGATGAATATGTCCTGATGGTAATGGGATATGGTCCGGAAGAAGAGAATCTGAAAAAACAAGTAGAGGGCAACGGTCAGAAGAACGTATTGTTCTTTGACAAGAGAACTCCTGTCAGGGAACTGCTGAGTGTTTCGTATGCGATGTTGCTGCCATCCTATCATGAGGGCATCCCCTTCATATCTGTACAATCACAGGCAAGCGGCGTCAGTTGCCTCTTGTCGGATTATATAACTGAAGAGAGCCAGATGGGTCTATCCACATTCCTTTCGTTGAATAAGGACGTCTGGAAATCGGCCATAATCGAGATATCTTCGAAAGAACTCGTTCATGAACCCAAATATGACAGGAGGTTCGATACCAGGTACCTTTCATCCTACATCAGGGGCATTTATGAGGGTTTGTCATCGGATCAATGGATCGACAGGGGCAAGGAATACACCCTTGGCAGCCCGAGATTCTATAGGGACAAGGGCCTCTGTCAGGATTGTTTCAGGATATCCCACGAGATGGGGAATATCCGTGGGACATTCTACTACGCACTCGGTTTCTTCGAGGGAAATGGTGTGCCCATGAACAAGAACCGTGCGAAGGAGCTTGTTTGCCCTATTATCGATGAGGTCGAACACAAATCCGAAGCAGGAGATTCCAGATTCACTCTCATCCTGGGGGATATGTTCTCCTTCGGCCTTGGAAAAGAGAAAGATTACGAAAAAGCCTTGGAACTGTACCATAAGGCAGCGGAATTGGGTTCTCTTGAAGCAATGTGTGATCTCGGATACATGTATCTGGTTGGCCAGGGGACGGAGTTGAATAAAGAGACCTCGGCATACTGGTATAAAAAATCCGCCGATTTGGGATATCTTCATTCAATCAGAGATATCGGTCAGAGCTACATGAGGGGTGAAGGAGTGCCGGTGGATTACGTTGAGGCCTGCAGATATTTCAAAATCGCCAGTGAAAACAACTATTCCCACGGAACTACGGATCTGGCGTATTGTTATCTGAACGGACTCGGAGTGGAAAAGGATCTCAAAGAGGCCGAGAGCCTTTACCTTCTTGCACTCAAACAGGATAGAGAAAGGGCCATGAGGGACATTTTCGCGAACAAGATTGATGCGGGAAAACTGATCGGTGGCAAAGGTATCTCGTTTCTCGATACTGACGAAATCACGGAGATTTCCGAACAGAACACCTTCGACGGTTGTCTCTGTGTCTCATCGGACATAAGGCGCATAGATCCGAACTGCTTCTATTCAGCCCATGTGAAGAAGATATTCGTTGAGAAGGAGAATGAGTCATTCAAGGCAGAGGGGGGTGTGCTGTTTAACAAAGACAAGACAGCACTGATACGCTATCCCCCTACGAATCCGGATACTACCTATGCCATACCCAGGTCTGTGAAGATCATCGCTCCGCACGCATTCCAGAACTGCCGTAATCTGAAAGAGGTAACACTGAACGACGGGCTTGAGGTAATCGAGGACAGCGCATTCGATGACTGCAAAGCACTCGAGTCGATAGGTCTCCCAGATACTCTAGAGAAGATAGGACAATGGGCCTTCCACGGATGTGACCAGATTGAACGTTTCCTTGTTCCTGCAAAAACGGAGCACATCGGGACCTATGCATTCGGCTCCTGTACATCATTGACTGAAATCGATGTCGAAGCGGCGAATCCCAAATACTGCTCAGTGGAAGGTAACCTTTACGATAAGGAAATGACCACGTTGATTCAGTACTCCATAGGTAGGCCTGAAACCAGATTCGTGATACCGGATTCCGTAACCAAAGTAGAATTCCGCGCGTTCTCAGATTCAAAATATCTGGAAGAACTAGATTGCGGCAATGTTGTGTCGTTCCCCGAGAAATGCATGTACTACTGTGAAGTTCTTAAGAAGATAACATACAGGAAAGGAGCAGAATTCGGCGACAAGGCCTTGGATCATACTTCGCCTGACCTTGAGAAGGTCGTGATAGGATGATTATCCTGACATCAGACATACATGGGCACCTGGGTCTTGAATGGCTGTCGGGCGAGTTATCAAAAATCGATCTGACGGATAAGGACCATTTGATAATCCTCGGTGATGCCGGAATCGTTTGGGATGAAAACGAACACCAGGGGGTCAAGAAATTCTATGACAATTTGCCCTGTACCGTTCTTTTCCTCGATGGAAATCACGAGAATTTCGACCTTCTGGATTCAATGCCCGTTATTAATGTGTATGGTGGCAGGGCACACAAGGTTTCCAACAACATCGTACATCTGATGCGTGGAGAAACCTATACAATAGAGAGCAGAACATTTTTTTGTGTTTGGGGGAGGTTATTCCGCTAAGAAGAAAGACGGTACTTCGCCGGTATTCATCTGGGAACGTGAAATGCCGAATGAGACCGAATATGAAAACGGGACAGAGAATCTTCGTTTGATCGGGAACAAGGTCGATTACATAATCACACACGTTGCACCAACTGAAATAGCTTCCAGATTGGGGAAAATACCAGTTGAAGAGGAAAAAGAACTGAACGACTATCTCACACGCGTATCGACAGACAACGATTACTCCGAATGGTTCTTCGGACATTACCATCTGGATAGGGATCTCGGACAATTCCATTCGGTATTCAGAATAATAAGAGTGCTTCCATGATGCGGCAATATATCTACGATTACATCAGATCGCTAAACATCATCGATGAGATTGATGACATCGACTTCTCGGATAGAGCATTCGCCTACGATTACAATGAGGTCCAGGAACTCTTTTTCAATGAGAGTGTTAACAATTATGTGATACTTGCAGGCAAGACCGGTCTCCGCAAAAAGGACATGATCGGGAGGATCTTCAAGGATTTGCAGCTGCGCGGAGTCTCCAAGGACGATATGCTCTATCTTGACTACGAATGTCCACTGATAAAGGAACTGAATCCCGTAGAAATAGTCTCAAAATTCGTGGCCGATAGACCCGATTCCCAAACCCTGTATTTGCTGGTCAATGAGATCCAGTTGATTGATGACTGGTACGGGTTCATGGAGTATGTAAAGAACAATCACGACCACGTAAAGGTAATCTCCTCTTCATCGACACCTCCATACATCTACGAGAAGATGTTCGATACCGGATGTAACTTCTGCAAAATCGTCGTCCTCTCTGAAAAGAACGATTCGAACATCAAATACGAGACAACTACATTCGGCGTCTTTGAAGAATTCAAATACAATGTGAAGAACGGAATCGTTGAGATCAAGGGTTTGACCGTGGAAGGCAAGAAGATGTCTTTCCACAGAATACCGAGTGAAATCGAGAGGTATCCCGTCACAATCATTGCCAGCGGTGCGTTCCATGATAGGAAAGAAATCGACTCCATCGAGATACCGGATTCTGTATCGATGATAGGCGATTATGCCTTTTCCAAATGTTCGGGACTCAAGAGCATCGTTTTGCCCAAGAGTTTGAGATACATCGGTGACCATGCGTTCCTCGGTGCATCCCTGCTTTCGAACATCGAAGGGGGAGACAATATCGAACACATCGGGAACAGCGCATTCTACGGGACTGAATGGATTGACCATCAGGGGGATTTCGCAGTCCTGGGTAGAGTGCTGTACAAGTACAAAGGCAACGGCCAAATTGTGAACGTTCCTGATGATGTAGAGACACTGGCCCCTTACTCATTTTCAGATACCGAGATCGTTGAAGTGACGCTACCCAAATCAGTGAAACTGGACGAAGGAGTATTCTACAACTGCCGCGAGCTGGTGAAAGTAAATGCGAATCTGACGGACGTTCCGGCTTTTACATTCTTTGGTTGTAGAAGGCTGAGGTTTACCAATCGCATATCTGTAGCGGATAAATTCGCATTCTTTGGGTGTGATTCGCTTACACGGATCTCGGTTACTATCGCGAATGCATGCTCATTTGCATTCTGCAGTTCACTTCTAGAGGTCAATTCTCTGGAAGTAGTGGGGAAGGGTGCGTTCTGGAACTGTATCAACCTGGCTGATATCGATATTGCAGATGTAGAATCGGTAGGAAGTTGTTCATTTGGCAGGACTTGTGTGAGGGAGATAAATGTCCGTTCAAAATCCATAGGCGATTACGCATTCATCAGCTGTAAAGAATTGACCAGAGTATCGATAGGAGGCGTTCCGGCCATCGGTCGGAGCATACTGTTCGAGTGTGATTCCGTTTCAGAGATGTCAGTATCGGGAAAAGACAAAGTAAGGTGGTACTTCGGCAGATCTCCTGATGGACTTGTCAAACTTACCGTCAATGGGGACATCTGTGATGATTTTGCAGGAATTGCCAATCCCTGCGGAATCTGACATTAAACGATGTGGACAGATTCGGTAGGTGGTGCTTCTACAACAACGGTTCGCTTTCGGATGTGCATCTCAATAAAGTCAAAACCATAGGCGATTGGGCCTTTGCATACTGCGATTGTATCACTACAATAACCCTGCCAGATACCGTCAGTTACATCGGAATGAATGCATTCAGATACTGTAACGAGCTAAAATCGATAATTATCGAGTCGGATAATCCCATTGAATTCGGTGCTAACGCTTTTTATTCGACTCATCCGTCCAAGTCCTTCTATGTTCCCGAAAATTTGTTAGATCGGTATTACAAGATGAAAATATGGAGGGATTTTGCATCAGCCCTCAAGACAATGAAAGGGCAATCCGTCCCGAAAGACAGCAGTTAAAAAACACAATAATCCTCCCAGGTAGTGAAAAGATGGCAGATAACGTAGCACCAGACAAGTTGATTTACAATCTCGATAAAGTTCTTGATAAAACACCGGTAACGGTGAATTGGTTCATCAATGACGTGTGCAACAACAAATGCGGATACTGTTCGTACGGAAGACAGAAGGAAAGGAAAGGAAACAACATCAAACTGGCCGATTTCAAAAGATACGCAGATCGTTTGAAAGAATTCGATGTTCGTGGAATCGTTATTGAGGGCGGAGGAGAACCTACGATATGTCCCGATTTCAAGGAGATGATGGACTATCTCAATCAGATCGATATCCCATACATCCTTCTCACAAATTGGAACGTGTATCACGAGATAAGGCCGGAAGTACTCAGAATCAGCCTCGATGCGTGGGATGAAGCATCATACAAAAAGAAGAGAGGCGTTGAGAGATACAACGTAACGAGAGAGAACATAAAGAGATACATTCAGTGGAAGAGGGACAATTCCCCATCTACCGAAGTGGGCATACAACTCGTGGTCGAAGACATAGCGGAGATAGAACCGTTCTACGATGGGAATTCCGATCTGGAAGTGGATTACATCCAGATAAAGCCCTTCGAGACCTTAAAAGGAGCGTTTTACGAAAACAGGGATTCGGACATAGAGGATCTCAACAATCTCATACAATCGCTCGCTTCCAAGGACAAAAGAATCCTTTACAACTACAAATGGAAGAATCTTCACTGCAAATTCGACAAATGTTATGCACACGCTAACCAGATGGCCATAGATTGGAATGGTGACGTCATGGTCTGCTGCTATAGGCCGAACGATTATCTGGGAAATGTGATGGACCCCGACATCCTTGAGAAGAACCGCAGAGTCGATTACGATATGGACAAATGTGCGGTGCCTTGCAGACTGACCGGTCCGAACAAGCTTATAGAACAGATCAACAAAGGCTGTAAAAATCAAGGTTTCATATGATCGGATTAATTCTTGTTGCTGGAAACAATACGCGGATTGCAGACTATCTCGATTATCCTAGCAAAGTTCTCATACCAATTGGCGGCAAATCCCTCTTAGTCAGAAACATGGACCTCTTGTCTGCCTACGTGGATAGATTTGTTGTAGTTGTCGGAAAGGCTGAAAACGATATCAGAGAGGATATTGCTCAATCGGGTTATTCCAATCGTGTCACGTATGTGCGGCAGAATGTTGCTTCCGGGACATTGGATGCGGTAAGGCTGGCGATGTCGAATATTCACGATGACGTGTTCTTGGTTCTTGGTGACGAATTCATCATCGGAAACAGAATAAAGTCGATGATAGAGGACTACAATGCCAAGGATGTCGGAATATCCGTTGGGATAATTCCAGATTCGGATGAGGTATACATCAAGGATGCATACACCCTTCACTACGATGGTGGATATGTTGATCTCTTTATTGAGAAACCCAAAGATATCTTCAACAGAGATCGCGGGACTGGATACTACATCATAAAGAAAGAAATTTTCGAATTGCTACCGAACCTCGATTCAGGAAAGAAGGATATAGTTGATCTCTTCAACCACGCAATCGAAAACGGACATAAAGTCGTTTCATTCACGGTGGCTGAAGAAGAATTCAACATCAATACCATTCAACAACTGGAGAAAGCAAAGAGCGCATTCAATTGCTTAAGTTGAAAAGTTCTTCAATCCTCCTCCTTCTCCAATCTCCTTCCGAGGATATCCACCATCTCCTCCAGCCTTGCCAGTATCTCTCCCGCGTACCCGTTGTTCTCCGGGCACATCCTGAGGAACAGCAGCGTCTGATCCCTGAGGTTGAAGAGGAATTCGTATTCGAGCTCAGTCTTTCCGATTATGTTGTAAGACATGGTTACATAAGGCCAGTATCCGGAATATAAAGGCGGGTACTACATGTAACAAGTTAGCTTTCCGAATGATGCCAACCTGCGCCTATTTCTCCCTTTGCTTTTGCATCGCGTGACGCACGCATCACACGCGTAACGCTCACACGTTACGCACGCATGACGCATTTTCGGACGTTCATATCCTAACTTACCGTGTCGTAACTCATGGAACGTCCCTGCCGCTTCTGTTATGACGCAAGCCCTGACGGTTACGGTACACGTTCCAAGGCGACCGCACCGGATCTTCCCAAGTTTCTGTGTCAGGGGGTATTCCCCTGAGATCTATAACCGCGGTTGCCGCCATCTCCCTGCTGGCCCTCGCCAGCTTCGGTGCCGTTCTCATGTTCGAGATACCGGTCACCCCGGACGAGGCACTGCACCACGCCGAGAACGTCTCCGATCCCGGGGAAGTCTATCTGTGGAAGTGTCCCACGTCCGACGGCTCATCGTATACCAATGAAAGATTGGAACTGGACATCCCAACCCACGACAAGAGTGACATTCTCCGTGTACCCACGGTGTTCGTTCCCGTTCCGATTCTTCTCGTCGATTCAGAAGACCCCTGCGTGATTCAGGTCGCGGAACACATCCTCTTCAAGACCGAGGGTTACTCCGACTACCTGAAGATCACTGCCGCGCTGTACTTCGTCCAGTCCGCGATCCGTTACACCTCCGACCAGGCACTTTACGGATGCCACGAGTTCTGGGCAACTCCCTGTGAAACGTTACACTTCCACAAGGGGGACTGCGAGGATACCTCCGTTCTTCTGATGTCGATTCTGGGTGCGATGGGCTACGACTCGGTATTGCTGGACTACGACGGGCACGAGGCCGTCGGGGTAAGGCAGGGAGACCAACCTGCTCCGGATTATTTGTACTGCGAGACCGCGTCCGACGATCTCATGAAGCCCGGATTCGGGGACAGCAACGGTGTTCCCACCGTCTACTTCCCCGGAGAAACATCTGAGCTGATGGGATACGCCAACGGCATCGTCGCATCGTACAGGAATATGATCCAGAGGGTCGCGGGGACCTGAACCCGAAGGATTTGATAACATGACTGCCATCAAAAGCAAGCATATCGGAGTCCTCTCCGTTGTCGCCGCAGCTCTGATGCTGGCCGTCTGCGTGTCGCCCATGGTCTTCACCGAAGATTCCGATGCGGCGACCGGGGACGGAACCATCTATCTCAGGCCCGGGGACACCTACACGTGGACACCGACATTCAATATCGACGCGTCCAGGGTCTCCCTGACCGTCAATGCCAGCACATCGACCACACCCGGAACGTTCTCGTCTTCCTCGACCGCCGGCGGAGTCACCGCCTCGGTTGCGAACAAGACCGTTTCCATTTCCGTCGCGGACAACACCTCCGCGTCCACCGTCTACGTGAAGGTCAAGGCCACCACCACCTCGGGAGTCAGCCAGACCGCCACCGCCACGATCACCGTCAAGGTCATCGTACCTACCATCTCATTCTCCGACGTCAGCACCTACCAGGGCGGATCTGTCAATGCAGTTCCCACGATCAACGGGGCATCCATCGACGGCAAGACGGTCACCTACACCGCAACCGGGCTTCCCTCGGGACTGTCCGTGAACGCCACCAACGGTAAGGTCACCGGAACCGTCAGCTCATCCGCACAGGCCAAGACCTACAACGTCAAGGTCACCGGAACCATCGCCACCGACCCCACCCAGACATTCTCGGGTTCGTTCAACATCGTGGTTGCTTCCGCCATGAGCCTCAACACCATCGGCACCCAGTACACCGCACAGGGAACCGCCAAGGACATCTCCCTGACTGGAACCAACACCACCTCCGGCACCACCTGGAGCATCACTTCCAGCTCGGTATCGGGAATCACCATGTCCACCGCCACCGGAACCAGCGGTAAGATTACCGTCGCTTCCTCCGTCGCGGCTGGGACCTACACAATCGACTACAAGGCCGTCAACCCGACCTCCGGACAGCAGGTCTCCAAGTCCGTCACCGTCGTCGTCGGAAACGTCGCAATCAACAGCGTCACCGCGACCGGCGGAGTGGGAGGAACCGTCTCCGCGGGAGCGATCACCCTCTACGCAGTGCAGGGAACCGCCGCCGAGTTCACCGTTTCAGCGGCATCCAACCCCAGCGCGGCCAACCTCGGCCTCACCCTGAGCAAGACGGGAACCAACGCAGACAAGGTCGCTCTCAGCGGACAGAAGATCTCCACCGCCACCACTCTGGCAGCCGGAACCTATTCCTTCACCCTGACCGAGACCCAGGCCTCGACCGGTGCCACCGCATCCGTCTCCGTCACTCTGATCGTGGACCCCGTCTTCGACTTCAGCAACAGCGTCACCAGCGGATCTCTCTCCGTCAAGGGAGCAGGAAACTGAGTGATACCATGAACGCAACAGTCAGCAAGGGGGTGAGCGTCATGCTGGCCGTCATCATGGCGGCCGCCGTCATCCCCTTCTTCATGGATTCCGCGGATGCGAACCCCGGGGACACCGAGGCCAATCCGCTCGTCTGGTGGAACAACACCATCATCCTCCTGCCCGAAGTCGTGGCAGGGGAGATCACCGACCCCGACAACGAGGTCCTCGAACCCCCGGAGTCCCTTGTCATCGACTGGGGAGACGGACAGTCGCAGGTGGAAGCCGTCGACGGATACGTCGAGAAAGGTTCCCTTGAGGTAATCCACACCTACGAGGAGACCGGAAGCTACCACATCACCTGCACCCCCCAGAAGTCAGGATTCACCTACGAGACCTACGAGCTTTGGATGGACATTCAGGGCGCACCCACCGTCTACTTCTACGACGGAGAGGACGAAATCACACACATCGTCGCCGAGAACGGAGAGGGAGTCGGAGCCTACGAGGACAACTACTTCTCGAAGATCTCCGCACCCGAGAACCCCACCAAGGAGGGCAAGACCTTCGCCGGCTGGTTCTACAACGGCTCCGAGTTCGACTTCGGCACCGTCATCAAGAACCCCACCGTCCTCCAGGCACACTGGACCGATGCGGCACCAGTCAATCCCGACACCCCCGCCGAGACCATCACCGTCATCGTCGACGGAAAGGAGGTCTCCGTGGCCGAGGGCAAGAAGGTCTCCGACCTGACCGTCCCCGAGAAGGAGGGTTTCACCTTCGAGGGATGGTATGCCGACGAGGGATGCACCGTCGCTCTGGACAGCGGAACCGTCCTCACCGCGGGAATGCACGCGTACGCGAAGTTCACCCAGGCACCCGCCCAGGAAGACGGTGACGAAAAGAAGGAGTTCTGGGAGGATCTGCCCGTAATCGCAATCTCGATCTGCGGAATCGGTGCAATCATCGCCGTCGCCGGACTCAGGTACCATCCTGTCATCCTCGCAATCGGAGCGGTCATAATCGTGATCGGAGGCCTCGACATCGGGGGCATAATCAGCCTGTTACTATCGAAGTTCCGAGAGTGGCGATCACGATCAGTATCATGAGCTGAAGTGGCAGACCTTCGATCCCTCCGCTTCTGTTCCTGCGTATTCTGCGGACCCGCATCATGCGTTTCATGATGATGTCTCGCAAAGCGGGGGGATAAAAGCGGACAGTTACAGTTAGCCTCTAAGGGAGATCTTCCTGATAAGGGTATGAACGGCCTCCGATGGACGCAGGGTGCTCTTCATTACGTTCACGGAATCGCAGGTGAACCATCCGAAGGTGGCGCTCTTGTTCCCGGATACGAGACCGCCGACATCGGTGCCTCCGCTCATGCGGGCCAAGGTTATGTGCGGTTTGAACTCCTTTCCGTCGTAGCCGACCCCTGCGGCATCCAGCGAATTGCGCACAGCCTCAGACAGCGCGGCCATCGAACCGTCGTCGCTGGCTCCGACCCAGACGACCTTCGGCCTCTGGGGATTCGGAAATGCGCCCACGCCCCTTAGATCTATGCGGAAGGCCCCGATCCCCTCCACGGCTCCCTCCACGGCTTCACACACTTTTTCCGCGTACTCGGCATCCAGGTCGCCTATGAATACCAAAGTGAGATGTCTTTGCTTGTCCGGGACTGGACGGGCTCCGCGTATCCCGCCGATGTCCTCTGCCACAGATTCAAGGGGGCCCAAATGGGGCACCTCGATTGAGACGAAAAGCCTCACCGGGTCCATATGCATTAATCCGCAGGCGCTCTATTAAAATTAACGCCTTTCAGCAAGGTCACCTGACCCCGATCAGATTGTATGAGGCCGTTCCCAGCCCCATCTTCTCCGCATGCTCCAGGGCGATCCGCCAATCCGTTCCTTCGTTCACGTCGGCGAAGATATCCCTGCCGCAGACCTTCCTCCCTATGGGTTCCTGGGCCGCGGAGAGCCGGGCGCATGCGGCATCCAGGGCCACCGGGTCAAAAGATGCGAATATCCCTACATCAGGTATTATCGGAGTACTGTTCCCCCCGTGGCAGTCGCAGAGCGGGGAGACGTCACATACAACGCTGATGTGGAAGTTCGGTTTACCCTGGACGACGGCCGCCGCGTACTCGGCCATCTTCATGCCCAGCAGGTCCTTCGAGGAATCGGGGCCGGCGCTCACGGCATCGAAGCGGCAGGCCGATATGCACATGCCGCATCCTACGCATATACTGTAATCTATCACGGCCTTCTTCTCAGGGAAGGATATCGCGCCGTGGGCGCACGCTTTGAAGCACTCTCTGCATCCTCTGCATTCATCCCTGTCGATCAGCGGTTTCGCCTCAGAGTGCTGTTCCATCTTCCCCCTGCGGGAGGCGCAGCCCATTCCCAGGTTCTTCACCGCGCCGCCTATGCCGGTGAGCTCGTGGCATTTGAAATGGCTCAGGGATATGATGACATCCGCCTCGGCCACGGCCCTCCCGATCTTCGCTTCGGAAACATATTCGCCGTCTATCGGCACAACGGTCTCGTCTGAGCCTTTTAAGCCGTCCCCGATTATTATCTGGCATCCGGTGGTGAGAGGGCCGAATCCGTTGGCGTATGCGGTGTCCAGGTGCTCCACGGCGTTCTTCCTGCATCCTGCGTACAGGGTATTGCAATCGGTCAGGAATGGTATGCCCCCATTCTCCCTTACCATATCGGCCACCACCTTGGCGTAGTTGGGCCTGAGGAATGACAGGTTGCCGTACTCTCCGAAATGCATCTTGATGGCGACGAGCTTCTTTTTCACGTCGATCCTGCCGATCCCCGCCGCTTCGCAGACCCTTCTCATCTTCTTCAGAAGGTTGTCGCCGATCTCAATCTCCATGTCCGAGAAGAACACATCGGAGCCTTTTATCCCCGTCATGGGTGCCAGTAGGGCTTTTTCATTCTAATAAATTGGGTTCTCAGAACTACGAGTTTCGTAGTGGGGGTTATAGTTTCAAATACAGAATTGATATATTCCGTAGTCGACGGCAATCCGTCGGGAGAGATCCGCATGTACGTAATGAGCCCTTACACAGGCAAGCTTCTGGAAGACAAGGAAGCCATAGACAAGTACAACAATGAGAACAGGTGGGGCTTCGAGGTCGCGGTAGATCTCGGAGAATGCGACCTCAAGCTGATATCCAGCAAGGAGCATATCACCAAATTCGCCATTGACCTCGCCAAGCATATCGACATGAAGAGATACGGAGAGCCCATCGTGGTCCGTTTCGGTTCCGAGCCCAAAGTAGAAGGCTACTCTTTGGTGCAGCTGATCGAGACATCTATGATCTCCGGTCACTTCGCAGAGGACACCAACAGGGCCTTCATCAACATATTCTCTTGCAAAGAGTTCGGCCCCAAGGATGCGGCGGAGTTCTCCAAGAAGTACTTCGGTGCCAAGAAGATGGAGTACTCCATCGCATACAGGGATATCTGAGCTCAGATTCCGAAACATCTTAATTTTTCTTTGATCCGTTCTTTTTCACGCCTGATATTTTGTCAGATAATCCTGCCCGGACCCCTATCGGGTTAGTCCCGTTAATTTTTATCCTTTAAGTATAAACGAAATACTTGTGTGTTAAAATCTTAACTTTTATATCTGATGAGGGTCTCGTAATCGCAGGTGTCGCAATTGAACTGGAATTTCAAGATGTGGGGAGCCGTGTTTTTGGCCATAGTGATACTGTCAGCTTCCGGCCTGATCCTCTCGCAGCAGCCCTCGGAAGGGGAGTCCGTCTCCATAATATCCAGAGTGAATAACGAAGGATCCGGTATATTCGTTAATAGCGATATAGAGGACACTTTCCTGACAATAGACAGCGAAGGGGAGATCACATATTACCCTGAAGTTTGGAAGGGCAGGCTGTTCATGACGCCCGGCCCCTCCTCCATCCAGCACATGATGCTGATGGAAATAGTCAAAGGAATGGGGCTGAGTTTCATTCAGGACGGACCGGGGGTCTCGACCGACGGGGTCCGCTGGACCCAAAAGGCGCCCGGCCAGATGGTGCAGTATTTGAAATCAAATGAAACCACGGTCACAGGCGGCATCGCATGGGAACCCCATTATGCAGTTGCGATAGCGTCAGGGGATTGCAAGAGCATTCTCAGAACAAGCGATTATTGGGAAGGCCACCCGTGCTGTGTCGTGGCAGGCAACAATTCCTATCTTTCAGACAACCAGGTTGCGGCGACAAGATTCCTGGCGGCATATGTTGAATCCGTGGATTGGATGCAAAGCATCATGGATAACGGCTCCAGCGATCTGAATTGGAGTTATCTCATAAACAAGGCCATATCAGTCGGGACTCCCACAGATCCCATGACGGAGGCAACGGCGGAGGCCGCTCTCAACGACATATTCTATACGTATGAATTGGGTGGCCTTAACGATCAGTTGGCCGGTGTGGTGGAGACCTATGAATCCTTGGGACTGGTCAATCCGAATGCTCTTCCCGATGCGGGATTCGCGACACCTTTGGATTTCACGAATCACCTCATCAACGGAACATATCTGGACTCGGTGTTCAATGACAGCGAGCATACAGATCTCAAGACCCCCTCGGAGATGGGCGTCGTCGGTACAGGGTCGGTGCGCGTTAAGGTGGCGTACCTTGCCGCAGACGTGCACCAGCTTGCCCTTCATGTCGGCATAGATAAGGGCTTCTTCAATGAGTACGGAATAGAAGTTGAATTGATAGGGCCCTTCGCAGCGGGAGGGGACGTGATGAATGCGCTTCTGGCGGGACAGGCGAATATAGGTTTCGTAGGGTCCCCGCCGGTGGTTTCGTTATCGATAAATGCGTTGGGGTGATACGATGGACCTGGAGCGATTCAATTATGATGAGAATGACAAAATACACAGATTCATCAGGAAAATAGGGATATCAGCCGTATCCCTTGTGGTATTCGTTCTCATATGGTGGAACCTGTCGTTACTTCTGAATAACCCTGCGGTGCCCACGCCCGGGGAGACATGGGATGCGATGCTATATCTGTTCGATAAAGGGGACGCAGTCTCAGGAATGACCATGTGGGGCCATATGTCGATCAGCCTTCAGAGATTCGTAGCGGGTCTGCTGCTGGCACTTGCCGTAGCCGTCCCCATGGGTCTGCTGTTGGGATATTCCGATACGATCAACGAGTTCTCGTCCCCGACACTTGAGATACTCAGGCCCATAGCGCCCATAGCGTGGGCGCCCATATTCCTCTTCACCGTCGGATATGTATGGGGGCCGATACTCGTCGTATTCGTCGGTATATTCTTCCCTATGCTCACAAACACGATATTCGGAGTGAAGAAGATCGAACCCAGCTGGGTTGACGCGTCCAAAACCCTCGGAGCGAACAAGATGCAGGTCTTCACCAAGGTGATGCTGCCTGCATCCGTGCCGTATGTGATGAACGGACTCAGGATAGGGATGGGCGTAGGGTGGATGTGCATAGTCGCATCGGAGCTGTACGCCTCATTCGGCGGAGGCGTAGGTTACTTCATAAGCATACAGGCGCAGTTCGGATATTGGCCCAACGTGTTCGTGGGCATAGTATTGATCGCCATACTGGGTCTTCTGACCACAGGTGTATCCGACTACGCTTACAGGACCATAGTGAAAAGGATGGGGATGGAATGAGCGGTGACATATCGATAGTGAATCTCAGCAAGACCTATAAGACCGATGAGAAGGAGACGGTAGCTCTCGAGGATTTCTCCCTTGACATAAAGAAAGGGGAGCTGGTGACCATCGTCGGCCCGTCCGGATGCGGGAAGACGACGATACTGCGCATGATAGCAGGTCTCATGGACCCCACCTCAGGAACGGTCACCCTGGGAGGGAAATGCTGCCAGGGCCCCGGACCTGACAGGGGGATGGTCTTCCAGGACTTCGCCCTCTTCCCTTGGAGGTCCGTCAGGAAGAACGTCGAGTTCGGTCTCGAGGTCGTCGGTGTTCCCAAGGCGGAGCGCAGGGAGCGGGCGGAAAGGTACATCAAGTCCGTCGGCCTTGCAGGATTCGAGAACGCAATGATCCATGAGCTCTCAGGAGGCATGAAGCAGCGCGTGGGGATCGCCCGGGCCCTGGTGACGAAGCCGGATGTGATACTCATGGACGAGCCATTCGGAGCCCTGGACGCTCAGACCCGCAACATAATGCAGACCGAGCTGCTGAGGATAACGGACAAGACCGATACGACGGTGATATTCGTGACGCACTCGGTGGACGAGGCCGTCTACATATCAGACCGCATAGTGGTCCTGACCAAGCGCCCGGCCAAGATAAAAGAGGTAATCGAGATCCCGTGGCCTCACCCCAGGGACAGGTCGTCCCAGGAGTTCACGGCCCTGAGAAGGAAGATACTCAAGATGCTGGAGAGCGAGAACATCCAGCCTGATGGCAGCACAGGGACCGTTGCGTAAGGCGATATGAGGGAATACGAGGCGTACATCTTCGATTTCGATATGACCCTGTTCAATTCCTTGAAAGGGGTGGAACTAGCGTATGCTAAGGCATTCCGGGCCATAGGCGCACCCTTCAATGCTGCCGAATGCAGGAAATACGTCCAGGAGCCGTTGGATGTTACCGCGGACAGGTTCGTTCGCTCTGAGGCCGAGAAGAAGAGGTTCATAGATTCGTTCATAGCCGAGTCCAGGGCATCCATGGCCTCCAGGACGGATCCGTATCCTGAGACCGAGGAAGTTATAGGTACTTTGCACAGCAGAGGAAAAGGCCTCTCGATAGCTTCCGGCAAGATGAGGGAGCGCATCGTCGCCATTCTCCTGAAGCATGGCCTTCTGGAAAGGTTTGACAGGATCGTCGGGTATGACGACGTGAAGAACCATAAGCCGGCACCGGACGGGCTTCTCAATGCCTTGAACGAATATCCTTGGCTTGAGAAGAAGGACGTATGCTATGTGGGGGACAGCCCGGGCGACATGTTCGCAGCGGAGGGTGCGGGCATAGACGGGATATACGTTCCCAGAGGGCCCGTGGCCGAATGCCCGTACACCTTCATGATACGGGACCTGCGGGACCTTATGTGAGGGCCTGCGACAAACCCTATTTAATCCGCTGCTCCGATGACGGCGGCATGATAGTATACATCCTCGGAGGGTTCTTGGGAAGCGGGAAGACGACATTCCTCAAGACGGTCACAAGGCATTACCTGGACTCGGGGAAGAAGGTCGCCATACTCGTCAACGAGATGGGTGACATAGGCGTCGACGGCAGCACTCTGAGGTCCGAAGGATTCAAGGCTGTGGAGCTCCCGGACGGGTGCATATGCTGCACTCTGACCCAATCTCTGTTCGAGGCGGTCGCAGGGATCAAAGAGGAGATCGATCCGGATGTATTCATCGTTGAGCCCACGGGCCTGGCGCTTCCGCAGAAGGTCAGGGACACCATAGTCAGCACCGGGACGGATGTGAAGGACATCAGCATAATAGGCATAGTCGACGTGCCGCGTTTCGATATATTCCTCGAGAGGAAGAAGGAGTTCTTCCTGGAGCAGATCTCGGAGTCCGATATCATCTTGGTGAACAAGGCGGACGGTCAGCCTGCGGAGAAGGTCGAAGGTATTCTCTCTTTTCTGAAGGATTTATATGACTTACCTGCGTTAGTTGTCTCCGGGAAGACCCTTGAAGGGGTCGACAGGTTCTTGGAGGCACTGAGATGAAGACGTCAGCGGAGATGGCAGGAGGAACCGCAGTCGGTTTCAAAGGCAGGATAAGAGGATTCAATGCGGATGCCGAGAGGCGTCTGGGGGACATGCTCATGGCCATAGGCAGATGGGCCGAGTCCGAGACCGGTGCGATGATCGGCCACATAAAGATGTCCGTGTCCACCGACACTGGCGGAATAACCCTCAATCTGACAGATCTCTCCGAGGGCGTGCTGCACCACGGCACCCTGCGCCCGACACGGGAGGCCGAGTTCCATATAATGGCCGCCCTGACGGACGTGGACAGGAGCGAGCTGGAGCACGAGATCATGCATGCGATGGACGACTCCGGCGTTTTCCTGGACTTCGACCACCGCGGCCACAGTCACGATCATACTCATGACCACGATCATGACCACGAACACGTTCATGATGAGAACTGCGGTTGCGGATGCAGAGTGGATGTCCAAGACGAAGAATCGAAGTCACCGGAAGAAGATGAAGAGGAGCCCCGCGGCAGATGCTGCAGGCGCAAGTATGATTTCAGATAGAATGAGATAATGGTGCGGGGGAAGGGATTTGAACCCTCGAACCGCTGAGGACAGGATCCTAAGTCCTGCGCCTTTGGCCAGGCTTGGCTACCCCCGCGCGCATCTCCCGTATATCGGTTATAGTTATAAATCCGCCTCGTAATACAACCTCCCACCGGAGGCGTGAAAATGGCAGACATATTATCGAACAGCGGCACGGACTTGCTGCTAGGGAACGAGGCGATAACCAGAGGGCTCATCGAAGCAGGGGTGAAGTTCGCCTCCACATAT
Organism: Methanomassiliicoccales archaeon RumEn M2; assembly: GCA_001421175.1. Taxonomy (GTDB): domain Archaea; phylum Thermoplasmatota; class Thermoplasmata; order Methanomassiliicoccales; family Methanomethylophilaceae; genus RumEn-M2. The sequence goes on along the minus strand of LJKL01000016.1, from coordinate 71,082 downwards.
CCGGGGACACCCTCGTCGGAGATAGGAAACAATCTGGAGAAGATCTCCCAAGAGGTCGGGATGTACTTCGAGTTCTCCGTGAACGAGAAAGTGGCGATGGAGACGGCAGCGGCCGCAGCATCGTCCGGTGTCAGGTCCATCGTGTTCATGAAGCATGTTGGTCTGAACGTAGCCGCTGACCCTATGATGACGTTGGCATACTCCGGCGTAAGGGGCGCGATGCTCATACTCACAGCTGACGACCCGTCCCTTCACAGCTCCCAGAACGAGCAGGACAACAGGATATACTCCAAGCTGGCACTTCTGCCGATGATGGAGCCTTCCACTCCTGCCGAGGCCAAGGATATGGTCGCTGAGGCATGCAGGGTATCCGAGGAATTGGAACTGCCTCTTATATTCAGGACGACAACCCGCGTGAATCACGCCCGCGGGATAGTAGAGTTCGGCACTCCCGAGGAAACGTCTGCGAAAGGCCGTTTTGAGAAGGATACCGCAAGATTCGTCAATATACCCGCATTCGCGAAGAAGAACAGGGTCAAGCTGTTGGATCTCAACAGGAAGGCAATGGCCCTTTCGGAGGTATCGCCTCTGAATTTCATCGAAGGGGAAGGAGACACAGGAGTGATAACTTCGGGTGTTTCTTACACATACGTCAAGGAGTACATCAAAGACGTACAGATATTGAAGCTGGGATTCACGAACCCGTTGCCGGAGAAGAAGATAGCGGAATTCATCAAAGGCAAGAGCAGGATAATAGTGGTCGAGGAATTGGAACCGTTCCTGGAGGATCAGGTCCTGAGGATATCTGCCCAGAATAAGTTGTCCGTTCCCGTGTACGGGAAGAGGAGCGGCCATCTGCCCGTGGAATGGGAGTACTCCCCGGACGTCGTCGTAAGATTGAAGGACCTGGTAAAGATGGATGAGCCACCGGTACCGCTGAAGCCTGTGGACATAAAGCTGCCCGGAAGGCCGCCGACCCTGTGCGCCGGATGCCCTCACCGCGGGATATTCGCCGCAACTAAGAAGGCCATGGGCAAGAGGGAGGCCGTTTACTGCTCGGATATCGGGTGCTACACCCTCGGTGTGCAATCCCCCTTCGACATGGCTGATTTCATCATTTGCATGGGAGGCGGGGCTGGTGCCGCAGGAGGGTTCGCCCAGGTCACCGATCAGAAGCCGGTGGCCTTCATAGGAGACTCCACGTTCTTCCATTCTGGAATACCTCCGTTGATATCTGCCAAGTTCAACGGCCACAAACTGGTGATGGTCATAGTGGACAACAGGACCACGGCCATGACGGGGCATCAGCCCAATCCCGGGACCGGAAGGGACTTCGGAGGAGTTACCACCGAGGCCCTGGACATCGAGTCGGTCGTCAAAGGCATAGGCGTGGACTTCCTGGCGACCGTGAATCCCTACGATGTCAAAGCGGCATCCAAGGTCATGAAGGAGGCCATCGACACGGATGGCGTGGCTGTTGTCATCTCCAAGATGGCGTGCCCTCTGGAGCTTAAGAAGCAGAGGACCCTGGTGATCAGGGAGACCAAAGTAGATCAGAGCAAGTGCATCAAGTGCTACACCTGTCTGAAGACCATCGCATGCCCCGCGCTGGTGAAGAGAGGGGACGAGGTCCATGTGGATGAGGTGCAATGCATAGGTTGTGGCATGTGCGCTGACGTGTGTCCCAAGGATGCCATAGGGGTGAGACAATGAGATACACGATACAGATCGTAGGCGTCGGGGGGCAGGGCGTGCTCCTGGCCTCCATGGTCCTGGGCAGCGCCGCCATGAATGCAGGCTACAAAGTGGCGATGAGTGAGGTCCACGGCATGGCGCAGAGAGGCGGCAGCGTCCTCTGCACCCTGAGATTCGGCGATGAGGTCATCAGTCCCCTGGAGTCAGCCGGAGGAGCGGATCTCCTGATGGGGTTCGAGCCTGTCGAGACCTGCAGGAATGTATCCCTGGCGAACAAGGACACCAAGATACTGATGAATCTCGACCCGGTGTATCCGTCCATGGTCGCCGCAGGGTTCGAGGATTATCCGAATATCGAAGAAATGGTCACCGCAGTAAAGGAGAGGACAGAGAACCTTGTAACGATAGACGCCACATCCATAGCGATCTCCGCAGGTAAAGCGGTGGCGGCCAATGCCGTGATGATAGGCGCAGTGGCCGCAGCCAAGGGGTTCCCTCTGTCCAAGGACCTTCTGAAGGATATGCTGGCCAAGAATGTGCCTCCCAAGTTCGTGGACCTTAACAAGAAGGCCTTCGACATGGGCTACGAGCACATGTCCAAGCAGAAAGGATGAAAAGGGCGTGACGCCCGGCCCTTTTCGGGCCGGGCGTTCAGCCCGAACGGCTCATTTTCTCCGAAGCACAACCGCAACGCCGATGATTATGAGAACCAGCAACCCGCCGGCTATGGCCAGGGCCATCGGGTCCCCCAGGAGAGCCAACATGTCGAATCTCGGCGTGGACACCACCTCATCGCTCACGTCACCCACCCCTACGGCGTTCTCGGCTGCGACCCTGAACTCATACTCCGTATCATTGGTCAGGCCGGTGACGGTCGCCGTCAGGGCATTAACGTTACTGAACAGGGTCCACGAGCTGCTTTCCGAACCGATTCCGAACCATATCTCGTATCCAGTAATCCCGTCACCGCCGTCATCGGCAGGAGCAGTCCAGGCGAGGGATGCGCTTCCGACACCGGATACAGCTACAAAATCGGCAGGTGCACCCGGCGGAGCGATCATGACCAAGGTCATCTCCGTCCATGGCGATACATCGAATCCTGTCTTGCCGTAGATGCAGTAAACAGTAAGGGTGCTGCCCGTGTTAGCCCAATCTGTGCCGACGCTTGGGGCGTTCCCCTTGAATCTCATAGTCGTCAGATCTTCACAGCCTTCGAATACGTAATCACTTATGCTGGAGACTTTGCTCCCGAATATGGCATCTTTAAGGGAAGTGCATCCTTTGAATGCATCTGCGCCTACGGAGGTGACCTTATCCGGTATGTTGATGCTTGTCAGACTGGCACAGTTCTTGAATGTCTTGTTACCGATACTTGTAACGTTATCGGGTATGATGATGTCCGTAAGATCATGACAATCCAAGAACAGCTCATTGCTAAGGCTGGTAACCTCGCTCCCCATCGAGACATATGCCAGGGAAGTGCATCCTTTGAATGCGCCGTCTCCGATGTAAGTAACGCTGTCCGGTATGTTGATGCTTGTCAGATTGGGGCAGAGGGAGAATGCTTCACTGCTGATATGGCCCACTTCGCTTCCGAGAGTTACGCTTGAAAGAGCACCACACAACGAGAATGCCGAGTTCCCGATAGCGGTGACACCGTTTCCTATGTGAACACTCTCCGACTGGGGGCAAAAGAAGAATGCCATGTTCTCGATGCTGATGACGCTGTCAGGTATGATTATCCCTGTCAGGTCCTCGTTGCCGGAGAATGCATCGACCGATATGTATTTAGCAGCCAATCCGCCGATCGTGCCCGGGATCTCTACAATGCCACCCGGGCCGTTGTATCCGTTTATCTGCAAACCGCCACCATACTCGGTGGTTTCGAATAGGGACTGTTCCACAGCAGTTACACCGTGCCACGTTGGGCTGAAACCTGTGGCACCATCAAAATAGTAGACTTTGAGATTCATGTGTGTGCCAAGGACTCAATCATCACCGACATTGGCCGGCGCATTGCCCATGAATTTTATCGTTTGCAGACCGGAGCAATCCATGAATACTCCGAACCCGAGCGCGTTCACCTTGCTCGGCAGAAAGATCTTCGTCAGGGATGTGCATCCCTCGAATGCATAATTGCCCAAGGAGCTGACATTGTTTCCGATAACTGCCTTCGTCAGGGCCGTGCAGCCTTCAAACGCGGAACCATAGATCGTGGTCACGCTGTCCGGAATCGTAATGCTTGTTATCGCGGTTTTATTCTCAAATACCGATTCGCCTATGTATCTCACAGATCTCCCATCGATCGTATCGGGTATGACCACCTCGTTCGCCCCCCGTGTACCCGGTTATGGTGACATATCCGCTTCCGTCGACCGAATACTCGAAGCCTTCAGGGCTCACCGCTCCATTCACATCGAAGACCGAGTCTGACGATATCACAGCCATCAGGACGATCAGGGATACAGATGCCAAGCACATCTTTTTCCACATAAGAATCGATTAAAATACCGTGTTATCCGAGATATAAAGCATGCTGTCCCGTACAACGGTTCCCGCCCCGGGCCAGCCTTGAATGGGAGGACAGAACGATGTCGGTTTGTGACGTTCGGGCTCCCGGGATCGAGTATAAAACCGTATCTTGGGGCCGATACCCATACGTTCTGAAGGATAAAGAGTCCGATGGAAGGCGAAGTATTCCCGTGGGGATCAGTCCGTCATCACGTTGCCGCCGAGAGCCCTCGTGGAAACGGGGATCCCCGGATCAACTATGATGGAATCCAGGTGCCTGAGCTGCTCGATGAAGGCCTCCACTGTCCTGGCCTTCTGCCTCTTAATGAAGGAGATTATGCTCCTGTTCACCGCCCTGTAGGCATCTTTCAGTGCCATGTCCGGGCGGTTCTGTAATATGAGGTCGTTCTCCACGCTGACGGTCATCGAACAGACGGCCCTCAGTTGGTTCATTCCGCCTTTAGCTGCCCGACCCCTCGCGCTCTCGAAAGAGAAGGGATTGATAGCAATGGAGAACGTTATAAGATTCATGCGCTGGGCTATCTCAGCCACAACAGGGGCAGCGCCCGTTCCGGTGCCGCCGCCCATACCGGCGACTATGAAAACGATATCGTGCCCTTCCAGGGCATCGGATATGTCATCCATGTGAGCCTGGGCGCATCTTCTGCCGAGCAGGGCATCCCCGCCAGTCCCCTGGCCCTTGGTGACGTTCCTGCAGATGAAGAGCTTCTTGTCCGCGCTTATGGCCTCCAGAGCCGCACGGTCCGTGTTGATCGCGATGGTGTCCGCAGAGGCGAAATCCCAATAGACGCTGTTGACCACGTTGCAACCGGCCCCGCCTATGCCCACTACGGCTACGCGCGGCTCGATGACAGTGTCCTCATTGTCGAAGTCGTTCGCCATTTTTCCCATCCCGTCTGTACATTTATTTAAGCTGTTTCGATAGACCCGGGAAGAGTAACGGATCCTTGCGGATCCGAGATCCCATCCCTCCTCCAGGTCTATCCCTTCTGAGTCCTCACTTAGTCACCAGATCAGACGTGGCAAGCCGGTATGCATCGTGGGCGATCTTCTGGTCCGTATTCTGCGGACGCAGGAACTCGCGGATCTTGAGCCTGATGAAGTCGGCTGCATCGAATGCATCACCGCTCTTGACCACTGCATCTATTGCCATCATCTCCGCTTCGGTGAAACGGACGAGGATCCCGTCGCTTTCTGATACCGCAACATCAGCATCCCTATTGATGTATTCGCGGACGGCAGTTCTGATGAACATTGATTGGCTGCCGAGTTCCGGGTGCTCAGACAGATAAGAATCCATTTCCTGGACCTCATCTGCTCCCATCCTGAGCGTTACCTGCCTTCCAACGTTCATCTTCATGCCTCTATCAGCCCATAGAGCCCATCCCTTCAGGCTTGAATGAGAAGACGTAATGCGTGTATTTAATGGTTGTCTTACATTGCATTACATTTGCAATACAGGCCGAAAACATGCATTTCACATGTCAGACGTGTCATATCCCTTGCATCATGCCCTATGTTTCGCATAGTTATATAATTAAAGCACACTTTGAAGTGGCATCAAATCCGAGGGTGTCTGTAGTTGCCTGATTACGAGAGCATGGAGAAGAAGTGGCAGGTCAGATGGTCTGACCGGAAGCTCAACGAGTCCGAGAGGGACGATAGACCGAAGTTCATGATAATATTCGCATATCCCGGCGTTACGGGATACCTGCATGTCGGTCACATGAGGGGATACACCTATGCAGATGCCATCGGCAGATACAAGCGCATGACAGGATACAATGTCCTGTTCCCCGTGGGCACCCATGCAACGGGCAACGGCGCCATAAGCCTCGCCGCCAGGATATCGGCCGGGGACAGGGACATCATGGACTACATGATAAGGAACGGATGCCCCCCCGGAGAAGCTGGAAGGCGAGCTGAGAGATCCCCTGAACGTTGTCTGGTTCTTCAATGATGTGTATCAGGAGGAATACTGGAAGAGATTCGGCTTCCTGGCCGATTGGCGCAGATTCACATGCACCCTTTATCCCGACTATTCCAAATTCATGCAGTGGCAGTTCCGAAAGCTCAACGATGCCGGTCTTCTCATACAGAAGCCGTATTTCGCACCGGCCTGCCTCTCATGCGGCCCGGTGGCCGTCGACCCCTCGGAAACGGACCTCTCCAAAGGAGGCACCGCGGAGACCCAGGAGTACACACTGCTCAAATTCAGATCGGGCAGCGAGACCCTGGTGGCAGCCACACTGAGACCGGAGACCGTCTACGGGCAGGTCTGCTTCTGGGTCAATCCCGATGTGGAGTACCTCAAGGTGCGCAGCAACGGGGAGACGTGGATAGTCTCCCCCCCAGGCTTATGAGAAGCTCAGCCATCAGAAGGACGGTCTCGAGAGCATAGGGACCGTGAAAGGCTCCGATCTCGTCGGCCGTATGTGCACAGCGCCCATGGTGCACAGGGAGGTCCCCGTTCTTCCGGCGGCCTTCTGCGACCCGGATGTGGGAACGGGCATGGTCACATCAGTGCCTTCCGATGCTCCGGACGACTGGATGTCACTTAACAGGCTTAAGAAGGACCCTTCGTACATGGAAAGGTACGGCGTAACGAAGGAGATGCTAGATTCCGTCGTTCCCGTTTCGATAATATCCATGAAGGGATACGGGGAGTTCCCGGCACAGGATATCGTAGAGCGCATGGGAATAAAGGATGCCGACGACCCCCGTCTCGAAGAGGCGAAGAAGCAGGTCTACAAGGACGGCTACCACCTGGGCTTCATGAAGGATGTCTGCGGAGAGTTCGCAGGCATGCGGGTCGAGGAGGCGAAGGACCGCATGAAGCAGGCCATGATCGATTCCGGGGAGGCGGACGTATTCTACGATCTCTCGGAGGAAGTGGTATGCAGATGCGGCTGCAAGGTCGTCATCAAGAGGATAGACGACCAGTGGTTCATCGATTACGGGAACGAGGATCTCACCCAAAAGACGTCGGACCACTGCAGGACCATGACGATCAACCCCGTCGAGTATTACAACAATGTGCACGCGGTCCTTAAATGGTTCAGGGAGAGAGCTTGCGTGCGTCTCGGGAACTGGCTGGGCACCAGGTTCCCATTCGACGAGAGGTGGATCATCGAGGCCATATCCGATTCCACGCTCTATCCGGTCTACTATCTGATCTCCATGTACGCGAACGACGGGCGCATAAGCCCGGAACAGATGACGGAGGCGTTCTTCGACTATGCGATACTGGGGAAAGGGGATGCGGAAACGGTATCGGAGGAGTGCGGCGTAGATGCGTCCCTTTTGAAGGAGATAAGGGAGGATGTTCTCTACTGGTACCCTCTGGACATGAATCTCGGAGGCAAGGAGCACATGACGGTGCATTTCCCGGCGTTCCTGAAGAATCATGTTGCGATACTTCCCCCGGAGATGTGGCCTAAGGGGATAATGGTCAATTGGTACATAACCGGCAAGAAGAGCAAGATATCGAAATCCAAGGGCGGTGCACAGCCGATACCCGGGGCGGCGAAGAAGTTCGGTGTTGACGGGATGAGGCTGTACTATGCGCACGTCGCATCTCCCTTCGCCGATGTGGAGTGGGACGAGGATACCCTGATGTCGTATTCTCAGAGGATAGACAGGATAGCTTCGTTCATAGCCGAACTGCCCTCATACAACGGTCCCGCTACGGAGATTGACGCATGGCTCGTCTCCCGGATGAACACTCACGTAGGTGCGATCCGATCGGCGATGGAGAGGTACGACCTGAGGCAGATGGCCACTGTGGCGTACTTCGAGATATTCAACGATTTCAAGTGGTATCAAAGGAGGGGCGGCGGGGATCCCGGTACGATATCTGACGGTCTCAGGACATGGATAACAGCCATGATGCCCGTGACCCCCCACACGGCGGAGGAGATGTGGGAGGCGGCGGGATTCGACGGTCTCGTCTCCGAGGCAGAGTTCCCCGAGGCGGGGGAGCGCTCCGTGCCCGCCGAGTACGGCGAGGATCTCATAAGGGAGGTCATGTCCGATGCCCAGCAGATAATAAAGGTCACCGGGATCGAGCCGAAGCGCATGGTGCTCTACACAGCGCCTTCGTGGAAGATCAGGGTCCTGGGGAAGGCACTGGAGCTGCAGGACAGAGGGGAACTGAGCATTCCCGCCCTTACGAAGGCGTGCATGTCCGATCCCGACATAAGGGGTCACGGCAAGGCCGCCTCGGATATGGCCCGGAAGACGGCAGAGGATATGATGCGCCTGCCCGCAGGGAGCATGAGGCCCATGTTCGAATCGGATGAGAGGGCTCACCTGGCCGCGGCGGCCGCATTCCTGTCCAAGGAGATGGGTCTCGAAGCCCGGGTCTATTCTGCGGATGAGGAGGGGAAGTACGACCCCAACGACAAGGCGAAGATGGCGGTGCCCGGAAGACCGGCCATATACCTGGAGTGATTCAGCCCCATCTCTTGTACAGGTCGTGCTCAAGACCGAGCTGGTCCATGCATCTTCCTACGACGAAGTCGATGATGTCGTCCAGGGTCTCCGGTTTATGGTAGTAGCCCGGATTCGCATCCAATATGCACACCCCGTTCCTGGCCAGCTTCAGTTCGTTCTCGAGCACAACGGCGCTCTTAGGCGTCTCCCTTACCACGAGTATGAGCTTCCTGGATTCCTTCATGGCAACGGCAGCGGCCCGGGTTATCAGCGTATCGGCGAGGCCGTTGGCGATCTTGCCCAAGGAAGAGGCGCTGCAGGGAACTATGATCATGGCGTCGAAGCGATAGCTTCCCGAGGATATGGAGGCGAAGAGATCCCCGTCGTCGTAGACGGTGTCAGCCAGCCTCTCCAGCCCTTCGGGGCCGCACTCCAGTTCCGTGGGTATGATGCTCTTGGCCACATCGGACATCACCAGGATCTTCTCACCGGGGAGTGTCTCAAGGAGTCTTTTGCCGTACACCGCGCCGGAGGCGCCGGTCATGGCCACTACGAATCTCATGCCCGATGCATAGTTCGGAGTGCTTAATAATCTTTGACGACAAGCCGTCGATGCATTGATATATTCCAAGGGAATCTCCCGTATCACGGTTATAGCATCTCAGGGTGCACCGTGGCAGGCATTTCGCCTGCAGGTCGTACGGGGGCCAAGGCCGAACGTGCGAAGAGACTTCTCATTCCACTTGTAGCAACGCTTATATATGATTCTCCTTTACCAGACTTCATCGTCGTGCGGCACCCGTCCGCGCGGCTCCGAGAGGTAGAAATCAATGGTAACCGTCTATGACGTCCCTGCGGAGAAACTCATACTCAAGGCGGCCGAGAAGCTGAAGCAGAACTCGGCCATCGCACCCCCCCGAGTGGGCTGAGTATGTCAAAACCGGCAGGCACACCGAGAAGGCGCCCGTTCAGGATGACTGGTGGTACACAAGGGCCGCTTCCATCCTGAGGAAGCTCTATGTGAAGGGCCCTATGGGAACTTCCAAGCTTGCAGCAGAGTACGGAGGGTCCGCGGATAACGGATCCATGCCGAACAAAGCTGTTAAGGGCAGCCGCAACATAGTTAGAAAATGCATGATCCAGCTTGAGAAGGCCGGATATCTCGTTCCTAAAGAGAAGAAGGGCCGTATGATCAGCCCCAGCGGAATGTCTCTTCTGGACAACGCCGCCAAAGAGGTACAGGACGAGATGAAATCATGAGGATGTGAGCAGCATGGAAGATCCTGAACTGGAAGCGATAAGGCGGAGAAAGATGGCTGGCATGCAGTCCAGCCAGCAGCAGATGGCGGCTCAGCAGCAACTTGCCGAGAACCAGCGCCAGCAGGCCGAGGCCCAGAAACAGGCGATACTAAGGCAGATACTGGAGCCGGCAGCCAGGGACAGATTGGCCAATATAAGGCTTGCCAACCCCGGGTTCGCCGATTCCGTAGAGATGCAGCTGATACAGCTGGCGCAGGCCGGCAGGCTCAGACAGATGGTATCGGACGCCATGCTGAAGGACATACTCAGACAGATCGCACCTCAGCAGAGGGAGATCAACATCGAGAGGAGATGACAATGACCAACAACAAACCCCCAGCGATGAAGGCCAGGCTCAACAAGGCCGGGAAACAGAACCGTCGTGTGCCGGCATGGGTGATGATGAGGACCAACAGACAGTTCCTGCGCCACCCCAAGAGAAGGTCCTGGCGCATGACCAGTCTTAAGGAGTGATCCATATGGCAGACGAGAACGAGAGAATCATCACGATACCCCTCAGGGCCACCAAGATGGCGCCAAGGACGAGAAGGGCCAAGCGCGCAGTTAAGGAGATCAGGGACAACATCGCCAGGCATATGAAGGTAGACAAGGAGAAAGTCTGGATAGACACGGCGCTCAACGAGAAGATCTGGGCCAGGGGCATACAGAACCCCCCGAGCAGGATCACCGTCAAGGCCGTCAAGTTCGAGGACGGTCTCGTAGAGGTATCCATATCGGAGTGATCTGGTTTGATGCGTCTATCCCGCTACGGCGGCAGTCCTAACATAGGTGTATTCGCGGCGGCGAACGAGAGCTTCGCGTTGGCAGCGGCCAACTGCGACGATCAGTTCATAAGGGATATAGAGGAGGCCCTGAACGTCGAATGCACCAGGATGACCGTGGCAGGATCGTATCTGATCGGATCACTTACCGTAATGAACTCCAACGGCGCCGTCGTCTCCGGCCTTGCTGAAGAGCATGAGCTGAAGGCGATGCGCCGTTTCTTACCCGTTTTGGCCTTGGACGACAGGCTGAACGCCGCGGGGAATAACATCTTAGCCAACGATCACGGCGCAATAGTCAATCCGAATATGAGCGACAGATCCCTCAGGTCCATAGAGAAGACCCTGGGGGTGGAATGCGTCAGGTCCGCCATAGCGGGGATAGAGACGCCGGGCGCAGCATGCCGCGTGACGAACAAAGGCGCCGCGGTCCACATGGGGGCCTCCGAGGAGGATATGGCCCTGATCGCCGATGTTCTGAAAGTAGAGCCTTACAAGACCACGCTGAACCACGGCAGCAGGCTCATCGCGCCGTGCGTGATAGCCAATTCCAAAGGCGCCCTGGTAGGCGACACCTCCACGCCCATCGAGATGGGGAGACTGGAGGAGGCCCTGAAGCTGTACTAACGGTCGAAGACCCAGCATTCCTTGTATTCGGGGAGCTCATCCCGGGTGACATCCGTGCAGTTGCCCACATATCTTATGGATTCCTCAGTCACCATATCCAGGAAATAATCGATGTCTCTGACGGGAACGGTCAGACCGCCTACCCTGTAATGCATTGGGACGGTGACGCCCGGCCCAACGGCCCTTACGAATTCCTCGATCTCCTCGCTCTCCATCGTGTAGATGCCTCCCGTGGGAACGAAGAGTATGTCCACGCCGGATATGGAATTCAGGACCCGGGAGGAAGGCATGGCGCCCAGGTCTCCGCAGTGGCAGACCGTTATGCCGTCCATCTGGAACTTGTACATTGTGTTGAGGCCCCGCTGCGTTCCCCTTGCGGCGTCATGGTATGTCTCTATGCCGTTGAACTGCAATCCTCGGGACTCGAACCTTCCGATTCGGGACTGGAATATCTTGAAATTCCCGTTCACAACCCTGGAGGCACTGTGGTCGTAGTGATCGTGGGAGATCAGCACTATGTCCGCACTGACTGACGGAGGCCTTATTCCCAGGGATCTGCCGTCATGGGGATCGGTGACGATAGTGGTCTTCCCGTCGCTTATCTCGAAACAGGAGTGCCCGTGCCATCTGATGCGCATGAGCCCTCATAGACCCCCCTATCTGAAAAACCTTTGTCGGGGCCGGGCCGGAACCGGGATCCCGCCATCATATACCGATCTTGGCCGCGAGCTATATATAACGTGGGTACTTTAATATTCCTATGAAAAATAAGAATCCGGTGATCGGATGAACGGAATCATATCCCGAGACGGAAGATTGATCTTCACAAGACTGGAAGTGGGATTCATATCCATCATCATCGCTTCCGTCCTGGTGTTAGGGACCATGGTGTTCCAGATCAATGCAGGGGTTTGGTCATGGGAGGGCAAGGTCGATTCCCTGGTGTCCGTGCTGTTCGTGATAGGCATAGCCTCCTTCGTCGTATATAGGAAGTATATAGACGAGCACCAGCAGATGAGAAGGTGAATCATGACCTTACAGCTTGCTGGAATGTCATCTCAAGCACGATTCAATGAATGTGCCGGAGGGATAGATGTCGAATAAATCCTTAACGGAGGAGTTGTTAAGAGCGTGGCTGATATTCGGAATACTGTACACATTCCCGTATTTGATACTTGGGTTGGTGCTGTTCATCCCATTGCTGTTGCTCATGTTCTATTCTCCGTTCCTGGCTATATTGTCGTTATTGACGGTGATACTGCCCGTGTTCGACAATTTCTTAAAAAACGAAGAGGGAGAGGACTTCATAAGCTCATCCGTGACCGGCGGGCTGATGATGGCGTTTTGTGGCTCGGATACCTCATGTTTGCCATAATGTTCGTGGTATGAGCCATGGGTATGCATAAAACAAAGATCGCTGCTCATCCCTTCAGGGGAATATCTGCCGGGGAGAGCAAAGCCCCTTTCCTATCTGACGCAGGTTCCGGAGAATATAAACGAATCAGGCATATTACAAATCCTTCTCATCAGATTTCGGCACCGTCGGAATGTAAAGGATATAATACACTCAAACAGATTCGGTTGTGTGAAAAAGACTCTGATCCTCGTTGTTGACAGAGACAATGATTTCGGAATGAAGGGCGGAGTTCAGACGCCTGCCATAGGAATAGAGGCGGCTCTGAGAGCATCCATGAGCCTGGGCGTTTCGGATCCGGAGGACTCAGATGTCAATGCCCTGTTCGCGGCCATCAATATATACAACGATCTGGAGAAGGACCGCAACGTGGAGATAGCCCTGATCTGCGGCGATCAGAGGGTGGGGCCGAGGTCCGATGCGGCCATAGTCGATGAGCTGGAAGAGGTCATAGAGAAGGTGAGGCCCGACAGGGCGATTCTCGTGGGGGACGGAGCGGAGGACGAATACGTTTATCCTATCGTATCGTCCCGTATTCCGATAGACTCGGTCAGGAGGGTGTATGTCAAGCAGTCCCCGGGATTGGAGGGCTCCTTCTACATAATCAGCAAGATGATCCGGGACCCCCAGAAGAGGAGGAGATTCCTGGCACCCATAGGGTATTTCATCAGCCTCATAGCCATGATCTATCTGGCGGTCCCTCTCTACCGGATCTACGTAGGGGACCAGATTTTCCTGTACGATCTGACGACCCCGATAACGGGCCTCGTCGTGGGAGTGACCATTCTGCTTTATGCATATTCGATGGTTGACAGGTTACTGGATAAAGTGGGCAATTGGACCGCCCGCATAAGCTCAGGCAACATAGCGGCGACGTTCTCGCTTCTTTCCGTGTCCATGTTCCTTATAGGGATATTCCTCGGTGCGAATTCTATAAAATCGATAGTCGATAACAATCTGGTCTATCTTATTCTGATATTCGTATCGAATGCCATGTGGCCGATAGTGTTCGGTGTCTTCCTGGCGGATCTGGGTGTCGTATTGAACGATTACATCAACGAGAAGAAGGTGTCCCGCTCGTTCATGATAGGCACCATAACGGTTTTCGGCCTGGCGCTGATAATACAGGGGGTGCTGGACTTCATGAGGAACTATCTGGGCTACGGGGCCGTTGACGATGTCGTAGTGATCATAGAGATAACCCTGGGATTGTTCTTCACCATCGTCGCCAGCCTTCTGCAGGTCTCCTTCAGGAATCTCCCCGGAGCCGTTGCCGAGGGGGAGGAGACCGCCGAGAATGCGGCCAGATGATTGGGAGAAGGTATACTCCGAGATCCTGGCCGATTTCGGATACTCAAGACTTGAGGATGAGGCTTCCGCCCGGCTTCTCGCCGCGATCATGGCGAACGCGGACCTTATAGGAGAGGATGAGGCTTCCATGTTCTTCGGAAGGGAGGTGACGGTCTTCGGACCGGCGTATGACGGTCCCGTCTCCCGTGAAGATTTCCCGGGAACGCTTATCTCCGCAGGGGATGCGACGGCCGTTCTTGCGGAAGCGGGGGTATATCCGGACATCATCGTTACGGATCTTGACGGGGATATGCGCAGTCAGAAGGAGGCTTCAGGGAGGGGGGCCCTTGCATTCATACATGCCCACGGCGATAATGCCGACAGGATAATGGATCACGCCAAGGATTTCCGGGGCCCGGTCGTCCTCACTGCGCAGTCCGGTTCGTTCGGCCCTGTGGCCAATTATGGAGGGTTCACGGACGGCGATCGTGCCGTATGCATCGCGAGGCACTTCGGAGCATCGGTGATATACCTTGCAGGATTCGATTTCTCGTCCCCGGTGGCTAAGGAGGGATCCGATCCCGCTGTCAAGGCCAAGAAGCTGAGATGGGCCGAGAGGATCATCGGTTTGGATTCAGACGACATAATCATAATATGATCGCCATCATCACGAGCATCAGTCCGAGGAATACGATCCATGTCGTCACGCCCGTCACCGCTCTCGTATAATGCTCTCTTCTCTCGGCGGGCATGCCTGCCTTCTCCATTATGAAATCCAGGCCGCCCATGAAGAGGAAGCCCCCGTCGAAAGGTATGGCAGGCAGCGCATTGGACAGCCCCAGCACAAGATTCAGCCAGAATATCCAGAACAGGATGCTCATCAGAACCCAGAAGACCTCCTGGGGGAGCACATCCGTGTCGTACCACCATTGGGTGCTAGCCGGTATGGGGGCGTAGCCGCTCAGAGGCGCCCCGATGAAGGAAAGGGCCGACATGGCTCCCTCAGATATGCTGGTGGCCCCGTGAACAGGATTCATGGCCACGGCAAGATTCTCGTTGGGGGTGGTGAACATGAATCCCGATGTGTTCACAGACACGCCGAGGAATCCGATCCCCTTATTGTTGTCCAGGGTGACCTGCGTTTCGACGGGGATGCTGCCCCCGGTCGTTTCCGTCACTCTAAGATAGCATACATCCCCGGGCATCGTGGTTCCCATGAAGTCCATGAAATCGTAGATGTTGCCGAAGTCCACCCAAGCACCGCCCTCGGCTCTCATGGACAACAGGTACATGTTGTCAGCCACACCGGCGTCGGAGGCCGGGGTTCCCGGGGAAACGTGGGCTATGCGCACGCCTAAGGGGATATCCACCGAATCGCCGCTATCTTCGTGGATGTATGTGACGTTGTAAACGTCATATCTATCAACCGCATCGCGGAAATCCTCCATTGTGGCGATGGGAGCCCCGTTTATGTGTGTGATGAGAGCTCCGGCAGGTATCCCTGATTTGTAGGCGAATGTCCCCCCTTCTATGCTGGATATCGCAGGATTGTCGCCGTATTCGGAGGACAGTCCTCCGGACATGGCCCCGACCATCAGCAGGAAGCAGAGTGCGGCCACTATGAAATTGGTGGCTATCCCTGCAGCATAGAGATCCATTCGGGCCTTGCGGTCGGCTTTGCCCACATCCTCATCATCCGGCTCGACAAAGGCGCCCACCGGTACGACTGCGTACAGCAGCCCGGAGGATTTCACCCTCATCCCGTTGGCCCTGGTCTGTATCCCGTGGGCCAGCTCATGCACTGCCATGGCGACCACGAGACCTATCACGCCGTACACCAGGGGGAGCATGGGATTCAGCCCGGGTATCGCCAGAGCATACTCTATGCCGATACCGCTGCGCCCTATCGTACTGGGGATTAGGAGCATGTTCATGGCCATGACGAAGACGATGATGACCATGAGGAGCAGAGCTATGATCTTCGAGATGAGGCCGAAGGCATTCCAGAATCTCCTGTGTCGGGAGAGGCGGTCCATGAGGCCCAGCCCCCATCTCGTCTTTATCATGATGGTGGGGCCGTAGGGCACTATGCCCTTGGCGTGCATCTTCTCGCTTTTCCTGACGTAGAGGTAAAGAGGGATGTAGATGGCGACCAGGATGATCAGTATGATGTAGGCGAGGTCCATGTGCACCTTCGTCTGGCGTTATGTCGTAGAATATTAAATCATTGTGTGAAAAGAGAAACGCCCCGGGTGAGGGGGCGAAATGGTTTATGGGATGCAAAAGAGTTTCGTCAGAAGCACTGGCCCTTATTCCTGTCCCTGAGCTCTCCTATCTTCCCCTTGTTCCATCCGGAGATCTTGGAGAAGAACCCGGTGACACGGGTGATGCCCTCTATGTTGCCGGACCCGCACTTGCTGCAGGTCTCGGTCAGGCCCCTCGACGTCTGTCCGCAGTCGAGACAGGAGGTGAACTCCGGACTGAAGGCGATCTGCGTGTTCTGCGTGTTGCGGAACGTCTTGACCACGAAGGCCGCCACGCTCTCCGGCGTGGGCTTGGACTCTCCGAGCCATATGTGGGTCAGGGCTCCAGCCTCGATGAGGGGGTGGAACATCCCCTCGATCTTGACGCGCTCTATGGGGCTGACATCCGCTCCGACGTTCAGGTACGTGGAGTTGGTGTAGTAGACGTTGTTGGTATCCTTGTTGCCCTTCACAACCGTTCCTGCCTGTTCCGGGTACTCCTTCAGATCCAGCTTCGCGAACCTGTAGGCGGTGGACTCGGCGGGAGTCTGCTCCAGTGGCAGCTTGATGCCGTGCTCGGCCGCCAGCCTGTCGCATTCCTTCTTCATGTAGGCCGTGATCTTCAGACCGAACTTGAGAGCCTCCCTGGATTCGTGCATCTCCTGCCCGGTGTGGTACTGGACCATCTCATTCAATCCCAGAACGCCCACCAGGAACCTGGAGTCATCTATCTTGTAGTAGGGGTCTCCGTCCAGATTCATGGACAGCATGGAAAGGGGACCGTGGTTGCCCATGTCCATGAGCTGCTTCAGGAATGCCTTCTTCTGCATGTGGGCCTTCACGGACGTCTCAAGCAGCTCTGTTATCTCGGAGAACAGTTTGGAGTCGTCGTGCTCTGCCTTGTAAGCTATCCTGGGCAGGTTGAGGGTGATGTTCTGCATCGCCGTGAACCTCATCTTCCAGGGCTCTTTGACCAATTCGAGGTCTGCGGCATCAAGGTTGATCGCCAGGCGGCAGCACTCGGAGATCCTCGCGGTTTCTCCGCGGTCGAACACGAAGTAAGAGTTGCCCATGGTGGCCGCGAGCTTGCTGATCTTGTAGAGGAACTCCTCGTGACCCGGGGTTTTGAAGAACTTCTCCGTTATGTGTATGTCCGGCTTGGGGAAGAAGAACGGGCGTCCCATGGCATCCCCTTCGAGGTAGACATCCATCAGTGCGTTGGCGAAGGCCTGCGACTCCTTCTCGTAATCCTCATAGTTCTTTCCCGTGTAGGTTCCGCCGGGACCTATGGCGGGCACGCCGACGAAGTGGCTCGGAGTCTCCCAGTAGATGTTTATGTCACTGAATATGGACTGTCCACCGCGTGCGACGGCCTGCTGGGCGAATTCATACACCAGGATCTGGGCGAGCTGCTTCATCCTCTTGTCATCCACGCCAACAAGGTACGGGGCGAGGAATGTGTTGAATGCATCCCAGCCTATGGCTCCGGCGAAATGACCCTGAAGGGCCGCGGAGAACTTTATTATCTGCTCGATCAGGACCTCGGGGTGCTTGGCGGGATTGGCTATGGAAAGGGCGTTGGGAAGGTTCAGACCGAACTTCTTGACATATTCCATGGACTGACCGCTGCAGTAGGGTCTGTCCACCATGCCGAGGTCGTGAACATGTATGCGTCCGCTCATGTGCGCATCCGCCACATCCGGGGAGAAGACCTCCAGCAGAGCGAACTCCTTCTTTATGTTCTCTGCAAGGGTGAGGTTCGTTGCCTCCGGGCCGTGGGGAACGTTGGCGTTCTCCTTGTTGGGGGACATTATGATCTCCCTTGCGTCGTAGATAGGAGTACCCAGGCGAGTGTGCTGCTTGCGTATGTTCTCAAGCCCGTATTCCATCAGCTTGGCGTTGGTAAGCTCTCTGATCAGAGGGGCGGTGATGTACTCTATATCCATCTTGGAGACCATCTTCTCCACTTCTCTGGCGACGATGCGTGCGGTCTCCCCATTTATATCAGTCTCACGCACGAGTGCATCATATATCCTCTGCTTGTCCCACTTCTTGAGCTCTTCATCAGACGTCCTGACGAATAGCCCGATCTCCGTGGACTCTGTCTTCGAGCCCTTCATGTTCTTCAAATCTGCAATCGTGTTCATATCTATAGCACCCCCATCCTTTCTCTCGGCGAGCAAGTACGCCTTTCCCATTCATGCCGTGCATATAAAGGGATTTCTGAACATGAATTGGTAAAACGTTAAGCACTATTAATTATCAGTTTAGTTATCTTATTTGTTATCAAACACATATGGCCAGATATATTCAAATTAACCGCGCATCAAGATTAAACAACCGTTTATCGACGATATTTATGTTTATCCCGGAAGCCGTTCTACTTCCGGGATGCCCCTTCCGTATGTCTCAATATTCGGGGGCGCAGGCCCGATCCGCCCATCCTCTCAGGCCGGGGAAAAGACTCTGCGCTTTGACGCAGGACGAGACGGGGTACTTGGAAACCGGTTCTGCATAGCTTTAAGTTATCAGATTTGTTATCAACTATTCGCGATGTATAATGTTGATAAGGATTTCAACAGGATAGTCATTGATTCTCTCGGGAAAGACGGGAAGTCCATAAGCGCTCTCACAAAGGATCTGGAGGAGAGAGGCATAAAGCAGCACCGCCTGATCGTTACCGGATATCTCAGAGCTCTTACCGATATGAATATCCTCAAGGAGAGGGAAGTCCCTCCTTCCAAGATATACCAGCCCTCGAAAGCCCTGCCCGACAGCATATACGAGTCTGTCGGCAAGGCCTGCAGGAAGATCGACCCTGATGCGGACGAACTCATCCTGTACACGCTGAGCAGGCTGTTCAAGCGCCCGATATTCGATACGGAGCTGAAACTTGCGGGGGTCAACCGCCCCATCGGCCGTTCCGCATCCGACAATGAGACCAAGGAATGCAAGAGGATAATGGCCAGGGCAGGCAATGTGCTTACAAGCAGCAATGCCCTTCACCCTTCCCGGGAATTCCCGGATAAGATGTCAGAGGTTCTTACAGAGATGGTGTTGGACATCAAGGACTGCAGACATGCGGTCATGGAGACCAGACAGACCAAACTGTCTTTGGAGTGACAACTATTTATCATAACTCCCTCTTTAGCGTCATCATGGATTTGGACGGGGCCGTGAAGGCCATAAGGACGTTCCCCGGGGTCACACGGAAGCGCACCATAAGGGAGATCGTCAGATTCCTTCCTACGGATTCCTTCAGCTCCGTTGCGGCATCGGAGGGAGAGGATGCCGCAGCCATCGAGTTCGGTGATGATTACATCCTGTTCGCCGCGGACGGAATAATGGAGTCCCTGGTCAAAACCGATCCCTTCTTCGCAGGCTATTTCGCCGTTCTGGTCAATGTGAATGACATAGCGGCCATGGGCGGGAGATCCCTGGCGATGGTGGACGTGATGTCCATAAAGGATGATCATCCTGCGCCCAGATCCTCAAGGGCCTGGAGGCCGCCGTCAAGAAGTTCAATGTGCCGATAGTGGGAGGCCACACTCATCCGGATTGCGGATATCAGGCCATAGACGTCTCCATCATCGGGTCGGTTCCCAAGACCGACATAATCAGGAGCGACACGGCCGAGGAGGGCGACGATATAATCTTCGCTATGGATCTGGACGGACATTTCCCTGCGAGCCTGCCCTATGCCTGGGAGACCACATTCACAAAGGATGATGATTATGTGCAGAAGCAGATGGCCCTGCTCCCGGTGATAGCGGCCGAGCATATAGCGACGGCAGCGAAGGACATGAGCAATCCCGGATGCGTAGGTACCCTCGGAATGCTGCTGGAAGCATCCGGAAAGGGCGGATACGTTGATATGGGCAAGATACCGGCCCCGAAGGGGGTGGACTTCATGCAGTGGATCCTGGCCTATCAGGGCTACGGTTTCGTGGTGACGTGCCGTCCCGAGAACTCCGCCCGCCTCGTTTCGCTCTTTGAATCGGTCGGCGTCGATGCGGCGGTAGTGGGAAGC
The DNA here is from genome assembly GCA_001421175.1 of Methanomassiliicoccales archaeon RumEn M2. Classification (GTDB taxonomy): domain Archaea; phylum Thermoplasmatota; class Thermoplasmata; order Methanomassiliicoccales; family Methanomethylophilaceae; genus RumEn-M2. Next base: position 50,736 of record LJKL01000016.1, on the reverse strand, counting down.
ATCGAGGAAGGCAGCAAGCTCAGGCTCGTGTCAGGCGGAGAGGACATAGTGCTCTTCGATTTCTCCACGGATATGATAACAGGCTGCAGGCCCAAATGCAGAAGATGAGTGCCGGGCCACAGAGGTTGTCGCCACTTCCGACGTAGGTTTACCGCATCGTTCCTCAACCCCGCTACCTTGCGAACTTCAGTAGCTCAGGGTCAGACTGCTCCCGTCAGGGCCTGGCCCGTTCCCCCCGATTAGCGCACGGAAGGCGACCCTCCGGCTGCCCTCGATGCGCACACTGATCCCGCAAGACAGAGTTTCATAGGTAACTCTGCGGGCCTGCGACTTCCATGTACGCCGCCCCCTGCTGTCACCTCCGCGTATTGACGGTTTCGGATAGCAGGATACGCCAAACATCCCGGTCAAGCCCGACAACGTTCTAACCACGGCACGCTATATAATTCCTTGCGGTTTATGCGGACCGGAAAAGGGGATGTACGCCGCATCTGAGCATCTGGCTGTGGCAGGGATTAAATACTGGTTTTGGAATCACGTCCCAACCGTGCTAAGTGTTAGCACGTTGCATATAGGAGACAGGATAAATGCTTGGAATCGAGGATCCGTGGGTGTGGGGCGGGTATGTGGCCTGTTTTGTGACGGTGGCCTTCTGCTGCATCTACGGATGGATCAAAGGGAAAGGTGATGAAGAATGAACACGACTATCTTCATATCGATAACGCTGGTATTCGTAGCTCTGACGCTTCTGCTCGGATATTTCGGATATAAGCATACCAGGGATAACGAGCATTTCCTCATAAACACCGAGAAGAACAATCCTCTGATCATAGCCCTTTCTTACGGTGCCACATTCCTGAGCGCATCAGCCATAGTCGGCTTCGGAGGCCAGGCCGCCAAATACGGTCTTTCATTAGTGTGGTTGGTCTTCTTCAATCTGTTCTTCGGGCTGGCCGTGGCGTTCATCTTCTTCGGAAGGAGGACAAGGCGCCTCGGGAGGGAGGAGAAGGCATTCACCTTCTCTGATTTCCTGGGCAAGAGGTTCAAGTCCCCGATGATCAGGACCTTCTCCGCAGTCATAGTAATGGTGGGAATGCCGATATACTGCGCAGCCGTGATGCTGGGCGGAGTCAATTTCATAGAGGCGGTAGTGGGCCTGAACAAGGACGTTGTCCTGATCGGTTTCGCTATAATCGTGGCGATATACGTCACATACGGCGGCATCATCGCCGTCATGTACAATGATGCCCTGCAGGCAGCCATCATGTTCGTGGGCATGGTTGTGATACTTGTCTTCACATACTACACGCTGGGCGGGGTCATAGAGGCCAATACGGCCCTGACCGGTCTTTGGGACACGGTGCGTAACGGCGGCGGAGCTAACGCAGATGCCCTGGTGCCTCTGGCGGATAAGGGCATGAACGGCTGGACCGCCTTCTCATCCTTCGGGTCGGAGGTGTGGCTGACGGTCGTCACCACGTTCATGCTGGGGGTCGGCATAGGCGCGATATCCCAGCCGCAGCTGGCTGTCAGATTCATGTCAGCCAAGGATGATAGGTCCCTCAACAGGTCCCTGATAATCGGCAGCATATTCATGCTCGTGATCGTCGGGTCCGCTTACACTGTGGGCCCCCTCAGCAACGTTTTCTTCTTCGAGAGGTTCGGAGAGATCTCCATAGTGTATGAGAGCAATCCCGACATGATCATACCCACCTACGTGCGTGAGCTGTTCAGCGGAGTAGCGTTCGGCGACGTGTTCGTCTCCCTGTTCGTTTTGGCGGTCCTGTCAGCATCCATATCGACGATGGCGGCCCTCCTGCATACCATGGGGGCATCCGGAGGGTACGATATCTGGTCCCAGGTGGAGGAGAGGAAGGGGAACAAGAACCCCGGCATGTCAATGAGGCCCAACAGGATAATGACCCTGATCATGACCGTGGTCGTGGTGCTCTTGGCATACATGATGCCCGGGAACATAATCGCCAAGGCGACGGCGGTCTTCATGGGGCTCACGGCGGCCACTCTGCTGCCGTCATACGCATACTCCCTGTACTCTGAAAGACCGAATCTGAACGGAGCGAAGGCGAGTATAATCGCAGGGTCGATATCATGGGCCTTCTGGGCGTTCTTCGTGAATAAGGGGATATCCTCCGTCATAGGGCTTTCGCGTGCCCTGTTCGGCACGGACAGCCTGATGGGCGGACTGTGGTCCTTCGTGGACCCGCTGATAATATCCCTGCCCATCTCGATAGCGGCGCTGATGATCGGCTGCCTTGTATGGCCCTCATCCAAAGGGGACGCCGTCGAGGCGGAGACCGTGACGGAGAGCTGATCAATCCCAGTTCCTGTTGTCCGTCACGTGGCTGGACTTCCCTTCGAACCTCTGGAGGGTGCCGGGAAGCACCAGCTTGATATCCGCTTTGATGTTCAGGACCTCTTTGAGCCGCGATGAGAGCTCGGACCTGTATCTGGTCAGTTCGACCATGTCCTCGGTCAGGTGCTCCTCGTTGAGCTCTGCCTCGATGAGCATGCTGTCCATGTAGTTGGCGTTGGTCAGGGTGATGTGGTAGAATGTGCTCAGGAACGGCATCTCGCCTATCACGGCCTCTATCTGGGACGGGAACACGTTTATCCCGCGCACCACAAGCATATCGTCGGTCCTGCCGGAGAGCCTGTCAAGGCGGGGGTGTGTGCGTCCGCAGGAGCATTTCTCCCACATAAGGCAGGATATGTCCCCTATGCGGTATCTTACAAGAGGGAAGGCCTCCTTCTTGAGCATGGTCACGACCATCTCCCCCCTCTCGCCGTCCTTGCAGGGCTCGCCGTTCCCGTCAAGTATCTCTATGAGGCACAGGTCCGCCCAGACGTGTATCCCCTGCTGTTCGCTGCATTCCAGGAACATGGGGCCCGACATCTCGCTGGCCCCGTAGCAGTTGTGAACCCTTATGCCGGTCCTCTCCTGGAGCTTCTTCCTCATGCTCTCGGACCATGGCTCCCCTCCTGCGATGGCCTTCCTGACCTTCGTATCCCTGCGTATGTCAACGCCCTTCTGGTCGCAGACGTCCGCTATGTGGAATATGTAGGAAGGGGTGCCGGCCAGCGCTGTCACCGGAAGGTCGAGCATGAGCTCGATCTGCCTGTTGGTGTTGCCTGTGCTCGTGGGAAGCACCGTCGCCCCCACTTTCTCCCCGGCTGCGTGAACCCCCAGGCCGCCTGTGAACAGTCCGTAGCCGTGGCTGTTCTCCAGCATGTCATCCTTGCCCATTCCGAAGGAGACCATCCCCCGGGCAAGGGACTCTGACCAGTTCTCCAGGTCGTTCTTGGTGTATCCCACGACGGTGGGCTTGCCCGTTGTGCCCGATGAGACATGCACCCTGACCAGTTCCTGGTAGGGCAGCATGAAGAGCTTATCGGGATAATTGTCCCGGAGGTCGGATTTCCTCATGAACGGCAGTTTGCGTATGTCGTCAAGGGTCCTGATGTCCTCCGGCCTCACCCCGGCATCATCCATCCTCTTGCGGTAGAAAGGGGAGTTCCTGTAAACGTTATCGATCTGCTTCTTCAGAAGCTCCAGCTGAAGCTCCTTCAGCTCATCCACGGGCATCGTCTCGATCTTCTCGTTCCAGAAAGCCATCTCATATCGCTCCCAAAGTGTGCTATCCGATAGCACGGTGCTTGGCCTTAATGATAAACGGGATAGATAAGATTACCGTTCTTTCAGAGCGTTGTTATACCGTCACCGTGATACATGCACGCTCCTGCAGGGAGCATTCGCGGAGTGTGACAATATGCCGGATTTCGGTCATCCGTTCTCGGGATTGGCTAGCGACGAGAAGCTGACGAAAGCAGAACTGATAAGAGCCATACGTTTCATGATAGCCGCAGAGTACGAGGCCACGCAGCTTTACATGCAATTGGCCGAATCTACTGATGACGAGCTCGCCATAGCAGTGCTCACGGACATAGCGGACGAGGAGCGTGTGCACGCGGGGGAGTTCATGAGACTCCTTATGGAACTGGATCCTGAGGAGGCGAAGCTCTATGCCGAGGGCAGGGAAGAGGTCGAGGAGATTATTGAGGAGATTAAGAGGAAGTGATCCCCCGGGGCCCCTCACTCGAGGGGGACGGACCCCATCACCCTGAGCTTCCCGCCCTCAAGGTACATAATCAGCGCCGTATCGCCGGGCTTATGGATCATCAGAGATTCCAGCGCTATCCTGAGCTCGGGATTCTTGGCATCGCCGGAAGAGGATTCGACCCTCCCGGGAACCATCTGCATCCAGTGCCCGACATGCAGGACCATGCCCTCCTTCACGGGGGCGGGCCAGTACTTGACCATCCTCGCCTTCCCTGAAACAGACTTAGACATCTTGACGGAGGCGTCTGTTGTCAGGACATATCCTCTGTCAAGCTCATCAGAGTCGATCCCCCTCAGGGCGAGACCGACGTGGTCCCCCTGATAGCCGAAGTCCGAGTCTATGTCATGCTTCTGTATCGATTTCAGAACGATCTCCTTCTCCAGAGGCAGTACGCGCATCTTGTCATGTTTCTTGAAATAACCGTCGATGACGGATCCCAGCACCACAGTGCCGACACCCTTCACGTTGAAGTGGCTGTCCACAGGGCAGGAGCCGCAGGTCCCCTCGCCCGGGACTTGGAGAGGGTGCCCGCAAAGGAGATCAGCATCTCCCTCGTCTTCACGTCGTCGTCCTCTATGTGCTCATAGTCCGCAAGACAGGTACCGGCCAGGAGCGGGGCGAGCTGCTCCTTCTGAATGAAGTTCCTCAGTACTATCCAACCTTTATCCAGTCCCATGGCGTCAAGCATCACGATGGTCTCTCCGAGACGGGCATCTATGGCATCCACCACGAGGATGGCGTATTCGGACATGCTCACCGCGTAGAACAGCGATGAGAGCTTCTCCGGGTATTTTGACGGCTCTATGAGTGTGACCGAGTCGCTTCCCTTCTTTATCTCGTAGAAGGTGACGTCCGTCACGGTGCCCTTCTTCCCTACGGACGGAGCGAAATCCTTGCCGCCCACAACGGCTACGTTGATATTGCCCATGCGTATCGTCTCAGATATCGTTCTGGGAGAGGCATCTCATTCCTGCATCCCCTATCGCCTTGGCGGCAGCTTCCGGGTCATCGACCCTCAGGAAGATGGACGGGCCGTTGCGTCCCGTGTATGCGTAGGCATACTCTATGTTGACCTTGGCATCGCCCATTATGTTCGCTATCCTGAACAGTCCCCCGGGCTGATCCTCCACGGAGACGGCGATGACGTCGGTCTGCCTGACGACTATGTTCCTGGCCTTCAGTTTCTTGCACGCGTCCTCCGGGTCATCCGCGATGGCTCTCAGAACCCCGAATCCGGAGGATTCGGCTATATTGAAAGCCTTCAGGTTTATGTTGCACTCCTTGAGAACCAGCGCTATGGAAGCCAGGCTCCCAGGCTCGTTGTTCACGAATATCGATAGCTGTTTTATGATGTTTTTCTTCGGCATCAGAACTTCCTCCTGTCAGTGACCCTGCGGCTCTTACCCTCGAATCTCGGAAGGGAGCCGTACTCTTTAAGCTCCACTTTAACAGAGACGTTGAGGTATTTTCTCATATCGCTCTCTATACGATTCTTTATTGCGACAACATCCTCCATCTTGTCGCTGAAGGCCTCGGGGTTTATCTCGGCCTGAAGAGTCATAACGTCAAGGGAATTCACCCTGTCCACGATTATCTGGTAGTGCCCGTTGACAGACGGGCATTTCAACAGAACATGCTCCACCTGGGAAGGGAACACGTTTATGCCGCGTATTATGAGCATGTCGTCGGTCCTTCCGGATATGCGCTCTATGCGCGGCGATGTTCTCCCGCATGCGCATTCCTCGTCGAATATGGTGGTGACATCCTTGATCATGTATCTGACCAGCGGGAATGTCTCCTTGTTGAGCATGGAGATCACAAGCTCCCCCTTCTGCCCGGGCCCCAGGACCTCATGGGTCTCCGGGTCGACAACCTCTATGTAGGCCATGTCCCCCCATATGTGCAGCCCCTTCCGCTCCGTGCATTCGGTGAACATGGGCCCGGCCAGCTCCGACGTCCCGTAGATGTCATAAGCGTTTATCCCGAGACCGTTCTCGATCTGGGATCTCATGCCCTCGGTCCAGGGCTCTGCTCCCAGCAGGGCCTTCCTGAGCAGGGTGTCCCTGCGGAAGTCGATCCCCATGCGTGCGGCCACGTCGCCCATATGGATGAGGTAGGACGGGGTGCATGCTATGACCGTGACGCCCAGGTCCATCATCAGCTCTATCTGGCGCTCGGTGTTGCCGGTGCTGGAAGGCAGGACGCTGGCTCCGATCCTCTCAGCTCCATAATGAAGGCCGAGGCCCCCGGTGAACAGGCCGTACCCATAGGAGACCTGCACGGTATCGTCGCTGGTTATGCCCACGGAGGTCATGGCCCTGGCCAGGGATTCGGTCCAATAGTCAAGGTCGTGCCTGTTGTAGCCCACAAGCGTGGGCTTGCCCGTGGTCCCCGACGATACGTGGTATCTGACAACGTCCTTCGGGGGGATGCTGAACATCTTCGTGGGGTAGTTGTCCCTGAGGTCGCTCTTGGTCATGAAGGGCAGCTTGCTGATGTCCTTCAGACAAGTGATGTCGTCAGGACGCACCCCTGCCGCTTTCATTTTATCGTGATAGAAATCGTTGAATTCGTAAAGCCTCATAACGAGTGTCTTCAGGCTTCTGTACTGCGCCTTCCTCAGGTCCTCTATGGGCTTGCACTCCGCGTCAGGGTTCCAGAACATATCCTTATCGAGGCCCAGTTAGCACTTCCCCGTATTTATTTTGAACAGATATTCGGCAAGTAGAAGAACAATCCGCCCTATCAGGAGGGGCATGAGCCTGATGTCGGAGACGGAGATCCTTATGGATGCCACCAAGGTGTACGCGGAATCCGCCGCAGATCTGGAGAATGGCAACAGGGACCCTCTTCCCATGAGCCTCTGGAATATCCATAACCGGGTGAGGATGGCGGTGGAGATGCTGTCCTACTATTCAGGATTCAGGACAATGCCGGAGACGGAGGGGGAGCTGACTGAGAGGACCGTCGTTGTGACGAAGGACCTCTTCATCGATGTGGTCTCCGCGATAGAGAAAGCCTCCAAGGACGCCGTCCGCCTCTGTCCGGATTCGGACGTGGCCCGCAAGGTGGGCAGGGATACCCGCCGCATAAATCTGAGATCGATACTGGATGCTTCGAAGGAATCGGCTCTTCTCTCCGAAGGGGATGTGGGAGAATGGAACGACATACTCCTGATACGCAATCTGGCCGTTCATAATAATGCCATGGCGGACAGGCCCGCCGTCTGCAGGGTGGGCAACATATCCGTATCCCTCAGACCGGGGAGGATGATGAAGGGGCCTCAGGAGACATATGTCATACTGACGTCCAGGGCGGTCACGCTGTTCTATACGTGGCTGAGGTCCCTGGTCATTTCCTGACGATACCCTTCTCCGCCATCCCGACGGCTATCTTGAGCATCTTGTGCATGCAGGGCTCGGCGTAGAAATCCTTCCTCTGCTGAAGGGCGGCGTACAGGTCATCCGGTTCCTTGCCTTTCAGATCATCTATGCTCCTGATCCCCAGGAGATACATCCCTATGCAGCATTTCTCGCTGACCGAAGGCAGTTTCATGAGCTCTGCGACAACCTCTTCCTGCTCACCCATAACGGCGTTATTCCCGTGTTGCGATTAATAGCCTTGGGTGCAATATAGAAATACGGTTCCGGGGGATAAGGTGGCATGGAGGATCAGAGGGAGGCCTGGAACAGATTCTACAAGGAGCACCGCAGACCTTGGCGCGGGGTTCCCAGGTACGACTTCCCGTTCCCGGAGGGATCAAGGATCCTGGAGGTCGGATGCGGCGGAGGGAAGACCGCCAAAGCCCTCCTGGACAGCGGCCACTCGGTGGTGGGCATAGATTTCTCCCGGGAGGCCGTCTCAGAATGCGCATCGAGATTGGGCATACATGTCGTATGCGCCGGCGTATGCGATCTGCCGTTCCCTGACGGGGAGTTCGACGGAGTTTCCCTTGTCCATGTCACAGAGCACCTCAGTCCCGGGGAGCGTTGCCGGGCGGCATCCGAGATCCTGCGGGTTCTGAGACCAGGCGGCAAGGTCTTCCTCAGAACCTTCTCCGAGGGGGACCAGAGGGCGGCGAAAGGAACAAAGGTCTCGGAAAGCACCGTGATCAGAGGCAACGGGATAGCCTATACCTATTCAGATCCCGGCGGCATCAGGGAGATGTTCGCGGATTTTCGGGAAGAGCGTCTCGATATTGTGAACGAGACAACACGCTACGGTGCGGAGAGGCGCAGGATAGAAGCGGTCTTCGTCAAACCGTAGGTGTTTTATCGGAGTCCCGCCAATACTGCGTTCATGAGATGCCCCAATTGCGGACATGAGAACCCGGAAGGGACCCTTTTCTGCGAGGAGTGCGACTGGAGGATAGACCAGGCCGTGCGCATGAAGCTAGGTGTGAACTCTGTTTATCTGGCATACATATCCTTAGCGCTGGGGGCCGTAGCGGCCATAGCGTCCTTCGCCGGCTTCGGCATTGCCGGTGTACCGCTGGGGGCCGTGGGCATGTTCCTCGGAGGATACTGCCTGACGGCGGTGCGCATGTCCGGTATAAAGGGCAGGGTCAAGACGACCCTGATGGTCATGGTGGCCGTTGCCATAATCCTCTCGATCCTCGGATTCATATACGGTTTGACCGTTCTATGATCGGCGGGAGTTCCGGGCCAGGTGCTCTGTGAAGGCTTCGGAGTACAGGGACGGTTTTATTGTGTGGCCCACACCAGGTATCCGTATCCTGCGGCAGCCTTCTATCTGATCCGCCAGCTCATCCCCGAGCCTGGGCTCCACCATTATGTCATCCAGACCGTGGACGGACAGGGTCGGGGACCTTATCATCCCGGCCCTGGACCTCGTATCGAATTCGTCCAACGCTTTCAGCTGATGGAGGAGGCCGTTCACGCTGACATTCTTCGGAACCGATATGCTGCTGCCCCGGGATTCCTTCGCTTCGAAGTATTCCGTGGTGAAGCAGAAGGCGTTGATCATCATGCCTATGTAATCCGTATCAGCGCCCTCTGAGGCCGCTTTCACTATGCCGTTCATGAAATAGCTGGATCTGGCGGGCCTTCTCATATACGCGGACACGAGGGTCAGGCTCTGGGTGCGGTCTGGATTCTGTATGGCGAACTCCTGGGCGATATGGCCCCCCCATGGACCATCCGAGGATGTGGGCTCTGTAGACGGAAAGGTGATCCAGGAGCGCGGCGACATCATCGACCATATCCTGTCCCCTGAACGGGCCGTTGTACTCCGTGGCCCCTGCCCCCCTGTTGTCGAGCACGATCACCTTGTACTTCTTGGCCAGGATCGGGATGAGCGTGCGATAGAAGTTGATGTCTCCTCCGAATCCTCCGATGAGCACGACCGCCTCCCCGTCCCCCTGAGCGCTGTAACTAAGCTTAACACCATTAACTTCCGCAGTCGGCATCTTATCGCCGAGACTCAAATGATGCCGTTATAATAACCTTGCCGATTCCGGGCCCTGCGTCATCGGTTCTCTGCGGGGGAAAGGTAAGGGGTTTGAAGCGGGGCTCAGATACTGAGCCCCTGGCGCTTCTGCTCTATGTGGTCGAAGAGCACGGCGCAGCCCTTCTTGGTATCAGGCTCCACCCAGAACTTGGCGTTCATGATGTCCTCGATGCCGTCGACGAGCAGATTGGTGACGTACGGGCTCCCGCCCACTCTGGGCATGACGCCCAGCAGGGTGCTCACACCGCTTCCCACGAAGTACTCGGCGATGGATACGGCCTTGGGGGAGTACCATTCCGGAGCAGCTCCGGCAACAGGCAGCTGGTCCATGCGCACGCCGGCCATATTGGCCAGCTCCGCCACTAGATTGAGGATCCGGGTGTTGTCTATGCAGGAGCCCATGTGCAGCACCGGAGGTATGCCCAGGGACTCGCAGACCTCCCTGAGGCCCTTGCCCGCCATCTTGGCAGCCGAAGGCTGCAGAAGGCCGGCCTTGCCGGATGCGATGGATGCACAGCCCGTTTCCACGACGAGGATATCCCTCTTGATCAGGCCCTTGGCCAGGGATACGTGCCCCTGATCATGGCGCACGTGGGGGTTGTTGCATCCCACGATGCCGACTGCTCCGCGGATCTTGCCTGAGACTATCGCGTCCAACAGAGGCTTCAGGCTCCCGCCCAGCGCCTTCTTTATCGCTTCCACGGAGAATCCGACCATAGCCTCAACCGGATCGTCGGGGATCATGACCTTGTCCTTGTTCCGGCCGGGGTAGTTGTCTATGGCCTCCAAGAGCATGCGCTTGGATTGCGCATAAGCATTCTCCGGCGTGACCTCCACATACACCGAACCGGCCATGGTGCCCTTCGGCGAGGTGGAGAACACCTTGGTGTGATAGCATGCCGCAGTGAACGGCAGGGACGGGAATATGCACTGATAATCAACGATCATAGCCTCCAGCGCTCCGGTTATTATTGCCAGTTCCTGGTCGAGATGGTTTCCGGCCTGGGGCACGCCCTTCCTCATCAGCAGCTCGTTGCCCGTGCAGCACAGCCCGACGAGATTCACTCCCTTGGCGCCGACCTTCTTGGCCGCTGCTTTGATCTCAGGGTCTGACGCCGCCTTGACGAGCATCTCCGACAGCACAGGGTTGTGGCCGTGAAGCGCCACGTTGACATGATCCGCCTTCATGACACCCAGGTTGACCTTGGATGTCTTTATGTCAGGTGTCCCGAAGAGGACATCCGACATCTCCATGGCCTGCATGGAACCCCCCCATCCGTCGGACATGGAGGTGCGGAAACCGTGCATCACAACGTCGTAGGGATCGTTGCCCACGCCCATGTGGACACGGTGCATGGCCTCGACCACCTCCCGGTCGATGCCGCGGGGCATTATTCCTATCTTCTTCCAAAGCTCCCGGCTCCCGGCAGGGGCGCGCTTGATCATCTCCAGCTCCCCTTTGACCGTGCCGAACTCATCCAGCATGGCCAGGGCAACCTTCTCCGCTGTTTTGTTCACGCCTCCCTTGGTGCTGATGCCGTATTCCTTGGCAAGTAGATCGAGCTTCTCCACATCGCTGACGGGATAATCGGGAGCCTCTCCGTTGGCGCCCTTGAGCACGGCTTCCACCACATCCCTTCCGTGGTCGGAATGCGCCGCCGCGCCCATGGCGACCCAGTCAAGGAGGTTCCTGGCGACGATCAGATTCGCATCGTTGCCGCAGACACCTCTTGTGCGGTCCCCTCCCATTATCCTGCAGGGGCCCATGGCGCATCGCTGACATGATATCCCGTCAAGGCAGAACTTGCAATGAGGCGTCTGTCTTCCGAGACGGTCCCATACGGTGTCAGTGCCGTCTTTCATGGCCTTCTTGAGTACCATTTGGGACGTACAGTCCAGGGTCCTCTCCTCGGCCTTCTGATCCATCTCCTCTTCAGTGAACTCTTGCTTGGAGGGCCTCCTGAGGCACTCTATTGACAGAATCTCGGGGTAATCTTCAGCCATGAGTTAATAGAGTTTCTGCTAAGCTATAATGTATTGGGTGGGTCTTTTATACAGGTTTCATAAGCCATCTATAATCATTTCCACTAGCCCGGTGATGGCTCCCTCCGCCGCCGGAGAGACGGTCGGTCTGCCGGCCAGGTCCCCTGAGATCAGACCGGCATCATAGCGTATTACGGCGGCTGTTCCTATGCCTCCCCCATCTAGTAATGATCGAAGCTCTGCCTCCTGTGCATCATCGCTCACTTTATTGAGAACGGCAAGGACCTTCCCGACACCGAGGGAGCGCCCCATCTCCGCGATCCTCACGGCGGTCTCCACGGAACGACGCCCGGGTTCCACCACCACTAAGAGAACATCCACCGACCGCACGGTGGAACGGCCCAGATGCTCCAACCCCGCCTCCATGTCCAGGATGACGATGTGCTCGTCCTCCAGTACCAGGTAGGACATCAGGTTCTTCAGCAGGGAGCTCTCGGGGCAGAAGCAGCCCGATCCCGGGGCCTTTATCGTTCCCAGCACCATGATCTTCACGCCATCGATGCCCTGCACGGCATATCTTTCCACGAGGTCGTCCACCTTGGGATTCAGAGAGAACATCCCGCCGTAGCCCTCACCGGGCCTGGCGCCCGTCCTCTCCTCTATCAGATCCAGCATCCGGGACAGAGGGACGATACCTGCCCTGACATCCTCGGGGACGCCCAGTGCCGCCGGCAGTGAGGAAGCGGGATCCGCATCCACGGCGATAACGTTCATCCCGGCCTTGGCGTATTGTGCCGCCAGCAATGCGGCGACCGTGGTCTTCCCGACACCGCCTTTGCCCGATACGGCGATCTTGAGGGGCATTCAAAGCCTCGTCAGCAGGACCCGGTGCCCCATGAGATCTATCTCTGAGATCCTGGCGTTGTTGACAGCCATCTCCCGGCCGAGGATATCCACGCAAACGATGTCACTTCCTTTGACCCACACCATTGCTGCCTCGGGCATAACAGTCTCAGTACCCTCGGCCGATTCCAGAACGACAGCGGATTCGCACATGAGGTCCGGACTCGACTTGTGCGTTAATAAAGAGTGCTGCGGGCCAAGGGCCACAGGCATTTTGACACTGAGATCAGGGAATGACGCATATCGGGAGAACGTCGCAGCTTCAAGAGAGAGCCGGGGGCTATAAATACTGAAACTGGGACGCTCAGCGGCCCTAATTTTCTATTTTCGATAGCAGAGCGAACGACTCCTCCAAGGCAGGTTCTCAACTGCTCGCCCCTCCGGCCGAAGCGGATGAGAGCCATGGTCGAAATGGCACATCATCATCGCCATCAGATGTGCCATTTCATGTCCTTACGTAGGCTAATCTTTTATCTTAAGAGCATAATTCCGAGCTATAACGGAGACAGTATATGGATAACACAGGTAAGCTTGGCTTAAGAGTGAAGAAGTACAGAGAGGGCCTGGACCTTACCAGGGAGCAGTTATCTGCCAATACGGGCCTGAGCACCAAGTTCATAGAGGATGTGGAGGACGGCAAGATCTATCCCCCGCTCGGTGCCATAATCAAGCTGTCCCGCGCTCTCGGTCAGAGGGTTGGCACGTTCATGGACGACCAGTACATCAAGGACCCCGTCATAGTGAAGCATGATGCCAGGACCGAGGAGACTTCGTCCCACAGGGGGGCCGAGGGCCATTACCGCTATTTCCCTCTCGGTAAAGGGAAGACGGACAGGCACATGGAGCCCCTTTTCATCAAAATCGGAGTGGATGAGGTCAAGGAGCTGTCGTCCCACGAGGGCGAGGAGTTCATAATCGTCGTCTCGGGGAAAGTATTGGTCAGATACGGCAAGGAGGACCACATACTCTCCAAGGGGGACACGGCATACTACAACTCAGTGGTCCCGCACTTCATAGGCGCAGTCGACGGTCCGGCGGAGATATTCGCCGTGCTCTACGCACCGGACTGAGGTGGGAACATGGCCTGCATTCCGCGCAAAGAGATAACGACCGACGAGAGGCTCGGGGACCTGCTCGACAAATGCATAGCGAACTACCCGGACAACGATGCCCTGGTCTATGTGGACAGGGACTTCCGTCTCTCGTGGAAGGAGTTCGGCGAAGAGGTCGACAGGGTCGCCAAGGGCCTCATGGCCATGGGAGTGAAGAAAGGGGAGAAGATAGCGGTCTGGGCCACCAACGTGCCGGACTGGATCATCCTGATGTTCGCGTCCGCAAGGATCGGGACCATATTCCTGACCATCAACACCAATTATCAACTGAAGGAGCTGGATTATGTTCTGAAGCAGTCGGACATGGAGAATCTGGTCCTCATAGACGGAGTGAAGCATTCCGATTACGTAGGCATGGTTTACGATCTCGTTCCTGAGCTGAGGACCCAGCCGAGGGATTCCATACGCAGCGAGAAATATCCTCATCTGAAACGGGTGATCTTCATAGGGCCGGAGAAGCGCCGCGGCATGTACTCCATGGCCGAGGTCAAGTCCATGGCCGCCCAGACCACCGATGAGGAGTACGGGGAGAGGAAGGATTCCGTGGATGTGCACGACGTCACCATGATGCAGTACACATCCGGGACCACAGGCTTCCCCAAGGGCGTGATGCTCTCGCACTTCAACATAGCCAATGACGGTTATTGGATAGGGGCGAACATGAACTATGGGCCGGAGGACAGGGTGTGCATCCCCGTTCCGCTGTTCCATTGCTTCGGTTGCGTGTTGGGGGTAATGGCCTGCATAAACCACGGCTCTACCATGGTCGTGTGCGAGAGCTTCGACCCGGTGATGGTGATGACCTCGGTGGAGACCGAGAGGTGCACTTCGCTTTACGGCGTTCCCACGATGTTCATCATGATAATGAATCATAAGCTCTTCCACAAATTCGATTTCTCCAGCCTCAGGACAGGGATAATGGCAGGGTCCCCGTGCCCCATCAAGACGATGGAAGAAGTGGTGGAGAAGCTCAACATGAGCGAGGTGACCATAGTCTACGGTCTCACGGAGTCCTCTCCGGGAATGACCCAGACGAGGTATGACGAGCCGTCCCTCGAGAGGAAGTGCAGCACTGTGGGGAAGACCCTCCAGGGCATAGAGACCGCGATAATCGACCCGGAGACGGGGGAGATGTGCGACTTGAACGAGGTGGGCGAGTTCTGCTGTCGCGGCTACAATGTGATGAAAGGGTACTACAAGATGCCCGAGGAGACCGCCAAGGCCATAGACAAGGACGGATGGCTCCATTCCGGGGATCTGGGTCTTAAGGACGAGGAGGGTTACTTCAAGGTCACGGGAAGGATAAAGGACATGATCATCCGCGGCGGGGAGAACGTTTCCCCCAAGGAGGTAGAGGACTACATCTACAACATGCCGGGCGTGAAGGATGTGCAGGTCGTCGGGGTGCCAAGCGTGAAATACGGAGAGCAGCCCGGGGCTTTCATTATAAAGAAGGAAGGTGTCGACATAACGGAGCAGGACGTCATGGACTTCTGCAAAGGGAAGATCGCATGGTACAAGACGCCTAAGTACATCGCGTTCCTTGACGAGTACCCCATGACCGCCAGCGGGAAGATCATGAAGTTCAAGCTCAGAGAGCTGGCCCACGAGCTGTGGCCGGACGCATGAGGTGGAGAATATGAAAGTAGCGGCATTCAATTGCAGTCCCCATAAGGACGGGAACACGGCCCGCATGCTAAGGGCCGTTCTTGATGTATTGGAATCGGAAGGAATAGAGACGGAGTTCATCCAGGTAGGAGGAAGATTGCTCCAGGGATGTACTGCCTGCGGCACCTGCAAGCGGGACAAGAATCTCAGATGCTCTCTCCCGGACGACGGGATGAATGAGTTCGCGGAGAAGATGACCTCGGCAGACGGCGTGATAATAGGTTCTCCCACATTCTATTCCGACCTTACGACCGAGGCCAAAGCGCTGATCGACAGGATCGGGTACATGAACGGCGGTGCCGGGAACCGTCTGTGGAGGAAGGTGGGCGCATCCGTGTCCCCTGCCAGGCGCGCAGGCTCCACGCACACTCTGGACAGCATCAATCACTTCTTCATGATCAATGAGATGGTGGTCGTCAGCTCTTCCTACTGGAACATGAGCCTGGCGCGTCTGCCCGGGGATTTCGAGAAGGACGAAGAGGGCATGCGCACCATGCATAACCTGGGCAAGAACATGGCCTGGGTCCTTAAGAAGCTGGGGAACTGAAGATGGCCGTTCCCAGGAAGAGGATACTTTTCGTCATAATGGACGGGATAGGGGACAGAGCATGCCCGGAGCTCGGAGGCAAGACTCCGCTGCAGGCCGTGGACACGCCCAATATCGATTGGTTCGTGTCGAACGGCAACTCCGGCATAATGGACGTCATATCTCCCGGGATAAGGCCGGGAAGCGACACTGCCCACCTTTCTCTTCTTGGGTACAACGCCAAAGAGGTGTATACCGGGCGCGGGCCCTTCGAGGCCGCCGGGATAGGTCTGATCGGTAAGAGGGGGGACGTTGCATTCAGATGCAATTTCGGTACCGTTGATGAGGACCTCAACATCCTGGACCGCCGGGCCGGGCGCATAAGGGCCCCGGACACGACGGAGCTTGTGAGATCCCTTTCTGGCATGATGATCAAAGGGATCGAGGTCACCGTCAAAGAGGGGACAGAGCACAGGGCGGCACTGCTTCTCAGGGGCCCAGGCCTGAGCTCCAAGGTCACGGACGCGGACCCCCATGAAAATGCCAGGATACTGGATTCTGAACCGCTGGTGCCTGATGCGGCCCTCACGGCAGAGGTCGTGAACGAGTTCGTCAGGCTGTCTTACGAGAGGATGAAGGATCATCCTGTCAACAAGAAGAGGAGAGAGGCCGGGCTCCCGGAGGCGAACATATTGCTGCCGAGGGGTGCCGGGTCCTTCCCTGACATAGATCCCTTCCCTCAGGTCAACGGCATCTCCGGGGCCTGTGTGGCAGGGGTAGGCATGATAAAGGGCATATGCGGAGTATGCGGACTCGATGTCATAGACCTCCCTCCGGCATGCACGGGGGGATCAGATACGAATATGATACTGAAGACCCAGATAGCATTGGAGACCTTAGAGGATCACGATTTCGTGCTGATGAACTTCAAGGCCCCGGACGTTTGCGGTCACGATATGCTGTACGCTAAGAAGATGGAGGTCATAAGGAAAGTGGATGAGGCGGCGAAGTATCTGAGGGAGAACATGCCCGATGATCTGGTCGTGGTTTTCACGGCCGACCATAGCACCCCATCCACCACAGGGGACCATACCGGTGACCCGGTGCCTCTGACGATCTACACCGGCGGTATGATAAGGGATGATGCCGAGGAATACAGCGAGTACGGCTGTGCGAAGGGCCGCCTGGGACGCATCAGAGGTCACGACCTCCTGCCCATATGCATGGACCTTGCCAACAGATCCGAGAAGTTCGGCGCCTAATATATGCATACGACGACCTTCAGGGGACCGCCGGCCGTGGCATACTCCGTTTCATAGTATGATGATACCCCGGAGCCTGCTGCGCCCGCAGTCAGAACCTTGCCGTTGAATTCCATCTCCACCAAGAACGAGCTGTGCCTGGGTATCAGATCCCTCATCACCTTCTCGGTATACTCCTTCGCCTTTGTCAGATTCCCTGAGTTTATGCAGGCGGCCAGGATGTCGCATATCGGCGCAATCTGATCGTCCTCGGTAGGATAGAGGTCGGATGCTCTGAGCTCTGCGGAGAAGAAGCTATCGGCCACATCCTTAGATGTTATCGTCTCCGGGTCCTCGAAGGATGCGTATGCGAACAGTCCCGCCGATACAAGCACCATAACTGAAAGGAAGATCATCGCATCCAGGGAGGAAAGCATCCCTTTCCTGTTACGGATCAGAGCCATACGGCCACCTCGTATACCACAGGGACGCTCCTGCCCTTATCATCCTTCAGCAGTATGATGCCTGTTTCGCATAGTACGTCACCTTCAGTGGGAGTGCCTGCCGTTATCTCGTAGACCTCGGTCCCTCCTGCGACATGGGCCCGGAGCCTTATGCAGGAGAATCCCGCGAAGTCCTTCTGGACCTCCATGTCAGGGGAGACATCGCCCACAACAGCCCCGTCTGAGACCGAGAGATCATCGAGATAGTCCGTCCTTATCTCCGGGACCCCGTTCTCCTGAGAGCCGGTCGTCGCGACGACGCTCAAGAACATCGACAGTGCCACAGTCACAACCATCATCGCCGCGACGGCTTCCATGAAGCCGCCTTCGGCGTTCTTGCCCATTCTCATGGTATAGAAGACGCCGCGGTAAGACTATTAAAGAGGGGAGCTACAGTTAGAGGTTACACTCCGCGAAGGTAGTGCCCCGTGTTGAGGGTCCCTCCGCAGAGGCGCCTTATCTCCTCTGTCCGTCCCGTATCCCTTCTGCGGAATGCGGACGTGACCTCTGATGCCAGCTTCACCGGCCTCTTCCTCAGGTCTATGCCCAGGGAATCCACGCCGTAGCGTTCCAGCTCTCCTACGCGGTCAAGGAGCATGGTGTCAGAGGAGTTGAGTATACGGGCCCCCGTGCCGTCCCTGTACACCGGGAACTCGTATTCTCTCTCGTCCCTGAGAACGCACTGTGCCAGATGAGGGTCCCTGGTGAACATGAGCTCTGTCCTGCCGAACACCATCTGCTCAACTCTCCCGGGATAGTACTGAATCGTCTCCCTGATCTCGTTTCGGGTCATCTCCACCGACAGAGTCGTCTGATAAAGCGAGTCCGGGAAGGCGGAGTTGAACATATTCAGAATGTAGCTGCCGTAGGTCCTTCTTCCTCTGTAGGCCTGTACCTGTCCGGGATTATGTGCCATCACGGGATATTCGCCGTTGTCGGAAACGAAGGGTTCGAAGCGGGGCAGGACCCTTACGAACTCCTTCCCGGCGCCGGTGCACGCCTTTTCCGCTTCCCCGATGCTTTCGCCGTCATAGTATATCCTGTCCGCATACTGCAGAACAGCATCCAGAACCTTAATCGAGGATACGTAGACGGAGATATCGGCCTTCTTCGTCCGACGCTCGGCTTTGGGCATGCTGAACTCAGGCGCGCCCCTCCGGACCTTGCCGCCCGAGAGCTTCGGGGCCCTGCCGATCAGGTTCTTTATCTCGTCCAGTCTGGGATCGTACGTGCGGTAGACGTCATACATGCCGTCGGGTATGGCGAAGGGCGCCACGGCCCAGTTGTGGTCAGCCACCTTGAAGCCTCCCACCTTGGTATCGGATTTGAAGAGGGATATCCCGTCTTTGAAATTTATATCGGTGCCTTTTATGGGGAATTTCTTGTTCCTGACCTCGAAAGATCCCATGAAGAGGCCCCTGTTGTCCGGATAAGAGGACTGCACAAGAGAATCCACGCCCCCCAGGTAGCCTTGGCAGAATCCTCTGTTGAACACTGTCTTCAGGAGCGAGATCGTACCGTCAAGCTCCTCCCCGGCCATACCTTTGTTGGCCATCGAATAGGCTTTGGAGGAGAGATAAGCGTAAGCAGGGCTCCTCATGCGACCCTCTATCTTAAGGGAGGTTATCCCTGCGCTCCTGAGCCGGTCCATGGCCTCCATCCCGTAGATGTCGGCGTTGCTGAGGAAGTACCCGTCGCCCTCCGGCAGATGGTACTTCTTCCTGCAGGGCTGGGCGCATTCGCCTCTGTTGCCGCTCCTGCCGCCCACGATGCTCGAGAACAGGCATCCTCCGGACATGGAGTAGCACATGGCTCCCTGTATGAAGACCTCCGTCTCCACGGGAGAGTCCCTGACTATTTCCTCTATCTCGTCCAGAGTAAGCTCCCTTGCCAATATGGCACGGCTTATGCCGTTGTCAGCGCACCACTGCAGCCCTTCCCTGGAATGTATCCCCATCTGAGTGGAGGCGTGCTTCGCTATGGGTATGTGCTTAATGGAATTCAAAAGACCCAGATCCTGGATTATAATTGCATCTGCGCCTATGTCCTTGAGGAACTGCACATAGGAGACGGCGGCCCCCATCTCAGAATTCTTGATGATGGTGTTCACGGTGACGTTGACTTTGACACCGTGCCTGTGGGCATACTCTATGGCGCCCTCCAGCTCCGCATCGGTGAAATTCTTGGCGAAAGCCCTGGCCCCGAAACCGGGCCCACCCATGTAAACGGCATCGCATCCGCCTTTTATCGCTGCTACCAATCCCTCGGGCGATCCCGCAGGTGCAAGAATTTCCATGCGCTTCTATTCAGCGCACCTGTAATTAAGGCTTCCTGACTAACTGTACGGTTTCTTTTTAATAGAACGTCTAGAGAGCTCTTTATTTCATGAATCTAAAATCGATATTCAGCTTCCGCAGGAAGACTGAGGAGAAGAAGGAATCGAATGTTCTGAGGATCGTGTGCGACGACTGTGAAGGCGAATCGGATTACGGCAGCGACGGATGCCTGCGGTGCATGAGGGCTAAGATCATTGATTCAGGCGAACCCGAGAGGATAATCCTGCACAGGGGCATGGACAAGGAGTACTCCGGGGATGCGGTCAGGATACTGAACGATCTGTCAAGGATCGATCTCGTGGCCAAGGACGCATTCTGTAGCGGAGGGGGCAGATGCCTGACGTGCCCCGGTTCCATGGACAACCTCATGAAGGACATCTGGGCGAACTTCCCCGATATGGATGTCGGTCCGGCCAGGAAGATCCTGGACTCATCATCTTTGGACGATGACAGATGTGCCGCCTGCAACATACGCACCTATAAGGCCATCGACAAGATCGATTCCATGCTGAAGGAAGTCTCCGATGACATAGTCAAATCCGCATACAGGGTAGTGGGGGTCTGAGGATGACCCGAATACTGGACGATAGGGCCTGTGGGGACATACTCGCATACAACGATTTCCCGGTCAGCGGATCCGGGTTCTCCGAGGATGCTCAGAAGAGGCCGGATTGTGTTGAGAGGAGCTCCCAGACGCCGACGGTGTCTGACAGCCTGACCCGGATAGGCAGGCGCTGCGTCAGGAGGAAACCCGCTTATGCGGACACCTGGGCGGTCGGCGACATATCCGGCATGGAGGTCATTGAATCCTACGACCTGCCGGACGGGAAGGTAGTCGTCGTGAGAACGGAGGACGGCGAGATAGAATACAATGTGATGCCTGACGAATACTCTTACCATGGGGACATAGGCGATTCCGTATCCGCGGCGATAGATCATGTTCGAGATATCTACAGGAAGAAGGGCGGGAGCATGGACAGGCAGACCGTCATGTCCCTGGCGGGGGTCTTCCTTAGGAAGAGATTCGAGAAGGCGGAAGAGGATGTGTCAGGAGTGCTCGTGTCCGACATCTGCGAGACGGTCTACAGGCACACGTTGGGCCTGGGGATATTCGATGTCCTGCTGCGGGACTCCCGTATAGAGGACATATTCATCGATGCGCCCTGTGAGAACAACAGGATACACATAACCCTGAACCAGGTCAGCGGTCTAAACGCCCATGTCAGATGCAGGACCAACCTGGTGGCGGAGCCCAAGGAGATAAGGAATCTGATAAACGTGCTGAAGAGGGAGAGCGGTCTGCTGTACTGCGAGACGAATCCGATACTGGAGACGGATATGGACGGCGGCAGTGCCAGAGCCACAGTGGTGGGATATCCGTTGAGCCCCAACGGCGACTCGGTGGCGATAAGGAAGCATTCCAGAATGCCCTGGACAACCACCCGCCTCATAGCGAACGGGTCCATCGACCCGTATACCGCCGGTCTGCTCTCATTCCTGGTGGAGAACAGGTCCACCTTCCTGATCTGCGGCGCCAGGGGTTCCGGTAAGAGCTCCCTGCTTTCTGCCATGCTCTTCGAGTTCCCGGTCTCCCAGAGGATACTGACGATAGAGGACACCATGGAGCTTCCCGGGGAGAGGATGAGGTCCATGGGATACAAGGTCCAGTCCATGCTAATAGACGACCGCATGGAGGGGGATGCCAGGAAGAGGGCCGATGAGGCCCTCAGAGTGTCTCTCAGGCTGGGGGAGTCGGCAATAGCTCTAGGGGAGGTGAGGGGGGACGAGGCAAGGACCCTCTATCAGAGCATGAGGACAGGTCGTGCCGGCAGCTCGATAATGGGAACGATACACGGCGATTCTGCCAGGTCCGTCTATGACAGAGTGTCCATGATATGGGGATACCCCCGGAAGCGTTCATGGCCACCGACTTCCTGGTCACAATGGGCTCATTCAGAGGAAGAGGGGAGGAGAGGCAGATAAGGAGGCTCTCGGAGGCCGTGGCCACCGGTGCCAAGCCCGGGGAGTTCGTGGACCTGTCATCGCCCGGAGGCCTCACGTCGTCAGGTGCGATACGCAGGATAATGTCAGAGATCGGGATAACCGAGGCGGAGATGATCGAGGAGATCTCCGTGAGGGCGGCCATGAGGGAGTTCCTGTCGGAGATGTCCAAGAGGCACGGGGAAGGCTTCCTCGGTCCGGAATGGATAGTCATGGCCAACGATTTCCTGGCAAAGCACCTCTCATCCGGCGTGACATCCTACGATGAGATAATGGGAGCATTCAGGCTCCGTTTCTCAAGATTCGGGGGTGAGGAGTAATGAACGCAAGAGCGCAGTTCTCCGTGATAGCAGGGATGCTCTCTGCGGCGATGGGCATGATCCTGACCGACCTCTACGGTTTCGAAGTGCTGTTGAGGGCGATCCCCGCTCTGGGTCTGCTGCCCGTGGCGGTTTATGCGTCGATGTCAGAGCGTAAAACCGCATACAGGCCCGAGGTGCTTCTGAATGAGGCGCCCACGGTGATAGGCATGATGTCCGTCTCCGTAAGATCCAACGGCTCCGTGGACTCTGCGGTAAGGGAGGTTGCCGCCAACGGGCCCAGGAACATCGCATCCCTCTTCGCCGCCATTGTGTCCGATGCGGACTGCAGGAGGACTGACAGCATAAAACAGGGTCTTCTCGATCTCCTGTCGTCGCTTCCTCCGCAGCTCTCATCCTTCAGAAGGGCGGTCCACATGCTCATGACGGCCGCCGAAACATCTGACAGTGTGAAGAGGTCTGAGATGATCAAAGATGCCGAGGAGTCGGTTCTGACAGGGCTAAGGCAGATGGGTGAGTCCTACAGCTCGAAACTGAACACCCCCTGCATGCTGATCTTCGGTCTGGGGATCATGCTGCCGATGATACTCGTGTCGATAATGCCGATGATGGGCATGGGCGGCGCAACGGCCTTGGACCCCACGGTCATCGTATTCGTCACGCTGGTCTTGATACCTGTCCTGGTAGCTTTCACGGTGATGTCGATAAGGAACCGGAATCCGTTCGTCGGCGATGCCGCGGATAGGCCCTGGAGGTACGCCCTCCAGATCCTGGCGGCCGTGCCCATGGTCCTCATATGCATGGATTCCGGGATGGGGATCGCGGAATGCATAACGTTCCCTTTTGCGCTGGTCGGTGCACTCACGGCGGCTGCGGTATACCCTAAGGTTGCTTCGGAATCCAAGAGGAAGAGATCGGAGGCATCGCTCAGGGACGCCCTCTTCGACCTGGGTAACAGGTTGATATCCGGCGAGAACTACGAGAGCGCCCTCCTTGAATCACTAAGTGCCAGGAAGGATTGCGCCGCGATCGCGGAATCACTTTCGAGGGAGATGATCCTGTGCAGAGGGGACATCGCATCCGCTGTATACGCATCCCTCTCCCCGGTATCTCCTTTCCTTGCCTCCAAGTATGCGGATGTGCAAAGGGCGTCTGAGAAGGACCTGCGGGAATCCGGAAGACTGGCCGTCAGTGTGGCTCACCAGCTCCAGGGTCAGGAAGGGATAAGGAAGGGGATAGAGAACAAGCTCAAGAGCACCCTGGATATGATGACTGGCACTGCGGCGGTGTTCGCCCCCCTGATACTCGGAATGAGCTTGATGATGCTGGCACCCATATCTGAGATGACGGGTTTCTCCGGTATGTCCGGGATCGCCGGCCTCCTGCCGATATACCTGGTGATATTGGCTGCCTTGATATCAGTGCTGACTCCCGCCCTCACATCCAGAGGCGGCCCGGACACGGTGTTCAGGTTCGGCCTGATGGTCCCGGTTTCGTTAACGATATTCTATGTGCTTTCGCAGATGTCTGTGTGAGGGAAAGGGACCGCAGTCTCAGGAGGCATCAAAGAATAGGCATTGGCTCATTGAGAGGAGATCCCGCATCTCATCCTATGGCCCAAGGACATCCGGAGGAGGTGCTGACTCCCCTCTCCCGCACGGCGCCTTATGCGAGACAGAGAAAAGGAGCGGGGATCGAAACACGGAGGCTCTCAAGAAAGCACCTTGAGAATCATGCGACCCTGAAGCCAACCGGCCCGCCTTCTCGGGCACCGCATTCTCAATTATATGCTCCTTTCTGTACCTGCTGGCCTCATCCGTGTTCATTGATTTAACAATCGTGTAAAAAAAGCAATTATGTTCATTGTTCTTGAAATCCTTCCTTTTTTCCTTTGGAAATCCTCTGGGTCTTAGGTTCGGATTAAATAGCCTGATTCTGAATTTGAATAGTACGCGAAGGTACAGAGAAGAGTTGAAATCTATGGTAATGACACCTAAAGAAAGAGAAACCGCAGTATTCAACGGTGAGAAGCCCGATCGCGTCCCGATATGGTAGATAAACGGGATCGTTGCATCCCAAACAATGGGATATCAATGGAAGGATGTCCGTTGTGACGCCAAGCTCGCAGTCGACTTGATGAGGAAGTTCGCGAGGATGGCCGGTACTGACGCTCTCGGACATACCTGCGTCGAACCGAACGGTCCCTTCATCGATTTGGGCATGGAAATGAAGTTCGTGGATAACAACTATTCGAACATCCTCTCCCATTACTTCAACGAAGCTGAGGATGTGGATACCAAGCCGTTCTATGATCCCCGCAATGAGAAGGAATGCCCCATGCTCTGGAAGACCATGCTCAGCAAGGAGAAGCTTATGGCAGAGGTTGAGGACGAGTATATCACACAGTCCCTCAGCTGGAGCATAATGACTTCTGCAGGGCACCTCAGAGGTGTCGAACAGCTGCTGATGGATTTCCTTTTGGAACCAGAACTTGCTCAGAAGGTAATGAAGAGGACCGGGAGATTCATAGACGATCTCGTCCGCACAGGCCTTGATTTCGGTTGTGATGCCGTATACATCGCAGACCCGTCGGCATCCGGGTCCCCGATCAATGCGGATACTTTCAGGGAGTTCTGCACACCCTACATAAAGCCGGTGATCGAAGGATGGAAGAAGGATTACGGGGCGTACGTGTATCTGCACGTTTGCGGCGAGACCGAACCGGTCGTTGAGGCATTCAAGGAGATCAAACCCCCTCTCTTCAGCTTCGACTACATGACGAACCTTGTGGAGATAAAGAAGGTCATGAACAACGAGGTCGTCATCGCAGGCAACCTGAACCCCATGGACGTGATCTGGCAGGGCACACCTGAAAGTGTCATCGAGCATGCGAAGGACTGCATAGCGAAAGCTGACGGATGCAGTTTCTATCTCGCGACCGGATGCGAAACACCGAGAGACACGCCCATAGAGAACCTCCAGGCAATGAAGACGGCAGTCGAGAAGTACGACAGATACGACTGATCGGAAACGATCTCAAAGGCCCCTGCATCACAGCAGGGGCCAAAAACATGTTCTGTGAAGACGTTCTCCCGATCAAAGGCTAACAGACGGTGATCCCGGATATCGGCACCTCAATGCCTGTACGGACCGGAAGGTCCCGTTTGCCGCCTCAGATGTTCGCATGAGGAAATGGAATTATAGGGCCGGGAGAATCACAAGGTGTGAAGATCGAGAGCATCCTCACCGCGGTGCTCATCGCCGCGGCAGCGCTGGCGGCGCTGATGTTCGCGGCACCTTTCAGCGCTCCGTACGGCGCCTACACGCATCTTGACGGGGCCATAGGGATAATGGACCATTATTGGGGCATATCCTTCCCCGACGCAGTCTATGCCTTGGGGGATATCGCGTGCCATCAGAAATACGGCAGGTCCGTCATACTGAACGGGTCGCAGATACCTCTTTGCGCCAGATGCGCATTCGCTGTTCCCGGTATAGCATTAGGTGCTTCGCTGCTTCTTTTGCGTAAGGGCATCGGAGCGAGAATCGCTCTGATCGCAGGGATCATCCTGATAGCGCCGGTGGCAGCAGATTGGGCTGTCCAGGCACACCTGGGCGCGGCATTCTTGCCGTCTCTTGCGTTGACGGGGATGTCAGGGGGCGCAGGGCTGTCCCTGCTCCTGTATGCCTATCTCATGCATGGTATCGAGGAGAAGTGAGGGGGCAAGGGCAAAGGCCTTGACGTGCGGCCATCCTGATCTTGCAGTTGAGGTGCATAGGATTAGGTATCTATGCATGCTCGAGGAATGGACTTACACACTACCCTCCTCGTTTGAACATGACCGAGCAGGTATTTTAAGGACTCTGAAAACAGAAATATATCGGTGAAGCATGATTGGCCGTTAATGGAGTATCAGGATCATCCCGTGAATGTTCGCCGCAGGGTTTTGGCGGCCGCATGCATAATGGCATTCATATCTCCGGCGATGGGGATGATGGTAAGTCTGGCACTTGTGTCCATGGGCAATGATCTGAATGTCGGGGCCCACAGCATGAGCCTGATAGTCACGACCTTCTTCGTAACGTCTGTCATATTCCTGGTCCCTGCGGCCAGGCTCTCGGAGATATGCGGTAAGAAGAGGGTGGTATACCTGGGGCTGTCCCTGATCCTGGTGTTCTCCCTGCTGGCTTCTGTCTCTTGGGATTTCCTGTCCCTGCTGATCTTCAGATCGGCGATGGGGATAGGCACTTCATTCATACTCACTGCCAGCGTCTCGCTGCTCACCGATGTGTACCCGCCGGGCAACAGAGGAACGGCGTTCGGTCTCAGCACGATGTCCGTCTATCTCGGTGCCCTTACGGGACCCATGCTGGGCGGCGTCCTCACCGATGCATTGGGATGGAGGAGCACATTCTACATAATAACGCCGCTGGCACTTTTGGCAATGTTCATGCTCAGCGATTTCAAGGAGGGCACCCCTGCATCCAAAGGGGAGCCCTTCGATTACAAAGGGTCTGTAGTATTTGGAACATCCATCGCCCTCATAATGTACGGGGTGTTCACACTCCCGTCACTGACCAGTGCTTTCCTGATAGCCGCAGGCCTTGTGCTTCTCCCTGTTTTCATACACATAGAGAAGACTGAGAGGCACCCCGCCCTCAGGCTCACGATGTTCTCCAACAAGGGCTACAAATCGGCCTCTGTGTCCCTTTTCCTCAATTATGCTGCGGCGAATGCCGTTGTCATGATGGTCAGCCTCTATCTTCAGAGCGTGGGCGCCCTGACGGCTTCGGAAGCGGGCATGGTAATGCTCGTACAGCCATTTTTCCAGGTGCTGATCTCCCCCTTCGCCGGAAAGTACAGCGACAGGCTGGACTGGCGCATACTGCCCACCGCGGGGATGCTGGCAGCTTTCGTGGGGCTCTTGGTCCTGTCGACCCTGGACATAGGGACGCCGCTGTTCGTTGTTGTGATCGCCCTCACATTCATGGGGATATGCCACGGACTGTTCGGGGCGCCTAACACCAACGTGATGATGGGCCTCTGCGGAAGGGAGGAGAGCAGTGCCTCCGCTTCCGTGATAGCTATAATGAGGCAGTCGGGAATGATGGTGGCTCTCGGGATAGCGATGTTCATGATATCCGTGTTCATGGGAAGCACAGACAACCTGTTGCCCCCGAATTATCCGAATTTCGTCAGCGCAAGCCGCTCAACCTTCCTGATAACTGCCGCGCTGGCACTTATCGGTGCGATCATAACATGGCTGTACTATCCCAGGAA
Source organism: Methanomassiliicoccales archaeon RumEn M2 (assembly GCA_001421175.1). Taxonomy (GTDB): domain Archaea; phylum Thermoplasmatota; class Thermoplasmata; order Methanomassiliicoccales; family Methanomethylophilaceae; genus RumEn-M2. The sequence goes on along the minus strand of LJKL01000016.1, from coordinate 23,254 downwards.
GAGGAAAGCATAGGGACCAGGAAGAAAAAGGTTATAAGCCATAAAGGCATGAGGCTGTCCGCAGAAGTCGAATGACAGCTGCCTTTTGAGGGAGTCAGATTTCTGGAAGGTATATCATATGGCTGAAGACGCTTTAAAGACCGGGACGACGACGATCGGCCTGAAATGCAAGGACGGGGTCATCATGGCATCTGAACGCAGAGCCACGATGGGGCACATAATAGCGCACTCCAATGTTCAGAAGGTCTACAAGATCGCAGATAACATAGGCATGACGATCGCAGGCCTGGTGGGTGACGCCCAGCTCATGGTCAGATACGCTCAGTCGGAAGTGGCCCTCTACAGCATGAAGAGGGGGGGAGCCAATGTCCGTCAAGGCAGCATCGACCCTGGTTGCCAACATAATACGCCAGGGGTTCTATGTCGGCCTGATAGTCGGAGGTTACGACAAGACCGGAGGCCACGTGTTCAGCATCGACGGTGCTGGAGGGCACATCGAGGACAACTACATGTCCGTCGGATCAGGGTCCTCCTTCGCCATGGGTGTCATAGAGGAGAAATACAAAGAGGGCATGACACGCGAGGAAGGGATAGATCTCGCCATAGCGGCTCTCAACTCCTCCATAAGGAGAGACTCCGCATCCGGTGACGGCATGCTCATATCCTTCATCGGGCCGGACGGCTTCGAGTCCGTTCCCGAGGAAGACATAAGGGCACGCGCGGCAGAGCTCGGATTCAGATATCCCAACTGAATCTCCATCAAACCCCTTATCAAACGCATTCCATACATTATAGATAGGGTTCGAGATGAATACGGACAGACTCTTCGACACGCTACGTGAGGAGATACGCAAAATAGTGCCAGCTGAGATAGATATATCGGGCATCGAATTCGAAGGACCGATAGTCGTCATATATTCCAAGGATTTCGAGAAGTTCTCTGAGGATTCCAATATCACAAAGCAGCTGGCCAACCAGCTCAGGAAGAGATTCGACATAAGACCGGATCCCAAGTCCCTCAGTGATTCCGACGACGTTGAGGCAAGGATAAAGGAGATGTCCCCGGCGGATGCCAACATAACGGACATGTTCTTCGATTATGATACGGGCGTGGTCATGGTCGAGGCCACAAACCCCCATGTCATAGTTGGCAAGGGGGGTCAGCTCCTCAACGAGATAAGAGCTGATACCGGATGGAACATAAAGCCTGTCAGGGCTCCGCCCATACACTCCAAGACGATCTCGGATGTCAGAGGATATCTGAGGCACAACAGGGAGGAGAGGACCGAGATACTCAGGCGCATAGGCCGCAAGATATCCAGGCCCACCCTGGAGTCCGGGGAGCAGTTCGTCAGGATGACGGCCCTCGGAGGCTTCAGGCAGGTCGGCAGATCGGCGACGCTTCTTCAGACGAAGGAGAGCAGGATACTCATAGATTCCGGGATAGACCCGTCCAGCGACGGGTTCCCGTACTTCAACGTCCCGGAGATGCAGCCTCTCAGCGAGATAGACGCCGTTGTGATAACCCATGCCCATATGGATCACTGTGGGATCCTGCCGGTGCTCTTCAAGTACGGGTACGACGGCCCCGTTTACTGCACACCTCCCACAAGGGACCTCATGGCCATGCTGCAGCTCGATTTCATCAAGTTGATCTACGGTGAGGCGAAAAAAGCGCCCTACGAGGCGTCCCACGTCAGGAACGAGATACTGCACGTTATACCGATAAATTACGATAAGACGACCGATATATCCCCTGATGTGAGGCTGACATTCCACAATGCGGGGCACATCCTGGGATCAGCGGTGGCCCACTTCAACATAGGCAACGGATTCCATAATGTCGCATTCTCCGGGGACAACAAATTCGAGAAGACATGGCTCTTCAATCCCGCAGTCAACAAGTTCATACGCCTCGAGTCCCTGGTGATAGAATCCACATACGGTGGGGCCAAGGACAACCAGCCCAGCCGTATGGAGGCATCCCAGGAGATGTATGATCTGCTGCAGCAGGCCACGGAGAATGGCGGTAAGGTATTGATACCTGTCTTCGCCGTGGGAAGGTCCCAGGAGGTCATGCTCGTCATCGAGGAGATGATGCGCACAGGAAGGCTGCCCCAGATGCCCGTCTATCTGGACGGTATGATATGGGAGGCCACAGCCATACATACGGCATATCCCGAGTTCCTCAACAGCAGCCTGAAGACCCAGATATTCCAGCAGAATGAGAATCCCTTCCTTTCTCCAATATTCCGCAGAGTGGAGACATCCTCCATGAGGGAGGAGATATGCCATTCCCCCGATCCGTGCATAGTCTTGGCGACCAGCGGTATGATGACCGGCGGGCCGGTCATGGAGTACTTCAAGGAATGGGCGGATAATCCGCTGAACTGGCTCTTGTTCGTCGGATATCAGAGCGAGGGCTCGACGGGAAGGATGATACAGCGCGGCAGGAAGGACATCACCGTCCACGACAGAGGCAGGAACATAAAACTGGATGTCAAGATGAACATCGAGACCGTGGACGGCTTCTCCGGCCATTCTGACCGCAGACAGCTGATGAAGTACATATCCACCATGGAGCCCAGACCTACAAAGGTCATAATCGGGCACGGGGAGGACAGAAAATGTATGGACCTCGCCTCTTCCATATATCAGAAATACAGGATAGAGACGAAGGCCCCGTTGAATCTGGAGACGATAAGGCTGAAGTGATCAGTCCTTCTCGTCTTCGCTGTCACAGCTGCATCCGCAGCCGCAGGACGATTCATCGTCCTCGTCATCGAAGTCCTCTCCCAGGAGGTACCTTTATGATCTCGAGCTCGTTGCATATGGAATCGGTGAGGTACGACAGCGACCCGTCGGATACGAAGCTGCATCTGCGGCAGTCGCCGTCACGGCATATGAGATTGTTGATCATGCAGCGCATCTCTTCGGGGTCAAGGTAGGCGAACTTCGCTTCAACTTCAGGCACATCGATGGTGTTCATGCTGAATGCGTAGGCTGATGCAGGATAAAAAGAGAATAGGTCCCACCATAAGGTGGGAAAAAGGTTTCACCAGTTCTGAGCCCTGATCTCGAAGTATGCCTGCGGGTGCTTGCAGGCAGGGCACTCCTTCGGGGCTTTCTTCGCCACATGTATGTATCCGCAGTTGCGGCATTTCCACATGACTACCTCGTCCCTCTCGAAAATGAGTCCGTTCTCGATGTTGCTCAGGAGCTTCAGGTATCTCTCCTCGTGCAGCTTCTCGATGCTGCCGACGCTCTCGAAGGCCTTGGCGATGTCCACGAAGCCCTCTTCCCTGGCGACCTTGGCGAAATCTGAGTACATGGTCGTCCACTCGTAGTTCTCACCGGCCGCAGCGTCCTTCAGGTTCTGGATCGTCATGGGGACCCCTCCGCCGTGGAGTTCCTTGAACCAGAGCTTTGCGTGCTCTTTCTCGTTCTCGGCGGTCTCCATGAATATCTCTGCGATCTGCTCGTAGCCCTCCTTCTTGGCCTGAGAGGCGTAGTATGTGTATTTCGTCCTGGCCTGACTCTCTCCGGAGAATGCCTCCATGAGATTCTTCTCTGTCTTGCTTCCTTTAAGCTCCTTAGCAGTCATCTGACTCACCTGGCGTCTGAATGCCCGTCGCTATTATTTATTTACAGCGTTAAGTAGTGTCCAGCGTACGGGGATCATCTTCTTCTGAAGAAGCGGCGCTTCTTCTTCGGTGTCCCGTCGGGATTGAAACGTCTCTCCATTAGCTGTGCGAGCGCCTTCTGGGCCTTGGCATCTGAAGGATCATAGGAGAGAATGGTCTCCAGCTGCTCCTTCGCATCCTCGGACCTGTCCATATCCCCGGCCAGAAGATAGGCGTAATTCATCCTGCAGCCGGAATTCCTCGGTTCCAGGGCTATCGCCCGCAGATAGAACTCCTCCGCCCTGTCGAAGTCAACCAGCTGCAGCTTGCAGAATATGGCGTAGCTGTTCATGAGCTCCGCATCCCTGGGGCAGTGCTCAACCAGGTATCGGTAGTGCCTGTCGCATTCTTCGACGTTCTTCCTCTTGTCCTTCAGTACCGTGACCAGCGCCTTCCTGGCATCGTGGTTGTCCGGTTCAAGGTCCAATATGATATCCAGCTGCATCATGCCGTAGGACCTGCTGTCGGATCCGTACACCAGGATCTCCGCCAAGAGCAGACGGGGCTTCGTGTTGTGCGGATCCTTCTCCAGGTAGGCCTCAAGGGTGGCCACCGCGCCTTTGATGTTCCCGCTGTCCCTCTGCCGTTTGGCTTTGGACATCGCTTCGTAAGCCTCATCCGCCATGTTGCGGGATATGGCATCCACGGATTATAATTTTCCATTCCGGGGTTCCCGGTGATTTCTTTTATAGGGACAAGCAAATCCGAATCCATGAATGGCAGGAGACCTCTCACAAGCAAGAATGGAGCCCCCGTTCCGGACAACGACAACGCACTGACCGCAGGGCCCAGAGGCCCGATGATGCTTCAGGACACATGGTTCCTGGAGAAGATGGCCCACTTCGATCGGGAGGTCATACCTGAGAGAAGGATGCATGCCAAGGGATCGGGTGCCTTCGGGACGTTCACCGTGACGCAAGACGTCACCAAGTACACGAAGGCGAAGGTGTTCTCCGGGATAGGGAAGAAGACGGATGTTTTCGTAAGGTTCTCCACCGTTGCCGGGGAGAGGGGAGCCGCGGATGCCGAGAGGGATATACGCGGATTCGCAGTGAAGTTCTACACAGAGGACGGGAATTGGGACCTCGTGGGGAACAATACCCCTGTGTTCTTCCTGAGGGACCCCCTGAGATTCCCGGACCTGAATCACGCGATAAAGAGGGACCCCAGGACGAACATGAGGTCCATGCAGAGCAATTGGGACTTCTGGACCCTTCTTCCCGAAGCCCTGCATCAGGTCACCATAGTGATGTCCGACAGGGGCATTCCCGCAAGCTACCGCCATATGCACGGATTCGGCAGCCACACCTTCAGCCTCTATAACGAGGAAGGGGAGCGCGTGTGGGTCAAGTTCCACTTCAGGACCCAGCAGGGCATAAAGAACCTGACGGACCGGGAGGCCGAGGAGATCATCGGGAAGGACAGGGAGAGCCACCAGAATGACCTCTATCATGCGATAGAGAGGGGCGAATTCCCCAAGTGGACCCTCTACTTCCAGATCATGACGGAGGAGCAGGCCAGGAACCACAGGGAGAACCCCTTCGACATAACAAAGGTGTGGAGCTACAAGGAGTACCCCCGCATAGAGGTCGGCGTGATGGAGCTTAACCGCAACCCGGACAATTATTTCGCCCAGGTGGAGCAGGCCGCATTCAATCCCGCCCACCTCGTCCCGGGGATAGGCCTCTCCCCCGACAAGCTGCTCCAGGGCAGGCTCTTCTCCTACGGGGATGCGCAGAGGTACCGCCTCGGCGTGAATCATGATCTGATACCGGTCAATGCCCCCAAGGTACCGGTTCACGCATACCACCGCGACGGTCAGATGCGCGTCGACGACAATTACGGATCGGTCCTCTCCTATACGCCGAACAGCTACGGGGAGTGGCTGGACCAGCCTGACCACAGGGAGCCCCCGCTGCCGCTGGAAGGGGATATGGACCGCTATGAGCCGAAGGAGGACCCCACTGACGATTGCTTCTACCAGCCCGGGGACCTGTACCGCCTCATCACCGAGGAGAAGAAAGCCCTCCTGATAGAGAACACGGCGAGGAACATGGGTCCTGTTACAGAGAACATAAAGTACCGTCATGCGGCCCACTGCTATCTCGCAGACAGGGACTACGGGCAACGCATCGCCAAGGCCATGTCCCTGAACATGGAAGAGGTCATACGCCTGTCCAAGCTCAGCCATGCGGACCGCATGAGGGCGACGAGCTCAGTATGAACAGGGCGAAACGCACGGCGCTGGTGGCAGCAGGGTCCGTCGCTATGGTGATAGGGGGCATCGGGGTCGCGCTTCCGATACTCCCCACCACCCCATTCGTCATAGTTGCGGCGCTGTGCTTCAGCACCAGCAGTCCCAGGATGTACGGCTGGATCACCGGCAACCGCTATTTCGGCGAGTATATAGAGAATTACCGGGAAGGAAAAGGGGTATCCCGGAGGACGAAGGCATACGCCCTGATATTCCTGTGGTCGATGCTGGTGATCTCCGGCATCATCATGGCGAACGGGATCGCCCTGCTGGTCCTCCCTGTGGTGGGGGCGGCGGTCTCGGCCCATATACTCCTGCTGAAGAGCAGGGCCGTGTCCTGTGAGGAGCAGCCTCAGTGAGGCGGGGCTTTGCGAATCATAATAAGCTCATTGCGACATACTTAAATACCATGGCAAACGAGGAGCCTAAAACTGAGAAGAAGCCGGCGGAGAAAGAGGGATCCGGGGCCTCACGCAAGAGAAGGCAGGTCGTGTCCACTCACCTTGACGGAGGATGGCAGGTCAAGCCCGAAGGTGCGCCCATAGCCACGAAGCGATTCAGGACCAAGGCGGAGGCGGACGAGTACGCCAAGACCCTTGCGGCCAAGCAGGGAACGTCCGTTGTTCGCAAGAAGAAGGACGGGAAGCTGCAGAAGAAGCTCTGAGCCCTAAGGCAACCTATATTTACGCTTCGCAATATGAGATTGCATGGTCGACCGAAAGGGGCTGAAGAACAGAGGGCGCAGCCGCGCCGACGTGGATGACAGGCGCAAAGCGGTGTCCGATCTCACGGAGACGAAGTTGGATGCGATAGGGGATTATTCCTTCGATCCGGAGACGGCCTCTAAGAACATAGAGAACATGATCGGCGTCACCCAGGTCCCTCTGGGATTCGCAGGCCCGATCTTCATACGGGGGGACTATGCGGGAGGCCCCTTCCTCGTTCCGATGGCCACCACGGAGGGCGCTTTGGTGGCCTCCGTGTCCCGGGGGATGTCAGTCATATCCGAATCGGGCGGAGCCAGGACCAAGGTGCTGTCGGATGCTATGACCCGGGCCCCCGTCTTCAGGACCGAGGGCATAGACCATTCCGTGAAAGTCATCAATTGGATATGCGAGAACCCCGAGGCGATAGATGATGCCGTCTCCGCCACCACGAAACACGGCAGGCTCCTGACGATAGAGCCCTTCCCCAACGGCAGGAACCTGTTCCTCAGGTTCTCCTATGATACGGGGGATGCCATGGGTATGAATATGGCCACCATAGCGACCGAGGCGGTGTGCAGGCTCATCGAGAATGAGACCGGGGCGGTCATGATATCCGTTTCAGGCAATATGTGCACAGACAAGAAGCCCGCGGCGATAAATGCGATGAACGGGCGCGGGAAAACGGTCCTGGCCGAGGCGATCATACCCGGTGCTCTCGTGGAGTCGAAGCTTCACACCACGGCCGCATCCGTGACGGAGACGAACATCAGGAAGAATCTCATCGGCAGTGCCATGGCGGGCAGCATGGGATTCAATGCCCATGCCGCGAATATGGCCGCCGCAGTTTACATAGCCACAGGGCAGGACCCCGCTCACGTGGTGGAGGCCAGCCTGTGCATGACCACCTGCGAGGATGTTGAAGGTGACCTCTACATCGCCATAAGGATGCCGGCTGTGGAGGTCGGCACCGTCGGAGGCGGTACAAGGCTCCCCTCGCAATCGGAAGCGCTGGAGATCATGGGCTGCAAAGGGGACGGCAAGGCCAGGAAGTTCGCCGAGATAGTCGCCGCCACGGTTCTGGCAGGCGAGCTGTCCACTTTGGCCGCTCAGGCGGCCGGGCAACTGGGCAGCGCCCATAAGGAACTCGGACGTTAGCCTTTGAGCACTGGCTCCGGGATCAGTTTGCGTCCTGCCACCGCATCCAGGAAATCATCCTCGAGACGGATCTCCCTCAGATCGGTGGAATCGCTGAATCTCTCGACGATCTCTCCGTCCGGGGATATGAGCATGCTCCTCCCAGCCATCTTCTTCCCGGGGTCCTCTCCCACCATGTTGACCAGCATCACATAGATCCTGTTCTCGACGGCACGGGACACGGCGATCTTCTCCATTCCCGCCATCTGCTCTTCAGTGAATGCGGCCACGGCGATCACGATATCGGCATCCTTCTCCGCATAGTGCCTGGGTATCGCATGGGTCTTCAGCTCCTGCCCTGTGCAGAGCCCGATCTTCAGGCCTCTGAATTCGAACATCGTTGTGGTGTCGCCCCATTCGAACACATCCGTCTCGTCGAAGACGCCGTCGGCGGAGGGCACGATCTTCTTGTGCGTGACGATCCCGTCGGCACTGGCGAACAGAACGCAATTGTAGAGCTTGTCATCTATGATCCTGGGTGCACCGAACACGATACCGCAGTCGCGCTTCTCTGCAAGGGCCTTCATGTTGTTGACCACCAGGCCCGTCGTCTTGTCAGGCTGCATGCGTTTCCTGTCGGATACGTACCCGCTGCAGTACATCTCAGGATAGACGAAGATATCTGAATCAACATTGTTGACCCTCATCCTCGCCTTGAAGAAGTTGGTCATGGGATCGTCCACGAATCCCCTAGCCTGAACCATAGTGATTTTCATGCCCATGGTATTCGGATTCTTTTGCTTCGTTATCTATTCTTCTGTTCTGTGAATCGGAAAGCCCTTAATATCCGCCATTCATAACGGCAGCAGTATGCCATTGATCAATTTCGACTACAACGACCTGTGCTCCCTTCTGGGGGAGGAGGTGCCGAAAGAGGTCCTCGTCGAGAGAATACCCATGATCGGCGCGGACATGCACGGAACGGAGGGGAGCTCGGATGAGATGTCCGTCGAATTCTTCCCTAACCGCCCGGACATGTATTGCGTTGAAGGCATAGCCCGCAGCATGAGGGCCTTCTTGGGGATAGAGCCCGGCCTTAAGGAGTACGAGGTCGAGGATACGGATATACTGGTCAGAGTTGACCCGTCTGTGAAGGAAGTAAGACCGATCATCCTTTGCGCCGCAGTATTCGACGTGGAGATAGACGATCTGTTCATAAAGTCCCTGATGGAGCTCCAGGAGAAGCTTCACATGACGATCGGGAGGAAGAGGTCGAAGCTGGCGATCGGCGTTCACGATCTTGACAAGGTGATCCCTCCCTTCGATTACCGGGCCGTGAGTCCCGGTGACATAAGATTCGTGCCCCTGGCATCCGATGAGGAGATGGATCTGGAGGAGGTTCTGACCAAGCACGAGAAGGGGAAGGCCTACGCTCATCTCCTCGAGGGGAAGACGAGATATCCTATCATAACGGACGCCAACGGCGATGTGCTCTCCTTCCCGCCGGTGATCAACGGCACCCTTACCACTGTAACAACGGAGACGAAGAATCTGTTCATAGACGTCACCGGTATCGACGGCAAGGCGGTGAAGACCGCCCTCGACATCGTCGTGACGGCAATGGCAGAGAGAGGGGGGTCCATAGGGGCTGTCACTATGGCAGGGGAGTCCGAGTATCAGTCCCCGGACCTTTCCCCGGCCTCTTGGAGCATATCCGCATCGGAATGCGCAGGTTTCATCGGAAAGGACATCTCCCCGGAGGAGATGGCGGAGTCCCTTCGCCGCATGGGCATGGATGCCATGGCAGAGGGTGACACAGTATACGCTGAGGTGCCGTCGACCAGGCCGGACATAATGCATAAGGTGGATCTCTACGAGGACGTGGCCATAGGGTACGGTTTCGAGAGATTCGGAGGATCGCATTCAATGACCCAGACCACCGGTTCCCTCATGCCTGAGACGGCTGTCTCCGAGTCGATGAGGGATATAATGACAGGTCTGGGGTTCACAGAGGCGGTGACGCTTACGCTGAGCTCTGAAAGGGACGAGTTCGGCATCTCCGGCATCAAAGAGGAAGAGCTGGTCATGATCATGAATCCGATAACGGAGGATCACACATGCCTCAGGGCATCCCTCTTCCCCAGCCTCATGAGGATACTGAGGCGCAACAAGCGCAGGGACCTGCCCCAGAGGATATTCGAGGTAGGTGACGTGATCTCAGGCTGCAGGAAGCGCAGGCATCTGTGCGGTGTGGTAATGGATTCCAGGTCATCATTCACAGAGTCCAAATCCTATATGGAGGCAGTGCTCAGGGAGATGGGCGCAGAATATGAGCTGGAACATTGCACGGACAGGACATTCATACCCGGGCGCGGGGCGGCCGTGACCGTGGAAGGCAGGAGGATCGGGTCCTTCGGAGAGGTCTCCCCGGAGGTCATAGAAGGATTCGAGATAACGCATCCCGTGATGATGATGGAGCTGGATCTCCAATGGTTCATAGATGCCCGCAGGGGAGGTGTCGTCTGATGGACGTAGGTGAAAGATTCCCCGCCTTCATCCTGTCGGATGAGAACGGACAGACATTCGACTCAGCGATGCTTGAAGGCGTGACGTTCGTCCTCTATTTCTATCCGCGCGACAACACTCCCGGATGCACCAAGGAGGCCCTCGGCTTCAACGACATATACAAGAAGCTGATGGTAAGGAACATACCGATAATAGGGGTGAGCAAGGACTCGCCCGAATCCCACAGGAAGTTCGCGGACAAGAACGGGCTCAGGTTCAAACTGCTGTCAGACCCGGAACTCCGGCTGATAAAGGCCGCGGGAGCCTGGGGAAAGAAGATGATGTACGGTAAGGAGACGGAGGGGACCGTCAGGTCCACCTACATAGTCGGCAAGGACGGAAAGGTGGAGGCGGTATGGCCCAAGGTCAGGGTCGAAGGCCATGCCGATGAGGTCTACGCCAAGATCAAGCAGCTGGTCGGATGATCCGCTATCTCAGGGAGTAGGGGCGGTTTATCACGGTGCCCTTGCGGCCCGATTCGTATACGGGCGACGGCAGACCATCCGAAGACGGGATGACAACCGCCGGACGGGATGCGAATCTTATCTTGAACGTATCCTCTCCGAGATCCTTCTCGGCAGCCACCGTGCCCTCCTCTATGCGCAGATTAACGCATCTGACACATATTCCTGCGTCGGCCTCGGCAGCGCACAGGGATGCCAATTCCTCTCCGACCCCCGTATCCGGGAACAGAAGGATCGCGGCATTGACCCTCTCGGCAACCTCCATCATCGCGGAGGCCCAGGATACGGGATGGTACGCCGGGTCCCTGTTCCTCATGTGGTACAGCGTGTCCACTCCCAGAGAGAATATCTCCTTGAAGAGGTCCTTCACCTCGATGCCTCCGAAAGCCGTTGCGAACACCCTGTCGTCGGATAAGTCACGGGCAAGGGTCAGGATGCCCGCTGCCGATGCATCCATGATCCCCTCCTTGGTCTGTATGAACGCGAGAACCCCTTTTCGGGTGTCCTTGTTCAGATCGTAATGTTCCAGCATACCCGGCGGAAGGCGGTCGCTGTTGTCGGAGCCGGAGCCTCCCGGGCATGTGCTGCAGGATCCCCCGGAGCATCCTTCGGACATCTCAGCCCACCTCCTTGGCGATAAGCACCCTGGAGCCTTTGATCCCCACGGAGAATACGCCCAGTCCGACATCTATGCGGTTAAGGCGCCTTCCCTCTCTCATCTCCGGCGTTGCCTTGGGCCATGCCCCTTCGGATACGGAGAATGCCGTCTTCCATGAGACGCTTCCCGCTGTGCCGTTCCGCATCGTTCTCAGGGAGCCGTCATCCGAGCGGTCGATGCCTGAAACGCTGAACGAAGGCTCCATATCGCATCCCCTGGCTATCCTGGCCGCAAGGGATGAGGAACTCCCCTCCCTGGAAGAGGTGCCGCAGACCACGTAGTCGCAGGGGAATACCTTCTTGATGAGGGCCACACAGATCCTGCCTGATGCCCTGCAATCCGAATCCGCGAAATCCGGGTCGTCCAGATAATATGTGGCGTCAGCCTCCTTCAGGCTCTCTCCCGAATGACCCAGAACCGCAACCGCGAGCTTACCTCCGGTGATATTCTTGAGTTTGATCGCTGCGCCGGCGGCTCTTCTGTCGATGCTGCTCCCCGTCAGCAGGAGTATTCTGACGCCCTCATAGGATTCCGCCTCCTTGGTGTCCGTTTCGTCTTTTATGATTATCATAGTCCCCTCATGCGCGGTATCATGGCCGCCTTGACCGACTGCTCTGTGAGCTCCTTTCTGTCTATGAGGCCTTTGCTGAGTATCCCGACAGCGCCTTCGGAACGTCCCTTGTTCTCGCCGAACACCTTCTCCATCGCCTCTCCGACGGTCAGGCCGCCTCTCACCTCATGTGCCACATCATCAGGGTATCTGAATCCTGAGCTCATACCTACGGTGATGACCCCGTCCCGGGATACAACGGCACAGTGCTGGATATCATAAAGGCCGTCGTACATCTCGAATACCCCCGCCTCTATGCCGATGGCCATCCAGTGATTTCCCAGGGCCGCCTTCGCCCTGTTGATCGCACCTTTCAGGGTCTCCTCCCCGAAGGGTTGTTCCGGGACTCCGCTGTCCGCATCCACGGCGGTTATGGTCACGTCCCCGAACACCTTCTCCATGACACATCTTGCCGCTTCCACCTTCACAGGATTCGTGGATCCCACGGCTATGTCCCTGCCCTTCCGGCCGTTTCGGCCGTAAGCACCGCTCCTTATGCCGGTGGAGCTTATCCTCTCGCCCGCATCATTCCTCACCAACGGGACTATGGAGAACTCCAGGGGCCTGAGCCCCCTCCTGCGGCGGTCTTCGTTGACCAGCCTGCTGTTGCCGAGGGTCTCCTCCGATATCACGAGGGTCTCCACGTCATCCATGATCTCCCGCGGGCCGTAGATGTCATCTATCTCGAATATCTCCCATCTCCCTTCCTTGGAGGACAGGTATTCCTGCAGCATCTTCCGCCTTATCCAGAGGGGATTGACGCTCTTCCTCCCCGCAGAGGCCATGGCGTCGCTGGTTATGCCGACGAATACACGGTCGGATATGTCGAATGCCCTGTCGATCAGAGCCCTGTGGCCGGCATGGAGGACATCGAAGGTCCCTGCGACGGCGACCTTCATAGTACCAGCGCAATCACGATGATCATGAGCGCTACACCCGTGGCCCATATCGCAAGGAGCTTGCGCTTCTCCTTGTTGAGTTCCTTCTTCTTCTCTTCCTTACAGCTGTCGCCGCAGTACTTGCCGTCCCCTGTGAATGCTCTGCCGCATTTCAGGCAGTGCCTGTGCTGCTGCGCCCGCTCAGCTTCAGCCATGGCCCGTTAACCGTGTCAGAATAATATAAGCATTGTACGGTCTAGGCCCTGCGGTCCATCTCGTTCAGGACCAGGATCATGCAGTGGTTCGCATGCAGGCTCTGCGGCCCCAGGTTCACGATATCGAAATCATAGGAGGACATGATCGCTTCCTCTTCCTCGGTCAGGTCCTTGTCGTCCCCCAGTATGAAGCAGGGGTTCTCCGGGAATCCGAATCCCCGGACGTCCTCTCCGTTCTCCCGCAAGTATACGAATCCGGAGGTCTTGGAGAGATCCTCCATGAGCATTGCGAAGGACATCCTTGATACGTATATCCCCGGAGATGCTCTTATCTCCGTGTCCCCGACCTTCTTCAGCAGCGCGTTCCTGATAAGTGATGCCGTGCTCCTCTCGTCAGGATTCAGATATCTCAGCTCCCTGCCGGAGAATCTCAGGGTCTTGGGCGCATCCTCTCCGCCCAGCAGCACCAGGTAGAGCTCCACGTCCTTCCTTATGTTGTGGCTCAGGAAGAACGCGGAGTTGACGCATCTGACAAGCACATCGAGTCTTCCGGCACCCCCGGCTATGTCGTCCAATTTGAAATCGGCGGTGGTGTGGGCCCTGTGCCCTATGATGACGAATCTTATCAACGGATCACTCCAGGGAGTCCAGATCGGTTCCGCCCATCTGCTTCATCATCTGCTTCCGCATCTTACGGTTCCCCATGAAGGTCTTCACGGTCTTCTTGCTCTGGTTGTACTGCTTCAGAAGCTCCCTCACATCCTGTATCGATGTGCCGGAGCCCTTGGCGATCCTCTGGACCCTGGAGGATTTTATGACGGACGGATCGTCCTTCTCCTCCATGGTCATTGAATCCATTATGTAGCGGTATTTCAGAAGCCTGGCCTGGGTCTCCTCGTAGTTGATCTTGTCCTCCATCTTGCTCATGCCCGGGATAAGGGACATGACCTTCTGCAGAGGCCCCATCTTATTGATCGCCAGCATCTGATGGTACATATCATTGAGAGTGAATTTGCCGGACATCATGCGGGAGCTGATCTCCTCCATGCCGTCCTCATTCTGCAGCTCTTCCTTGGCTATCTCCATGAGGGCGGACAGATCCCCCATGCCCAGAAGACGGGATATGAAACGTTTGGCATCGAAAGGCTCCAGGTCTCGTATGTGCTCCCCCGTACCAATGCAGACGATCCTGGCGGACGTTTGTTCACGGCGCTTATGGCACCGCCCCCCTTGGCGCTGCCGTCCATCTTCGTGAGTATCACGCCGGTGACTCCCACGGCCTTGTGGAAAGCCTCTGCCTGGGGACCTGCCTGTTGCCCTACCTGGGAGTCGAGCACGAGGAACCTCTCGTCCGGCTTGGCGACCGCGGATATGTCCTGGAGCTCCTTTATCAGATCGGACTCCAAAGCGTGCCTTCCCGAGGTATCGATGATTATGATCTTCTTATCCTTGAAATGCCGCATCCCGTTCTTCACGATATCCGCGGCATTCTTCTTCCCCGGCTCCCCATAAACATCCACTCCCACCTTCTCGCCCAATTGGCTGAGCTGCTCGTAAGCGGCAGGCCTGTAGATGTCGGCGGCGATGAGGCCCACCTTGAATCCTTTCTTGTTGAAAAGATGGGCCAGCTTTCCCGTGGTCGTGGTCTTTCCCTGACCGTACAGGCCGACCATCATTATCGTTTGGGGACCCATCCTCAGGCCCTCGTCGCTCTTCACAAGGTCCACGAGTTCCTGATAGATGATGTTGATGACGTGCTCCTTGGGACTCTTACCCGCGGGCGGTTTCTCCTGGGAGGCCCGAGTCTCGATCTTCTTTGTAAGCTCCAGTACCAGCTGGACATTGATATCGGCCTGCAGAAGGGCCCTTTGCAGGTCCTTGACCACATCCTTTATGAGCTGATCGTCCACGGATGTGGCGCCCGTCACCCTGGCAACGGCATTCCTCAAAGATTTCCCTAGCCCCTCTAGAACCATGCGTGAGGCTATGAGATGAGCCAGTAATAAAGATTTGCGGTAGAAGTTACGGGAAGAGGCTAGCCAGTCAGAAGGGATGGGATGCACTCTACAGGACTAGCCTTTTTTCCCATCTTCTCCATTACTAAGTTCGTATTTAAAGTTGTTGTTATCGTGCCCGGTATGAGTCGATAGGTATGTTAAAAAAGCAGTCCGGGAGGGAGCTCCGCATGCCCTCCCGGACTTGTAAAATGGTTGCTTCAGAGATAGCCAGACTTCTGGAGGATCATGAGATCCTCTGTGTCCAGGACCTTCCCTTCCTTGAAGCGGGCGAAGAGCTCGTTCGCGGCCTTCTTGGTGTCAGCATCGCTCTTCCTCTTGCGAGCAGCTCTCTGCTTGCTCTTGATGCTGTACACGTCCTTGTCGGTCTCGTGGTAGCTCTTGCTCTGCTCGATGAAGAGCCTGTGCTCCTCGTCGGCCGCCTTCTTGGATTCTATGAACTTGGCCTGGGCCTCGTCGGCCTCCTTCCTTACGGAGTCCGCCTTCTCATAGAACTGGATCATCGCGTCGTGCTCGGCCTGGGCCTTATCCGCATACTCGGACACGAGCTTGTGGTGGACCTCAGCCTGGGCCTTCGCCTCCCTGAGGGCGGCGAACTTGTCACGAAGGTCCTCGTTCTGCTCGCTGCTCTTCTCTATCTCGCGGATCTGGTCGTCCAGTGCCTTCAGGCTCTTGACCAGTGCTTCCTCCTCCTTCTTCTTGAGGACCTGCGTCTGCTGTTTCCTCTCGAGATCGGAGAATTCTTTCTTAAGTTGTCTCAATGATGGCTGATTCTTTTCTGCCTGAGGACGATCTTTCCTCATCTCATGGAGTTCCTCGCTCAGCTTGGATACCAGCCTGTTGCACTCGTCCCTCAGCTCCTTCTGCTGCTGGACATTTATGTTGAAGGAATCGCGTTCCTCCCTGTGCTTCCCGGCCTCTTCGATGTAGCTGCGCACAAGGGCGTTGAGCTCATCCCTCTTAGCGACCCATTCACGGGTCTGCTTGTTGAGCTCATCCCTCTTGCGCATGTGCTTCTCCGCCGCGTTGTTGGTCACGCTGCGCTTCTGCTCCAGTTCCTCGAGGCGTTCCTCGGTCTCCGGAGTGACCTCATCTTCGTTCGTCTCCGCTTCGACCTGTTCGGTCTCAGGGGAGATCTCTTCCTCGCTAGTCTCCATTTCGACCTGTTCGGTCTCTTCGGATGATTCCAGTCTGTTAATGTCCTCCTCAAAATCTGCCATGTATAATCTCCATGCTTTCGTAGTCACCGAAGTCTGAGTCTCGGCACACTCAACAAAAACACCCATGGTAGACTCCTTTATAAAAGTTACGTGAGAATGGCCCCGTGCGTGCGACCTTCGTGCGCATGCGTGGAAATTGCTTTATAACAGCAAGGGATGGCGAAGAGCGTTATGAGCAACATATGCCCTTTGGACTACAGATACGGCAGGGAGGAGATGAGAGCCGTATTCGGCGAAACCAGCCGCCTGCAGTACCAGATGGATGTCGAGGCGGCCCTTGCCCGGGCCCACGCATCCTTGGGGACGATACCCGAGGCCGATGCGGAGGAGATAACGCGCATCGCTAACCTGGATGTCGTCAGCATAGACAGGGTCAAGGAGATCGAGAAGGAGACCAGGCATGATGTGATGGCCATGGTCAAAGCCCTGACGGAGAAGTGCCGCGGGGACGCGGGGAGATTCGTCCATTACGGGGCAACATCCAACGATATCGTGGACACGGCCACGGCCCTGCAGATAAAGGAGGCCCTGCGGATCATAGAGGAAGGCATAGACGGGCTGACCCTGACCCTTGCGAAGCTGGCGAAGAGGGAGAGGGACACCCTCGAGATCGGGAGGACCCATGCCCAGTTCGCCATACCCATAACGTTCGGATTCAAGATAGCCGGTTACGCCCAGGAGATGCTCAGGCACAGGGAGCGGATGCAGCAGCTGAAGCCGAGGGTCTGCGTCGGCAAGATGTCCGGCGCGGTGGGCACAGGCGCTGCGCTGGGAAAGAAATTCTTCAAAGTCCAGGAGGCCGTGATGAAGGATCTCGGCCTCTCATACGAGCCTGCGGCGACACAGGTCGTGGGGAGGGACCGCTACACGGAGCTGATATGCCTTCTCGGGAACATAGCGACATCCCTTGAGAGATACGGCACGGAGATCAGGAATCTTCAGAGGTCGGAGATAGCCGAGGCCGCAGAGCCCTTCGACCAGGAGAAGCAGGTAGGCAGCTCGACCATGGCGCACAAGAGGAACCCCATGATGTCCGAGAATGTCTGCGGGCTCGCCCGCATCGTAAGGTCCGTGATAACGCCGACCTTCGAGAGCCAGGTCCTCTGGCATGAGAGGGACCTGTCGAACTCAAGCGCGGAAAGATTCGCGCTGCCCCATGCCTTCGTTCTTCTGGACGAGATGCTTTCGAAGATGGACTGGGTCTTCTCGGGACTGACCGTGGACAGCGACAGGATGCTCAGGAACATCGAATCATCCCAGGGACTTGTCATGGCCGAGGCCCTGATGATGAGGATGACCGAGAAGGGCATGGGAAGGCAGGATGCCCATGAGCTGATACGGGAGGCCTCCATGACCGCCATGGGCGACGGGAGGCAGCTGAGGGATGTGGTCGTGGAGGTTATGGCATCCAGGAATCTCAAGTTCATGACGGAAGCGGAGATAAGGGATGCGATGGACCCGTCAAAGTACACCGGCGGTGCCGGGGAGATCGTCGACAGGACCGTTTCAGACGTGGAGAAGGCACTGAAGAGGAAGGTCTGACGATGGAACCTGCCAAGAAGGCCAAGGTGATCGCGGCCGCAGTGATAGGCGGCATACTGGGAGCGGCCATGGGTGTTTTCCTGTACTTCTCGGCGGATATGCCCGCAGCCTTCGTGCTGGTACCCCTGGGCATGCTCCTGGGCGGGGCCCAGGCTTATATGATGCCGGAGAAGGATTAGAGCAGTTTCCTTCCCGCGCCATCGCCGGACTTGACGGAGTAGACCTCCTTCACCTTCAGCCTGATCAGGCTCTTCGCAGGGTAGGTCTCCTTCTTGGCATGGGCGATCTTCACGGCCTTCTCATAATCCTTCCCGGACGTTTCGATCTCCGCATCGCATTTTATCTGGATGGGAGCACCGGACTGGCTCAGGGCGGAGAATGAGAGCTTCGGATTCTCCTTCAGGTTCCTGAGGGTCTTATCCATATAATTATCGATGAGCCAGAATGTCTCCTTGTCGTCCTGCAGGAACAGCATCCCGACAGGCACGACATTAGGCACTCCGGCCTTGGATGCCGTGGCCACCATGAATATCTTAGTCTCTGAAAGCGTTGCGATCATCTCTTCGGTCAATTTCACCATTTTTATCCCTGCGGTTGTACTGCCGTGCGCAGTATAATTATATGTTCTTCATGCCGAGCAGACGTGCCGAGTTCGCTAAGGCGATCATCGATACCCCGACGTCCGCGAAAACGGCAGCCCACATGCCCGCAAGACCGAACATCGCAAGTGCCAGTACAGAGAATTTGACGCCGAGTATGAAGACTATGTTGCCTCTCACGATCTGCATGGTCTTCTTGGATATCCTGATCGCCGAAGCGATCTTCGTAAGGTCGTCATCCATTATCACGACATCCGCGGCCTCGATGGCGGCACCTGAGCCGGCGACGCCCATGGCTATGCCAGCATCCGCCCTTCTGAGCGAAGGCGCATCGTTTATCCCGTCCCCGACGAAGATGGTGCCGCCTGAGCTGCCCTCCATTATATTTTCGAGCTCGCGCATCTTGCCGTCCGGCAGAAGCCCTGCACGGACATCCTCTATTCCCACCGCATCGCCCACCGCTCTGCTTACCGAGGGATTGTCGCCGGTGAGAATGGCCATACGCCGTATGCCGGCGGCTCTGAGCTCCGAGACGGCCTCTGCGGCCCCCTCTTTGACTGTGTCAGTGACGATTATATGCCCTATGTACTCCCGGTCCACCGCCACATGGACATTGGTGCCGCCCCCTTCATCGGCGCAGAAGTCCGTGCCGATCTCCTCCATGAGGGAGCGGTTTCCCGCATGAACGGTCCTTCCGTTGACCCCGGCCACTATGCCCCGCCCTGCGAGGTTCTCCATATACTCCACTTCCTCCGGGCCGATATCCATCCCGTACTCGGCCTTGATGGTCTCCGACAGGGGATGGTCGGAGTACAGCTCCGCCTTGGCAGCCATCTCGATCACGTACCCTTCCTCTGCGCCAACGGCGTGCACGGTATCGACGGAGAATCTCCCCTCTGTCAGCGTGCCTGTCTTGTCGAACACGGCCGTATCCGCTCCCGACAGAATCTCCAGGTAGTTACTGCCCTTGATCATGATCCCGGACCCGGATGCGCGCCCTATCCCGCTGAAGAAGGCCATGGGAACGGAGATCACCAGGGCGCAGGGGCAGGAGACCACAAGGAACGTAAGCCCCCTGTAGAGCCACAGCTCCCATTGCCCCGTGATGAGCGTTGGAAACACGACAAGGGCTATGGCGGAAGCCACGACCGCGGGCGTGTAGTATCTGGAGAATCTCGTTATGAATTTCTCGGTGTGCGCTTTCTTGGAGGCCGCATCCTCCACAAGGTCCATTACCTTGGTTGCCGTTGATTCGGAGTAAACAGCCGTCACTCTGATCCTTATCATATTGGTAAGATTCACGGAACCGCTGAGGGCCGCATCCCCCGGACCCGTGTCACGAGGAGCGGATTCTCCTGTGAGGGCCCTCATATCAAGTGACGTACGGCCCTCTGTCACGGTCCCGTCCAGAGGTATGCGCTCCCCCGGCTTGATGACGAGCACGTCCCCGACGGATACGGTATCCGGGTCCACTGTCTCGATGGAACCGTTGATCTCAAGGTTCGCGTAATCCTGCTGAAGGTCCATGAGGTCGGATATCGATTCTCTGGCTCTTTCCACGGCACGACTCTCGAATATCTCTCCGACAACGTAGAACATCATCACGGCGACGCCTTCCGGATATTCCCCGATGAGAACGGCTCCCGCGCTGGCGACCGTCATGAGGAACCGCTCGTCCAGGAATCTCAGTCTCGCTATGTTGCTGAATGCGCCCAGGACCACGTCGTATCCCACTGCCACGTACGCTGCCAGCAGCAGTACGGTGAAAAGATCCGGCGGAGACCATCCCAGATAATGCCCCAAGGTACCGGTAACGAACAGCGGGAGCGCGACGGCGAGTCTCAGAACCTTCCCGCTCATGTCCTACCTTCTTCTCACTGAAGCCTTAGGCTCTATCCTTCTCACTATGCGCTCAGTCTCGGAGGTGATACGCTCCATATCCTTCTCTGGAGCCTCTATCGTGAGCTTCTTGGTCATGAATGCCATATTCGCGGATTCGCATCCGACGATCCTGCCCACGGCCTCCTCTATCTCGGCGGCGCATTTTGCGCAGCAGAGCCCCTCCACGGTGAACGCCTGCTTCACTTCAAACCTCCCGGATATGTTCCGTCGCAGTTCTGACGACAGTCCTCACGTGATCGTCGCTCAGGGAGTAGAATACGGATTTGCCGTCCCTGCGGGATCTAACAAGATTCCCGCCCCTCAGTACCCTGAGCTGGTGGGAGATTGCCGACTGGGTCATCCCCCAATGCCTCGCTGATGTCGCATACGCACATCTCCCCGGTGCCCAGGGCCAAGAGTATCCTTATCCGGGTGCTGTCGCTGAAGAGCCTGAAGAAATCGGATATGGCCTGCATCTCGTCCTCGTTCTCAACGGCAGCCTTCGCCTTCTCTATGGAAAGGGGGTGGGGAGGGCAGCCTTCATGCGCAAACTGCGATTCTTCGTCTATCATATGAACATATGTTCAACTGTTTGATTGTATTAATATCTGTTGCAAAGCCTCCGGGGATTTGGTTCGTGTTCGCAGACGCACCTCTCCGATTCGAATATATACGGAGTGATTGTGCGGGCACATGTGAAGGATCCGGCAGACGGCGGCATGAGGTCAGAGGAACTGAAACCGTACTCCAAGAAAAGGCTGTACATCTGGCTGATGTTCTGTACGCTCATAATCGCATATTTCTTCGTCTACTTCCACAGAGTATCCGTCAATGTCGTCGGCGGGGACATCATAGATGAGCTCGGAGGGAACGTATCATTCCTCAGCTCGATATACTTCTGGACATATGCCGCCATGCAGATACCGGCAGGCCTTCTGGCCGACAGGTTCGGCCCGAGATGGACTTCCGCCTCTCTTCTTGCGGTGGCGGCCCTGGGCTCGGTCATCACCGCTTTCAGCAATGATTTCACTGCCGTTATGATCGGGAAGATGCTCATAGCGGCAGGGATGGCCGCTGTGTACATACCTCTGCTCAAGGTCATAGCCGTCTGGTTCCCCAAGGAGTACTTCCCGCAGCTTACCGGCATAGTCATAGCCGTGGGCAATCTGGGAGCGATAGCGGGTTCCGGTCCCCTGCGCATGATCGTCGATGCCGTGGGATGGAGGGAGACGTTCCTGGTACTCGGTTTGATCACCATGGTCATGGCGGCCCTGTGCGCGGCAGTGGTAAGGAACGGCCCTGCGGTCAATTACAATAAGGGCAGGACCGCCGAGATCTTCCGCGGCCTGAGGATGGTGTTCTCAGGAGGCAGGAAGTTCTGGCCCATGGCGATCTCCTACTTCCTGGTCTACGGTTCGATAATGGTATTCCAGAGCACCCTCTCCTACACGTACTTCGTCACATTCTACGATTTCCTGTGGGGCGCCGCCTGGCTTGCCAGCATGATAGGTATCGGTAAGGTGCTTAGCACCGTTCTGACGGGGATCCTGATAGGCAGGGGCATCGTTAAGTCGAAGAGGCTCACCATGCTCTACGGAACGATGGGCTACGCCGCCGTATGGGCGGTATTGTGGTTCTTCGCCGGGAAGATAGAGATGTATTGGTTCTGGTTCCTGATCTGCTCCCTGTTCGGTTTCCTGAGCGGCATAATGTCCCTTTCGTTCACCCAGGTCAAGGAGTGGTTCCCCGTTTCCGTTGCGGGAGCGTCCACCTCCGCCATGACGGTGTTCCTCTTCCTGGGCGCTTCCCTGAGCACGACCCTGGCCGGCTTCATTGTATCCAAGCCGTATGCGGTCGAGGATTTCTCTCTTCTGTGGGGTTTGATGCTCGTTTCCACGATGATAGCTCTGTTCTTCATCTACATATCCAAGGAGAGAACGGATGACGAACCTGTCGCGGATTGAAACCTTTATATCCTACGCTGGAATGTTCGGGTCACAATGGGCAAGTAGATCAGCCCGGTAGATCGCTGCCTTCGCAAGGCAGAAGTCGCGTGTTCGAATCACGCCTTGTCCACCATTACCTATCTGGCTAGACGACCGGAATGCTGTTCTTGTGGTATTTTAGCCTTTGCCGGGAACAGATGGGCATCCTTCTAAGGCGGTGACAGAGATCACTGATGAAGCAGAGCCCACTTCATGGTTTGACGATATAGAGAAAAAAGTTCTGCATCGGGCATTTATCATACCGCATACATGGATTATGACGGAATATAATTGTCGGGAGTCAGTTGACTGGGAACGCTGGCAGACCTTTTTCCGGAGCAATATAATCGGATGGTATTTATGTCTGTATAATATATCCGGAGCAAGATCGGGCATTCGTCGGGAGAGAATACAACCAGTTCGGTTTCAACAGACGTGCCGGGATCTTATCCCTATTCGGCGTAGTCCGGGAGGTTGCGAAAGATAAATGTCCTTGTCCTCTGTTCTCAAAGCATCTTTGCTTACGGTTGTTGTTTTGGCTGTTGTCTCACCGTTCTTCGTTGTCTCTGAATCCGAACCTGCAGATGCTGCGGTATCTGAATTTAAACATATTTATCCGAAATACGAACTGGTATACAAGATCACATCCGCAGATACTGTGGAAGTGGCGAGTCTTGGAAACATGTACATTACAGGTTTGACAATCCCGGCCTCGGTGTCTGATCACGATTTAAAAACATACAGCGTCACGTCCATCGGTGCAGATGCGTTCCACAACCGTATCAGCCTCACTTCCGTGACGATACCAAACAGCGTAACATCCATCGGCGCAGATGCATTCTAC